>NZ_JADNJQ010000049.1 GCF_015555045.1 Collinsella aerofaciens | reverse complement strand
AAAAAGGGGGAGGCCGCGAGGCCTCCCCCTTCTCAGTTCAAGCGTACGGCTCGGTGCCGTCCACCGGTCAGCGGCGCCCTGGCCTCCCACGGGCTGACCCCGCAGTACTCTCGGCGCGATGGGGCTTAGCTTCCGGGTTCGGAACGGGACCGGGCGTGCCCCCCATGCTCTGGCCGCTGACCGGTGGGCGGCGCCCACCGTTACGGTGTCCTGGGTCTCACCTTACACGTGCCCTGGGGGCCGCATGGCGTATAGGAAAGATGACTCGGGGGCATCCTCGTGCCCGGACCGCGCATGAGCGCTTGTCCCGCGGGCCGCGAGGTGCGGTTCCGGAAGAGCTCGGGCGATTAGTGCGGCTCGGCTGAGGACGTCGCCGCCCTTGCACCTGCCGTCTATCGACCAGGTAGTCTACCTGGGCCCTTACCGGAAGGAGAACTAATCCCTGGAACGGCTTCCCGCTTAGATGCCTTCAGCGGTTATCCGCGCCGCACGCGGCTACCCGGCCGTGCCGTTGGTCGACAACCGGTTCACCGGAGGTGCGTCCACCCCGGTCCTCTCGTACTGGGGGCAGCCTCCATCGATTCTCCTGCGCCCACGGAGGATAGGGACCGAACTGTCTCACGACGTTCTGAACCCAGCTCGCGTACCGCTTTAAACGGCGAACAGCCGTACCCTTGGGACCTGCTCCAGCCCCAGGATGCGATGAGCCGACATCGAGGTGCCAAACCTTGCCGTCGATGTGGACTCTTGGGCAAGATCAGCCTGTTATCCCCGGAGTACCTTTTATCCGTTGAGCGACGGCCCACCCACTCGGGGCCGCCGGATCACTAGAGCCTGCTTTCGCACCTGCTCGGCTTGTGGGCCTCGCAGTCAAGCCCGCTTGTACTCTTGCATTCAAAAGGACGGTTGCCGACCGTCCCGAGCGGACCTTCGCGCGCCTCCGTTACCCTTTAGGAGGCGACCGCCCCAGTCAAACTGCCCGCCTGGCACGGTCCCCGAGCCGGTTGACGGCCTCGGGTTAGGACGCCGGTCGCGCGAGGGCAGTATTCCAAGGGCGGCTCCCCGGGGGCTGGCGCCTCCGGATCTTCGCCTCCTGCCTATCCTCTACACGCGGGACCAGCGGCCAATGCCAAGCTGCAGTGAAGGTTCACGGGGTCTTTCCGTCCTTCCGCGGGTAAGTCGCATCTTCACGACCAGTGCAATTTCACCGGGTCCATGGTCGAGACAGCGCCCAAGTCGTTGCGCCTTTCGTGCAGGTCGGAACTTACCCGACAAGGAATTTCGCTACCTTAGGACCGTTATAGTTACGGCCGCCGTTTACCGGGGCTTGGCTTCGGGGCTTCGCTCGAAAGCTAACTCCTCCGCGTGACCTTCCGGCACCGGGCAGGCGTCAGACCCTATACGTCGCCTTGCGGCTTCTGCAGAGTCCTGTGTTTTTGGTAAACAGTCGCTTGGGCCTCTCCACTGCGGCCCGCCTCCGCTCCCGGAGCAAGTCCGTTCACGTACGCGCGGGCACCCCTTCTCCCGAAGTTACGGGGCCATTGTGCCGAGTTCCTTGACCATGGTTGACCCGATCGCCTCGGTATGTTCTACCCACCCACCTGTGTCGGTTTGCGGTACGGGCGCGCACGCGCCTGCCTAGGGGTTTTTCTAGGGACCTCGGGCTCACTCGCTTCGCTCAGTCGCTTCGTCCGGAGCCTCGCCCTTCTGCGGACCGGATTTCCCTGGTCCGCGGGCCGCGCTCCATCACGGGGACGTCCAGAACCCCGCCGAGCCACCCCCATCCGTCGCCCCGTCGGTCGTAGCGCCGCGTGCGCGGTGCAGGAATGTCTGCCTGCTGCGCGTCGGCTACGCCTACCGGCCTCGCCTTAGCCCCCGACTGACCCTGGGAGGATTAGCCTTGCCCAGGAAACCTCGGGTTCACGGCGGACGAGTTACTCTCTCGTCTCTCGCTACTCATGCCAGCATTCTCACTCCCATGCGCTCCACCGTCGGTCGCCCTCCGGCTTCTCCGCCCATGGGAAGCTCCCCTACCGATTCTGTAAATCAAAATCCCGCCGCTTCGGTGTCCAGCTTAGCCCCGTGTATTGTCGGCGCATGTCCACTCGACCAGTGAGCTGTTACGCACTCTTTGAATGGATGGCTGCTTCTAAGCCAACATCCTGGTTGTCTGGGCGGACGCACATCCTTTGCCACTCGGCTGGAACTTGGGGACCTTAGCGGGCGGTCCGGGCTGTTTCCCTCTCGAGCACACAGCTTAGCCCACATGCTCTGACTGCCGCGCTCTGGGCCGCCGGCATTCGGAGTTCGGTTGGATTCGGTAGGCGGCGAAGCCCCCTCGTCCATCCGGTGCTCTACCTCCGGCGGTGAACGCGCGACGCTAGCCCTAAAGCTATTTCGGGGAGAACGAGATATCTCCGGGTTTGATTGGCCTTTCACCCCTATCCGCAGGTCATCGCCGCCGTTTTCAACCGACGTGCGTTCGGCCCTCCACGGGGTCTTACCCCCGCTTCAGCCTGCCCACGGATAGCTCACCCGGCTTCGCGTCCGCGGCGCGGGACTCAAGTCGCCCTGTTAAGGCTCGCTTTCGCTCCGGCTCCCTTTCGGTTAACCTCGCCCCGCGCCAGCGACTCGCTGGCTCATTCTACAAAAGGCACGCCGTCACACCATAAAGGTGCTCCGACTGCTCGTGGGCGCACGGTTTCAGGTACTGTTTCACTCCCCTCCCGGGGTGCTTTTCACCTTTCCCTCACGGTACTGGTGCGCTATCGGTCACAGGGTAGTACTCAGGCTTGGATGGTGGTCCACCCAGGTTCGGACCGGGTTTCACGTGCCCGGCCCTACTCAGGGACCGCGTCGCGCCGTCCGGTCTGGGTTCGCGTACGGGGCTGTCACCCGCTGCGGCCGGCCCTCCCATGCCGTTCCGCTCCCCAGCCGGACCTGCGCCCGGGGGCGGCAGCCCCCGGATGCGCGGCCCTGCAACCCCGTCGGCGGAACCCCTGCCGGGTATGCCCGCTCGACGGTTTGGCCATCGGTCCCCTTTCGCTCGCCGCTACTCGGGGAGTCTCGAGATTGATTTCCTCTCCTCCGGGTACTTAGATGTTTCAGTTCCCCGGGTTGTCCTCCCCACCCTTATGTGTTCGGGGTGGGGATATGCACACTGCTGTGCATGGGTTCGCCCATTCGGAGACCCCCGGGTCGAAGGATGTGTGCTCCTCGCCGGGGATTATCGCAGCTTGCCGCGTCCTTCATCGGCTCCCTGTGCCAAGGCATCCGCCGTGCGCCCGTGGTATCTTGCGGGACCGCATCGGGCCCGCGGGATATCCACGTGTCGCTAATTAAGTTAATTAATCGATATCATGAATAGCGCTCGTATGTCGCAATTCGGGTATCTCATACCGCGGCACAGTGTCTTCACTGTGCTCGCGATCAGATGCTCCTCACTCATAAATAAGTGAATTCTTCTTGTTTGGATCGGATGAATGATTGCTATCATTCTGTCTGATAAATCGCAGAAAAGAATCGAGTCTGGAAGATGAATCTCTTCCATCTCTCTCCTATCGCTATGCGGCTCTCAAGGTACGCGGGTGCGACCCCGGGGACCGGGTGCTGCGGGGACTTATCCTGGCGGACATCTACCGGACGGGCTCCTGCCCTCCATTCGAGTTAAAGTGTTTTCTCTCTAGAAGATTTATCTCCCTAGAAAGGAGGTGATCCAGCCGCACCTTCCGGTACGGCTACCTTGTTACGACTTCACCCCCCTCACCCTCCACACCTTCGGCGCCTCCCCCCTCTCGGTTGGGCCGGCGACTTCGGGTGCAGACGACTCGGGTGGTGTGACGGGCGGTGTGTACAAGGCCCGGGAACGCATTCACCGCGGCATGCTGATCCGCGATTACTAGCAACTCCGACTTCATGGGGGCGGGTTGCAGCCCCCAATCCGAACTGGGGCCGGCTTTCCGGGATCCGCTCCCCCTCGCGGGGTGGCATCCCTCTGTACCGGCCATTGTAGCACGTGTGCAGCCCAGGGCATAAGGGGCATGATGACTTGACGTCGTCCCCGCCCTCCTCCGCCTTGACGGCGGCGGTCCCGCGTGGGTTCCCGGCATCACCCGATGGCAACACGCGGCGGGGGTTGCGCTCGTTGCGGGACTTAACCCAACATCTCACGACACGAGCTGACGACAGCCATGCACCACCTGTATGGGCTCCTCTCGGCCACGGGGTCTCCCCCGCTTCACCCATATGTCAAGCCCTGGTAAGGTTCTTCGCGTTGCTTCGAATTAAGCCACATGCTCCGCTGCTTGTGCGGGCCCCCGTCAATTCCTTTGAGTTTTAGCCTTGCGGCCGTACTCCCCAGGCGGGACGCTTAATGCGTTGGCTGCGGCACGGGGGGATCGTCCCCCCACACCTAGCGTCCATCGTTTACGGCTGGGACTACCAGGGTATCTAATCCTGTTCGCTCCCCCAGCTTTCGCGCCTCAGCGTCGGTCTCGGCCCAGAGGGCCGCCTTCGCCACCGGTGTTCCACCCGATATCTGCGCATTCCACCGCTACACCGGGTGTTCCACCCTCCCCTACCGGACCCAAGCCGCGGAGGTTCCGGGGGCTTCGGGGGGTTGAGCCCCCCGCTTCGACCCCCGGCCTGCCGGGCCGCCTACGCGCGCTTTACGCCCAATGAATCCGGATAACGCTCGCCCCCTACGTATTACCGCGGCTGCTGGCACGTAGTTAGCCGGGGCTTCTTCTGCAGGTACAGTCTTGACTCTTCCCTGCTGAAAGCGGTTTACGACCCGAAGGCCTCCGTCCCGCACGCGGCGTCGCTGCGTCAGGGTTCCCCCCATTGCGCAAGATTCCCCACTGCTGCCTCCCGTAGGAGTCTGGGCCGTGTCTCAGTCCCAATCTGGCCGGTCGGTCTCTCAACCCGGCTACCCGTTGTCGGCACGGTGGGCCGTCACCCCGCCGTCTACCTGATGGGCCGCGGAGCCATCCCCTCCCGTCGGGGCTTTAGCCGGGGTGCCATGCGGCACCCCGGGGTATCCGGTATTACCCGTCCTTTCGGGCGGCTATCCCGGGGGAGGGGGCAGGTTCTCCACGTGTTACTCAGCCGTTCGCCACTCGCTTCCCTCCGGAGAGGGGTGCCGTTCGACTTGCATGTGTTAGGCGCGCCGCCAGCGTTCATCCTGAGCCAGGATCGAACTCTCCGTCCAAAATAAATGGGCTTCGAGCCCGTCCGGTCCTCTCAGTCATTCGCTGATCGGTTCCGTTCGATTCATATGGTTCTAGTATAGGAAAAGGAATTTCTCGGGGCCGCCTCTCGGCGGCCTTGCGAAAAACAAATCCAAGTTAGACCATTTCAAATGGTTCGATGTCTGCCCGGATGCGACACT
>NZ_JADNJQ010000048.1:1820-7462 GCF_015555045.1 Collinsella aerofaciens | reverse complement strand
GGCGACACCGACATCAACATCATCGACACCGCCGAGTTCGCGATCCCCGGCCTTGACGACGAGTTCCGCGTCATCGTGTCTCCGTGGATTCTGACGGTGCTCGTTACCGACCGCCTGGCTCGCTACTACGAGACGGTCACCAAGCACAACCTCAAGTATCGTCGCTACTATCACCAGTTCGACTACTAAAGAAAACGGGTGCGGGAACGTGCCGGGCTATTGAGAGGAACACAGAATGAGACAGTACATCATCGCCAGCCATGCGCACTTCGCTACCGGCATCAAGGAGAGCGTCGAGCTGCTCTCGGGCGCTCGCGACAACGTCCACGATCTTTCGATGTTCGTCGATGGCCGCATGGACGTGGCCGAGGAGGCCCAAAAACTGCTGGCAGGCATGTCTGCTGACGATGATGTCGTTGTCTGCACCGACCTCTTTGGCGGCAGCGTCAACAACGAGTTTACCAAGATCGTCCAGACGCGTCCCCGCACGTACCTCGTTACCAACATGAACCTTCCTCTCCTCATCCAGTTGCTGTTCTCTGACGAGTCGGCGCCGGTTGAGGAGACGATTCGCGCCATCGTCGCTGCGGACGATACGCGCGTGAAGTTTGTCAACGATCTTTTGGTCGATGACGACGAGGAAGAAGAGTTCTAATCCGCAGCACCTACTGACACGCCGTAAGACGGCACAAGACCTTTGGGGGGTCACATTATGATTCAGCTACTTCGCGTTGACCATCGCCTGCTTCATGGCCAGGTCGCAGTTTCCTGGGTTCAGGGCCTTGGCTCCAACTGCATCTTCTGCGTGGGCGATAAGGTCGCTAACGACCCGGTGTGGAAGACGACGCTCAAGATGGGCAAGCCTGCCGGCTGCAAGCTCGTCATCAAAGATATGGAGCATGCAATCGAAGCTATCAACTCGGGCGTGACCGACAAGTACAAGATGATCATCTGTGTCGCCACTATTGCTGAGGCAAAGCAGCTTGTTGAGGGCTGCCCGCAGATCAAGTCGGTCAACCTGGGCAACACCAAGCCCAAGGACGAGAAGCGTCCCGATGCTCGTCAGGTCTCTCGTCAGATCTTCCTGACCGCGGCCGAGGAAGCCGATGTGCGCGAGATGCTGGATCGTGGCGTTGAGGTCGAGATTCGACCCCTGGCCGATGACCCCAAGGTTGACTGCGCCAGCGTGCTCTAGGCGTTCAATTTCGAAGAGTCTGAGCTCTTCGTAGCGTCCTATTAGGAAAGGGGGATATATGCTTACCCAAGCAATCCTCATCGGACTTATCGCCGCATTTGGTAAGTTCGACTGCCAGCTCGGTACGCTCTATGCGTTCCGCCCCATCGTCCTGTGCCCGCTCGTGGGCCTGGTGCTGGGGGACCTGCAGTCCGGCCTCGCGATCGGCGCCAGCCTGGAGCTGCTGTTCATGGGCTCGATCTCCATCGGCGCCTACGTGCCGCCTGATGAGACGATCGGCGGCGTGCTCGCCTGCGCCTTCGCTATCCAGCTGGGCCAGAGCACCGAGGCAGCCATCGCGCTTGCCATGCCCATCGCCACGCTGTGCCTTGCCATCAAGAACATCCTCAACGCCGCCCTGCCGATCCTGGTTGACCGCGCTGATGTCTTCTCCGGCCAGGGCAACCTTAAGGGTGTCTATGCGATGCACTTCCTGATCGGTTTGACCGGTATCATCATGGCGTTCCTGCTGTGCTCGCTGTCGTTCTATCTGGGTGCTGACGCCATCCAGGGCATGCTCGACTTCATCCCGCCCTTTGTCCTTGCTGGCTTTGGCGTTGCCGCCAACATCCTGCCTGCCATGGGCTTCGCCATGCTCGGCCGCCTGGTGCTCACCAAGCAGCTCGTGCCCTTCTACTTCCTGGGCTTCCTGCTGTGCTCCTACGCCAACGTGCCCGTCCTGGGCGTCGCCCTGATCGCCATCATCATCGGCATCGACAAGTTCGACCTGCTCGGCCTGGGCGGAGCCCAGCCCCAGCTCTCCGCGGAAGGGGATGAGGACGATGACTTCTAGTCCCGAGAACAAGATCACGCGCTCCGACCTCGTCAAGAGCGCCGTCAACGTCGGCGCCCTGGGCATGGAGTTCTCCTGGACCTACTACAAGCAGATGAACATCGCCTTCTGCCTGATGGTCGCCAACATGCTCAAGAAGATCTACGCCGGCCGCCCCGACGACTACGCCGAGGCCCTGCACCGCCACTGCGCGTTCTTCAACATCACCGTCCAGTTCGCCCCGTTCGTCGGCGGCATCGCGATGGCCATGGAGGAGAAGGTCGCCCGCGGCGAGATCGAGCCCGAGAGCGTCAACGACGTCAAGGCCGCCCTCATGGGCCCGCTGTCCGGCATCGGCGACTCCATCTTCCTGTCGACGCTGCGCGTGGTCGCCGCCGCGGTGGGCATCAGCCTGTGCCAGGCCGGCAACCCCTTCGGCCCCATCGCCTTCCTGCTCATCTACAACGTCCCCGGCTTCGCGCTGCGCGTCTGGGGCGCCGTCAAGGGCTACGAGCTGGGCGTGGGCTTCCTGGACGAGGCCCAGAGGACCGGCCTCATGCAGAAGATCATGACCTGCGTGGGCATCGTGGGCGTCATGGTCGTGGGCGCCATGTGCAAGGACATGTTCTGGGCCAGCATCCCGGTGGCCATCGGCTCGGGCGAGGACGCCCAGACCCTCCAGGACATCCTGGACGGCATCATGCCCGGCATGCTCGGCATGATCGCCTTCTGGCTGTACTACTGGCTGCTGTCCAAGAAGATCAACCCCATGGTGCTGATCGTGGCCACCATGGCCGTGGGCATCATCGGCGCGTTCTTCGGCGTGCTGGCGTAAGGGCCCGGCCTATTATCTGCCCCCAAGGGAAACGGCGACCCATTGCGGTCGCCGTTTTTTATTACCGAAAGCTAGTTGGAGGTGCTTCGTGATTCGATCTGACAATCCACCCGATAATGGCGTGAGCGGGGCGATGTATCTATTTGGCACGGCGCTCTTGTGGAGTTTTATCGGCATCCTCGTTCGCGCCAATTCGCAGTCAGCTCTTTTGATCGGTGCCGTCACGGCAATATTTATGGCGCTCTTTATCCTGCTCGTCGGCAGGCCCGTCCTTCGCGTCAGCCGTCTTATTGTCCTTGTGGCCGTCTGCAACTTCGTGACGGGCACCACGTTTAACTTTGCCAACCAGCTCACGACGGTCGGCAACGCGATCGTCCTGCAGTACACCTCGATGATTTTCGTTATCGTGTATCAATCGCTCGCAGCTCGCACATTGCCCTCGCCTGCGAAGATTGCCTCCGTGGTGGTTGCTTTTACGGGTATGGGACTTTTCTTTTTAGGCGATTTGAGTGCCGAGGGCATGCTCGGCAACCTGCTTGCCGTCATTTCGGGCGCCACCTTTGGGCTGTGTTTCTTTTTGAACTCTCGCCCCGATGCGTCGCCCATGGTGTCCTCGCTCATCTCCTGCGGTATCTCGATGCTGCCGATCGTCTATTTTGCTGGCGCCCTAGACTCCGTGAGACCATTTGAGTGGGGGCTCATGCTGGTGCATGGCCTTTTTTGCAGTGGCCTTGCGAGCGTGCTATATGCCAAGGGGATTGCGCGCACTAACGCGTTTGCGGCCAACTTGGTTTGCATGAGCGAGGTCGTGCTCGCTCCCTGCTGGTCGGCGCTCCTCTTTGGCGAGGTCTTTCGCTGGAACGAGTTTTTGGGCGCGGCGATTATCGTTTTGGTGATTGTAGGCAACTTGGCATACGATGCCTTTGGCGATGGCTTTCTGGTGGCGCTTGTCCGCCATCGAAACAAAGAGCGCGCCTGATGGGATACGTCTGCCGTTTACGGTAAAAAACACCCCGCTGAGCGAGTGGTATTAAATAGTGAGGACCTGCATACCTATAATTGGTATCAAATCATTTGTGCCTGGCATGGGTGTTAGCAGCACACCAGGTACGCTTCGAGCCGTGGAATCGAACTCCCGGAATTGATATCAACAACGCGCGCGACGGGAGTGACGACGGTTCGAGATTCCTTATTGGGAGGAATTATGCTTGTCCAAGCAATCCTCGTCGGCTTAGTCGGAGCGTTTGGATGTCTCGACTACCAGCTCGGCACCCTCTACGCGTTCCGCCCCATCGTCCTGTGCCCGCTCGTGGGCCTGGTGCTGGGGGACCTGCAGACCGGCCTTGCCGTTGGCGCCAGCCTGGAGTTGCTGTTCATGGGCTCGATCTCCATCGGCGCCTACGTACCGCCTAACGAAACCGTCGGCGGCGTGCTCGCCTGCGCGTTTGCCATTCAGCTCGGTCAGGGTACCGAGACGGCCATCGCGCTCGCCATGCCTATCGCCGTCCTTTCGCTGACGATCGGCAACATTACCAATGCCTTGTTCCCTGTGTTTGTCGATATGGCAGACAAGTTCGCCCTCAAGGGAAACCTCAAAGGCATCTACGCCGTTCATTGGGGAATTGGAATCTGGGGCTGCGTCGAGTACTTCCTGCTGTGCGGCGGCGCCTTCTATTTGGGTTCCGACGCCATCCAGGGCCTGCTCGACTTCATCCCGCCCTTCATCATCGACGGTTGCGGCGTTGCCGCCAACATCCTGCCTGCCATGGGCTTCGCCATGCTCGGCCGCCTGGTGCTCACCAAGCAGCTCGTGCCCTTCTACTTCCTGGGCTTCCTGCTGTGCTCCTACGCCAACGTGCCCGTCCTGGGCGTCGCCCTGATCGCCATCATCATCGGCATCGACAAGTTCGACCTGCTCGGCCTGGGCGGAGCCCAGCCCCAGCTCTCCGCGGAAGGGGATGAGGACGATGACTTCTAGTCCCGAGAACAAGATCACGCGCTCCGACCTCGTCAAGAGCGCCGTCAACGTCGGCGCCCTGGGCATGGAGTTCTCCTGGACCTACTACAAGCAGATGAACATCGCCTTCTGCCTGATGGTCGCCAACATGCTCAAGAAGATCTACGCCGGCCGCCCCGACGACTACGCCGAGGCCCTGCACCGCCACTGCGCGTTCTTCAACATCACCGTCCAGTTCGCCCCGTTCGTCGGCGGCATCGCGATGGCCATGGAGGAGAAGGTCGCCCGCGGCGAGATCGAGCCCGAGAGCGTCAACGACGTCAAGGCCGCCCTCATGGGCCCGCTGTCCGGCATCGGCGACTCCATCTTCCTGTCGACGCTGCGCGTGGTCGCCGCCGCGGTGGGCATCAGCCTGTGCCAGGCCGGCAACCCCTTCGGCCCCATCGCCTTCCTGCTCATCTACAACGTCCCCGGCTTCGCGCTGCGCGTCTGGGGCGCCGTCAAGGGCTACGAGCTGGGCGTGGGCTTCCTGGACGAGGCCCAGAGGACCGGCCTCATGCAGAAGATCATGACCTGCGTGGGCATCGTGGGCGTCATGGTCGTGGGCGCCATGTGCAAGGACATGTTCTGGGCCAGCATCCCGGTGGCCATCGGCTCGGGCGAGGACGCCCAGACCCTCCAGGACATCCTGGACGGCATCATGCCCGGCATGCTCGGCATGATCGCCTTCTGGCTGTACTACTGGCTGCTGTCCAAGAAGATCAACCCCATGGTGCTGATCGTGGCCACCATGGCCGTGGGCATCATCGGCGCGTTCTTCGGCGTGCTGGCGTAAGGGCCCGGC
>NZ_JADNJQ010000048.1:0-1720 GCF_015555045.1 Collinsella aerofaciens | reverse complement strand
CCATGGTGCTGATCGTGGCCACCATGGCCGTGGGCATCATCGGCGCGTTCTTCGGCGTGCTGGCGTAAGGGCCCGGCTGCATAGACTGTCATTGCAACCTGGTAAGGGGATGGAGCGGGCCTATGCCCTCCATCCCCTTACTTGTATAGAGGGAGTTCGTATGTTCGCGAAGGATCGCGAAGCAATGCGCCTGACGCCGGCAGAGGTCAGGCTGATTCTTATTGAGTCCCTGCAATGGTGCGCCAACAACGCGGTGTACTTTTTAGGGCTTATCGGCGCGGCGACGTATGATTTGGCTGGCACGGCCTTTTTGGTTGCTGCCATTACGCTCGTACGCAATCTTATGACGTCGGCGGGCAATATGGTGTCGGGCTCGGTCATCGACCGCTTTGGACCGCGCCGGACGTCGTTTGTGACGTGCGTGATTACGGCGGTGCTATCGCTTGGCGTGGGGTTGGCGCCGTTGTCTGTCCCCGGGCTTGTGTTTGCCGCGTGCGTCTTGGGGCTTGCGGGCGGCTTTATCAACACCTGTACGCATGCGTTTCCGGGATACCTGGAGTCGACCACCGAGGGCCGTACCCGCGTGAACGGTCTCATGGTGTTCTACAGCAATATCGCCTATACCGCTGGCCCGCTGCTCGGTGGTGCCATCGTGAGCTGTTTTGCCACGCAATCGGTCTATCTGCTCATGGCGGGCATGATGGGTGTGGCGGCCGTGCTCTCCTTGGGCTGTCACGAGTGTGTTGCTCCCGCAAAAGGGGAGAAGCCGAAGGGCGGCATTCTGGGCGGCATGGCCGAGGGCGCGCGACTTACGTTTCGCGACCACGACCTGCGCCTTATCTTTATCTCGGGCTTTCTGGGCTTCTTTGCGTTTGGCGCGTTCGATTCGCTGGAGTCGTTGTTCTATCGCGATGTGCTCAACGTGGATATCGTCTGGCTGGGCTGGCTGTCCTCGGTCGTGGGCCTCACTTCCTCGGTGGGCGCGTTCATCCTGACCAAGCTTTCTGCCCGCCATGTCAACCTGCGATTGCTGCTCGGCGCGCTCATGGCCGTGGGCATTGGGTCCATGGTGTACGTGGGCACCGATATGCTGGGGGTCGCGATTATCGGTCAGGCGATTAACGGTCTGGCCTGGGGATTCCTGGAACCGCTGCAGATGATCTTGATTCAGGAGCGCGCTGACATCAAATACCTGGGGCGCATTACCGGCTTTGTGCGTTTTGGCCTGATGAGCGCCGGCGTGCTGCCGCTGCTGGCGGCTCCGTTTTTGGCGGAGGCTTTGGGTGTCCAGACGGTACTGTTTGGGGCATCGACCATTATTGCGCTGGTAGGAACGCTGTTCTTTGTCACACAAGGGAGGCGCCAGAGGCGTTAGCTATACATTCAATTCTAATTTAATACCACTCACCAGAGAATTTCGACCGTTCACCGAGGATTGGAGCAGATTGATAAGTGGTATTAAAAACACATTAGGTGTATGTCTATAATTGGTATCGAAAAGAAACGCGATGTATAGAGTTGCGTGCAGGACAGAAAGGAAAAGCCATGAAGGAAACCGAGAAGATCGAGATCATGCACTTTAGCCAGGAGGGCTACGTCGAGGACGGCAAGAACGTCTACGAGACCGGCAAGAAGATGATTGAGCTCGCCGACAAGGTCGCCGACGAGGGCTACGACGCCGTGTTCCTGATGGGCGTCGGCGGCACCTGGGACGAGCTCA
>NZ_JADNJQ010000047.1 GCF_015555045.1 Collinsella aerofaciens | reverse complement strand
CATTGTGGCATCCCGAGCCCGCGGAAAGAAGCTGCGCCGCGGGGGAGGCGACCCAAATGGCTTTCTCATATCGTCTTGACCTGCACGGCCGCTCGTATATGAATATCGGCATGACATGTGCCGCCATACTGTCCACGCTTTCGTTCTTTGTGCTCATCGTCGATGGCAATGGCGGCAACGAGCTTGCTGCCACGACCATCTTTTATCTGGGCTCGGGCTTTTTCGTGGTGTTCTTTACCACAAAATATGCCGCCGTCTCGCTCTATGCGCGCTGGTCATATTTTTGGCCGTGCATGGGTCGCGTCGTCAACAACGTGTGCTCGATGTTCGTGACGGCGCCGGCAGTGGCGATTATCTCGAGTCAAAATGTGCTGGCTGCGGTCGGTGCGGCGCTCGTGATGTTTGTGGGCATTGTGATTACGCTGCTGGGGCAGTTGGGGCAACGAGCCGATGATGCCGTGATGCAGGATGGCCTGCCGCTTGCCACCGACGATCTTGGTGGGGATCTTGCGCCCACATGCTCCGACCCCGAGCCCGTGGAGGCAGCGGAGCTCACGTCCGATGAACGCCTTGATGCCTTCGTCGCCACCTTTGGGCTTACAGAGCGCGAGCGCGATATTCTTGAGGTCTTGGTCGTTTCGGACCAGAGCGTTCAGGACATCGCCACAACGCTCTTTCTTTCGCGCTCCACGCTCTATCGCCACATTTCCTCGATCAACAAGAAGGCCGGTACCGCCTCGCGCGTGGCCCTCATCAACTTCTTCTGGTCCTGGACACCCAAGGACTAGCTAATCTCCCAATAAGTTGCGGTGGAATAGTCCCTAAATTAAAGTCACGGGGCTTTAAACAGGAACTATTTCACCGCAACTGCTGGGGGGGGGATAGACTGCGGCGGCAGAGGCAACGGCAGCGGCGTTGGCAGCTGTGGTAGTGGCAACGGCAGCTGGCAGGGTGTTTTCCGTCTACTTGCTACAGCAGCTCGCCGTGGCGGGCAATGTAGCGGCGCTTCGCCAGCTGGGTGAGCGCGATATAGGCGGTAACGATGCCAATGAGCAGCCCAAAAAAGCTCGTGGGCAGCGGCATGAGGCCGAGCGCATCGGCGATGGGGCTTGCCGGCAGCCAGGTGACGAGCGCCAGGCCCAGCACGGTAAGAACGCACAATGCGGGCGCGGCGTGGTCGCGCGGGCTCGGCAGATGCGGGGAGCGCAACATGTGGACCACGAGTGTCTGCGACCACATGGACTCGACAAACCAGCCGCTCTGGAAGAGCGCAGCAAAGGTCGCCATACCCGCGACGTCGCCCGCGGCGGCAAGCTCGGACCAGCTTGCGTCCACGGCGGCGGGGCACACGACAAAGAAGAGCGCGGCGAAGGTCACGATGTCAAACAGCGAGCTCACGGGGCCCAGCTCGCGCATAAAGCCCTTGATGGACGCGGCGTCCCAGGCACGCGGGCGGGCAGTCCAGGCGTCATCGACGGTGTCCCACGGCAGTGCGATGCACACGATCTCGTAGACCAGCGACAGCAGAACCAGCTGCAGGGCGCTCATGGGCAAAAACGGCAAGAACAGGCTCGCGACGGTCACGGACAGCACATTGCCAAAGTTGGAGCTCACCGTGGTCTTGAGGTACTTGAGCAGGTTGCCGTAAGTGCGGCGGCCTTCGATGATGCCGCGCTCGAGCACGCCCAGGTCCTTCTGAAGCAAGATGATATCGGCGGATTCCTTGGCAATGTCGACGGCCGAATCGACCGAGATGCCGCAATCGCTCGCACGCATGGCGGCGGCGTCGTTGATGCCGTCGCCCATAAAGCCCACGGTGTGGCCGAGCATCTCGCGCATGACACGTACCAGGCGCGCCTTCTGCAGCGGCGAGAGCTTGGCGAAGAGGTGGGTTTTCTCGGCGCGCTCGGCAAGTTCGGCGTCATCGAGCGCATCGATCTCGGAGCCGAGCAAGACGTTGCTCGCATCGATACCAATCTGCTCGCAGACGGTGGCGGCGACGCGGTCGTTGTCGCCGGTTAGGACCTTGACCGCCACGCCCTTGGCCTCGAGGGTGGCGACGGCGCCCGCGGCACTTGCTTTGGGCGGATCGAGGAAGGCCAAAAAGCCCATCAGCACCATGTCGCACTCGTCGGCGATGCCAAACTCGCCCACGCAGCGCGGATTGGTCTTCTGCGCCACGGCAATTACGCGTAGGCCCTCGGCGTTAAGTCCGGCGATCTGCTTGCGAATCTGGGCGAGCTTCTCGTCGGTGAGCGGCTGAGCGATGCCATCGATCTCGACAAAGGAGCAGATCTCGAGCATTTCCTCGGCGGCGCCCTTGGTAACCATCTGGGTTTTGCCTTGGGCGTCGGCGACAACTACGCTCAGGCGACGGCGCGAGAAATCGAAGGGAACCTCGTCGACCTTGGTGTAGCGGTCGCGCAGGCTCTGGCCCAGCATGGAATCGGGTGCGACGGTCGAGGGTGTCACATCGGCACGGTCGATTACGGCCAGGTCGATAAGGTTTTTGAGGCCGGTTTGGAAGAAGCTATTCAAAAATGCATGGCGCAGCACGCGTGCGTCTTCGTTGCCGTCGGTGCTGAGATAGCGCTCGAGCACGATGCGGTCTTCGGTGAGGGTGCCGGTCTTGTCGCAGCACAGGACGTCCATCGCTCCGAGGTTTTGAATCGCCGGCAGCTCCTTGACGATAACCTGGCGACGGGCGAGGTCCTTGGCGCCCTGCGACAGGCTCGTGGTCACGATGACGGGAAGCATCTGCGGCGTGATGCCCACGGCCACGCTCGTGGCGAACAGCAGCGCGTCGATGACGTTGCCCTTGGTGGCGGCGTTGATGGCAAAGACGGCCGGCGCCATAACGAGCATCAGGCGCACCAGCAGCATGGAGACGCTCGAGACGCCGCGGTCAAACGCGCTTTTTTCGCCGCGCCCGTTGAGCATCTTGGCGATGCCGCCCAGGTAGGTGTCCGAGCCGGTGGCAACGACAAGCGCCATGGCGGCGCCGTTTTGCACGGAGGTGCCGGTAAAGACGATGTTCTTGCAGGCAGAGAGTGGCAGTGCGGAGCCGTCGGCGCCCTCGACGACGGTGACGGCGGTGGTCTTCTCGACGGCCTCGCTCTCGCCGGTGAGTGCGGACTCGATCACAAACAGGTCGCGCGCGGTGATGATGCGGGCGTCTGCCGGCACCATATCGCCGGCAGAGAGGCGGATTACATCGCCGGGGACGAGCTCGTCGAAGGGGATCTCGATGCGCCCGCCGTCGCGCAGGGCGGTGCAAGTGTTGGAGACCAGGTCCTTAAGGGCCTCGGCCGCATTGCCGCTGCGGGCTTCCTGGATAAACTTCATGCCGCCCGATACCAGCAGCATGGTGCCGATGACGATGACCGTGGAGGGGTCGCGCTGCGGCTCGGGTACGGCGAGCACGTCGATGTAGAGCGAGACCAGCGCGAGCGCGGCGAGGATGCCGGCGAAGGGATCGATGAAGGCGTCGGCGATGCGGCGGGCGAGCGTTTTGGTCGTTGCCTCGATGGTGTTGGGGCCGACGGCGTTCAGGCGCTCAGTTGCCTGCTCGACGGTGAGGCCGTTTGCCGTGGCGTCAAGCAGTACGAGGGCGTCCTCGGCACTATGGGTGGCGGCGAATATGGTGTTCTTGGACAGGCCGGTATGAGCGGCAGGGCGCGCCGTGCGGCGGCGCTTGGAGATGGCTTCGAGTACCGTGACGGTTTTGAGCATCAGCATAGGGTCCTCCTTGTTGAGGGGAGTTAGCGTACGTGTCGTATTTGCTTCAAAAAACCTAGATGTCGCTCACGTCAAGCTCTTGAGCCCACAAAGGGTGCAGCGCGCCTTTGCGGTGGTTTTGGCGATCTGCCGGTGGCGTTTATGCGTGTGCGGAGCCCTCGCGGCGTGCCGAGGGCGACATGCAGGTTTTTCGACTAGGACTGCCTTCCATGGCACACCTCCTAAAGGCTGAGCGCAGCGCGCTTTGGGTATCTCGTACCCCTTTTTAATCCGCCCGTATTCTTGATGAGGGGGTTTGACATGTCAACCCCATTGTTCGGAAAACCATTCCCCCTGACAAAGCCTTTACAGAATGCCGTGGCCCCAAAGCGCGCCCGCATCGACGCTTCGCCTGCGCTAAACTGGAAGGCACGTACGCGATTACGAGAGGAGCCCGCATGGAGGCTTACAAGCAAGAGTTCATCAAGTTTATGGTCGAGTCCGACGTCCTTAAGTTCGGCAGCTTTACGCTCAAGAGCGGCCGTCAGTCCCCGTTCTTTATGAACGCCGGCGCTTACGTGACGGGCTATCAGCTCAAGAAGCTGGGCGAGTATTACGCCCAGGCCATCCACGATAACTTTGGCGACGACTTTGATGTGCTGTTTGGACCGGCCTACAAGGGTATTCCGCTGGCCGTCGTGACCGCAATTGCCTACCACGAGCTGTACGGCAAGGAGGTCAAGTACTGCTGCGACCGCAAGGAGGCCAAGGACCACGGTGCCGATAAGGGCAACCTGCTGGGTTATGAGCCCAAGGACGGCGACCGTGTGGTCATGGTCGAGGACGTTACCACCAGCGGCAAGTCCATCGACGAGACCTATCCCAAGGTCAAGGCTGCTGCCGATGTCGAGATCAAGGGCCTGATCGTGTCCCTCAACCGCATGGAGGTCGGCAAGGGCGGTGTGACCACCGCGCAGAAGGAGATCGAGGCCAAGTACGGTTTCCCCGTCGCGAGCATCGTCTCCATGGCTGAGGTCGTCGAGACCCTCTACAACCACGAGATCGACGGCAAGGTTGTCATCGACGACGAGCTCAAGACCGCCATCGATGCCTACTACGAGCAGTACGGAGCACGTTAGTTACGGCGTTTTACCAAACGCCGTAACTGCTCGACGCTGCGCGGGCCGCATTTGGACAATCTGACGTTCAACTTCAAGGGCGCGACCAGAAGGTCAGCGCCCTTTCGTTTCACGTCACCTTGTCTCAAATGCGACCCGCTCGCTGTCCGTTCTCTACCTGCGGCGTCGTCTTGCTCCGAATGCGGCTCGCTCGCTGTCGTTGCCGAAACATCGGCGTTGCCGGACTAGTCATTGGGGACGTTCATAAATGACTACTCAGGAATGAGCGTGGATAATCTCCCGTTTTTGGCCTGTGTGCAGGCTCAAAGTGGGAGATTATCCACGCTCGCTTTAATTTGCCTGGGTTGCGATGCCTATCTAATCGGCTCGGCGTCTTCCCTGAGAATCGAAAGATACTCTTCATACCCGTACTGCCGGTATCTCTGTCTTGACTCGTCGAGCGGACGGAGGATACCCAATTCTTCAAATGATTTGACGAGCGAGCTCGCGGTACTCCTGCCGATATCGAGTTGGGCAGCGATGAATGCGGTGTCGACGATGGGGTGCTCTTCAAGAATGCCCAACAGCCTTTGCCCGTTTGCAGCAGTCCTTCCGAGATTTTCGGTAATGGTTGCTGTGGAACGGTTATGGAGGTCAACAAGGTTTTTTAAAGACCCTACCGAGTCCTCCGCACTCTCGAGAAGACTGTTGCAGAAAAACTCTATCCATTCCTCGTAAGTGCCTCTCTCCCTTACGGATGTGAGTTGCCGGTAGTACTCGCTTCGATTTTTCTTGAACTGGAACGATGGATAGAACAAGCAAGAATGAAGAACGCCATCATTGATGAGCATAAGTGTAATGAGAAGCCTGCCCAGGCGACCGTTTCCGTCTAGGAATGGATGGGCAGTTTCAAATTGGTAATGGACGAGCGCCGCCCGCACAATCGGATCCATTTCGACTTGAGGCTCATTGATAAAGCGTTCGAGGTCCTGGAGCGTGTTACTCAAATCTTCAATGTTTGGAGGGACAAACGATGCGGTTGCAATGGTGCAGCCTGAGGGGCCAATCCAGTTTTGTGAGGAGCGCAGCTCGCCTGGATTCTTCTCCGTTCCGCGCACTCCGTCCAGCAGGACCGCATGAACTTGCCTAAGAAGTCTCGTGCACAAGGGCATCTTTTTGAGCAGTTCTACGCCGCGGTCGACAGCACGGACGTAATTCACGACGTCTGCGACATCTTTATGATGGAGTCGTGTTTGCGATGGACTAAGTAGGTCGTCAAACGTGCACTGGGTTCCCTCAATTTGCGAAGAAAGGAGTGCTTCTTTGCGCACGTACATTGTCAGATACATGTCGGCGTTGGGAACAAAGTAGAGCATGCCTTCAAGCTCTCCAAGCTTTCGTGAGCATGCGGAAAGCGTGCGATAGGTTTCCTCGGTGAGGTTTAGCTGCCTCAATGATTGCAAGGGCGTTGGAAAAAACGAATAGTAAGCCAATTTCCCCGATAGATTATTGCGGAGCGTTCCCTGGCCGTTCTCCTCGATTTGCATCGCGCCCTCCATATCTTTAGTGCCGGAAACTCGTTATTAGGCTAATCATATTAATTCTAATAACGAGTTTAAGGATTAAATAGTTATTAGAATTGATGTAAACAATCTAATGATGAGAAGTCGTTATTACTTGACCATGGAGCTCGGCTTGGTACAAGGGGGTCATCCAAAATGAACGTGGATAATCTCCCGTTTTTGGCTCGGTGACGGCCTCAAAGTCAAAGTGGGAGATTATCCACGCTCGTTAGTTAAGCGTCCGAAAATCCACACTCGCCAAACCTACCAAAAAGGGACGGGTTTATTTTGGCACGTTTCGGTCGGTATCAGGAAGCGTCAGGGACGGGGCGGCGGCAGGACTCGAGAGCGAAAAGAAGTATCGGGTTTGGCGTGCCCGCTTCTGCCCGTCCCGCGCGTGGGCGATACTCGGCTTATCGAACCGCGATGCAAAGGAGATGCTCATCCCACGAGCACTACCGAGAAGGGCTCGCGATTCGAGTCCCCACCTTAGCATTTGAACCATTTGGCACTATAATTACCGTAGGCATGCGCACAACGTTGCGCTTAATCAAGAGGAGAAAACGTATGGGTCTGTTTGATATGTTCAAGAAGAAGGCTGAGCCCGCGGCTGCCGCTGCTCCGGCCTCCATCTCTGCTTCTGCCGGCGCCGACGTGCTGTGCTCGCCCGTCAAGGGCAAGGTCATCAAGATGGCCGACGTGCCCGATCCCGTCTTTGGCGGCGAGGTTCTGGGCAAGGGCTGCGCCGTGTGGCCCGAGGACGATCTGGTCTACGCTCCCTGCGACGGTAAGGTGACCGTCACCATGGGTCACGCCGTGGGCTTGCAGTCCGATAGCGGCATCGAGGTTCTGGTGCACGTTGGCGTCGATACCGTCAACATGAACGGCGACGGCTTCGAGGGCTTCGTCAAGGCCGACGACGTCGTGAAGGCCGGCCAGCCCATTCTCAAGATCGACCGCGCCAAGATCGCTGCTGCCGGTTACAAGGACTGCGTCGTGGTGGCCGTGTCCAACACCGCCGAGTTTGCCGACGTCGAGCTTACCGTCGAGGCCGACTCCGCCGTCGCCGCCGGTGACGCCATCGTTAAGGTCGTCCGCAAGTAAACTGCGGCGTTCAAAGGATGTGCAAGGGTGGTCGGGTTTTCCGGCCACCTTTTTTATTGCACCGTGGGGAAGCGTTTTATTGCGCGTTGGGCGGGCTTGCAAACCGTTCGGACGCTAAAACGAACCGACCGCGCCTTCGCGTTGCCGAGGATGTTCATAAGTGGATAGTATGGGCTTACTTATTACAACGTGTGCCGCGTCCGGGAAGCGCGGTGCCGCTCATTGGGAGGAACAACATGAAAAAGAAGCTGCTGCTTGTGCCCCTCATGGCCGTCTTGGTTGCATGCGTGGTCGTGCTTTCCGGCTGTGGAGGTCCTTCGGTTGAGGAGCTCATCACCGAGGATCTTACGACGCAGTTTGACGAGGTCAAGAACGGTGGCGACGACTTCCTCTCTGGTCTGGAGGAGGCTTCGGGCGACGAGTTCGAGCAGCTGGGTATCGATCCCAAGGAGTATGCCAAGACCTATCTCGAGGGCTTTGACTACAAGATCGGCGACGTGACGGTCGACGAGGACAAGGGTGTCGCGACCGCCGAGGTCTCTATCACCTGCAAGTCTATGAACAAGATCGTCGAGGACTTCTCCACCCAGTATCAGGAGAAGGTCGCTGCGCTTGACACGGTTCCTTCCGATGACGAGCTGTACAAGATGGCCGGTCAGGTTATGGTCGATGTGACCAAGGCCACCGAGCCCAGGAAGACCACGGTTATCTTCAAGTACACCTGCAACGACGATGGCGAGTGGTCTGCCGACGACTCCGTCAACTCCGAGATGATGGATGCAATGCTGAGTTAGTTCGTTGCGGCGTTTTACCAAACGCCGCAACTGCTCGACGCTGCAAGCCCGCCAGAGCGGCAATCTGCCTTTCAACTTCGGTGGCATGACCAAAAGGTCAATGCCGCCTTGTTTCAAGGCACCTTGTTCGCTCTGGCGGGCTTTGGCTGTCGTTGCCAAAACAACGTCGTTCCCTTGGTTGGCTTAAAGTAGCACTTTTACCTGCGACGTTGCCATCGCTGAAGTAGTCATTGGGAAGGCGGCAGTTGGGGACGTTCCTTTTAATATGAGCAGGACATTGTCAAGAGGCAAAATCGGGCCTGGCCCCAACGATATGGGGTCA
>NZ_JADNJQ010000046.1 GCF_015555045.1 Collinsella aerofaciens | reverse complement strand
GGTTGGATGAGTTGATTTAGACTCAACAGCAACCAACCAGAGATTTACCAATTTCCAACCACTTGTTTTACATACCCTTTTAAACGGAAGGCTCATGGCAAGCTGATCCTCGACGATGCGCGCATGGCGCGAATGGGCGCCCATGGGGAGCATAAGACCATTGGGCATATGATCGCGCCCGCAGATCATGACGCCTATTCCCGCATCGTTAAGCTGCGACATGCAGGCGACCGTCATCGTGGTTTGATGGGATTCGAGGATGACGACCCAAATGTCCTCGAGGGGAATGGTGGAGCTGCGGTCGTCCACGGTGATCATCAATAGGCCGTTCTTGATGCAGAGGTGGGCCTTGCTCTGGATAAGTATTGTCCGTTGGGCCATTTTGTCGACGACCTTCCCCGCATTAGCGCTACAATACAGCTAAGTCGAAAGCAGCTCACCTTGGGGAAGGGCGCGGCTCCAGACAAGGGGAGCCACTTAAGTGGCTTACCCGTAAAGTAACCCCCGTTCAATCTTCGGATTGGGCGGGGCGAACTTTTTTGGGCGAGTGTTAGCCAGTATTCCGTAAACGGTAGCTATGAATAGCATTTAGGCGGGTCCTTTTGAGCGTTTTTTCGCCTAAGGATTGATTCGGTTGTGAAGAAAAGTACATAAATCGCTGTGCCGAATACGGCTCTTTTCTTGCGTGAAGCGCGACGTGCCGACGCATTTTGTCTCGAAAAAAATGAATCGCAGATGTAGATCTGAGGCCGAATCAGTCTTCTTTTTTTAGGCTTGAAACAGAAAAGCCCCTGTTAAAGGGGCTTTTCTGTGCACACATAGCGTATCACCTTGGGGAAGGGCGCGTGCTCAAGACTACTTCTCAGGGTCCTCGAGCTCGTCATCGGAAGCGTATCACCTTGGGGAAGGGCGCGTGCTCAAGACTGGAGATCGCTGCAAAAAACAGCCGACCCGAGCGTATCACCTTGGGGAAGGGCGCGTGCTCAAGACTTTAATAAGCCCCTGCCGCGTTTTGGCGGCAGCGTATCACCTTGGGGAAGGGCGCGTGCTCAAGACTAGCTTCAAGCAGGCGCGATACTGATTAGCAGCGTATCACCTTGGGGAAGGGCGCGTGCTCAAGACTATGAGGATATAGCAGCCCTCGGGGTAGACAGCGTATCACCTTGGGGAAGGGCGCGTGCTCAAGACCAAATGGTTTGACTCTAGAGTCTCGGAAGGAGCGTATCACCTTGGGGAAGGGCGCGTGCTCAAGACTACGACAAACTTCAACCTAAAAGACTCTTGAGCGTATCACCTTGGGGAAGGGCGCGTGCTCAAGACTTGCAGAGGTAATTAAGCATTTGCCCAAGGAGCGTATCACCTTGGGGAAGGGCGCGTGCTCAAGACCGTGATGGCGGCATGGTCGGCACGCAACAGAGCGTACCACCTTGGGGAAGGGCGCGTGCTCAAGACACAGGCTCCTACAACGGCTCCGCGCTGGAGAGCGTATCACCTTGGCGAAGGGCGCGTGCTCAAGACTTGCCGTTCTTTCGACCCATGATCCAGAGCAGCGTATCGCCTTGGGGAAGGCCGCGTGCTCAAGAACAATGAATGGCACTCTGCTAGGGCACTTACAGCGTATCACCTTGGGGAAGGGCGCGTGCTCAAGACTGCGCGATGCAGCTTGCAATTATGCCCGTTAACGTATCGCCATGGGGAGCGTATATGGCATAGAGGCGAAGGTTCTCAACCGATTGCATTTATGGGTCTATGCGTTATAAAGGGCAACAAGGAATAAGCAAAAGCCCCACACGATTAAGCAAGAAATGTGCGGGGCAAGCAGCTGCTTTACTTGATGGGTGATTCTCGAACAACAAAGGGTGACATATCGTTGCTTAGTTTTCCAACGGTAGGACAACTTATTTTAATTCGAGTAAGCCTGTCTACAAAGGACCAGTTGGCGTTATCGATGTTGTAGCCACTAAACCGCCCCACAAAATCGCCGATTTGCACCAGATCGCCCAGATATATCTCCAGCGGCGGTTTCTTCATGGCACTTTCGGGCACGGGTTTCCAGGCTTTTCGGCCAGTATGCGCCTTCGCAATCCTGGGCACATACGTCCCATCCTTAAGTGCAGGAATATCCGCCTTGTAGACGGGGTCTGCGTACCAAGCGCCCTGTCCCTTCTTGGCCTCTGGGTCATGCCAGAGCCTCAGACACAGCATTTCGCTCACCTTGATGACCGACTTCTCGTCTGCCGACACAACGGCGTTGCCCATGACGATGTCCTTATCGGAGCTCGCCTTGCGAGCAATGTCTTTACCCTGTGCATTAACGCCGGCATAACGATAGACCGTCTGCTCGAACAACTCGCCCTTTCCCTTGCGCGGAACAAAGCGCGTGGGTACGACGAAATCGTGCGCCGCGCGCACTTCGTTCGCAAAGGTTTCCCAGGGCATAACACTTTCGAGAGCCTTCATGATGGCATCGCGGCGTTGGGTCTCGTTCATGCCTCTGGTTATGCTCCAGTGTGTCTCTTGGTTGATTCGAGCGGTTTTAATCACGAGGCTTGGACTACATGCTGCAATCACACAAGCATCGGTGGCATGGTGACGATCGTCCGAGCGGTCTTTTTCGCCATCCGAACCAAAGTTAAGCCCCACCTGCGACGCAGCCATGCGGTCGCTCTGCCAGTGGTAGGAACAACATGTGCCTTTGCGCCATCATCGGGGAACAGCAGACAGTCGGCGAGGTAAGCGCATACTTCTCGCGACATATAGGCGGTGTCGGTGAAGCTGCGTGCTAAGAATTCGCCTTCCTTGGTATCAAGGTCTTTTTCCAGCAGGAAGTTCTTTTTGCGACGGCTGAGTTTCTGGTTTTCCTGAACGCGACGCTCAAAAGCATCCCATGAAGGCGCACCGTCGTGGGACATCCATTCGTAAGGTGTCTGTTCGCGTTTATCCTGATTGCTTTTGGCGAGGACCAGGACTTTGTTGTTGCGTGAGTTTTCTCCCGTGCGAGAGAACGGCAGGATGTGGTCAATCTGCGTGTAGGTGTCGTCGCTAATTAGGCGATCGACTTCGATTTTAGCGCCCGTGTAAAGGTCGAAGCATTCTTGCTCTTCCCACAGGCGGTACTTCTCTATCTGTTTGCCCGTGACCTCATCTGCCGTGCAGCCACGCAGCTCAGCGATTTGCCCGGCAATGCGCTCGCGATTTTTCTCGTTCTTCTTATTGGCCTTGGCAATCTCGTCTTTTGCGCGCTGAGGCAACCTGAGCTCTCGATCAAGCTCAACGTGGATTTCGTTTGGCACGCCCCACTTGCGGCAGATGGCGTTGACCACTTTTCGCATTTGCGACATGGCGCGAATGACGGCGGGATTGTTATTTGTCCGACCGGTACGTTCGATCCAGGTCTCATAGGGCATCAGGCGATCGGAGCGCTCGAGCTGGGCGCCAGCGATGCGAAGTCCCAGCAGGCCACAGTCATTTTCGGCCTGCGTAAGGTTGAGGACCTCGGGCTCCTCGAGGCAATCGAGCAGCATGTCGAGTGCTTTTTTGGAACGGTTGCCATAGCCGTTAAGAGCTTTGGATGAATAGGGAAGCCTACAGAGCGCCTCGATCTCCGCTTCCGAAAGCGGTAGCCCCTGAAGCTGCTCTTGGAGTACGGGGAGAGCTGAAGAGTATGCCACCGCCTCCATAACGGCATCGACGAGATTGCGGTCATCGCGCAAACGCTGCAGGAGAATGGGGTTGGCCGCATTGAGGGTATTGCGGAGCACGCGCCATCCCTTGGGCTTGTACACCTCGCGCGTTTTTTCGTCGGCAGCTGGAACTCCCTTAAAGTAATCGCCGGAACTAAGGTCGAGCGCTTTTCGGAGGGCGCCGAATTTAACAGCACAATCTTTGTTGCCTCGAATTGGCTCGCACGAGAACAGGATCGCAATGCACTCATCGCGCTCCGTAGCGCTCAGGGCGCGAGAGGTCCCGTTTTCGTGGATGATGGTGATGTTGCCGAGTGCTCCATAGGCTGAAACAAGTTCGCTCGTAAGCGTGCAGCGTGCAGCTCGTTTTTCTGTTGGGAAGTATGAGCAGTGGCCAACGAGGTCGTACGTGCGGCGGTCGAAGTCTTTGCGCGAACGCTCCCAATCGCAAACCTCGATATATGCGGCCTCAAATTCTGGCGAAGCGTATTTGGAGCCAAAGGAGCGTTGGGCATCAAATAGGATATGAGTTTCTTCGATAAGCTGGGCGTGCGTTACACACTTGTCGTAATTGCCGCCACGATTGCGACTTTGAGGCTGCTGAGCGAGCCATTCGCCAACGGTACGGCACGAGGTCTCCGCAATTGCTTCCTTGTTGGCCGCAAGGGCGGATAGAACCTTGCCGCCTTCGCTTGATTTATCCTGATTGCCTTCTCCGTGGGGGATGTATCCACGGCGCTTGCAGAGGGAGTATAGGACTAGCGCCCACTCGCGATCGTTGAGCAGGCGGTCAAGCCCATCAACGCGAAGCTTGAGCGGCTGCTTGTCGCCTTTTGTGGTGTGGAAGTACTCTTTGGTGGCGTCTTGGGGGATGAGGCCATAAGCCTTGAGGATTTGGAGACAGTGCTTCAAGCGCGCCTGGGTACGGTCAATGTTTCGACGGGTAGAGCGGAAGCCCCTGCGAATAACCGCAAGACTTTGGCCCGTTTTAGGATGAGTTGGAGAGTCAAATAATCTGACGCCCAAATCCAGGATTTCATGATTGGCTGTGTCGATAAGTGCGAATCCGCAGCTTGCAATTCCTGGATCCATGCCAAGCACAAGATGCCTGGGAAGTCCGAGCTTCCCAATTTCGCGATTGATGGTGATCTCCATGGAGCACCCCTCTCTAATAAGAACTCTAGAGAACAGTACCATCGCGTGGGGACATGGGCCGAGCTTGTTAGCCGAGCGGTCATTTTGTTAGGCAAATGGAAATGATTTATACAGCCTTACATATCGGTTACCGGATGATGCCGTTTGTTGAAATTGAATCCCGACTGAATCCCGCCCTGAGATTGAATGGCGGGACAGTTACGATGCTCGGCTTGCTTGCAGGTTTGTAGAGCTCCTTGCATTCCTTCTTAAAGTCGAACGCCATGTTGGCGCCTTTCTGCGTATTGGCCTGCTTAGATAGCGGAATCATATCATAGAAACGAACAGCTGTTCGAATGATTTGGTTGACAGATAGAGATACGTGCGTTGTGTTTGGCGGTCGGCCTGACCCCGTCGATGATTTCTCTGCTTCCCCGGCGCCTCATCTATAGCTGCCGTTTCCCCCATATGAACCCTGCCAAAATAAATCTGTCCCTTTTTGGTCGGTGCGAAATGGGTAATACTAAAGAGTTATCCGACCAGATGGGAACCGATCGATGGCCTATATCGAATTCAAAGACGTCATCAAAGCATACGGCGAGGGCGATGCCCGCATTCACGCGCTCGACGGCGCGAGCTTTACGGTCGAGCGCGGCGAGCTCGCCATCATTCTGGGTGCTTCGGGTGCCGGCAAGACCACGGCGCTCAACATTCTGGGCGGCATGGATACGGCGACTTCCGGCACCGTGACGGTGGACGGGCGCGACGTGAGCTCTGCCAACGAGGCGCAGCTCGTGGAATACCGCCGCGCCGACGTCGGCTTTGTCTTCCAGTTCTACAATTTGGTCCCCAACTTGACGGCGCTCGAAAACGTTGAGCTCGCGGCTCAGATCTGCCCCGATTCGCTTGATGCCGAACAGACGCTTCGTCAGGTTGGCCTGGGCGAGCGCCTGGGCAACTTTCCGGCACAGCTTTCGGGCGGCGAGCAGCAGCGCGTGTCCATTGCCCGCGCACTGGCCAAGAATCCCAAGCTGCTTTTGTGCGACGAGCCCACGGGTGCACTCGACTACAAAACCGGCAAGCAGATCTTGCAGTTGCTACAGGACACCTGCCGCAAGCAGGACATCACGGTCATTATCATCACCCACAACTCCGCGCTGGCGCCCATGGCCGATCGCCTGATCCGCTTTAAGAGCGGCCGCGTGGAGAGCGAGACGGTCCAGCAAAATCCCGTGCCTATCGAGACGATCGAGTGGTAGCGCCCATGGACCAAGATTGCCAAAACAGCCAAAACCACGATACGGAGCACGCGGGCCGCGACCGGGAGTTCGCGACCTACCGTACCGCCCAAAGCTCAAACGATATGGTGCCGACGGTTTTTCGCCGTGGCATCTACCGCACGATTCGGGGCAGTCTTAAGCGCTTCCTATCTATCGTGGTCATCACTGCGCTTGGCGTGAGCGTGATGTGCGGCCTTAAGGCGGGCTGCGAGGATTTGTGCGATTCGGTCGACGCCTATTTTGACCAGCAGAATGTCTATGACATTAACGTGCAGTCGACCTATGGCCTTACGCGCGACGATCTCGCGGCTATCCAAGAGGTCGACGGCGTCGAGACGGTCGAGGGCATCTACACCGAGACCGCCTACACCGCCGTGGGCACAACGCGCGAGCGCGTGGTCGTGCAAAGTCTCTCCAAGGAGAACATCGATCAGCCGGTGCTGGTGAGCGGCGATTTGCCCGAGAGCGCCGATGAAGTCGCGGTGACTTCGAAGTTCCTGAAGGCTTCGGGCAAAAAGCTCGGCGATACGGTGAGTTTTGCCGCCAATGACGCGAGCTCGTCCAACCAAAGTGCCAAGGATCAGTTTGCCGCGGGCGATTACACCATTATGGCCGAGGTCCTCGATCCTACCGACGTGAGCTCCGACTCGACAGTCAACGCCTTTCGCGCTGCTTCGGCTGCGGACTATAAGTTCTATGTGAGCGAGGATGCCGCGACATCTTCTTCCTACTCCGCAGTCCACGTGATCGTCGAGGGAACCAAGAGTCTTAACTCCTATTCAGATGCCTACACGACAAAGATCAACGAGGTCAAAGGCAACATCGAGAAGATCCGCGAGGAGCGTGAGAAGGCGCGCGTCCAGGAGTTGACGGTTGACACGCCGTCAAGCTTGGATACGGCCGAGCGTCAGGCCGCCATGCTCTTTGGGATCGAGCAGGATAACATCAACCGTATGGCCGAGGGCAGCGAGGAGCGCGTCCAGTCTCAGGCCGAGTTGGACCAGCGCCGCGCCGCCGCCGACCAGCATTTTGCCGATGCCCGCGCCGAGCTTTCCGATCTGGGCGAATGCACCTGGTACATTCAGGACCGCGGTAACATCGCAAGCTACTCGAGCGTCGAGAGCGACAGTTCTTCGATCGAGGCCATCGCCACGGTTTTCCCATTTATCTTCTTTGTCGTCGCTGTGCTCATCAGTCTTACCACCGCCACGCGCATGGTCGAGGAGGAGCGCACGCTTATTGGCCTGTACAAGGCGCTTGGCTATTCACGCGAGCGCATCCTGTCCAAATACGTGGACTATGCGCTGTGGGCATGTCTGATCGGCGGCGTGCTCGGCAACATCATCGGATTTGTGGGCCTGCCGCTGTTCCTGTTTACGGTGTTCGACGACATGTACTCGCTGCCCCAGATGCTGCTCTCGTACGACATCGTGTCCTCAATCGTCTCGGTGGCGCTGTTTGCCGTGGGCGTGGTGGGCGCTACGATTATCGCCTGCCGCCACGAGATGGCCGAGACCCCGGCCTCGCTCATGCGTCCCAAGGCCCCACGCGCCGGCTCTCGCATCTTGCTTGAGCGCATCGGCTTTATCTGGCGCCGCATGGGCTTTTTGAACAAGGTGGCAGCACGTAACCTGTTCCGCTACAAAAAGCGCGCCTTTATGACCATCTTCGGTATCGCCGGCTGCACGGCGCTCGTGATCTGCGGTATGGGCATTCGCGACACGTCGGTGGCGCTTTCGCCCAAACAGTACGGGCATATCACGCGCTACGACCTGCTGGCGGTCGCCAATCCCGACGATTTTTCGCAGACGTGCGCGGCATTGGATGAGCGCAGCGCGGCCAATGATTTCAACGTGACCGTGACCTCGACCCTGCCGATTATGACCGACAACGTCACCTTTACGTTTGGCGGCAAGAGCGAGACCGTGCAGCTGATCGTGGTGCCCGATAACCGCACGAGTGACTTGGGCGATTACGTGCGTCTGGAGGATGAGTCCAAAGAACCGCTGCCTTTGCGTGACGGAGACGTGTATCTGAGCAAAAGTTCACAGCTGGTGCTGGGGATTCAGCCGGGCGATACGGCTCACGTCCAGGATTCGTCGCTCAATGTTGCCAAGGTCAAAGTCAGCGACATTTCGCTTAACTATCTGGGCAACACGCTTTACATGACGCAGGGCACCTATGAGCGTGCGTTCGGTCGAAGCGCACGTCTTAACGGCGTCTTTGTGCTGCTTAAGGGCTCGTCGGCCGACCAGATTGCGTTTAGCAAGAATCTTAAGAGTGACGGTTGGCTTACGATTTCGAGTACGGCCGAGCATTGGGAAAACTATGAGGCGAACTTTACGATTATCAATTCGGTCGTGGTGCTCGTGACCTTCATGGCGGCGTGCCTATCGTTTGTGGTGGTGTTTACGCTGTCCAACACCAACATCTCCGAGCGCGAACGCGAGCTGGCGACTATTAAGGTGTTGGGCTTCCGTCGCGGTGAGGTGCACCATTACGTCAACAAGGAGACGTTGATCCTCACGGCGATCGGCGCTGCGCTGGGCGTGCCGCTGGGCGGCTTGCTGGCCGAGAGTTTTACGTACATTTTGCAGATGCCGTCGCTGTACTTTGACGTCGAGGTCGAGCCGCTAAGCTACGTGCTCGCCGTGGTGCTTTCCTTTGGCTTTACGTTTATCGTCAACCTCGCTACCAATCGCACCCTCAATAGGATCGACATGGTCGGCGCCCTCAAAAGCGCCGAGTAGCCTGTCCTGGGATTCAAGTTCTAGCGAGCTGCCGACGCGCCCGCAGCAGCATTTTTGCATAAACCGCCCCGCCAAATGCATACTTTGACGGGGCGGTTGCTTTTTGCCCACAGGTACCCCAGGGGGCGTCGTGCAAATTCCGGAGTATTCAGCATCCCGGGGTCCGCGGGCGCGGGGGCGGGGGTGCAAAACTGCGCTGAAAGCCCCGATTCTGAGCCCCAACGCCTCTAGAGCCGCTCGTTTTTTTACAGGATGCGGCCCATGGTGCCTGCCTTTCGCCCAAAATCCAGTATGCAGGCACCCACGGCTGCTGAAAACTCCCAAAAATGCACGCTGCACCCCACCCTAGGCGGTCGCGCGCGCAGACGTGGTGTAAGAGTGTCCTGAGGTCCGTCGCTGCAAGTCCCGATGTTACTCCTTCTTGAGAC
>NZ_JADNJQ010000045.1 GCF_015555045.1 Collinsella aerofaciens | reverse complement strand
GGGGGCAGGGACGTTCGGCCGTGCGCGGGCGCCCGGTCGGCGGCCCGTTCTGGGCGCGCCTCAATCGTAGCCCGAGATGGTCCCAGGCTGACAATTTCGACTGTAATGGACGTTCTTGTTTGGCTAGTCGTTTAAGAACGTCCCCAATGACTATTAAGGACTGTCCCAAGCTGCCGGCAGGAAAGGACCGTCCCCAAGTGCCGGGTTTGTCCCCAATGACTAGGTGAATAGCAAAAGCCCCGCAGCCGGAGCGGACTGCGGGGCTCAGGAAGAGAGGCTAGTTTGTGGGCGCTTTGCCTGGCGCCCACGAGAGAGGCAACAGAGTAGAGACTACTCGTGGATGCGGGTACCGGAGAGGCCGGCCATGGTCTCGGCGGCCTTGTCCAGAGCGCCGATGATGCAGGTGCGGCCCTTGCGGGAACGGGCGAACTTGATGGCAGCGCGGACCTTGGGCTCCATGGAACCCTTGCCGAACTGGCCCTCGTCGGCCAGGCGCTCGGCCTCGTCGGCGGTGAGGTCCTCGAGCTCCTCCTGGTTGGGCTTGCCGAAGTTGATGGCGACATGCTCAACGGCGGTCAGCAGGAACAGAACGTCGGCGTCGCAGTCCTCGGCCAGCAGCTCGCCGCCCAGGTCCTTGTCGATGACGGCGGGAACGCCCTTGTAGCAGCCCTTGTTCTCGTAGTCGCGGACGACGGGGATGCCGCCGCCACCGCAGGCGATGACGATGAACTCGTTGTCGAGCAGGTTGAGGATGGAGTCAGCCTCGACGATCTTCTTGGGATCGGGGGAAGCGACGACGCGACGCCAGCCGCGGCCGGAATCCTCGACGAAGACCTTGGAGGGATCCTCGGCCATGAACTCCTTGGCCTGCTCCTCGGTATAGAAGGGGCCGATCGGCTTGGTCGGGTTCTTGAACGCGGGATCATCCGGGTCGCACTCGATCTGGGTGACGACGGTGGCGGCGTGCCAACGCTTATAGCGCTTGTGCATCTCGCGGCCGATGCCCTGCTGCAGGTGATAACCAATGTAGCCCTGGGACATGGCGCCGCACTCGGGCAGCGGCATCTCGGGGGTGCCGATGGCGTCGTGGGCAGCAGCGAAGGCGTTCTGGATCATGCCGACCTGCGGGCCGTTGCCGTGGGTGATGATGATCTCGTTACCCTGCTCGATGAGACCAAGGAGAGCGTGGGCGGTGTTGCTCACGGCCTCGATCTGCTCGACGGGGTTGTTGCCGAGGGCGTTGCCGCCAAGGGCGACGACAATACGATCGGGCTTGCCAAGAGGCTTAGACATTGCTGGAATCCTTTCTGTAAAAGGCCTACAACCCATTAATAACCCGCGTCCGTGCGATACGCGAGTTTATTAAGGTTTATATTCTCTTTATCGCTCATTTTATTCATTTTGAAAACAGTTGAACGGTGAACGGTCATTTTTACCCGCTCAGCGTAAAGAAGCCCAGCTTAGGCATATCTACGTCGTTTACGTGCAACTTTATTTTAATAGAGCAAGGATTAGACCAGATTATGCAAACTATATCTTTGCTAAACACAAAACGGGCAGCGTTATATCTTACTCGCACTATACGAGATTCTATGCATTAATAAGACGAGTATGCACCCTTACAAAAACATGGGGCCTTTCATTCAGCATAAGGAATATAGATGAGCTCCAAAAGGCAGCAACAGCCAAAACCTCCATCCATCCCCAAAGTGGCGCGAGGTTTCGCGGCAAAGCCGCGAAACAGCGAAGGGGACAAAAGGCCCCCACAGCCACGTCCTTCATTCAGCCACACAATCCGAGGACGTAGTCGTAGCAGGGTCTGAGGGCTGACCTTCGCGGACACTCCGCAGGACGAAAGAACCCCCGCCGCACGTAGTGCGCAGCGGGGGTTCTTTCATGTCCGAGGACGTCCGCGAAGGTCAGCCCTCAGATCCTGCGGTGGGAGACCTAGGCCTCGTTGTACACCGTCTTAAGCTTCAGCAGGTGAGCGTAGCGGTCCATGGCGGCCTGCTCGTTCTCCTTGAAGAGCTCCTCGGCGCGCTCGGGGAAGGAACGCGTCAGCGAAGCGTAACGGGCCTCGTTCATCAGGAACTCCTGATAACCGCCCGCGGGCTCCTTGGAATCGAGCGAGAACTTCTTGCCGGCAGCAGCCTCGGGGTTGAAGCGGAAGAGGTTCCAATAACCGCACTCGACAGCCTTCTTCATCTCGGCCTGGCAGTTCTGCATGCCGCCCTTCTTGATGGAGTGCATCTCGCAGGGGCTGTAGCCGATGATGAGGGACGGACCGTCGTAGGCCTCGGCCTCGTGGATGGCCTTGAGGGTCTGAGCCGGGTTGGCGCCCATGGCGACCTGCGCCACATAGACGTAGCCGTAGCTCATGGCAATCTCGGCCAGGGACTTCTTCTTGGTCACCTTACCGGCAGCGGCGAACTGAGCGACCTGGCCCAGGTTCGAGGCCTTGGAGGCCTGACCGCCGGTGTTGGAGTAAACCTCGGTGTCGAAGACAAAGACGTTGACGTTGTGGCCGGAAGCCAGGACGTGGTCCAGGCCACCGAAGCCGATGTCGTAGGCCCAACCGTCGCCACCGAAGATCCAGAAGGACTTCTTGGTGAGGTAAGCCTTGTCGGCGAGGATCGCCTTGGAAGCGTCGCAGCCGCACTTCTCGAGCTCGGCAACGTAGGCGGCGGCAGCGGTCTTAGAGGCCTCGGCGTCGTTGACGGAGTCGATCCAAGCCTGACCGGCGGCCTTGAGCTCGTCGGACGGACCGTCAGCGGCGATGATCTCCTGCGTAGCAGCGATCAGCTTCTTCTGGACGGCCTCGTAGCCAACGGCCATGCCCAGACCGTGCTCGGCATTGTCCTCGAACAGGGAGTTGTTCCACGCCGGGCCGTGACCGTCCTTATCCTTGCAGTAAGGAGCGGTGGCAGCGGGGTTGCCCCAAATGGAGGAGCAGCCGGTGGCGTTGGAGATGAACATGCGGTCGCCGGCAACCTGGGTCACCAGACGCGCATAGGCGGTCTCGGCGCAGCCGGCGCAGGAGCCGGAGAACTCCAGGTAGGGCTGCTTAAACTGGCTGCCCTTGACGTTGGCCGCGATGAGTTCCTTCTTCTCGGAGACGTTCTCGACCATGTAGTCCCAAACGGGCTGCTGGTCCATCTCCTGCTCGGTGGGAACCATCTCGAGGGCGCCCTTGGGGCAGACCTTGACGCAGTTGGTGCAGCCCATGCAGTCGAGCGGGGACACGGCCATGGTGAACTTCATACCCTTGGCCTTGGGGCCCATGGCGTCGAGCGTGCGGGTAGCCTCGGGCGCGGCGGCAGCCTCGTCCTCGGTCATCGCGAACGGACGGATGGTGGCATGCGGGCACACATAGGCGCACTGGTTGCACTGGATGCACTTGGTCTCGTCCCAGTGAGGAACGACCACGGCGACGCCGCGCTTCTCGTATGCGGAGGCGCCCAGCTCAAACTGGCCGTCGGCGCAATCGACAAAGGCGGAAACGGGCAGGCTGTCGCCATCCATGCGATCGATGGGCTCGAGCAGGTTCTTGACCTGCTGGGCGATGGCGGACTTGGTCTCCTCGGTGAGCTCGACGGGAGCGGCATCCTCGGCAGTTGCCCAGTCGGCCGGAACCTCGAACTTACGGAAGGCGGTAGCGCCGGCATCGATGGCCTTATGGTTGGCGTCGACGATGGCCTGACCCTTCTTCATGTAGGACTTGGTAGCCGCGTCCTTCATGTACTGCAGGGCGTCCTCGGCGGGCAGGACCTTGGCCAGCGCGAAGAAGGCGGACTGGAGCACCGTGTTGGTGCGCTTGCCCATGCCGACCTTGGCAGCCAGGTCGATAGCGTCGATCAGGTAGACGTTGACGTTGTTGTTCGCGATGTAGCGCTTGGCCACGGCGGGCATGTGCTCGGCGAACTCCTCGTCGCTCCACTGGCAGTTGACCAGGAAGGTGCCGCCCGGCTTGACGTCGCGGACCATCTTGAAGCCCTTGACGATGTAGCTGGGGTTGTGGCAGGCGACAAAGTCGGCCTTGGTCACGTAGTACGGCGAGCGGATCGGGGAATCACCAAAGCGCAGGTGCGAGACGGTGACGCCGCCGGTCTTCTTGGAGTCGTACTGGAAGTAAGCCTGAACGTACTTGTCGGTGTGGTCGCCGATGATCTTGATCGAGTTCTTGTTGGCGCCGACGGTGCCGTCGCCACCCAGACCCCAGAACTTGCACTCGATGGTGCCGGGGGCTGCGGTGTTGGGCGCATCCTCGGCCTCGGGCAGGCTCAGGTTGGTCACGTCATCGACAATGCCGATGGTGAACTCGCGCTTGGGCTCGTCCTTCTTAAGCTCCTCGAAGACAGCGAACGCGGACGCGGGAGGCGTGTCCTTGCTGCCCAGGCCGTAACGGCCGCCGACGACCTTGATGCCCGTCTTGCCGGCCTCGTAGAGAGCGGAGACGACGTCCTGGTAGAGCGGCTCGCCGATGGAACCCGGCTCCTTGGTGCGGTCCATGACGGCGATCTTCTGGACGGTCTCGGGGAGAACGTCGACGAAGTGCTTGATGGAGAACGGACGGAACAGGCGAACCTTGACCAGGCCGACCTTCTCGCCGTGAGCGTTGAGGTAGTCGATGACTTCCTCGAGCACGTCGCAGAAGGAGCCCATGCACACGACGACACGATCGGCGTCGGGAGCGCCGTAGTAGTTGAACAGGCCGTAATCGGTGCCGAGCTTCTCGTTGATCTTCTTCATGTAGCCCTCGACGACGGCAGGGAGCTCGTCGTAGACCTTGTTGCAGGCCTCGCGGTTCTGGAAGAAGATGTCGCCGTTCTCGTGGCTGCCGCGGGTGTGCGGGTGCTCAGGGTTGAGCGCGTGATCGCGGAAAGCCTGGACGGCGTCCATGTCGCACATCTCGGCCAGATCCTTGTAGTCCCACATGGCGACCTTCTGGATCTCGTGGCTGGTGCGGAAGCCGTCGAAGAAGTTAAGGAACGGGGTCTTGCCCTCGATGGCGGCAAGGTGAGCCACCGGCGAGAGGTCCATGACCTCCTGGACATTGCCCTCGGCGAGCATGGCGAAACCGGTCTGGCGGCAGGCCATAACGTCGGAGTGATCACCGAAGATGTTCAGGGCGTGGGAAGCGACGCAACGCGCGGAGACGTGGAAGACGCCCGGGAGCTGCTCGCCCGCGATCTTGTACATGTTCGGGATCATCAGGAGCAGGCCCTGAGAAGCCGTGTAGGTGGTGGTCAGAGCACCGGCGCCCAGCGAACCGTGAACGGTACCGGCTGCACCTGCCTCGGACTCCATCTCGACGACCTTGACCGGGGTGCCAAAGATGTTCTTGCGACCCTGGGCCGCCCACTGGTCGACGTGGTCGGCCATCGGGCTGGACGGCGTAATGGGATAAATTCCCGCTACCTCGGTGTACGCATACGAAACATATGCGGCCGCCTCGTTGCCGTCCATAGACTTAAACTTACGCGCCATATACCCCTCTCCTCTCATATAGGTATACAGGCCCCGGCGATTGCCGGGATGTTGGCGTGATGGGATTTTCGCTGTTGCTTCCAATCATCTGGCAGGCAGACTGAGCAGCAGGTACATGGCGTGGAGAGAAGGCATGCCAAGGCGAGGGGCGCTTGCGCACCGCAGGCCTAGCTACCCGTCTTGCACATGGCCGAGCGCCGCAAAGGCCGCATGCCGGATGCTCCCGGGCACGCCCCGGCGATGGGAAGCGCCCGCAACGGAAATCCGCATGCGGGCTTATTGTACCCCGCCGTCAAGTGTAATTTCGACAAATATAGGTGGGAGGTAAAGGTTTACCTCGGGTGACTATCACACGGCCGCTGCCAACGAACGCAATCCCCGGGGACCACGCAGCAGTTGCGGTGAAATAGTTCTTGGATACCCGCCTCAAGGGCCTCATCAGGAACTATTTCACCGCAACTTATTTAGGAGATGAGTTAGAGGGCGCCGAGGAGGATGGCGTAGGTGGTGGATTCGCCGAGTCTGAGTTCGTCACCGGGGTTGAGCTGGGCGCGGCGGCCGGGCTCGACCTGAGTGCAGACGTTCGTCGCGCCGTTTACCACCACGGTTCCGTTGGTGGACGACAGGTCCTCGACGTACCAGGCATTTTGATCATCGCACCACACGTGGGCATGGCGAGCCGAAACGTCATCGCCCACATCGGTGATATCGCCTTCCCCCGTCGCCAGCGCACCGATCTCGACGCCCTGCTCACTCGGCTGAATCCAGCGCGGGGCACTTACCACGTAACCGCCTTGCACGCGAAGCAGGCCCAGCGGGTGCGCAGGCGCCGCCTCGTGATCGCCCGTGACCGTCGAGGTGCTCAGCGAGCGCGGCGTCGACGTGGCGCCGCCGCAGGTCGCATGAGCGTAGTCGATGGCATAGGTCACCGACGAGCGGACATCTGCCGAGCAGCCGACGGCGACAAACAGCACCAGCACGGCCTCGGCACGCTCGGCGGGCATAAGCTCCGCCGCCTGCGACAGGCGCTCGACCGCATTACGGTAGAGGCTCGTATCCTGATGGCATTCCTCGAGCGCCCGCACCATGGGCTCGCCGGCGGGCCCGCACACCATGTTGATCACCGCCGTGGCATTCATGGGATTGCGGCGACGCAGGGCAAGATGCGACATGATGCGCGCGGCCGAGGTGCCGTAATCGGCAAAATAGCGCTCCTGCAGCGTGCCGACCGGAGCGCGCACGATAAAACGCGAGACCCAGGAGCGATCGGCGGCGCGGCTCTGGGGGCTGCGGCCATCGGCCAGCGGACGGCTCGAAAGCACCATGCCGCACAGCTCGATATGGCTCAGGTGCGCTGCGCGTTTAAAGATGTCGAACATGGCTCCGCACGGGGTGAGCTTGATTTGAGATGCCATGGCCTAGACCTCCTTGGTCGTTGAGCTCGTATCGGACGACTCCTCAGTCGCCCCGACAAAGGCGCGAACCGCTGCGGCACCACCGGCAAGCGGCGTCGCCGTCTGGGTTTTTGCGCGCCGCGGCGCCGCGACGGGAAACTCAAAGGCAAAACCCATCGATAGCAAAAACCATACGAGCGTGTATGTTGCAATTAAGGCGGCAACAAGGCCGCTCGCTACGGCGCGCTGGGAAAACACAGTGCATGCAACCGCGATCAGCACCGGAACCTCGCAGGCAGAAAGCGCCAGTACGCCATGCAGGAACCCCGTGCGACGATCGCGCGCCATGGCGCCGGCGGCAATACCCGCCATGCCCGGCAGCGCCAGCGCGAGCGCGGCAACGACACCCGGCAGCGTACCGGACCACGAAATGTACCCCACGGCAACCGTCGCACGAGCACCAGACGCCAGCAGTGCCGCCGACACCACCACAACGGCCCATACGAGGCCGCAGACAGCCGCAGCGCCGATCATCGCAGCTCGACGGACCATGCGGCCGGACGCGTCCATGGGACAGGGCGTGAGCGGCTCGCCGCGGAGCGAGCGGCCGACGTTTTGCGCGTAGTGGTCGCAAAACGTCGTAAGCGCCGCCTCCACCGCGGCGGGCTCGGGACGATCGCCCTGATTACACGACAGGCAGGCCATGACCACGTCGAACAACTGGGCATCGACAAATGCCAGCGCGTCGCGCAACTCCTCGGAGTCCGGTTCGAGCCCCATCTGCTGTGCCTGCTCGGCGGCGGCGAGCGCCACATCGGGCTCACGCCGAAGCAGCTGGGTTAGGTCGCAACCGGGCGCATGGGCGCCAGCGGGATAGTCGGGGCGCGTATCCATCTTGAGACGATAGGGACTGGCAATATCGCGCGTCTTTTTGCGCGAACCCGAGGTGCCCGAAGTGCTCGGCGCCGCCTCGTACGGCGCGACGCCGGCGATGAGCTCATAGACCGTGCTCGCCGCGGCATACACGTCAATTGCGGGCGACATGCGCAAAACGCGCAGGTCAGCAATATCGTCGGTGAGCATCTCAGGCGGAGCGTAGGCAACCGTCGCGCGGCGCAACGTGGCGTAGCGCTCTGTAAAGGACTCCTTGCCGCCGGTTCCCGCCACCGCAGAGGCGGGCTCGAGCGCCAGCGACGAGCCAAAGTCGATGAGGCACAAATCGAACGTGCCCTCGGCAAGTTGTTGGTCGAGCGGCAGGCGCGCCGTGCGAACCATAATATTGGCCGGCGAGATGTCGCGATGGACAAAGCCCTCCCCCACCAGGTTCATGCGGCAGAGCAAGTCGAACAGGTCGCGGCCCAGGCGAGCGGCCACGATCGGTGACAAGCGACCGGCATCGTCCACGGCAAGGCGTGGGCGCAGGCGGGCAAGCGTCTCGCCCTCGACCCATTCCATGACAATCGCAGGCACACCGTCGACCTCGCCCCATCCATACAGGCGGGGAAAGCCTTTAAGGCCCGAAAGGGCGCGATGGCATTCGTATTCCTCGCGAAACGCCGCCTTAAACTTAGCGACCAGCGCCTCATAAGCGGCGTCGTCATCGAACTCGTCGCGCGTCGGCAAGATGAGCTGCTTGAGCGCCACGGCCTCGCCCTGGGCATTGACGGCACGCGTCACGCGGCCGATGCCGCCACGGCGCATGGTGCCGTCGTCGGCAAACAGCATCGCAAATCGACGCTGGTAGACGGGTAGCTCATCCGGGCTCAGCGCAATAGCAGGCTCAAACCCTCCAACGCGCACCAGGCGCAGGCCCACCATGGGGTCGCGGTTTAGCGCGCACGATGCGCTAGAAGCAAGGCTATTCGTCATAGGGCGATCGCCGCCACTTTGGTATTGAAGTTGTTGAGCGCGACGTCGTCATCGCCGTAATGCCCCACCCATTGGCACAGGTTGGTGTAGCAGCCCCATAGGTTGGCGTATTGCTGATACCACTTTGACTGGGGAGAAAACGTTTGCCGGCCAAACTCGGCGCGAATGACAAACATATCGTTGGCCAGGCTATCGCACGGCCCGGTATCGCCTGTTGCGTTATAGGTCGAGACCGCGCCATTGGCCCGAGAGACATAGCCATCGAGCATGTTGCACTTGGTCACGAGCCAGCTGTGTATGCTTTCCTCCTCGGCGGCCGAAAGGCCGCTGGAGTTTGTATTGCCACCGGTGCTGCCGCCCGCCGAGCTGTTGCTCCCGGACCCGCCGGAGGCGGAGCCCGAGCCGGAGCCACCGCTCGAGTTCGACGAATCGGAGCTGGAACCAGACGAACCGGAGCCGCCAGGTTTCCCCGGCTGCTGCGTATCCTGACCCTTTTGCTGCTCGGCCTTGTTTACGACGGCCGAAACACTGTTATCGGAAAGGTGATGGATGATCTTGGTATTGGTGAGCACGATGATCTTGGTATTGGTGAGCACGATGGTCTTGCCGTTGGCAAGCGCGATCTCGTTGTCCGACGCCTCGGCGCTGCCCGCGTCGTCGACACCAAACACGACGTGCGTGACTACGCTCGCCCAGGCGTATCCGGTTGTGGTGCCCAAATCGCTTTTGGCCTTGTGCCCCACACGCAGCTCGCGCGCGGTACGCGCTTGCACCATAGGTGGCACAGCCAAACCGTAGGCAGAAACGCCGGCAACGACCAGCGCCAGACACTATGACCCAATCCGAGGGCACTAAAAAGATAGGAGCCCCCGCTCGTGACCGCGGGTCGGGGCTGCGACAATGATGTTGAAGTGCCATAGGCGC
>NZ_JADNJQ010000044.1 GCF_015555045.1 Collinsella aerofaciens | reverse complement strand
GTCTCAAGAAGGAGTAACATCGGGACTTGCAGCGACGGACCTCAGGACACTCTTACACCACGTCTGCGCGCGCGACCTAGCTGTACATTATCAAGGCACTATTTTGCCGTAAAATAATGTGACTGGATTTGCAACAGTACTCATATTTGGCATTTTTTGCCCACCGGGGCTAGCGAAGGTCAAAAACAGAGTGCGCATTTGCTAAAACTGCCGACTCGATGCACTCTGCGTCACAATTCTTGAGCGAGGCGATGCGTTCTGAGGTCCTTGTGAGCGATCTGATGAGCGACTGTGCGCTTGTTTCTGTGTTTGGCTCGGCTGGTGCATCGGTCTCGAGCAGTAAACGATCGAGTGGAATCTGTCGGGCGTATTCGCGACCGCGCTTGGTGGCGAGCATACGCTCGTTCACGGAAAAATAGCAGCCTGCGTTTCGCGCGCGGACGAGTTCGTCCGAAGTACCGCTAAACCAGTGGAAGATGATAGCGGGGGAGTCGGGGTTTGGGATGAGTGGTCCATGCGATTCGAAGACGTCCAGTACGGCTCCTGCTGAACGAACGGCGTGAATTGATATCACGCGTCCGGTAAGAGGATGCTGCGCGAGCGCATCGCAGAGCCGGTCGAGTGCCTGTATTTGTAGCGGCTCACTTCCAGCAAAGCGCGCGGAAAAGTCGAGTCCCACCTCGCCGATGTAGCGCTCTTGGGCTGCAACTTCGCAAAGCAGATTGACTTCGGCAAAACCACAGTGGCCATCGGCGATCCACCAGGGGTGGAGGCCGACGCCCGCGATAATGTTTGGGTAGCGGCTGGCCCGCTTTTTTGCTGCCGTGAAGTCGCGTGGGTTGACCCCGCAATCAAAGACCACCAGCCCTTTAGCAGCAGTTTCGTCGGCAACAGCATTCGGGTAAGTCATCAAATCAAGATGGCAGTGTGCATCAATTAACCGGGGCTCCATCGCGGCGTACTCCGCTAGTCCAGGCGCTGGCCATCGGCGCGCACGTGCTCGGTGCCGCGCCCACTGATCTGGCGGATAACCTCGCCGGCAATCATCTGACCCATAATGGGCGGCATAAAGCTGGCGGTTCCGAGCTCGGTACGCTCGTGGATATTGGAAGGGTCGCGGGGCTGTGTCTTAACCGATTCCTCGCAGCTAAACAGTACGTGCAGGCTCTTGATGCCGCGTTTCTTGCATTCTTTGCGCATAATGCGGCTCATAGGGTCACGCACCGTATCGAAGATGTCGGCAAAGCGGAGGCACTCGGGATGGAGCTTGTTGGCCCCGCCCATGGAGCTAACCAAACGAATGTCGTGGTCCTGAGCATATTTGGCAATGGTGAGCTTGGCCGAGATGGTGTCGATGGCGTCGACGACGTAGTCGAGCTTGCCGTCCGTCTGCTCCAAAACGCTCGCGAAGAACTCGTCGATGTTGTCGCTCAGCAGGTATTCGGTGCGTTTGATAACGGTGGCGGTGGGATTGATGTCGTGGATCATGGCTTCCATAACATCGACCTTGCGCTTGCCGATGGTGCTGTGAAAGGCGATAGCCTGGCGATTGATATTGCTGGGCGCGACGATGTCCTTGTCCAGAATGACGAAATGACCAATGCCGCCGCGGGCGAGTGCCTCGCAGCAGTTGGAGCCCACGCCTCCGCAGCCGAGCACCAACACCGTAGCATCGGCGAGCTTATCGAGTGCCTCGCGGCCCATGATGATCTCGAGCTTGGTGTCGCGTGTCTCGATGGGTGAAGCGGCTATGGTTTCGGTCATGGATATCCTCCGATGGGGAAGCGAATCGTGTTTTAGCTATTGCCATTATAGGTAATCGCCCATAGGTTGCGACGGCGCTTACTTTGATGTGGTTTGAAGCATTGAGATTAGATAGTTAGACAAACATCTAAATATCGAGTATAGTGTGCGCGTCATGAGAGATGATGAGAGGAGGTCTTATGCCGGGAGAGGGTTTTAAGGCGCTGGCCGATCCTACGCGGCGGCGCATTTTGGAACTACTGCGCGAGGGCAATTGTACGGCCGGGGAGCTTGCCGAGCATTTTGACATTAGCAAGCCGTCACTGAGCCATCATTTGGCGACGCTTAAAAACGCCGGGTTGGTAACCGACGAACGTCATGGTCAAAACATCGTTTACAGCTTAAACACCACCGTCATGCAGGACTTGATCGGTTGGTTTATGGGCTTTACAAACACGGAAGGTGATAAGGATGAATAACGAAAACAAGGGCATTCACCCCACGGGGGTATCGTCGCGCGTGTGGATTGCGCTGGTCGCTCTGTGCGTCGCCAATGTCGTAGCGCACTTCATGGTGATGCCGAGCTTGCCGGCGCAGATTCCCACGCACTGGGGCGCGAACGGCGCCGTCGACGGTTGGGGTCCTAGCTGGATGGCATCGGCGCTCGGGGCATTGCCGCTGGCGCTTCTCGCAATGTTCCGCGTGGTGCCGCGCATCGATCCCAAAGGTGAGGCATATCGAACCTCGGGCAAGTTCTATCAGGGCTTCGTAATCGCCTTTACCTTGTTCATGTGCGCCATAAGCTGGCTGGGAGAGCTTACGGTCTGGGGCGTGGTGCCGGCGGTCGGTTCGGTTAACGTGCTGATTTCCGGTGTTGTCGGTTTGCTGTTCATCGGCGTAGGCAACTACTTGCCGCGTGTGAAGCAGAACTATACGCTCGGTATCAAGACACCTTGGGCGCTTGCCGATCCCGAGAACTGGCGCCGTACGCAGCGTTTTGGCGGTGCCTGCTTTATGGTGCTGGGTGTTGGCCTGATTGCGATGGGCGTGGCAGGTGCGGTGCTTTCGAGTGAAGTTGTCGCCTCGGTGATTGCGGTTCTGGCGTTTGGTTCGGTCGGAGCCGTCTACGTCTACTCGTATCTGCTGTGGCGCAAATCGCAGCGAGCCGCTCGCTAAGGTTGCGGAAAACTAGCGTACGCAGTTCATGGTATGTTCTGGGGGATTTTTCCCAGGTAGTATTAGGGGGTATGGGCAACCATGCCCCTTTTTCGTTAAGTTTCAGAGCCAGTTTTCTCATTTCGTTTCCACTAAAGCGAATCAAGAATAGGGAAACAACAGGTAGAAAGGATAAAACAGACAAATGGCGGAGTTTATCTACCAGATGTATCAGGCTCGCAAGGCCCATGGCGACAAGGTAATCCTTGACGACGTGACCCTGAGCTTCTACCCCGGTGCCAAGATCGGCGTCGTGGGCCCCAACGGTATGGGCAAGTCGACCCTGCTCAAGATCATGGCCGGCATCGAGGAGGTCTCCAACGGCGATGCCAGGCTTACCCCCGGCTACACCGTGGGCATCCTGCAGCAGGAGCCGCCGCTTGACGACGACAAGACCGTCATCGAGAACGTGCGCATGGCGTTTGGCGACATGATCGCCAAGGTCGATCGCTTCAACAAGATCGGCGAGGAGATGTGCGATCCGGACTGCGACATGGACGCCCTCATGGCCGAGATGGGAAAGCTCCAGGACGAGATTGACGCCGCCGACGGCTGGGATATCGATTCCAAGCTCGGCCAGGCCATGGACGCCCTGCAGCTGCCCGATTCCGACATGCCGGTCAACGTGCTCTCTGGCGGCGAGCGCCGTCGCGTGGCCCTGTGCAAGCTGCTGCTCGAGGCTCCCGACCTGCTGCTGCTCGACGAGCCCACGAACCACCTAGACGCCGAGTCGATCCTGTGGCTCGAGCACTTCCTGCACAACTACCAGGGCGCGGTGCTTGCCGTCACACACGATCGCTACTTCCTGGATAACGTTGCCGAGTGGATCTGCGAGGTCGACCGCGGTCACCTTTATCCCTACAAGGGCAACTACTCCACGTATCTGGAGACCAAGGCCGCCCGTATCGAGGCGCAGGGCAACCGCGACGCCAAGCTCGCCAAGCGCATGGAGGCCGAGCTCGAGTGGGTGCGCAGCTCGCCCAAGGCCCGTCAGGCCAAGAACAAGGCCCGTCTGGCTCGCTACGAGGAGATGGAGGCCGAGGCCCGCGCAAGCCAGAAACTCGACTGGACCGACATCCGCATCCCTGTGGGCCCGCGTCTGGGCAACAAGGTGCTTGAGGCCCATCACCTGCACAAGGAGTTCGACGGCCGCGTGCTCATCGATGACCTTTCGTTCACCCTGCCGCGCAACGGCATCGTGGGCGTCATCGGCCCCAACGGTGTCGGTAAGACCACGCTGTTCAAGACGATTGTGGGTCTGGAGCCGCTGACTTCGGGCGAGCTCGAGGTGGGCGAGACCGTCAAGATTTCTTACGTCGACCAGAACCGTTCCGGCATCGATCCCGATAAGAACCTGTGGGAGGTCGTCTCGGACGGCCTGGACCACATGATGGTCGGCGAGACCGAGGTTCCGAGCCGCGCTTATGTGGCGAGCTTTGGCTTTAAGGGCCAGGACCAGCAGAAGCGCGCTGGCGTGCTCTCCGGCGGCGAGCGCAACCGTCTTAACTTGGCGCTTACGCTCAAGCAGGGCGGCAACCTGCTGCTTCTCGACGAGCCCACGAACGACCTCGACGTCGAGACGCTGTCCTCGCTCGAAGCGGCGCTGCTCGAGTTCCCGGGCTGCTCGGTGGTCATTAGCCACGATCGTATGTTCCTGGACCGCGTCGCCACGCACATTCTGGCGTGGGAGGGCACCGACGAGAATCCGGGCAACTGGTATTGGTTCGAGGGCAACTTCGAGGCCTATCAGGCCAACCGTATCGAGCGCCTGGGCGAGGACGCAGCCCAGCCTCATCGTATCCACCGCAAGCTCACGCGTGACTAGATCGTTACGCGGTTTTCCAAACCGCGTAACTGCTCGACGCTGCGCGGGCCGCAAACACCCCATCTTGCCGTTCAAGCCGTCGCTCGCGTACCGAAGTACGCGTCGCTCCTCTTTCACGGCAACCTGGGGCACTTGCGGCCCGCTCGCTGTTGGTTGCGCAACATCAACAAATAAAAACGGCTCAAATCCTGATTTGGATTTGAGCCGTTTGTCGTTACTGCTCGGGTTTTTCGACTTTATCGATGGTCCAGGCGGCTCCGAGGCCGCCGGTGGTGTTGCGGCGGATACGCACGGTAACCTCGCGGCGCTCGCCGGCCTGCGTGTAGTGCAGGGGGAAGCTTGCGCGGTTTCGCGCGGCCTCGATGGTACCGCGCTCGCGGGCGATCCAGTAGTACTCGCCGACGATGCCGAGCGTGTCGGCGCCGTAGGGGAGATAGGTCGACAGCTGGTGCAGAAGCGGGCCGGGGCAGAAGACCTCGGTTGCGAAATCGATGGGGAAGTCCTTGGGGATGGTCGGTGCTGCGGGTGCGGGGGCCGGTGCTGCAGCGGGGGCCGGAGACGGTGCCGGTGCGGGAATTTGGTCGCAAACAGCGGCGGGCACGGATTCGATGACGGGTGCGGGCTCCGGCGTCGCTTCCGGCTTGATCGTGGAATCTGCGGGCTCCAGCGTCGTCTTCGGCTTGGTTGTGGAATCTGCGGGCTTCACGGTGACGGGCGCGTCTGCAACTGCGGTTTCAACCTCAACCTGCGTCGCGTTCTCGTTCTCGACGCTCGACTTTGCCTCGATGGGCGTGGATGCCATGGTGGTTATGCCGGCGTTTGCGTTCTCGGGGTCATAGACGACCGTGAGCGAGATGGCGGGCTGCGGCGTCTCGGGCTCCGGCGTCGACTCGGTAGCGTCTTGATCGGCGGGCTCGTCGGACTGATCGTCCTCGGCCTCGTCGCCAAAGACATCGCTGTTTTGGAGCGCAGACGCCTCAGGTTGGCTAGCGGCTTCTTCTGTTGTCGACTTGGGAGCCTCGTTGAGCTCCGCAGTGGCTTCCTGCTCGGATATGACTTCGGGATCGGTCGTGGCAGCGATTTCGGTTTCGGCTTCTGCCGTTACCTCAATAGCGACTTCGATTTCTGTCTCGGGCTCGGGCTCCGGCACGACTTCGGCCACGGGCTCGGGATGCTTAACGTGCTTGGGACGCACGGCCTTGAGGTCCTTCTCGCCGCGCTTTTTCTTTTTGTAGGACTGCTTGGCACCCTTGGCAGCCTTGGGCTTGTCCTCGCCCTTGGCAAGGGCGGTATCCCAGGCCTCGTTGGCGATGACCGTGGCATACAGGCGACCGCCCTTAAAGACGGTCAGCTTAATGCAGTCGTCGAGCTCCTCGAGTAGCTCGCGCGTGGACTCGAAGCCCAGGTCATAAGCGGCCATGTCACCAGCGGCGAGTGCCTCCTCGACCTGCGTCATAAACGTTTGCTTGCCGCATCCGATTGCGTCGCGCAGCAGGCGATACAGATAGATGTGGTTGCCCAGCGAAAGTGTGGGCCTAACTATTGTCTTGCTCATGGCAAATCTCCTCTTTACACACCAAAGCATCTTACCATCGCGCGGGGCTTGCTACCTCGTCGCCTAAGGCAAACGGGCGCGACCGTTGCCGGTTCGCGCCCGTTATGCAGGTCGGTTATCTATGAGGGGCAACGCGCTTAGTTGCCCGATGCTGTGCCTTGGCTCGAGCTGTCAGATGCCGTGCCGGACGCGGTTCCGCTCGAGCTATTCGAGCTGTCGGTGTTGCCGTTGTCGGTAGATCCCGTGCCCGATGTATTGCCGCTCGTCTGGTCGCCCGTGCTCGGTTGAGAGCCGTCAGTCGTTTGGCTTGAGTCGGTTGTGCCGGATTGCGTACCGCTGTTGTTCACAGAGGAATCGGCGCCCTGCGATTGATCGGAGGTGTTCGGGGGCGAATCGGTAGATGCGGAGGTGCCCTGCGAGTCGTCCTGCTGGCTTTGCGATTGACCGGAGCTATCCGCGTCGTGCTCGGCCGTACGCGACGAAAGGATTGGCTCGGGGCGCTCGCCCAGACCCTCGCCGGCGGTGGTGATAAGGATGGCGCCGGCGCAGGCGATGACCGCGACGATGGCGATGGCGATCGAGAAGACGATGACCTTCTTTTGCGTCTGGCTGCGCTCTGCCGCCGCCTTGGCGCGCAGGCTGTCGGGAGCGACGCGCGCCGTGGTCGCGCGCCCCGCAATCTGGCGCATCTCCTGCGTAGTCGCGGCGCCGCCTAGGTGCTCCTCGGCATTAAACTCAACGGGCTCGTAGGCGCCGGCAGGGTAGTCGACGGCGGCGTGCGTACCTTTGATGGCTTCGGCGCTGGCAGAGATAAAGTGGCGGTAGACCTGCGATGACACAACGGTGATGACCGAGCTCACGGCGGCACCAATTACTGAACCAGCGATACCGATCTTGGAGGCAAGCGCGACGCTTGTGGCGGCAGCCGCGGCGCCGGCGATGATCTGGGGAATGGAAATGTCGTCGAACAGGCCCTTTTTGGGCGCGATGGCCATGGTCTGTCCGATGGAATGGTTCTCGTGCACGCCGTTGTTGAGCGATGCCGGCGTCATGACGCGCGTGCGCGGCGCGTCGGTGTACTTGGTTGTCATACGGGGTCCTCCCGGTGTAAATCTGCTTCGTTTCATGTAGCCATCAGGGTACCCACCAGATGTGAATCGTACGTGACATTTAACAGATACCATCAACTCATCAAGGGGGGGGGCTTGCTGTCTTTGGTGCAATAGCTTGATGCTAAACTGGATTTACGATTGTGAGGTGGTTTACGTGATGTACCCGTATATGACATTCGAAGACGGTACCGAGGTCGTTCATTCTGACCTGATAACAGATGGGGATATCGAAAAGGTTATCGCGCATTTTGAACGACCGACGGCAGAGGGCTTCGACTCCGCTCGTTGTGAGTTGCCTTCCTGTTCGTGGACTGACTGGGAAGGGCATTTTACTCAGAGTGAAAAACGAGCTTTCGAAGAGTGTTTGAGCAAATCATTTAGATTAGTTCGAGTTTAGTTCGAATATAGAAGTCGAATGCGATGACCTAAAGCGTATGCATTTTTAGTATTAGATGCGTATGAAATGGAGGATGTGAATGGATGAGCTAATAGACTTTAAAAAACGATTTCTCAAGAATGGCGAGCTGGTTTCAATTCCAAAAAAGGAAAGCTATAAAAGAATCATGCTGCTATGGACCGTCTCTTTCTTTGAATTAAATACAAGTTATACGGAGCTTCAGGTTAATCGTGTGCTGTCACAGCTCTATCCTGATTATGCCGTGTTGAGGCGGTACTTGGTTGATTATGGATTCCTATTAAGGGATGAGCGAGGCCTGAAATACGAGGTTAATCGTGATGTTCACGGTATTGAGAGCTAGCCGTCCGGTTCGGGTCCTATATATTGCTAGAGGGATAAGCGAAATAGGCAATTGGTGTGCGAATATTGCTTTGCCAATGCTGATTTACGAGGTAACTCACGATGTTTCTGCAACTGCTTTGATGGTCTGCTGCAGATTTGCCCCCTCTCTGTTTTCAGTTGCGCTCGCGCAGCTGCCTCAGAAGATGGGTATCGGGACACTGCAGGCCATGAGATTGGCAGACTTAATTCGCGCGGGATTATTCGTTTGCTATATTTTTGTTGATAGTAAATGGAGTATGTTTGCTATTACGTGCGCGGTATCGCTTTGCCGAACGGTTGAAATGCCCTGCTTTTACTCGTTGTTAAGAGCCAATACGAATAGTATCAATCGCGACGTAATTAATAATTCGTTTGGGTTTCTGCAGAATTTGATGATGGTTCTGGGGCCAGTTGCCGGCGGTTTTGTTGTCGCTCAATTTGGGGCGGAGGCTGTTCTTGCATTAGACGCGCTTTCTTTTGCCGCGTCGTTCTGGTTGCTGCGAGATGTTCCGTCGGTTATCGAGGTTAATGATAAAGAGGGGATAAGCAAAAATGAAAAAAACAGGACTGCATTTAGTGATCTTAGCGCGAAGCACTTGGCAATTGGTTTCCTATTAATCGATATTTCTAGTGGCGTGGCATTCGGCTCTCTGAATTCTCTTTTGCCAGCTATTGCGCAATTGCAATTTGACTCGTCATCGATACAATACGGATTCCTTCAGAGTAGTCTTACAATCGGACTGTTGTTCGGAAATACAATATATGGTCGTTTAATTAGTGGTTCCGATTGCGTTAAATCATATTGTTTTGTGACGTATCTTGCGCTCGGTGCGTATCTGGCGTTTGGCTATCGCTATGCGTCTGGGATATCGTTTATTTTCCTTTTTATCGTCGGTGCCGGAAACGCCATTCAAGATGTGCTTCTCATAACATCGCTGCAGGATTTGGCGAGAGACGAATCTGAATCGATAAGCCTGTTTTCAATTAGGGAGTCTTTGCAATCGGTTGCTGTTGTTATTTCAACACTCCTTGTTTCGCTGTTCACGAGCATCGCGATGTTCTCAATTCTCGTTACAGGACTTGGTGTATTTTCAATTATGATGGTAGTTGTGTTTCAATTGAATTATTTGCGAAAGATGTGACGTTGATATGCCTAAAACGCTTTTAGTATTTCCCCCAGGATGGAGTCCAGTGGGGCCGTATCTTGCCTTGCCTGTTTTGAAGTCATATCTTCAAGAGGTTGAACAATATAAAGTTGACATCGTTGACTTAAACGTGGAATTTTACGATGACCTCCTATCTTTTAGACATGTCGAAGAGTGCTGTAAAAGGTATCGGGAATCAAAGGATTCGTTTAGTTCGAATGTTCAATTAACAATCGAGTTGATACAAAAGTCAGCACTTAATGTTGACGAGGCAAAAGATATTTTCAGATCGAAGAGATACTTTAATCTAAAAGAAAGACAATATGCTGAAAACATTTTTAGAAATGCACTCTATATCATAAATCACGTCTCATATGGAGTTAAATACACGTTCAACTCCATAGATCTGCCCTATGATTATTATTCGACACCAGAAATAATGAAATCGCTTGCGGATACCTTGCATAATCCGTTTATTTCCTTCTATGAAACTGCCTTTCTTAAGCGTATTCAGAGGGAAAAAATCGAGTTTATTGGGATTTCGGTGAGCGGCTGTTTCCAATTGATTTCTGCAGTTACGTTAGCGAAACTGATTAAAGATGTTAGCGTCGGAATAATTTAGCCAAATATAGTCGGCCGAGATTGACCAATCCCGGCCGACCCATTTTAGCCAACACGCCCGCATCTATGTCTTTCCTATCGCTTCCCTACATCCCCTCGGGCTGGATCCCCCTCACCTTCACCGCCTGGGGGACGGCCTCCACCGAGTAGGTGTCGAGCCCTCTGCCGCGGTAGCTCGGGCCCCGCATCACGAACACCGACGCCTTGTCGAACAGCCTGTCGAGGGCGCAGAGGAGCGTGTCGTCGCCCGTGAAGAACTCATCCCACCCGCTCGGGGCGATGTTGCTCGTGAGGACCATCGCGTTCGGCCCCTCCTTCTCGTAGCGCCTGTCGACGACATCGAAGAACAGGTCGGTGCACGGCCTGTCGTAGACGCATCTCCCCACCTCGTCCACGATGAGGCACGACGGCTTGACGAGCGAGGAGACGACCCGCGAGGTGTTTCCCCGCTGGACGGCCTTCTGGAACCTGTCCCTGAGCTCGGTCGCCTTTATGTAGTAGGTCTTGAGCCCCCGCATGCAGCACTCGCGCCCGTAGGCCTGCGCGAGGTGCGTCTTCCCTATGCCGCCGGGCCCGACGAAGGCGACGTTGCGGTGCGCGTAGAGGTCGGCCAGCGACAGGAGCTTGCCCAGCGCGGCCGCGTCCCGGCCCTGGATCCTGGAGAAGTCGAAGCCCTCGAAGGTCTTGGGCTCGCGCCTGGGCAGCCTGCTCAGCCTCAGCAGCGTCTCGATGGAGGCGAGCCTCCTCTTCTCCGCAAGGTAGGAGAAGGTGGCTGCCACGGCGGCCATCTCCCCGTCGCCGAGGTCGAGGTCCGAGGCGAGGGTCGCGAGCTCCTCCGCCCCGACGGCGATCCCGAGCCTCGACGCGGCGTCGCTCGCGAGCTCGTAGGGGCTCGCCCCCGCGCCCGCCATCATTCGGCCCTCCCGAAGTCGAACCTCTCGAAACCGGGCTTCGCCCGGGACGGGGCGATCTGCTCGACCACGGTCCCGACCGGCTGGGTCGGCAGCTCCTCGGGCTGCGCCGGCGATGTCTCCCACTGGCCCTCGCACCAGCTGTCGGCGCCGGCGCCGACGGCGTGGGCGACGAGCTCGCGGGAGAGGTCGTGTTAGCGTCAATCTATTTTTCACCAGTTTCGCTAAGCAGGCGCGCCGTTTACGCAAAGGCGGTTTCACCGGTTGCGCTAACGTATTTTCACCGATTCCGGTCACGGCTTGACGGGGCCGTCCCTCGGCAGGTTCTTCAGCCTGTAGGACCTGCCGGTTATCTTGACCAGGTGGCAGTGGTGGCACACCCTGTCCGCGATCGCGCTCGCCGCCACGTCGTCCCCGAACACCCTGCCCCAGCCGCTGATCCCCACGTTGGTGGTGATGATCGTCGAGCGCTGCTCGTAGCGCGTCGATATCAGCTGGAACAGCAGGTCCGCGCCCGCGCTGCCGACGTCGAGGTAGCCGAGCTCGTCGATGATCAGCAGCCTCGAGTGAGCGTAGTACTTGAGCCTCTTCTTGGATTGGCTACACTGATGTGGACAGTTCCGGGAGGGGCGCAGGAGACGGGAGGGCCGTATATGAGGGACCCCAGGCACCCGAGGCATTTCA
>NZ_JADNJQ010000043.1 GCF_015555045.1 Collinsella aerofaciens | reverse complement strand
TGAAATGCCTCGGGTGCCTGGGGTCCCTCATATACGGCCCTCCCGTCTCCTGCGCCCCTCCCGGAACTGTCCACATCAGTGTAGCCAATCCAAAAGAAGGATAAATGGCATCCAACAACGAAGAGGCCAAGGTCGCCCTCGCGTCCGAGGACGCGACCCCGGCAGCCGACATCGACCCCTCGCTCGTAACCACCGGCTCACCCGTCGAGGGCGGCTGCGTGTACACGAGCTTCAAGGCGGGTGCGGCGCTGCCCACCGACGCCGTGGCCAAGATCTCCACACTCACCGACCTTGTGTCGCTGGGCGACCTCTCCACGGACGGCTTCACGGCCTCTAAGAGCATCACGGTCAACGAGTTCCAGGGCTGGCACCAGTCCATCGTGCTCACCAAGGTCTCCGGCGAGAAGCACCAGTACAAGATGGTCTTCATCGAGTCCGTCCGCTCCTCCGTCGCCAAGCTGCGCTACGGCGCCGACAACGTCGAGACCTACGAGGACGGGACCTTCAAGCAGATCAAGGCCGTCGCCAACTCCGACGTGCGCGTCCCGCTCGTCATCGACGAGCTCGAGGACACGGGGTACCTGCGCCGCACCGTCATCCCCCGCGTCTCCATCGACTCCTGCGACGACGTCGAGCACAAGCCCGGCGGCCTGGTCCAGTACGGCTTCACCTTCACGGTCCTCAAGACCGCCGACAAGCCGCTGTTCACGATCTACCGCGCCAAGCCCGCAGCGTAGGCGACGGCGCCATAACGAGAACGCCGCCCCGGTCCTGCCGGGGCGGCCCTTTACCTAGGAGGAAAGATGAACAAGGACTACCTGGCAATGATGGACGAGGGCGAGCTCGAGGCGTACGCCAAGGTCCTCGGCTTCACGACCGCCGCCGCGCAGACGGCGGCGGACAAGGCGAAACTCATCGAGCAGAAGCGCGGCCGCTGCGCCGAGCTGACCGTGCTCGGCATCGCCATGAGCATCCCCGTCAAGCGCGCGCACGACCGCCGCTTCATCGACGCCATGAACAAGGAGGACCGCACGACCGAGGAGCTCGACGGGGCGTTCCGCTTCCTCCTCGGCGACGAGCAGTACGCGAGCCTCATGGAGGCCGTGACCGAGGACGACGGCACGCAGGACGACGACGCGCTGGGCTACGCATACAACAAGCTGCTCTACTCGGCCGAACTAAAAAACTTCTAGAGCTCGCCGACCTCGAGGAGCGCCACCTGCCCCTGCTCAGGCACGACTTCAGGGCCTACTACGGCTGCTGCTACGACGAGGTCGGCGCCGCCGAGGCGTACGACCTCGTGAGGACGCTGCCGGACGGGTCGCTCACCGTGGCTGCCCTCCACCCGGAGCGCAGCTGGACGCAGGAGCGGCATCTGGCGGCAGACATCGTGGACAGCGTCTACGCGGCGGCGACCGCTCTGTGCGGCGGCAGGGCATCGGACGCCCCGAGAACTCCCCGCCCACAGGATGTAGTGGCCGCCGGCGCCGCCGTGGAACGCGCGGCATCGGTCCGCGACCGCATCGAGAACACCGAGTGGGTGGAGGTGACGGATGGCTGAGATCGGACGCGCGGACCTGCTGATCGTCCCCAGGTTCGACAACCTGACCAAATCGGTCGAGTCCGCGCTCGGCAAGTGCGAGGGGCAGGCGAGCAAATCCGGCTCCAGCCTCGGCAAGAGCACCGGCTCCGGGTTCGGGAGGGGGCTGGCCGGCTGCGGCGCGATGATAGGCGCCTTCTCGACGCTCACGTCGAAGGCCATGGACTCCATCTCGTCCCATGTCGGGTCGGCGATCAGCCGCTTCGACACGCTCAACAACTACCCGAAGGTCATGCAGTCCCTCGGGTACTCCGCCGATTCCGCCAACGCATCGATCGGCAAGATGTCCGACCGCCTGTCGACACTGCCCACCAGGCTCGACGACATGGTCTCGGTCGTCCAGGGCATCACCGCCACGGTCGGTGACCTCGACAGGGCCACCGACGTCGGCCTCGCGCTCAACGACATGCTCATCGCCTCGGGCAGCTCTACCCAGCTGTGCTCGGCGGCGATGGAGCAGTTCCGCCAGATCCTCTCCAAGGGCAAGCCCGAGATGGAGGACTGGCGCTCGCTGACGACGGCCGCACCGGGCCAGATGGACCAGCTGGCGAAATCCATGCTCGGCCCCACGGCGAACGCCAACGACCTGTACGCGGCGCTCGGCGGCGGGGGCAAGGACCCGACCATCACGCTCGACCAGCTCATGGACAAGATGGTCGAGCTCGACACGCAGGGCGGCGCGAGCTTCGCGTCCTTCAAGGACCAGGCCGAGACCGCGGCCGGCGGCGTCCAGACGAGCATCCAGAACATGTCGAACGCCGTTACGAAGGGCGTCACCGGCACGCTCGAGGCGGTCGGCAGGAACAACATCGCCGGGGTGCTCGACGACGCGAAGGGCGCCGTGAACGGCTTCTTCAGGGTCGTCAACGGCGGGGTCTCGGCGTCGATGCCGATGGTCAAGCAGCTCTACGGCGGGTTCAATAGCCTGGCACCCGAGATCGTCTCGGGGGCGGCGGGCATCGCGGCGTGGCAGAAGGCGGTACCGGTCCTCACCGGCGTCGCGAGCGGCGTGGGCAAGGCCACCGAGGCGTTCAAGCTCGCCCGCGGGGGCGCCGGTACGTTCGCCGAGGCGCTCGAGGCGGTTGGCGTCGGCTTCAACCCGGTCGCGATCGGCTGCACCGTCGCGGCCGCCGGCATCGGCATACTCATCGAGAAGCAGGTCGAGTGGCAGGCCCGCACGGACGCGCTGAACAAGGCCACGACCGGCCTGGTCGACGCGGCCTCAAACACCGTGGCGCTCGAGTCCTACGCCGGCAGGGTCGAGAACGTAGGCAAGAAGTCCTCCTTCTCGGCGATGTCAGTCGATGAGCTCGCCGAGTCGATCAGCAAGCACGTCGACGCCATGAACGAGAACACGAGGGCCGCCGAGTCGCAGATCGCGCAGCTCAACACCGCTCAGCAGATCATCGACAACTACGCCGGCAAGACCGACCTGTCCACCGACGCACAGGGCCGGCTCACGTGGGCGCTCCAGCTGCTCAACGACCAGCTCGGGCTCAACATCTCGGCGCAGGACGTGGCGAACGGGCGGTACGTCGACGCGGACGGCAACGTCAAGAACCTCAAGCAGTCCATCGACGAGCTCGTCGCATCCAAGAAGAAGGACGCCGAGGTGAGCGCCCTCACGGCGAACCTCACCGAGGCGTACCAGGCGCAGTCCGAGGCGGCAAACACGCTCGCCTCCAAGACGAAGCCCTACCAGGACCGCCTGAAGGAACTCGCCAAGACCTACCCGGAGCTCTCCAAGGGCGAGCTCGAGGCGCTCGCCTGCACCGAGAAGGTCGGCAGGGAGTACAACGAGGCGAAGAAGCAGTTCGACTCCGCCTCGGAGAGCATCGACGTCCTCAACGGCAAGCTCGGAGACGCCGCGCTGACCTCGCAGGAGGCTGGCAGCACCTTCGAGCACTTCGCCCAGGCGCAGCTGACGCTCTTCCAGGCGCAGCTCTCGGCCAACGGCGAGACCCTGTCCGCCGTCTCCGGCTCTCTCACGCAGCTCGGCGTCGACACCGAGCAGCTGGCGAGCCTCAGCGACGACCAGCTCGCCAAGCTGGCTCAGGACTACGACGGCACCGCCCGCTCCATCGTCGACGACCTCGACGGGTGGGGCGTCTCGATGGACGAGGGCGCCGCCTCGACGGTCCGCGCGGCGAGCCAGATCCAGGCCGCGCTCGAGGACATGGGCGGCAAGCTCAAGAAGGCGTTCTCGAAGGAGAACATCGACTTCGGCGCGTTCTCTGACGCCTGCGCCGCGGCCGGCGTGTCGACCGAGACGCTCAACAGCATCGGCTCGGCCAACCTCGCCGCGCTCGCCAGCAACTTCAACGGCAACATCGACCAGATGGTGTGGGCCGTCCAGAACTACAACGCGCAGCCCATCGTCGACAAGAACGGCAACGTGACCGTCGACCAGACCCAGCTCATGGACGCCCAGGGCAACGTGTACACCTGGAACGGCTCGCAGCTGATGGACAAGAACGGCACCGTCGACGTGAGCGTCGGCGACCTGCGCGACGCCCAGGGCAACCTCGTGACCTGGAACGGGACGGCTCTCCAGTCCAAGAACGGCAAGGCTAAGGTCGACAAGAAGGAAGTCGACAGGGCCCAGACGTCGGTCGACAAGCTCAACGGCACCAAGCTCAAGAGCAAGGAGATGACCGCCAAGGCGACCTACGGGACGCTCCCCAGGTGCCAGTCCGCCATGCACGCCGTGATGAACGAGCCGTTCCACTCCAGGTCGGCGACGATTACCACGACCTACCTGACCGTCAACAGGACGCGCAACGAGAAGGCCGCCGGCGGCATACGCCATGCCGACGGCGGCATCCGCATGCACGCGCATGGCGCCATCGTCGACGCGCCGGTCACCGGCTACCCGCTCGACTGGGTGGGCGAGGACGGTGCCGAGGCCATCGTCCCGCTCACCAACCGGAAGTACTCGGAGCCGTTCGCGGCGACCATCGCCGAGCAGATGGCAAAGCTCGGCGGCCAGCGCGGCGACGTCTACAACATCTACCTCGACGGGTCCGCCCTCGAGGTCGACGAGAGGGTCGCGGAGGCGCTCAAGGCGCTGGTCTCCGAACTCAAGAGGACCGTCAGGACTGGAAGGGGGTAGCAGGTGGCATCAGCGCAGACGACCAGGGGAGGCGTGACGTACTACACCGTCAACCTCTCCACGTCCATGTCGAACGTGAACGACACCACGGCCCGCATCTACTGGACCGCCACCGTCGACTTCGGAGACTGGTACTACTACGGCGTGCGCCTGCACGTCAAGGTCGGCGGCGTCTGGCGCGCGTCGGGCGACGGCTACACGACCTCCTCCTGGAAGCGCGCCGTCACCGTCAGTGGGTACACCGACGCGGAGCGCAAGGACAACGACTACGACGTCTGGGTCGAGGCGTACACCGAGTCCGTGGCAGTCAACGGCTACGGCGGGGTCGGCGCGACGACCTCCTGCGGCGAGCGCGCCAGGATCGGCAAGGTCCCGGCATACGAGCCCGCGGCCCCGACCGACCTCAGGGTCACGCGCTCGACCGACGGGACAACCGAGCTCGAGTGGGTCAACCACCCGGACGACGATGCCAGGAAGTACTACGACGGCATCAACGTCTACCGCCATACCAACGGCGGCGACACCGAGAACCCCTACAACAGCGTCACGATCTCCAACTGGCGCGACACGTCGACATCGGCAAACAATTACTACGACTACGACGTAAGGGCGCGCTGGCGAGGCGGCACGTCGGAGAGAACGAACTCCGTGCGCGTCTACAAGACGCCCTCCCCACCGGCATCGGTCTCGCTATCGCGCTCCGGCGACGGCGAGGTCTCGCTGGTCGTCAGGGGTCCCGATATCCCGTTTTGGATTAGCGGCTTCGATGTCCGCGCGACCTCCGACGGCGGCAGGACCTACAAGCCCCGCGCCCTTACCGCCGACAGACAGGAGCCGGGCGTCTGGACCATGACCGACCCGTCTGCCGTGGCGGGAGAGAAGGTCGTCTACGAGGTCCGCACCTACCGCGAGGAGCCCGTGGTGGGCGCGGGGGACACCGTCTTCTCCGCGTGGACGGCATCCAACGCAGTGGCGACGATCTGCCCGCCGTACGCGCCCGCCGTCTCCGGGGTCGACCCCGCCTACCCGACTGGGTCGACGGCGACCATCGGCTGGACGCGGAACCACCCCGACGGGACAGCCCAGACGGCGGCGCAGATTGAGCTGGTCGGGCCCGATGGCAAGACCGTCCCGCACCACATCACCGGGCCCGCGTCGACGACATCCCTGAGCCTGTCCGCGAAGGGCACCTACCGGCTACGCGTCCGCACCAAGGGCGCCGACCCCTCATGGGGAGCGTGGTCGGAGTACGCGGTGTTCAGGGTCGCCGACCCGCCGCAGGCGTTCTTCACGACCCCCGCGGAGGACGGCGAGGCCGTCGTCGAGCTCCCGCTGCGCGCCGCCTGGACCGCTGTCGACGAGACCGGCATCACCTACCAGCGCCTGAGGCTGCTGCGCGGCGGCTCCGCGGTCATCGACACGTCGGTCGCCGCGGGCGCGCGGTCGCACGAGATCGCCTCCGGCCTGGAGAACAGGTCAGCGTACGTCCTCGAGCTCACCGTCCGCGGCGGCTCGAGCCTGTCCACGACCGTCACCCGCTCGTTCTCGACCGACTGGCTCGTGCCCGCCACGCCCATCGTCAACGTCTCCTACAGCGACGCGCTCGCGGCCGTCGTCACGGTGCGCGACGGCATCTCGGAGTTCTCCGTCAGGGACCACAAGCTGCGCGGCCCCATGGCCATGACGCCCGAGGGCAACATCCGCATCAGGGGCGGCATGTCCATAAAGGGGACGCGCGCAACCGTCCACAGCCTCCCGCCGTGCGCCTCGTTCGATATCGAGCGCGTGCTCGCGGACGGCTCGAGGCTCCTGCTCGCGAGCGGCCTCAAGTCCGGGCAGAGCGTCATCGACCGCCTGCCGCCGCTCAACGTCGGGTTCTCCTACGTCGCGCGCGGCTACGCGGCCTCCGGAACCACCTCGACGACCGAGGTGGGGACCGTGTGCCCGTGCGACGGGTTCGCCCTCAACTTCGGGTCGGACGCCTCCGAGGTCGTCGTGGGCGACAGGAACATGGGCGGCCCGCCGCAGTACTCGGCGAGCCCCGAGCGCGAGCGCGACCAGTTCCACTTCGTCGGCGGCGGCCTGCCCATGGGGTTCGAGAGCGGCAACCTCTCGATGAAGGAGTCGATGGAGTTCACGATCGAGGAGGACGACTACCTGCGCGTCCGCGGCCTGTTCGGCCGCTACGGAAGCGCCTGGGTGCGACCCCATCTGGGCGACCGCGGCTTCGCCGCCGTCACGGGGACGCTCACCAGGTGCGCGCCTGAGGACTACAGGGTGTCCGTATCGACGAAGAGGGAGCGATGGAGGGAGCCCAACGGTGTCGGATGATATCTGGCTCGCGTCGTTCAGGACCTCCTACCGGTACGCCCGCGTTTCGCGGTCGACCGGCCTGGAGACCGGCGCCATCGAGTGCTTCACCGGCGGGAGCATCAGCCGCAACCAGGACACGGACACCTATGAGTCCGCATCGCTGGACTACGTCGGCAGGCTCGACATGGGCAACGACTTCGTGCGCATCTACCTCGACGCGGAGGACCCGATCTCGGGCGCGTCGCGCACCGTGTGCCTGGGGACCTTCGAGTGCTCGACGCCGTCCCGCACGGTGAGCGGCGAGGTGGCGACCGGCATCGCGACGCTCTACGGCAGACTCCACGACCTCGCGAAGGACGACTTCGACGAGCCGTACACCGTGCCGGCCGGCGCAAACGCGGTCTCCGCGGCCAAGGCGATCGCGGAGGGGTGCGGGCTCGAGGTGGTCGCGGAGCCGAGCGACTACACGCTGTCGACGGCATGGGTCTTCGGGATCGCCGCCACGGCGGACACGCCGGACAACAAGCTGGGCGCGGTCAACAGGCTGCTCTCGGCCGCAGGATTCAGGAGCGCGTCGACCGACGCCTACGGGCGCGTGCTGTTCAGGCGTTACCTGGAGCCGGCGGCGAGGCCGATCGACCGCACCTTCTCAGAGGGCGAGGACTGCCGGGTGCTTCCCGACCTCACCGACGAGCAGGACGACTTCGACGCGGTGAACGTGGTGCACGTCGACTTCGCTACCCAGGGCGAGAGCGTCAGGGGAACGGCCTCGGACGACAGCCCGCAGAGCGAGTGGTCGACCGTCTCCACGGGCCGCCGCATCGTGAAGCGGTACCAGTACAGCGACCTCCCGTCAGGGGAGAGCGTCATCGCCGGCGGCTCCTACCCGCTCGCCGGAGACGGCACCCACGACAGCGCGACCTTCAGGTGCAGTGGCGGCGGGGGGACCATCGAGACCATCGGCGTTTCCGGGTGCCCGATCGGCGGCATCAGCCAGGCGATCCGCATCACGAAGGGGTCGGGCTCCGGTGAGATCGGCATCGCCCAGGACAAGATATCCCTCAAGAAGGGCCAGCCGTACACCGAGTCCGTCTACCTCTACGCGTCGCAGAGGGTGCAGGTGAGGGTCCAGCCAATCTGGCGCGAGGACGACGGGGGAGAGACCGCGACGGTCGCCATCGGGCCGGGCTGGACGAGGCTGTCGCTCACGGCCACCCCGGCCAAGTCCGAGGAATACAGCGCGGGCTACATCTACCTTGCCGCTAGCGCGCCGACCGGATCGTACATCGACGTAGCGCAGGTCAAGGTCGAGGAGGGCGTTGTGGCAACGCAGTTCGCGGTCGAGGCTGCGAACGAGAAGGCGGCGAGCCTGCTCGCCACCGAGTGCTCGGTCATCCGCCGCCCGACCATCACGGCGATCTTCAACCCGTCGGCGGACGTCTACTCGGCGTGCGCCATCAGGCTGCCGTCTGTCGGGATCGAGCTCGCCCGCGCCTGCATCCGGAAGATGGACCTCGAGCTCTCGATGGGATGCCCCATGAGGATCGAGCTCCGCATGTACATGAGGGGTGATGCCTCGTGAGCGTCATGCCGTCCCTGGCCGCGGACCTCGCCGATATCGTCGCCGGCCCATCGGCGCCCGGCGTCTCGATCGCCTACGGCACCGTCGTCGCGGCGGACTCCAGGACCGTCGACGTGCGCATCGGGGGCTCGGTTGTCGCCGGCATCTGCATGACGACGTCCTGCCGGGGCGCGGCGCCCGGTCAGCGCGCCATCCTCATCGGGTCGCCTCCGCTCTGGACGGCGATCGGGATCATCGCTTGATTATCGTGCGGGCGCAGGCCCGCGGAAGGGAATCCGCATGGCCAACAACAGCGACGGGTCCGCCGTCTACGAGGTGAAGGTCGGGGAGGACGACTATATCGACGGCCTCGACGTGACGGAGAGCGACGGTAGCATCACCACCTACCTGTTCCGCCCGGCAAACTACGACGAAGTCGAGGCGGCGCGAAAGAGGGCCGAGAGCGCCGCGTCGCTGGCGAGCAGCGCCGCAGGCACCGCAAAGACCCAGGCATATGACGCCAACGTCGCCGCCGGAGTTGCCAGAACGGCCGCCGCGAAGTGCTCGACTGCCACCGAGAACGCCAACGCCGCCGTTCAGAAGGCGAATGCCGCGAACGATACCGCAAGCGCCTCGACTGCGCTGGCGAGCAATGCGGCCGCCGCGGCCAACGGCGCGGCGTCTCATGCCGAGGCCGCCGCGAACCAGGCGCTGCAGATCGCGAACTCGGTGGCGCAGGGCGCCGGCGGCGAATCCGATATCGCGGAGCTGCGCCGTCAGAACGGCCAGCTCGCGACGATGCTCGCCGACGCGACGGGGAAGTTCATCTACATGGACGGGACCGTCTACTGCCCGGCATCCAAGGCGTCGGTGTCCGGCGACACGGTGTCGTTCGGCGGCACGTGCTCGGTCTCGGGCAGCACGGTAACCCTTGCCTAAGGAGGATAAATGGCAAATGCAAAGACACTGGTCGTCGGCGGCCAGTCGCTCAACGTCATCGACGATACCGCGCGCAGCAACGCGCAGACGGCGCTCAACAACGCCGAGTACAACCGCCAGGGCCAAATCGGCAAGTACGGCGGGCAGAACATCGCCACCATCCTGGCGGGAGAGATCGGCAGCGGCAGCGTGTACGACGCGCTGCACAAGCGAGCGGCGGCCGGCAACTTCGCGGGCCTTCGCGTCGGGGACTACATCGACGTGCCTCTCGTGAGCGCGTCCGCAGTCACCACCCAGCAATCTGCGCGGTTCCTGCTTGCCCACATCGACCCGTACCTCTACTGCGGCGACAACAGCAAGGGCCACCATATCGCGTTCGTGGCGTCCGCCCCCGTGGCCGTGGCAAAATCCGTGACAGGCGTGGCAAACGACAGCTTCCTAATGTGGAACACCACCAACACGAACCAGGGCACCGCCGACCAGAAATGCCCCTACCCCAACAGCAACCTCAAGGCGTGGGAGACGGCCTTCGAGGCCTGCCTGCCCGAGGGGCTGACCAAGTACCTGCTGACCCAGCGCGTCCTGCTGGAGGAGCGTTACAGCGCAAGCGGCGCGCTCAACGACTCCAACTCGTGGAGCTGGCAGGATATCGGCAAGGTGTTCTCGCTGTCGGAGATGGAGGTGTACGGCTGCCCCGTGTGGGGGACGAAGGGCTACAGCGTCGGCTTCGACTGCCAGTGGGACCTGTTCCGCGACACCGCTCACCGAGTCAACGGAAATCGGTACAACTGGTGGCTGCGTTCCGTCATGGGTGGCTCGTCGTCCGACGTGTGCTACGTCAACAACGGCGGCAATGCCACCTGCAACTCCGCGACGAACGTCTGGGTTCGCCCCCGCCCCGGCTTCCTCGTCGGCTAGCCAGCCGAGTGCTCTGTACTCTGCTTCTAGGCGACCGCCTTGCGCGGCCGCCTCCTGCCCGCGAAGCGGGCCGGGTTTTTCGCCAGTTTCCCCAGGAGGTGCACGTGAGCGGCGTCTACCAGCGCAACCGCGAGGTGTCCGAATACAAGTTCTTCACGCAGGCCATCGCCATCCGCGTGGAGGTCAACAAGCTGATGGCGTCCTCCTCGGTAGTGCCCAAGGCCTACAGGCTGCTGAACGCGGTGCCGACCGTGGAGACGGCGCGCGGCATCGTGTACAACGTCAACCGCGCCGACTGCTTCTACCCCAACACCTCGTTCAACGCGCTGGAGAGGAAACGCTACCTGACGCTGGCCATAGCGGACTGCGAGCAGCTTATGCTGGACATGCAGTGCCTCATGGATATCGGCCTGCCCGTGAACGCCAACCGCTTCGAGGAGCTGGCGGCCATGGTCGAGGAGGAGATCAAGCTGCTGAAGGGCGCGCGCAAGAACGTGCGCGTCACCGGCAAGAAGTCCACCGAGGAGCGCATAGCCGAGGCCGAGGCCGAGCTAGAGCGCCTGCGTTCGCTATAATGGACGGCGGTCCCGCCTTGTATATCGGTACAACTGGTGGCTGCGTTCCGTCATGGGTGGCTCGTCGTCCAACGTGTGCTACGTCAACAACAACGGCAATGCCAACTACAACTCCGCGACGAACGTCTGGGTTCGCCCCCGCCCCGGATTCCCTTATTGCCAGACCGAGTAGGCCCCAGAGCCGAAAGCAGAGCGCGAAGAGGAAGGAAGGCGCGACCGTCGGGCATGCGCCCGTAAATACGCACCCCGCGAGGGTGGCCGGACGCTGCTTGCATGGCGCGGCGCTCCGTGGCTTCGCCGCGTTTCATGGCCATACCTCAAGCGGCTGCCAGAGCCACACTGAGAGCCGTGCGGGGTGCCTTCGATGAACTCCGAGGAAAGAAGGGCCGCGCGCCGCAAGCGCCGCGAGGAGAGGCGCGCCAAGGCCAAGGCCGAGCGCGTGAAGCCGTGCACCCTTGAGGCCGTGGCCGACCTCAACAGCCTTTGCAAGGCCTCCAAGCAGGCGGCGGGCGGCGTGATGTGGAAGTCCTCCACGCAGCGTTATATGAAGGACTATCTGCGAAACGCGGTCAAATCGAGGAACGACCTTCTGGAGGGCCGCGACATATGCCGGGGCTTCATCCGCTTCGACCTGTGGGAGCGCGGCAAGCTGCGCCACATCAGCGCCGTGCACTTCCCAGAGCGAGTGATTCAGAAGTCGCTTTCTCAGAACGCCCTCGTACCCGCGATAGTCCCGACACTCATAACGGCCAACTCCGCCAACATCAAGGGGCGCGGCACCGACTACGCCCTGAAACTGCTCAAGCGCCGCCTGGCCGACCACTGGCGGCGGCACAGGCGCGAGGGATACATCCTTTTGGGCGACTTCTCAGATTACTTCGCCCGCATAGCCCACGAACCCGTCAAGCGGCAGGTGGCCGACGCACTGCTCGATCCGCGCGTGGTCGCCCTCGAGCACCGCCTGATAGACGCACAGGGCGAGGTGGGCCTGGGTCTGGGCAGCGAGCCGAACCAGATATGCGCGGTGGCCCACCCCAACCGCATCGACCACTACGTGACCGAGATGCTGCGCCCTGAGGCCTACGGGCGCTATATGGACGACTTCTACCTGATCCACGAGAGCAAGGAGTACCTGCAGGTGTGCCTGCTGCTGATAGGGCGCAAGTGCGCCGAGCTGGGCATAGAGCTGAACCCGCGCAAGACCCGCGTGGTGAAGCTGTCGCGCGGCTTCACGTGGCTGAAGAAGCGCATCTTCTACACGGAGACGGGCCGCATAGTCGTGAAGCCGTGCCGCGACTCCATCACGCGCGAGCGCCGCAAGCTGAAGAAGATGGCCCGCATGGTCGCCGATGGCGTCATGACCCCCGAGCAGGTTGAGCGGAGCTACCAGAGCTGGCGCGGCGGCATGAAGCGGCTGGACGCGCACCGCAGCGTTTTGGCCATGGACGCGCTGTACCACAGCCTGTTCGAAAATCTCGCGCGGGAGGGGGGGGGGTGCTCAATGCAGGCCAACCCGAGGGACGATTCAAGCGGAGGCAAGCCCTCGCAATAGCGGAGAACCGGCAACTCAAAGCAGCGGCCTAAGCGAAGCGGCCGCGAAATAACAGAAGCATCGAAGGCGTGCCGCGGCGCGCCTTCTTTCTTTGCGCCCATCGAAGCGGCCCGGCAATCTCACGGCGCCAATACGATGGCGACACATTCCCCGACAAGAGAGGAGTCCGCATGGACACTGAGGAAGACATGCCGCGCCCCAACGAGCTTCAAGACGGCACCATGGCCGAGGTCAACGCCCTGCGCGATCTGCTGTCGCAGATCGGCGACCCCGACGCGGCGCACGACGCGGGCGTTATCGACGATGACGAGTACGTTGAGCGGAAGGCGCGAAAGCTCGCCTACACCGCGGCCGTCGCCGCCTACGGAAAGGGTGAGGCCCCGGACGTGGACAAGCTGCTTGAGCAGATGCGCGAGAAGGTCGCCGAGCCCAGCCAAACCGAGACCAACACGGCAAACATCGACTACCTGATGATGACGGTCGGGGGTGAACAGTAATGGCGGGACGCGTCAAGGCTGCAACCACGGCGGCGCACTCGAAGAACTATGACAAGGTGAGGCGCTACTACGAGCGCGGCCTCTGGACCAAGGCCATGGTGCATCGAGCCGTGGCCTGCAAGTGGATCACATGCGACGAATATGAGGAGATCGTCGGAGAAGAGTACGCGGAGGAGGTTTAGGGTGCCGGCGCTGAGCATCGGGGAGGCAACGTCGGTCCTCTCGGCCGCCGTTGTGATTGTCACGTTCTTCATCGGGCGCGTCTCCGTATCCAAAACATCGTCTGCCAAGGAGCAGCGGACCGAAGACAAGCTCGACAGCCTTTGCGGCGACACGAGCGAGATCAAGGATGGCGTCAAGGAGATCAACCGCAAGCTCGACGACCACGGCGAGCGCCTCACGAAGGTCGAGCAACAGGTCATCACCTTGTTCAACCGGCTCGACCGCGTCGAGAAGAGTTACGACCTGCATCACGGTATCGGCGGGTCAGATTAGGAGCTGAAAAATGAAAATCAACTGGGCCCTTCGCTTCAAGAATAAGCAGACGCTCGCGGCATTGGCCGCCGCCGTAATCAGCGCAGCCTATCAGGTGCTCGGAATCCTCGGAGTCGTGGCGCCTATCTCCCAGGGGTCGCTCATCCAGCTCGTCGGAATCATCCTGACCGTTCTCGCCGGCTTCGGCGTGATCGTCGATCCGACCACCAAGGGCGCGTCGGACTCGAAGCGTGCCATGTCGTACAGCGAGCCCCATGCCGCATATGACGCCAAGGCGGTTGAGTAGGCCATGGCCATCACACAGCGCGAGGCCTTCGCGCAGGTCATGGAACACCTCGTCTCCCATGATGGGGGCGGCGGTCACGGATACTCGCAGGCCAACCGCATGGGGGACGGAACGACCGAGACGATTTGTCTGTCCGACGGGTAGCGCGCAGAGATGTGGTGTAAGAGGCGGGGCATGCCCCGCCTCTTCCCTTTCTTGAAAGGGAGGGGACACCGC
>NZ_JADNJQ010000042.1 GCF_015555045.1 Collinsella aerofaciens | reverse complement strand
GGGGGCGCCGGGCGCCCGGATGCGTCATGCCGAAATGGCGCGAAGCACGCGGTTGACAAAACTATAGAGACACGTCCCAAATTAGCTACCCTAGTCATCGTCGGCGGCAAAGTCGCGGAGGTCGAGGCCTTCGCGTTCGGCTCGGGATAGGAGCTCCTGGGGCGACTCGTCCTCGATATCCATCACGTCGAGCATGGCGGCCGGAAAGCCCGCGCCTGCCGCACTCCCCGCGCGGTCGAGCAGGCTCTCGCGCAGCTGGTCAACATCGACATCGATCTTCATGGTGAAACTTCCTGCCGGCCAATCGCGACCGAACAAACCGCACGCCCCAAATGATGTGCAATAAATCCCAGATACGGCCATAATAAAACAATGAACATCAGGGAGGTTGCGGACGATGGATAAGCTCGATGCCATGACGGAACAAGTCAGGGACTTTTGTGATGCACGCGACTGGCGCAAATATCACACGCCAAAAGAGCTTGCCATCGGCATGGCAACTGAGTCCTCCGAGCTCCTTCAGCTCTTTCGTTTTATGAGCGACGAGCGCATTGCAGAAATGTTCGATAACGCCGATCAGCGCCAAGCCATCGAAGACGAAGTCGCTGACACGCTCCTCTTTCTCCTGCGTTTCGCCGATTTAAACGGAATCGACCTCCCAAAGGCGCTCTCGTCCAAACTCAAACGCAACGGCGAGCGCTATCCCGTCGACACCAGCTCCAGCGAATACAGAAAGGCGGACCACCATGAGTAACGAGTTCGCCCTTCGGCAATACACGCTTCCCCTGCCCCAGCCCTTCGAGACAAGCGAATCGCTTCAGGACTTTGGCACGCCAAAGCCTGGAGCCCATCATGACGAGAGTTGGCCCGTCCTTTACATTCTTACCAACAGCAGAAACACGACGGCATACATCGGCCAAACAACCAACTACCAGCGCCGTATGAAACAACACGCTGCAAACGTGGACAAGGACTTCGACCGGACCCTTCTAATCGACAATCCCACCTTCAACCAATCCGCAACGTTCGAGTTCGAGAATCGACTTATTGAGCTGTTCTGTGCCGACGAAAAATACCAGGTCACCAATGCCAACAACGGCTATGCCCAATTCGATTATTTTGAGCGGCCTCAGTATCGCCAGAAGTTCCGAAACCTCTGGACAAAGCTTCGCGAAGAAAACTACGCGATTCATCCGATTGAAGAGCTTGAGAACTCCGATCTGTTCAAGTTCTCGCCTTTCAAGACGCTTACGCCCGACCAATACGAAACGATCGAGACGATTTATAAACGTCTCGAACAGGAGCATGAAGACGCAAAACACGGCGGCTCAAAAAGAGAACGTATAACCGTCGTGAATGGCGCGCCGGGAACAGGTAAAACAATCCTCGCCATCAGTCTCATGTTCAAAATCAAAAATGAGCCCAACCTTTCCGGCCTGCGAGTCGGTTTTGTCACCCCCATGGATTCCCTGAAGAAGACCCTCAGGAAACTCACGCACTTCCTTCCAGGGTTAAAGCCTGGCGATATCTTGAGCCCCAGTGACGTGACCAAAAATGATCGTTATGACATCCTACTTGTCGACGAAGCACATCGACTGGGTAATTATCTAAGCATGGGCTCCGGCATCAAGGCCTTCTATAACACCTGCGATCGCCTCGGCCTTCCACATACGAGCAACCAAGTTGACTGGATATTCAAATGCTGCGACAAGGCATATCTGTTCTATGACCCCAAACAGCAAGTCCGCGCATCGGGACTCAACCGAGATGGCCTTGAGCAGCGACTCAACCAACTCGAAGAAGCTGGAATCGAGACCGAAGAATTCAACTTGAGCACCCAAATGCGTGTGCGTGGCGGCGATGAGTACCTCGATTTTGTCTACGACCTGCTTGACAACAAAGCGTACATGCATGCCGGCATGAAGTTTGATGAGCTCTTTGCCTCTCAGCCTTACGACTCGCAAGCCGGCGATCCTGACAGTGATATCCCCAGGTACCAGTTTGGCATAGTCGACCGCTTTGAAGATTTCTGCTCCCTACAGCAGACCAAAGAAAAAGAAGTTGGGCTGTCCCGTATGACAGCCGGTTTTGCTTGGAAATGGGAAAGCAAGAGCAATAAAGATGTGTTCGATATCGTCATCGAGGGCATTCCCAAACGTTGGAACTCAACCCAGAAGGATTGGGTTAACTCCGCCAACGCCGTCAACGAAGTCGGATGCATTCATACGGTACAAGGCTACGATCTCAACTACGGATTCGTAATTCTGGGTCCCGACATTTACTACGATTCGGACAAAGATTCAGTCTACGTTAACAAGGCGAACTTCAAAGATGCCGTCGCGAAGAAAAAAGCAAGCGACGATGATCTGCAAAAGATTATCGTCAACGCCTACTACGTCCTCATGACGCGCGGCATGCTAGGAACGTATCTCTATGTGTGCGACCCCGCACTCAAAGAGTACCTGTCACGGTATATCCCGGTGGTATAGACCTAGCGACCGCCCTCCCCCATGTAACAACCCTGTAAATCATAGCGGCGTAGTCGAGTTTTACCGTGATGCGGTCGCGCCTGACGCTGCACTGTGCTAAAGTATCCCGAACGTTCAAACGACTACGAGGGAGACTAGAAGATGGCACGTGTGCACAACTTCTCAGCTGGCCCGGCAGCGCTGCCCACAAGCGTGCTCGCCGAGATCGCCGACGAGATGATGGACTACCGCGGTTGCGGCATGTCCGTGCTCGAGATGAGCCATCGATCTAGCATGTACCAGCAGATCATCGACGACGCCGAGGCAACCCTGCGCCGCCTGCTGAGCATCCCCGACAACTACCGTGTCCTGTTTTTGCAGGGCGGCGCCACGCTACAGTTTGCGGGCATCCCGATGAACCTCATGCGCCGCGGCCGCGCCGGCTACGTCGTGACCGGCAACTTCGCCAACAAGGCATACAAAGAAGCCGCCAAGTACGGCGAGGCCGTGCTACTCGCGAGCTCCGAGGACACCAATTTCGACCGCATACCCACCATGGCCGACATCAACGCGCGCATTGCCACCGAGACCGCGGGCGACGGGCTCGACTACGTCTACATCTGCCAGAACAACACCATCTTTGGCACCATGTACCACGAGCTGCCCAACTGTGGCGATGTGCCGCTGGTCGCCGATGTCTCGAGCTGCTTCCTATCGCAGCCGCTCGACGTTGAGCGCTACGGCCTCATCTACGCCGGCGCGCAGAAAAACGCCGGCGCCGCGGGCGTGACCGTGATCATCGTGCGCGACGATCTCATCGCAGATGGCCCCGCCTTTGCGCAGACGCCGCAGTACCTGGACCTTAAGACCCAGGCCGCCAAGGGCTCCATGCTCAACACGCCCAACACCTTTGGCATCTACGTATGCGGCAAGGTGTTCCGTTGGGTTGAGAAAACCGGCGGACTTGCCGCCATGGCCGAGCGCAACTGGGCCAAGGCCAATCTGCTCTATGACCTGCTCGAGCACAGCGAGCTGTTCCATAGCACTACGCAGGCCGACAGCCGCTCCATCGCCAACGTCACCTTCCGCACCGGCGACGCCGAACTCGACGCGGCCTTTGTCGCAGGCGCGGCCGGGCACCAGATTCAAAACGTCAAGGGCCATCGCCTGGTGGGCGGTATGCGCGCCAGCGTCTACAACGCCGTAACCATGGAAGACGTGCAGGCACTGGCCTCGTACATGAAGGACTTCGAAGCGCAGCATAGTTTGAGTCCCCGATCTAACTAGCCCGCAACGCGCGGGCCGACCAGCCACTTCAAACCACTTGTTTTAGACAAACCTGCTAAGGAGTTTTCCATGCGCAAGATTAAGACCATCGACGACATTACCAAAGACGGCAAGGTCGAGTTTGGCGAGGGCTACGAGTTCGTAGGCACCGCCGAGGAGGCCGACGCCATCCTGATGCGCTCCACCGACCTGCACGGCTACGAGCTGCCCGAGGGCATTCGCGCCATCGCCCGCTGCGGCGCCGGCGTCAACAACATCCCCGTCGAGGAGTACGCCAAGAAGGGCGTCGTCGTCTTTAACTCCCCCGGCGCCAACAGCAACGCCGTCAAGGAGCTCGTCCTGGGCATGCTGGTGCTTTCGAGCCGCGGCGTCGTGCAGTCGATGAATTGGGTGCGCGACAACGCCGACGACCCCGAGATCCAGGTCGATGCCGAGAAGGCCAAGAAGGCCTTTGTGGGCCGCGAGCTCAAGGGCAAGCGCATCGGCGTCATCGGCCTGGGCAACGTGGGCTCCAAGGTCGCCAACGCCTGCGTCGACCTGGGCATGGACGTTTACGGCTACGACCCGTTCATTTCCGTCGAGCACGCGTGGGTGCTGAGCCGCGAGGTGCAGCGCGTGGGCACGCTCGAGGATCTCTGCCGCGGCTGCGACTACCTCACCGTGCACGTGCCCAGCAAGGCCGACACCATCGGCATGATCAGCACCGAGCAGATTAACCTGCTGGCACCGGACGCCGTGCTCATCAACTACGCGCGCGAAACCATCATTGACGAGGACGCCGTCGACGCCGCCCTGCGCGAGGGCAAGCTCAGCTGGTTTAGCTGCGACTTCGCCACGCCCAAGACGGTCAAGATGTCCAATACGTTTATCACCACGCACTCGGGCGCCGGCACCGGCGAGGCCGAGGCCAACTGCGCCGACATGGCCATCAGCGAGCTCAAGGATTACCTGGAGAACGGCAACATCGCACACAGCGTCAACTACCCCGCCTGCAGCATGGGCAAGGCGCGCGCCGCAAGCCGCATTGCCTGCCTGCATGCCAACGTGCCCAACATGATCGGCCAGATCACGGCCATCCTGGCCAAGGACAACGCCAACGTGCAGCGTATGACCAACGAGTCCGCCGGCGAGAACGCCTACACCATGTTCGACACCGACGAACACCTAGACAGCAGCACCATCGAGGCGCTCAAGCAGATTCCGTCGATGTATCGCGTGCGCGTGATCAAGTAGCGCCGACTGACCTGACGGGCAGCTCCCCATGTGGCCTGCCCGTCACTGACATTGAATGCCCGCGGGGGTGCCTTTCGCACGAGAGGCGCCCCCGTTTTTGTGAGCGCTCCATTAAATGCACCGAGCCGCTTCTTGGCATACAATCTGTATGTTGACCTAACTATCTGTGAGGTGCCTATGGTTGATACAGATTTTGCCTGGCGGCTTACGCAAGGGCTCGTGCGGATCGACAGTTCCGACCCAGGTGCGTATGAGGGCGAGATTGAACGCTATATCAAAGCGTTGGTTGAGGAACGGTTGGCGCAGCTGAGCCATCCGGTACTCGATGCCGTGCAGGTTGAGGAACTCGAGGTGCTGCCCGGGCGCCGCAACCTTATGGTCACCGTGCCGGGACTGAGCGACGAGCCACGGCTCGTCTATATCTGCCATATGGATACCGTTACACTGGGCGATGGCTGGGACGCGGACATTCCGCCGCTCGGAGCGATCGTGCGCAACGATAAACTCTATGGCCGCGGTGCCTGCGATATGAAGGGTGGCCTGGCCTGCGCCATTGCCGCACTGGTCCATACGCTCGAGCGCGTGGCGGCAGAAGGCAAGCTGCCCCGCCGTGTCTTCTCACTCATTTGCTCGGTCGACGAGGAGGACTTTATGCGCGGCTCAGAGGCCACGATCGATGCTGGCTGGGTCGGCTCGCGTGAATGGGTGCTGGACACCGAGCCCACCGACGGACAGATCCAGGTGGCGCACAAGGGGCGTACGTGGTTCGAGATTGAAATGACTGGCGTGACGGCGCATGCGAGCCAGCCCTGGAAGGGCGCGGATGCCGTCGCCGCCATGGCCGAGGTCGTGTGTTCGCTCCGTCGCGCGTTTATGGCGCTGCCCGCGCACGATGAGCTGGGGCCTTCGACCATCACGTTTGGCCAAATCGAGGGCGGATATCGCCCCTACGTCGTACCCGACCGCGCCAAAGCCTGGGTCGACATGCGTCTGACGCCTCCGACCGATACGGCCGCCGCGACGCGCATGGTAGAGCAGGCCATCGCCGTCGCCGAAGCCGCCGTTCCCGGTTGCCATGGCAGCTACACCGTGACGGGCGACCGCCCCGCCATCGAGCGCGACCCGAACTCTCCCCTTCTAGCAGCGCTCAAGCGTGCCGCCGATGACGTGACGGACGCGGACACGACCGTCGGCTTCTTTACCGGCTACACCGACACCGCCGTCATTGCCGGCAAGACAGGTAACCGCAATTGCATGAGCTACGGTCCCGGGTCGCTCGCGCTCGCGCACAAGCCCAACGAATATGTGCCCCACGCCGATATCGTTCGTTGTCAGCAGGTGCTAATCGCGCTCGCCGATAACGTGCTCTGGGACGCGAGCGGCCAAGTTGGGGCATAATAAGCCGCGAACAAACCGACTCGTGCGTTAGGACCGCCCATGAAAGCACTTCCGTTTCCCTGCATCCGCCCGGCTCAGGACCGCGTGCTCGAGGCGCTGCCTGCAATGGGCAGCATCCTGAGCGGCAACGATGCTCTGCGCGGAGCCATTGCCGATGGTCTGATGCTCAAGGACCCGGGTGCGGCGTATTACGTGTACGAATGCTCGGGCGAGCCGGGACGTGTGACGGGTGTCGTGGCGATCTGCCCGGTTGGTGCGCTGGCGGGCGGCGACGCGGTTGCCGCCGATACGACCGCCGCTGCGCGCGCAATCGCCGACCTCAAGGTACAGCCCCGTCCCGTAACGCTTGTCTACGAAGCCTCTCCCGTCATGGATATCATCCTCGGCGCCGCAAAAGAGGGCGCTTCACTCTATGCCGTCACCGACCCCGCCGGCATTACGCACCGCGTGTGGGAGGTCAAGCGCGAGGACGCCGTCGGGGCCATCCGCGCCATGCTCGACCAGGCGCCGGAGCCGGCACTGGCCGACGACCCTGCCTACGCTGTCGCACTAGTCGAGGCATCACAGCTCCTGACCGACGATGCACGTGCCGCCGGCACCTACACGGGCAAAGAGCCGTTCAACTTTGCCGTAGCTGCGCTCTTCCCCGCCGCGCAGGTCAGCGGCGGCGCGGCGCAGGTTCCGACGGGTCTGCTCACGCACCAGGTCGCGCGGTTCTAGCAAGACCAGACCGTCCAGCATAAAAATCGGCAGCCCAACAAACAGGGGGCGGAGATGCAGCAGGTACATGCATCTCCGCCCCTTTTGCGTCGAGAAGTTATGCCGACGACCCGTGCCGCCGCGCTCGCGTTATCCGCGCGGCGGACCCGCAGTAGCCACGAGCGGTTCAAGCCCCAGCTCGCGCGCGTAGTCTTCCTGCGTAAAGACTTCGACCAGTTCAAACGTATCGGCCGCATCGTCAAACGCAAAATGCAGCACTGAGCAGTTGCCCGGCACGCGTTCGCGCTCGTCGGCCGCCGCGCCCCGCACGTGGTCCAAAAACTCCTTGATAGCCGAACCGTGGCTCACCGCGAGCACGCACTCGTGGTCCGGACGTCGCATAAGATCGGTTATCGTCGCCGCCATGCGCTCGCGCACCTGCATCTGGCCCTCGCCGCCAAACTGACGATAGAAATCTCGCCACGGGCGCTCGGGCATAAGCATCACGCGCTCGGCCTCAAAGTCGCCAAAGAACCACTCACGCAGACCGTCCAGGCGCTCGTACGCCAAGCCCGGCCACAGGTTGGCGATAGTCTGCTCGGTGCGATGAAGTGTGGAGGTGTAGGCATGATCGGGTTCAATGCCGCGCGCACGCAAGAACATGCCGGCACGCGCCGCCTGGTCGCATCCCAGCTGCGTGAGCGGCGAGTCACTCCAACCCTGAATAATGCGCTTAAGGTTGAATATTGTCTGCCCATGACGAACCAGATACAGGTCTTTATTCATAGGGGTCCTTTCGTTCGTTACCAATCAAGGAGCGAAAACGCACCGTCGCAATAGCCAAAATGAAGCACGGCACCGTTGTCGGGTAGCTCTCCCCTGCCAGTCACATACTCAAGAAACTCCTGGCAGGAAGAGCCGTGGGAGACTGCCAGCACACAGTCGTGCTGCGGCCTGGCCATGATGTGGGACAGCGCCGCGACCATGCGCGACTGGAGCTCGCCTTCAGACTCGCCACCAAAGGCCACCGGATAATCACCCCAGGGCTGCGGCGGCATCTCGCGATTTGATGTACCCTCCAGCGAGCCCAAATGCCACTCGCGCAGGTCATCGACCAGCTCTATCGAGCGGCCCTCACCAGCAATTAGCTCAGCCGTACGCCGCGCCCGGCCCAACGGGGAGGAATACACACGGTCAAAGGTCACGCCACGCGCCTCAAACGCCGCGCGCGTCGCCAGCGCCTGCTCGCGCCCGCGCGCCGTAAGCGGCGAATCGTGCCCACCCTGCAAAATGTTCTGCACATTGAGCTCAGTCTGCCCATGCCGCACCAAATACAAATCTGCCACACGTCCTCCCCTCGCACCACCGCAAAGGGGACAGGTACCTTTGTGGTGGTTTACCGCCGGATCACACCGCGGTGACGCTCAACTACACCAGTACGTCGACAAGCGAGCGCTTGGGTACGTGGTGCACCTGCGCCTCGTCGCGCCAATAATTGATGGAGCCGTCGGGGTTGGAATCGATCGCATCGATCACCTGTGTCTCGGCCGGAACGCCAAACGCCATGATCAGCTTGAGCTCATACTTGTCGTTATCGAGCCCCATGGCATCGATCGCGTGGGGCGTAAAGGCCTTGAACATGCAGGCTGCCACCTCGGGCGTGGCGCTGCGGGCGGCGAGCATCATCGTCTGCGCGGCAATGCCCGTGTCGACCTCGGTAATGGGAGCGGCTGGCTTGCCCGGAACGGCGCGCTCAGCAAGAATCGCGATGTAGCCGGTCGGGCGCTCGCCCTCATCGGGACCCGGCCAATCCTTGAGCGCACCGGCCCATGCAAGCTCGTCAAATACACGCGCGCAGTCCTCTGCACCGCTTACCACATGAAAACGCAGACGCTGAGCATTGGCACCACAGGGAGTCAGGTGCGCCAGCTCCGCCAGCTCAAGCAAAAGCTCACGCGGCACGCGCATGGACTCGTCAAAGCGACGGCACGTGCGGGCGCAGCGAACCAACGCATCAAACGCGTCCAAGCCGAGCTTTTCGCAACCCTGCTTTGCCATCGACTCAGCGCTTACCGGCGCTGCGGGAACTGCTTCGTTCATAGGGACCCCCAATTTCGGGCAATTGTTCTTAGGAAAATCTAACCTAAAACGTAGGCAATAACGAACAGGGCTGCAATGTTCTACACCTGTTGAATAGAAAATCGCGACGTGGGGAACAACGGAAACAATTCGGGGCCTTTGGGTTACGTTTCGCCCTCCCCGACCCATACGCCAGCGCCTTTAGGCGATACTGGTTGTAATGATCAAGGCTTACGCCGCACGGAAAGGAGACATTATGGGCATCTTTAAGAACGATGACCAAAAATCGAGCCAGTTTGGATTTGACGAGAAAAGCATGGCGGGCAAAGCCGTCAAGGCCGTACGCTGGATTTACGCCATCACGGGCGTCTTGGCGCTCGTCGCCGGCATCGCACTGCTGTTTGCGCCCGCCAAGTCCCTCGTCTTCCTAACGACCGTCTTGGGCTTCTACTTTGTGATCACGGCCGCGATCAGGCTGTTTACCGCTGTTTTCGAGCCACTGCTGCCCACCGGCTGGCGCGTGACGAGCATCATCTCCAACCTACTCATTATCTTGGGCGGCGTCATAATCCTGCGCAACCAGGCCTTCTCGACCGCGACGCTCACCACGATGGTGGTTATCGTGGCCGGCTTTGGCTGGATCGTCGAAGGTGTCATGTCCATTCTGGAGTCCGAGCTTTCGTCCAACCGTGCCCTCGCCATCCTGAGCGGCGCGCTCTCCATCATCGCCGGCATGTTCGTGTTTATCTATCCGCTGTGGTCGGCCAAGATGCTCGTCATCTTTAGCGGCGCCGCACTGCTGGTGTTTGGCGTAACGCTGATTGTTCGCGCTATTCAATTTGGCAAACTGGTGCACTAGATGCCGCGAACGCTCTTTATTGATGCAGACGCCTGCCCGGTCACGCGCGAGTCGATTGACTGCGCGCGGCGGGCGGGCGTCGCCGTCGTTATCGCCGGCAACAGCACACAGAACCTGGAACGCCACATTCGCCGCGACGATCCGCGCGACGTCGAGCATGCGCGACGCGGATTTTGGGTCACGACGCTCGATGTGAGCGTGGGCGCCGACAGCGCCGACTTTGCCATTGTCGAACGCCTGCAGGCGGGCGACGTAGTCGTGACGCAGGACATTGGCTTGGCGAGCATGGTGCTCGGGCGCGATGCCGCCGCCATCGGCGTACGCGGGCGCGTCTACGATAAGGCGACCATCGACATGCAACTGTTTATTCGCCACGAGGAAAAGAAGGTGCGCCGCGCCGGCGGTCGCACTCGCGGTCCGGCGGCATTTACCAGCGAAGACCGGGCCCGCTTTAAGCGCAACCTCACCGAGCTGCTGCGCTAACCAAGGTAGATTTTCGGGACATGCCCGGAAATCTACCTTTTTGTTTTGCGCGGTGTGAGCGCTCGGAATCCATGGCTCAACAAAAAACGGGCTTCAAAATGCCATGCGTCGCCGCATTGCGCAGGCGCCGAGCATGGCTATTTGAAGCCCATTTTTTAGGCCTACTTAGAGGCCGAAGGCGGATAGGATAAGGCCCCAGCCGGCGCCGATGACGTACATCATGACCAGGAACACGGCGTTTTCACGAGCGCTGCGGTTGGTGCGGAACAGGACAAGATAGCCCACGCCGGCGGAAATGAGCGTGCCGGCGAGCATCGGCGCCAGCTGTAGCGCGCCCTCCAGGTACAGCTGCGTAATGACCACGCTGGCCGAGCAGTTGGGGATCAGGCCGACGAGTGCCGAGCCCAAGACGGCGAGCGTCTCGTTGCCACGCAGGAACTGCTCGATCGCGGACTCTCCGAAGGTCTCGAGCACGGCAACTAGAATCAGCGTCACCAGGAAAATAAAAACCGAAACCTGCACGGTGTGCGAGATCGCGCTGCGGATAATCGACAGGACGGGCGCACCTTCGTGGGAGTGACCGTGGTCGTGCCCATGGCCGTGGTGGTGCTCATGCTCGCCTGCGTGACCGTGGTCATGGCTGTGTCCGTGGTCGCGCTCGTGTTCATCTTCATCATCATCGCAACCGCAATGGTCGCGCTCGCACAACTCGTGGATGTGGTCGGCGCTCACGCCCGCCTCGGCCACTTCATCAATGATGTCGCCCCCGGTATGGTCGTCGTGCGCGCAGTTCACATGAGCCGGATTGGCAGCGGTCCCCAGCACGGTACGGCGAATCGCCGCATGCGCGCGGGAATTACGACGAAGGCCGCGGATAGCCGCGTCCACGATAAAGCCCGTGACCAGCGCGATCAGTGCCTTCGAAGCCAAAAGCATCGCCATGGTCTGCACGGGCACCTGCTCGGCGAGCAACAGCGGCAGCATCTCATCGGAGGTCGAGAGGAACACGGCGACCAGCGTGCCCAGCGTCACGACACGGCCGGCGTACAGCGTTGCTGCCATGGCCGAAAATCCGCACTGCGGCACAATGCCCAGCAGCGAGCCAGCCACGGGACCCGCAGCGCCGGCGCGCTTGATAGCGCCGTTGACGCGGTCGCCCGCAACGTGCTCAAGTGTCTCGAGAGCAAGATACGTCACCAACAAAAACGGCGCCAGCGAGAGCGTGTCCTTGCCGGCGTCGAGCAGAATATCAATCAGCAAATCCATGACGGATGGAACCTTTCATGTCTTTCGGCAGCATTGTAAAAGTCCTAGCGGTCAACTAGGGTATTGTAGTTGTCCTAGGCGCGATGCCAATAGTTGCCCATGGTAAACTATCATCTCGCCATAACTCAATGCCACCGAGCCGCGCGACACGGCCCGTCCAAGGAGCAGTTATATGAACGTTTCACAAGCACTCGAATACGAGCGCCAGCCGTTTATTCCCATGTTTATCTATGGCGATCACGGCGCCATGGAGTCCGAGCGCCAGAAGGGCGAGGAGGCCCTTAAGGTGCTCGAAACCGAGTACTTTACCGCCGAGGGCGACCCCAGCTTCGACTTTGCCACCGTGCGCGACCTGGCTGACCGCAACCGCGACGTGTGCGACCAGATTGGCGAGGCGCGCCTGCGCAACGTGACGCCCGCGACGCTTTCGCGCGGCCTGTCCGATGCCGACACCTGCGCCGCCATCGGCAAGATGCAAAAGCGCACCGCCGCGTCGGTCATGCGCGAGATCCGCGGCGACCGCGACGCGCTCGGCGTGGCCTACGCCCGCAAGCCCATCCAGGGCACCGTGCTCGGTATCGACATCGAGACCACCGGCCGTGCACCCGAGCGCGGTTATATCATCAATGTGGGTTGGGAAATCATGGAGCTCACCAGCGACGCCGTCCCGCACGACGCCGAGGCGCACTACTGCGGTTTGCCCGACATCTACCGCGGCGAGGATGTGCCGTTGTCGAATATCCACCACATCACCTGGGACGACATCGACGGCAAAAAGCCATTCCGCGAGAACAAGGAACTGCAGAAGCAGCTGCTCAAGCTTATGAAGAAGTACCCGTACATGGCGCACAACGCCGCCTTTGAGGACAGTTGGTTCAAGATCCACCTGGACGGTTACGCCGAGGCACGCCGCGCCGGCAAGATCATCGTCATCGACTCGCGCCAGATCTGCCGCAGCCTGGATGCCGACGTCCGCTCGCTCCCCCGCGAATCCGCGCCCGCCGCACTCGAGAACTGGGCGCGCCGCCGTGGAACCCTCGCCGCCGACGCCAACGAGCAGCATCTGGGCCTCGACGACACCGACCTCATGCTCCGCACCGTCCAAGCCGAGTTCAACCTCAAGAACCTGTTTGCCAAGTAGAAACGTCTACGACAAACTCCGACGTAGATCACGAGCGGCCTCGCAGCGGGAAACCCCGCAGCGGGGCCGCCCTACGTTCCACAGATAAATCTGCCATCACAAATTCTGAACCCTCATTTTGAACGATTTCGACCAATTCCCAACACGCAATTCGTTGTCGGATGGTGATACATCGATATCAAATGTGCAGCAATTGAGTATTTATATGCTATAGCTAAGCTGCGAAAACTTTTATTTAGGGCATACCAACTCATAATTGCGTCAAGCTTTTGGACAGCATTTGGTTAGACCTCTAAAACGGCTTTTCCACTCAGTGCCATCAACACGGCATTAGCTGACACGATATATACCATGAGTATCGTATTGTCACATACCACTGCAAAAGCGGTCTACCAGGCCGCGCATTCGGTGTCTGCGAAAGGCATCGAATCCTGTAGTCCTGCCGCGATTTACGGATCATGTCCCACCGGAACGCTCCTTGACGCAGCCACAGAATGGCTCACCAAACATGATGTTTCCCTCGACGCAAATGATTCCCTCGAGGTGATGGTGTTTGATCGCAGGAATGCGCGCTATGCAATGAACTGTCAGTGCCACGTTTCTTCAAAACGATTCTCGAACTCACGCTTTATAGAGCTCAAAGATGGCATCTTCATTGTTGGCGTTGAGGTTTGCGCACTTCAGGCCGCCACCTATCTTTCTTTTCGCGAACTAGTGGAGTACTACTTTGAACTGTGCAGCGCTTACTCCCTTGGAACCGGCTCTTCCACCTCTTATAACGAGCGTTTCGCGCTCACCTCGACCGAGAGGCTAAAACAGTTCTTTAATTCCATTACCAGATGCGACGGTCTGGCCCTTGCCCGAAAGGCGATCCAATGTGTGCGCGACGGATGCCGGTCTCCTATGGAAACAGCCTTTGTCATGATGCTAACGCTGCCCAAAAGCGAAGGAGGGCTTGGTATTAAGGGAATTGAGACCGATTACGAGGTGCAGGTCACCACTGCCGCAAAGAATCTCACGAGACGCAAAAAGTTCTTTATGGATGCGTATCTAAAGAAATCTCGCACAGACATTGAATACAACGGTTTTTATCATGACGCGGAAGAAGACCGCGCCATCGATGAGGAGCGCAAGAATGCACTTGCGTCCATGGGGTACGGAATCATCACCGTCAGTCGTTATTCCTTTATGCATGCTAGCTCTTTCGTTAGGGTCATGGAAGCAATCCAGCGGAAAGAGGGCGTACGCCCCTCGCGTCTGCCAAAAGACTTTCAAATCATGCAAGAGGAACTGAGACAGTTTGTGCTCAGAAGGTTTATAGAAGAGAAAAAGCGAATTCAGAAGCAGCTTCGCCAGGATTCCGAAGATCGTCAACGAATCGACCTCGAAAAAGCAACGCTCGAAGGCATCACGCTGGATGACCCGACAATTAATGAAGTTCCGGCAATCGATGACATGCAGACAGTCGAATCCGACAGCCCATCATTTGCCCAAACAAGCAGCCTCGCGCCCGAGGGCAGGATCTTCGGTCGCGCGCGCAGACGTGGTGTAAGAGTGTCCTGAGGTCCGTCGCTGCAAGTCCCGATGTTACTCCTTCTTGAGAC
>NZ_JADNJQ010000041.1 GCF_015555045.1 Collinsella aerofaciens | reverse complement strand
GTCTCAAGAAGGAGTAACATCGGGACTTGCAGCGACGGACCTCAGGACACTCTTACACCACGTCTGCGCGCGCGACCGTTTGGGGCAGGCGCGAGGCGCGGAAACGATGTCTGGAGCGACGGAGCGGCCTGGAATTCATCCGTAGAGGTCTTCATTGGCTGCGCCAGGAGTGTCCCTAGGTACCGGCACATAAGGAACGTCCCTAACTGCCGGAGGGGGCGTCTGCCGTGGCAGACGCCCCCTCCGGATGTGGGAAGTTTGCGCTGCAGGTTACTTGTCGGTGCCCAGCTTGTGTGGCTTGAGAGCGAGCGCATTGACGAGCGCGTCGGTGGCAGACTTGACGGCTGCCGGCTGCGGATCGTTGACGTGATCCTCGGGGTGTACGGGCAGGTCCTTCTTGACAGCATCGTGGATCAAGTTGAGGTACTCAGTCACGCCAGTGGTCGATAGGTGCGTGCCATCGCCATCGAACAGGTCGTTGCGGTTAGCACTGTATCCGTACCAATCGATAACGCGCACGTTCTTGTAGCGCGTAGCGGCGTTGGCGATGGCCTGGTTGGTAGAGCCAACCCACGGCTGCGGGCTGCGCGTGTTCACAAACACCACAATACGCCTATCTCCTGCATCGGCCATGATGGCGTCGATCTGGTCGTCGGTTACCAAGCCGTTGGTGCCCAGGGCAAAGACCACGATCTTGCCGGCAAGGTTCTGCTGGATATAGCCCTCAAATGTCGCGCGCCCCGCATCAAACTGGCGGCCCTTTTCGGCATCGATATGGCTGTGCGGGAACACGCCGTCAAAGGTGTCTACGGCACGCAGCGACACGGAGTCGCCGATCATAAGCAGATCGTAGGAGCCATCGGGGAAGCCGTCGTTGTCCTTGTCGGTGTCGTCGGCCGCCTGCTGGTCGGTGGGCGCGGTGTTCTTGGCTTCCTTGTTCAGAACTTCGGCGCCCTCGCCGCTCAGCGCAGACGTCTCGGGCACAAAGATCAGGCCGCCCAGTGCAACGACCAACACGACAGCGCAGGCTGCGCAGACAGGGACGTGCGCGCGTACCCAGTTAGCGGGCGTGGTGGTGCCGTCGCGGAACTCGGACACGGTGCGCTCACAGGCGCCCTTCCTAAACGGAGTCTCGATAAAGCGATAGCAGCACTCTGCCACGGCGACCACCACAAGTACCTGCAAGATATACTGCCACCACGGTGTATCGTTGATGTTGGCGACCGGGTTCATGAGCAACAGCAGCGGATAGTGCCACAGGTAGATGCTGTACGAGCGCTTGCCAACCCACACGAGCGGCTCGGCGGACAGCGCGCGGGCAACCATTCCCTGGGGCTGCACGCAGGCCGCGATGACCATGAGCGTGAGGATCGAGCACAGCAGCGTGCCTCCGCGATACTGGAAGGCGGTGTAGCCGTTGGTGAGCGCGACCATGGCGGCAAGGCCAACCAGACCCACGACGCCCAACACATCGATGGATGCGGGCGAGGACCAAAAACGCACGAGGGCGCTCGGCTGTGCCGGGGCGGTCTCGGCTGCTTCGTCGGCCTTCTCGCCAGGCTTGCCCTCGGCGTTCTTGCCGTGCTTGGCGGCGCCAGCTAGGCGATTGAGCCCCAAACGACGAGCGAGACGCACCGGCGCCAGGTCGCGATCGGGGATAAAGGCCATCCAGGCACCCAGCAGCAGCGAGAACACGCGGGTGTCGGTGCCGTAGTACACGCGGCTGGGGTCGGCGGCAGGGTTATAGAGCACCATCATGGCGATGGCGGAGACAGCAGCCAAGCCCAGAACCACGCGGCGCGTGTTGGGCTTGCTCACATGCATGGATACCATGGCAAACAGCAGTGGCGGCCAAATCAGGTAGAACTGTTCCTCGATGGCAAGCGACCAAAAGTGCGTGAGCGGCGAGGGGTCGCCCAGGGCATTGAAGTACGAGACGTTTTGGGCAATCTGCCACCAGTTGTTGAAGAACAGCAGCGACGGCAGGATGTCGGGACGCATCTTGGTGAGCATCACGTGGTTAAAGATAGTGCACAGCGCGCAGGTTACAAACACTACCGTTACCACGGCGGGGACCAGGCGACGGATGCGGCGAATCCAGAAGCTCTTGAGGTCGATGTGGCCGGTCTTAGCGACTTCGTTGAGTAGCAGGCGTGTGATCAGATAGCCCGAAAGCACAAAGAAGATCGTGACGCCGAGCAGACCGCCCTGCGCCCACGTGAGGTTGAGGTGATAGAGCACCACCGCGACGACGGCAAGCGTGCGCAGACCGTCGAGTGCAGGGATGTAGCGGGACTTGGGGCGAGCAGGCGTCTGCTCCGCGGCGGGAGTGTTGGCGCGGCCCGCGTTGTTGGCAGAAGCGCGATGGGGGCTCGCGGTGCGTCGCGGCTCGTTGGCACGGCGTTCGCTCTTCACGCGTTCGTGCGGCGCCGGCTCGTTGCCCGTGCGGCGTCGACCGCGCGAGCCCGATTGCGAGAATTGTTCCATAAAACATCATCCAATGACGAGAATAATCAGCACGTATTCATTGTAGCTGCCTGCTCCTGTGAATGCTTGCTGCTGGCGCAACCTCAAGGGTGCGTTCACATCAAAGTGAACTAAAGTTATAGAGGTGCGAAGGCGCGCAATCGACGGTCGACGGTGGGTGCAAAGCCCGCAGATGAGGAGGTTTCCATGGCAGATCGCGGCATCGTTGCGGTGTTCGGCAGCATGAACATGGACCTTTCGGTGGCGTGCGAGCGCATGCCGCGCGCGGGCGAGACAGTCGGTGGTAGCGGTTTTATCACCAACGCCGGTGGCAAGGGCGCTAACCAGGCCGTCGCCGCCGCGCGCATGGGTGCGCGCACGTGCATGATCGGCGCTGTCGGTCGCGACGCGTTCGGCGCGTCGCTCGTGGTGGGGCTCCAAGACGCCGGTGTGGACTGTGACTTTGTAGTGCATCGCGATGACGCGGAGACGGGAACGGCAACCATCATTCGCTGCGAGGGCGACAACCGCATCATACTGTCACCGGGCGCCAACCATGCGCTTGCGGGCGCGGACGTTGCCTGCGCGTTGAGGCGTCTGGCGGCCCATGAGCTCGACGGCGACGCCAGCGAGATTGCCCCGGCTGCCGGAAGCGTCTTTATCGCCCAGGGTGAATGTGACCTTGCAGCGACGGCCGATGCGCTTGTTTGCGCTCACGAGCTGGGGTTCTATACGGTCTTTAATCCAGCGCCCGCCTGCGAGTTACCTGCGGAGGTCTGGCCTGCGGTCGACCTGGTCTGCCCCAACGAGACCGAGTGCCAGGTTCTGACGGGCATTCTGCCCACGGATGATGTGAGTTGCGTCGCCGCGCTCAATGCGCTGCTCGACAAGGGCGCCGGCGCCGCGGTCATCACGCTGGGCGGTGCCGGCTCGGTTACGCTCGGCGATGGCGGTGAGCTGCTGCGCATGCCGGCACTTTCGAGTGCGGTAGTCGATACCACGGCCGCCGGCGATACGTTTATCGGCGCGTTGGCGGCGGCTCGCCTAGAGGGCTTGCCGCTCTTTGAGTGCATGGCCGCGGGTGCTCGCGCCTCGGCAGTGACGGTGTCGCGCCTGGGCGCTCAGCAATCGATTCCCACGCGCGCCGAAGTTGAACATTGGTTTGGTTAAACGATAAAGACGGAGAAGCGGAGTAGAACAATGGCAATCAAGAAGCTGATCCTTGATCTGGATATGGGTGTGGACGATGCGATGGCGCTGGCCTATGCCATCGCGAGTCCCGAGGTGGAGCTCGTGGGCATCACCACGTGCTTTGGCAACGTACGCGTCGAGCAGTCGGCGCACAACTGCCTGGCGGTGCTCGACCTGTTGGGTCGTCCCGAGGTGCCGGTGTACCTGGGTGCCGACCGTCCTCTGCAGGCGACTGAGCCCTATGCGCCGCCGGCGTCCACCGCGCTCATTCACGGCAAGAACGGCATCGGCGGCGCGAGCGTGCCCGCGTCGCCCTACGAGCCGGTGGGGGCGACCTCGGCCGACGGCAACGCTGCGGTCGATTATCTGATCGATGCCGCGCGCACCTATGGTCCCGATCTGGTCTACGTAGCGACTGGCCCGCTCTCCAACCTGGCGCTCGCCCTGGAGCGCGATGCGGCGGCGATGATGTCCATCGGCCGCGTGGTCGTGATGGGCGGCGCCCTTACCGTGCCCGGCAACGTGAGCGCGGGCGCCGAGGCCAATATGGCGAGCGACCCCGAGGCAGCCGACGCGGTGCTGCGCTCGGGCCGTAAGCTCACCATGGTGGGTCTGGACGTGACGCATCGCGTGGTGCTCACACGCCGCGACATTGCCGGCTGGACGGGCTCGGGCACCATGGCGGGCTGCGCATTTGCGAGCATGGTCGAGCACTACATTGGCTCGTACGAGATGAACGCACCCTACCTGGGTGGTTGCGCGCTGCACGATCCGCTGGCCGTTGCCGTGGCGATCGACCCCACGCTCGTAGGTGCGCTCGGCTGCAACCTGCGTGTTGATCTGCTGGGCGAGTACCGCGGTCGCACCATCTGCGATGAGCGTCGCCTGTCCGATCCGGACAAGAGCGCGCTTGTGGCACTGACCGTGGATGCTCCGCGCTTCCTGTCCGAGTTCAAGGCACGCATGGCCCGCGTCTTGGGCTAAGTTGTCTTTTTGGGACGGGGCTTTTTTGACTGGTATGATTGGTGCGACCATTCGAACCAGCTAAAAGAGCCCGTCCCAAATTGACTACCGAGAGGATCTGCCATGGAGCGCATTGCGAGCTTTTCCGTTGACCATCTGCTGCTTGAGCCCGGCGTGTATGTGAGCCGCATCGACCGCGATCCGGCGACCGGCGCCGCCGTCACCACCTTTGACCTGCGCCTGACCACGCCCAACAAGGAGCCGGTCATGAACACCGCCGAGTGCCACACCATCGAGCACCTGGGCGCGACGTTCCTCCGCAACCATGCCGAGTGGTCGAGCCGCATTGTCTACTTTGGCCCCATGGGCTGCCGCACGGGCTTTTACCTGGTTGTCTTTGGCGAGCTGACGAGCGAGAAGGTCTTGCCGCTCGTCCGCGAGCTGTTTGAGTTTGTCGCCGGCTTTGAGGGCGATGTCCCCGGTGCCGCTCCCGAGGAGTGCGGCAACTACCTGGACCAGAACCTCCCCATGGCAAACTGGCTCGCGCGCCGCTATCTCGACCGTGACCTGGCCGATATCGATGAGAAGCACCTGCATTATCAGCAGGCGTAAGTCCCTCGCAGGAATAGCGTTTGTACTAGAAGCGCTCCCGCTCTTTGCGGAGCGCTTTTTTATGCCGAGTGCTCAAAACAGAACAAGATTGTTCTAGAATGTTCATACTGTCACACAAACGAACAGGAGCGAACATGCATATCTACTCTGTCTCTGATCCCGAGTTCAAGTCCTATGGCAACGTTTGGGATAACGTTCCGTCCGAGCTTACGTCGCCCGTGCTCGAGGCACTTGCCTCCACGCCCATCCCCGAGGGCAGCAAGTACGTAGCAAGCGCGCCGGAGCTCGAGGACGTCAAGGATGCCGACAAGCTTGGCTTTCTCATGTTTGGTGGTCGTCCCTTCCAGCTTGGCTGGTGCAACGGCCACAACACGAGTCTCAACTGCCTGGAGTATCACCGCGCGAGTGAGTTCAACCTGGGCGCGCGCGACTTTATCCTGCTTGTGGCGCATCGCTGGGAGATCGAGGACGGCAAGCTCGACACCGCGTGCGTCAAGGCGTTTCGCGTGCCGGCGGGTACGGTCGTCGAAGTCTTCAACACCACGCTCCACTACACGCCGTGCATGGTCGACGAAGGCGGCTTCCAGGTGATGGTGGCGCTGCCGGCGGGCACCAACGGCCCGCGCCCCGAGGCCGCAGCCGACATGCCTGCCACCGGTGACAGCTACTGCTACTGGAAGGCCGACAAGTGGGTCCTCTGCCACGCCGACAGCCCCAAGGCAGCCGAAGGCGGCTACGTAGGCCTCATCGGCAAAAACCTCGACATCACCGTGGACTAGCGCATCGCCCCAAACCACCACAAAGGTGCCTGTCTCCTTTGCGGTGGTTTGGGGCGGGCGGATATCGGGAAGTGCCAGACGGGGGAGGCTGCCGGGCGCCTTGCCGTCTGCGGATTTTGGGACATGTGGCCCGCTTTTTGAGCCTGCCTGTCGGTACACTAAAAGCACTATGGGTACCCGCGAGCGACATATCGGCCACGCGGCCGCCCGATCCGCACCCGTGGCGGATCCCAGGGGCGGCAGGCTCTTCGCCATGCCGCGATTCCTTGTTGGCATAACACATCAGGCGTACCGTCGCCGCGTCTTCGCTATCGCCGGCGCCATCACCGCACTGTTCCTCATGCTTTTGGCAGTCTTGCCGGCGCTGTTCGCCTTCGACCCCAAACTTTCTAACGCCGTGCCCGCCTATAGCGAGGTGTCCGAAGAGGTCGTGGATGCGCTCGTCCATTCGAGCTCTCTGCCGTTGCTTGTTGCCGCAATTGCATTTTCGATCTGGGGCGTATCGGTCTATCTGCGCTGTTTGGACTATGTGTTGCGCCGCCGCCTTGTTGCCATCGCCACCATCTGCGCCCTGTGGATGATCGAAGTCATTCTCAAGTACAAGTCGTTCACGCCGTTCTATGCCACCGTGCTGTGGTACCTGTACTACGTGCCCATGACGCTCATTCCGCTGCTCTACCAGTTGTGTGGTTTGCGCCTTGCGGGTCTGGAGCAACACCGCCTGGGTCGCCGCTACTGCGCTGCGCTGTGGATTGTGGCCATCCTGCTTATCGGATTTGTGCTCACCAACGATTTTCACCAGCAGGTCTTCCGCTTTGACCGTACAAGCGACACCTGGAGCAACGATTACACGTACGGCTGGGGTTATTTCGCCGTCTTAGTGTGGACGGCCTTTAACTTTGTGGCCTTTTTTATCCTGGTGGGCCGGTCCTCGTCCTTTCGCATCCAACGTTTCTCGGGCACGGCGGCGCTCGTGCTGCTGGGCGGCGCGTTCTTTGCCATCTCATATGCGTTGCGCGTGCCCTGGGCATGGAGGCTCAACTTCTCGCTCATCTATTGCGTCTTGTGTGTGGTGGCGATGGAAATCTGTCTCGATTGCGGTGTCATTCCGTCATATCACGACATCGCCGGCATCTTCGACACCTTGCCGCTTGACCTCAAAGTTCTAACGCGCGACCTGCAGGAAGTCTATGCCACGCCGGTGTCGAAGCCAATGCCGGCGGGCGTGTGCGAAGAGCTGCGAGCCCAGGAACACGAGCATGCCCATGCCTTTGCCGTGGAGTCCGATCCCGATGTAATGTACCGTGCCTTCCCACTGCTGGGCGGATCGGCCCTGCTTGCCCAAGACGTGTCGGAGCTCAACGAGCTTAACCGTGAACTGGCACATCGTCGCATGGAGTTGCAGCGTCAAAACGAGCTGCTCGCCGCCGACTACGACCTTAAGACGCATTTGGCAGATCAAGAGGCCGAGACCTTGCTGGTCCAAGACGTGGACCAGGCGCTTGCCCGCGCGCTCGAAGGGATGTACGACCTGCTGAGCTCGCTGCCGCCGTTGACCGACGAAGCGTCTTCGCACGAGCGTTACCGCATGCTGCAGCGCGCCAAGATGCTCGTCGCCTATTGCAAGCGCAAGGGGTCGCTCACGTTGGCACAGCACGGGGAGAGCGGTTTTGATCGCGACCGCATTCAACTCATTGCCAACGAGCTCGCAAGCGACCTGCGCACCATCGATATCGATTGCGCCTCGATTATCGCCATACGGCGCCCGATGCACGCCAGTACGGTAAGCGCCCTGTACGACTGCGTGTATGACTTTGCGTTTTTTGCCTACACCACCGACCATCCGGCGCTTATGTATCACTTGGGCGATCATGACCGATGCAGTGTCGAGCTGCGTGCCGCGCTTTTTTCCAACGATGATGCAGATCTTTCGCAGACGCCCGCTGCGCAAGAGCTCGAAAGCGCTCTGCAAGGGCGCAACGTGGCATACCGCCTTGAGGGCGAGCCCGGCCAGCTGCGCATGATCGTCTTGATGCCGAGGGCGGGTGAGTGACGATGCAGATTTCGCTCATTCTTCCCCAAATCGTTGCGCTCGATGTTGTCTTTGCCCTGGCTGCGTGTCTGCAGACGATCCACGTCCCGCTCATCGCATCGCGCCGCTCGTCCTATAACCGTAAGGTGATTTGTGCCTACGAGGCGAGCCTTGTGCTTCACCTAATTATTTCGGCGCTCATCTTGTTCGCGTCGTCTGGCTCATATCTGGTGGCGCCGCTTGACGTTTGCGCCAGGGCAATGGGCGGAGCGTTGTGGCTCAATGCCGTGATCTTTGCCTACGGCATGGTGCTTATGGTGCACTATCGTCGCCCCGTCATGCTGGCCGAGCTGTCGCTTGTTGTCGCCGTTACACCACCGGTGGTTTTTGCCATGGGCTCGGCGTGGACCGTTGTCCTTATCGCAGAGGGAGCGTTCTTCCTGTTCCGTTCCATCGCGGCGCTCTTGATGGACGTCCGTAACCGCCAGGAGGATATCACCATGTTCTCGACGATCGAGACCATCAACGTGATTCCCGTGGGCATCCTGTATCTAGACCCGAGGGGCCGTCCGCTGCTCATGAACCGCTGCATGCGCAAAAACCTGGTGGAGCTTCATATGCCCACCGACCTAGGCGATATGAGCGGTACATGGAACGACCTGCGCAAACTCAGCATGCAAATGCCCGAAAGCGGTAGGAACCGTGTGCGGATTAACTTGGACCGTTTTGGTGAGGCTCGCGCGGTGATCGAGATTTCTCCCGCCGAGATTCGCCTATTTGTGCACGACGAGGTTATGGTTTCGGGACGCCTCTTTGAGCGCATTATCGGACTGGACGTGACGGAATACGCACACGCCTACGATCGCTTGGCGCAAGCCAACCACCTACTTGAGCTTGCGGGCCAAGAGCTCCAGTCCCAGATTGAAGAAGTTAAAAAGGTTGCCGACAATGCGGCCTTTCTGCGTATGCGCGCCCGCGTTCACGATGTGATCGGGCAGCGCCTGTTCATTCTCCATCGCTATTTGGAGGAGGGGCGCCTGGACGACGAGTCGCTCGAGCAGATTGACCCGTTGCTGCGCTCGATCGCCGCCGATTTGCGCAGTGGCGGTGCCAGCGAGCCTGCAGAGCAGTTGGGTGATATCGTCCATGCTTTTGGCTTGGTGAGTGTGCAGATCGATGTCGAGGGTGCACTGCCTGAGGACGCGCGTGTCGCCGCCGCATTTTTGCAGATTATTCGCGAGGCCTCGACCAATGCCACCAAGCATGCGCAGGCGCATCGGGTCCATGTGCGCCTGTGGCAGGAGGGGGCGGATGCTGACGGCATCGCGCACATGACGATTTCTAACGACGGCGCGCCTGCACCCGTATCGTATCGCGAGGGAACGGGTATCCCAGGTATGAGGCATGTCGCACAGAATCTGGGCGGCAGCCTGGAAGTCCACACCGCCCCGTCCTTCACGCTTACGGTGTCCATCCCGCTTGCCTCCAACGCCACGGTCCAAAGGAGAAGTTCATGATCCGCGTCCTTATAGTCGAAGACCAGGCCATCCTGCGCGAGAGCCTGGCGCGCTCCGTTGGCGACCAGCCCGATATGACCGTTGTTTCCGCCATTGCCGATGCTTCCGAGGCCTTGGGTGTCGCGCTCAAGGAGCGCCCGGACATGATACTGATGGACGTATGCACCGAGCATGATTCCAACGGCATCGTGGCGGCGGCGCGCATTAAAGAACAACTGCCCGAGTGCCGCGTCATTATCATGACGGGTATGCCCGAAATCACCTTTGTGGACCAGGCGCGCGAGGCGGGCGTCGACAGCTTTGTGTACAAGAACGTCGGTATCGACGAGCTATTCGCCGTGATGCGCTCCACGCTGGCGGGTTACTGCACGTTTCCCAAGCCGCCCGAGAGCATCTTCTCGGGCACGGCGGCCCTCGACGATGTCGAGCTGTCGATCTTGCGCCTTGCCTGCGAGGGTAAAAGCCGCCGCGAGATCGCGGCCGAGCTGTTTATGAGCGAGGGCACCATCAAACGCCGCATCTCGGAGATTCTCAATAAGACCGGCTACGACAACATCATGCGCTTGGCCGTGCGCGCGGTAACGGAGGGCAGCATCGTTCCCAACATGGAGCGCTAGCGCTCGTTACGCATCGGCATAAAGCGGCGGGGCCGCAGGATTATCTCCTGCGGCCCCGCCTGACATGTGCGCGGATGTGTCCGCCAATCCGCGGCTGATGTTACGTGCCGTTACGCGATGGTTGCGGTGTAAGAGGCGACGTCCTCGTAGGAATCGGTCAGGTAGGCGTCGATGCCGATGGTCGTGTTGACGAGGTCGTCAAGGCTATCGAGTGTGCCGTTCGAGAACGTGAATTCCTCGGTGGCGTTGGTGCCGGGCATCAGGTGAGCCGAGAACCAGGGTTCCTTCATGGTGCCGTTGACGTTGGTCTTGCCGGAAGGAGCGTAGAAGGTCAGGTCCTTGTCGCTCTTGTTGGTGATGTTGACGACAAAGCCGATGTCGCCCCAGTCGTCCTTGAACTTCTCGGTGATGGTGATGGTGCACAGATCGTCATCGGCGACGGTGACGGCGGGGGAGATTTCGACGCTCTGGACATCGTCGTCTTCGACGGCCTCATCGATCTCCTCTTCCTTCTCGGCCGCCTCGCGATCCTTCTTCACCGTACCGGACAGGTCCTTGTCGGACTTGGTAAAGACAAGATTGCCGTCATCTTCTTCGAGGATGAGTTTTCCGTCCTTGAGCTTCATGTCATGCGACTCGTCTTCGGCGGTGATGGTTACGGTGGTGGCGTCCTTTGCCTCCCATTTAAGGTCCATGACTTCAAGGAACAGGTCGAGGGCACCTGTGCCGTCCTCATCGAGAATCAGGACGCAGTGGACACCCCAATCCTCGAGCATCTTCATGTACTCATCGGTCAGCTCTTCGCCCTCCAAGGTTCCACCCGAGAGTTCCCAGCTGCCGACGAAGTTGGCCTTGGGGTCTTTGCCCCCGCCGCTGCAGCCCGTCAGGGCAAAGGCGAGCGCCAGGACGCATGTCAGAAATGCGAGTACGGACTTTTTGAACGTTGTCTTCATGGTGTCCTCCTTCATCGAACGAAACCCATAGAAGCAAATGCGGGGGTGGCGGATCCCCCGCCAATTACCAGATAGAGGCGCTAGGGCCTGGGCGTTCCACAGTTGCTGCAGAACTTGCCGCCGTTTTCGCTACCGCAGTTGGGGCAGAACCACTTGGCCGGTGCCGGGGCGGGCGCGGGGCTGCCGCACTCGGAGCAGAACTTGCCGGTGTTGGTGGCGCCGCAGCTGCAGGTCCACGTGCCGGCCGCAGGTGCGGCGGCGGGAGCCGGTGCGGGGGCGGGAGCCGGAGCCGGCTGCGGGGCGGCCTGCTGCTGTGCCTGGCCGGCGGCGAACAGCTGGCTGGCGTTCATGCCGCCCATGCCACCTGCCATGCCCATGCCCATAAAGCCTGCCATCGCGCCGTTGGGGTTGGCGGCTGCTGCGCGCATTGCGTCGCTCTGGGCGCTGGCGATGTTGGCGGCTGCCATGGTGGGATCGCGCATGACCGCGGCCTTCTGCAGGTCCTTGATCATCTGCTCGTCCTCTTGCGAGGCGGCGATGGAGTTGACGCCAAAGCTCACGATCTCGACGCCGCGCAGGTCACGCCAGTCGGCCGAGAGGACCTCGTTGAGCGCGCGGGCGAGCTCGGTGGTGTGGCCGGGGATGGCGCTGTAGCGGATGCCCATCTCCGAGATCTTGGCAAAGGCGGGCTGCAGGGCGGTGAGCAGCTCGGACTTAAGCTGGCTGTCGATCTTGTCGCGCGTGTAGCTATCGGTCACGTTGCCGCATACGTTGGTGTAGAACAGCAGCGGGTTGGTGATGCGGTACGAATACTCGCCGTTGCAGCGCACGGAGATGTCGACGTCCAGGCCAATGTTGTTATCGACCACGCGGAAGGGCACGGGCGAGGCGGTGCCGTACTTGTTGCCGATGATCTCCTTGGTGTTGATGAAGTAGACGCGCTGGTCCTTGCCCGCGTCGCCGCCAAAGGTAAAGCGGCTGCCGATATTGGCGAAGGTCTCCTTGATGGAATCGCCCAGGTTGCCGCTAAAGACGCTCGGCTCGCTGCCGGTATCGAAGACGAACTCACCGGGCTCCAGCGCGACTTCGATGATCTTGCCGTTTTGCACCACGAGCATGCCCTGGCCGTCGTTGACGGCGATGACCGAGCCGTTGGAGATGACGTTGTCCTCGCCGCGCGTGTTGGAGCTGCGGCCGCCGGTGCGCTTGCTGCCCTTGCAGGCCAAGACGTCAGCAGGCATCGATTCGCAGTAGATAAATTCCTTCCACTGGTCGGCCATGACGCCGCCGGCAGCTCCCAATCCAGCTTTCAAGAGTCCCATGGTGATCTTCCTTTCTCGTCAAAGGCCGGGTGGTATTGGTTGGATTGCTTAGTCGTCCTTGTCGTCTTTCATGACAACGGTGGTCTCGGTGTGGCTGAAGGTGTCGTGCTTCTCGGCCAGGTCGAGCTCGCCACAATACTCATCGGCATGGGTTGCTTCGTTGGCCGTCTTGAGCTGGCCTACCAGTAACACGTCTCCGATAATCACGATGATCAGCGGCGCGATGACGTTGATGAGGATGCCCTCGATATCAAAGGTGAGGTAATCCGGATCGAAGGCGTATTCCCCCATAAAGAGAATCTGGGAGAGGATAAATCCGATCACGAAGAACAGCACCGAGGCGATGGCGAGCTTGGGCTTGGAGCAGGGGAGCTCGCCGACCAAGCGGCCGGTCTGGCCGTTCATGGCAAACAGGTAGCTCTTGCCGTTCCACGAGGTGGAGAGCATCCAGACGGGGAACAGGGCGTAGTCGCTGTCTTCCCAGGCGTAGTCGAGCTGCTTGCTTTCGACCGTGGCATCATCGTATTCGTCGACGACGGTCTCGCGCAGGGCCGAGATCGTGCTTTCTTCCATACGGCGCTCGGCGCGCGCCTTGCAGGTCTCGCAGTCCTCGTCGTAACGGTTGGCGATGTAGCCGGGCATATATGCGACCGAGAACGGACGCAGTGCGTCGTAGTCAAACGGCTCGATGGCGTCCATGTGGCCGTCGGGCATCTTGGATGATCCGTCGACGGGCACGCGCTTAAACGAGATATTGCCCTTGCGATAGGCATCGTAGTGGTCGGTGGTCGTGACGGTGCGGTCGGATTCCTCGGTCACGGTCTCGTTGGTCGCGTCAAAGTGCACTTCGCCGTCAACGCGGGCGCCGTAGAGCCAAAACGGCACGTAGACACCTTGGACCTCGTCGATATGGTTGCCGGTGACAAAGCTCTTGGGCAGCAGAATCTTGCCCTTGTAGTGCTCCTTGAGTGCGGTCATGACATCGTCGCGCCCGAGCTTAAACGGAATTACCAGGTCGGGTGAGAAGTCGCCCGAGAGCTGGCCGGGTGCCACGGCAGAGTTGCCGCAGTATGGACAGGTGGTAACGGCGACGGTGCCGTCGGACACGAGCTCGGCACCGCACGACGAGCAGATGTAGCCGGCGTTCTGGGCCAACTCCTGCACGGCATCGTCGACAGCGGGCTTGGGAGCCGCGGCTGCTGCATCGGCTTTGGCATCTGCCTTGTCCTGGCGCTCGCGATAGAGGGCCTCGGCTTCTTCGACTTCAAAACGAGAATCGCAGTAGTCGCAGACGAGCTTTTGCTCGGCACTGGCAAAGTGAAGGGGGCCGCCACACGCGGGGCATTGATAGTTGATGCTCTCAAAGGCCATGATCGGTCCTTTCGCTGCCGGAGGCTATGCGCCGATGGCGCCGCCGCAGTATTCGCAGCGCCCGCTGGCATCGGGAATGGTGGTGGCTCCGCAGAAGGGGCAGGTCACCGCGGTCTTGGGGGCCTTGGCGGCCACGACGCTGTCGCGCGTCTCCTGGCGCAGCTGCACCAGCGCATCGCGGACTTCGGTTGCCTGGCGCTTGGCCTCGCGATATTCGATGGAGCCGCGCTGATCGATAGTGGAGTCGTTCACGCGCAGGTTGATCTCGGTAAAGTACGGCGTGTTGACGTGGATGGTCAGATTAAAGTCGTAATCCAGGTCGTAGCGCGGCGGGTTGTAGCTCTCGCGCTCGCCGTCCTTGGTCTCGCGATAAATCTCGGTGCGCTGCTCGTCGATATCCATATCGCAGCCGAGTACCTGCGAGAACTCGATGATGTCGGGATTGGCGTCGCGCCAGCGGCTCTGCGAAGTGATGATCAGCAGCCCCGCGTCCTCATCGAGCATAATATTGGTGCGCCCGGCAGAAAGCGTGCGCGTGGGGTTGAACGAAGACAGGCGCTCGGCGTTGGCCTCGCGGTAGGCGAGTTGCTCACGGATATCGTCCGCGGTGCTGGAGCGATAGCCGTGAAAGTAGGGGGAGAGCTTGCCGGCGCACTCTTTGCACAGGTAGCCTTCATTGATTTTTGTCTTACCTAGAAGTCCCAGCTCGGTACCGCAAATCGCGCACTCTTTCTTCTCGAACATCTTGTCAAAGAAGCCCATGGCTGCCTCCCATCAACTGGTAGCGTGTGTCACTTTTGATGATGGGGGAGTGCGCGATCCTTCGCGATACCCAGACGGCTCAAGGAGTCTCCACAACTGGGACACATGGCCCATTTTGACTAGTCGTTGGGGACGTTCTTCGGCCACTCATTGGGGACGTACTTAAATGAGTGGTAGTTGGAGACACTCCTGGCCGAGCTAGAGATCGCGCGCGTCCCTTCTGGTCCATGCGGCTCAAAATCGCGGCGTGATGTGGACGGCTGGGGTCGAATTGGCAGCATTTCGAGCCTGGCTTCGATATTGAGACTGGTTCTTTATTAAAATAGATTTCCAGACAATTGAGCGGCTGGGGGTTAACCATGAGGGGCACGGGAGACACAACCGTATATTTGCGTCGGGGCATTCGGGAGATTATATGCCTGGCGCTGTTCTTCTTCACGTTTTTGGCGTGCGAGTATCTTTTTGATGTGCGCATGGCCGAGTTCGTGTCTCCGAACGAGGTCGTTATTTATGAGAGCCTTGTCATCGGCGCGAGCGTGATTGGCTTTTTTGTGCGTCCCATTCTGTACTATCGCCGTCCCCATGCTATCGACGCAACGAGTGACGTCACGGGCGTTTTGCTGGTGGCGGCATTGCTGCTGTTGATTATGGCGGTTCAGGTTGAGGTGGTAATTGCCGGCGGTTTGGTGGCGTGCTGCGCGCTGGGCTACTGCGGATCGACTGCTCATGCAAATTTTGCGAGGCGCTTTGCGCGAACGCCCTGCTTGGCGCGCGCCGCCGCACTTTCTTACGCCATGGGCGTTCTGGTGCAGGTGCTCAACCACATGGTGATGCCTGTCGGCATTCCTCAGCAGGCTGTTCTGGTCGTCTGTGCGATCGCGCAGGTGGCGTTGCTCCACGGTGCCCGACGCGCCAAGCTGCGCGACGAGTCCGATCCCAACTTTGAACCCAGTGCTGCCGGGCTTTCGGTAGATGCTCTGGAATATGGCGCCAAGTGGCATGACGATCCCGAGGCAAAGGCGGCATTCCGTCGCGCCGTAGTTCGCCTGACCGTGGCGACGGCGTATCTTTCCAGCGTATTCGCCGCTCTCAACGCGGGCTTCACGACCCTGCATGCTGTCGGAGCCGTCGATTTGGGCGATTGGCCGCGCCTGCTGCTTGTCGTGAGCTCGTTGGTCGCTGGCGCACTATTAATATGAGAAAGCCATTGTCAATAGGCGTGTTTGTTCGAGCCCGGTTTTAAACCGGGCTTTTTCGTTTCCCGTCG
>NZ_JADNJQ010000040.1 GCF_015555045.1 Collinsella aerofaciens | reverse complement strand
CGGCAGGCCCCGCCGACCGATTGCAAGCGGTCGGCGGGGCCATTGTGGCTCTTGACAGCGGATTGGGTCATATGAGCGAACAGGACAGCAGCACACACGCCCGAGGCGCCAGGCCCAACCGGCGCTGCATACGCACCGCGGCGCCATGCTTTGTCTGAGTGCCCCCGGGCCGCATGCGATCTCCTCCAACAAAAACACGCCGCTCGAAAGCGGCGCATTCATTCAAACCCATAGTTGAGTGTATCAGCGAACACAAAAGGTTGCGCAACGAACGCGCAAATACGGGACACGAACAGGGGCATCCACGCGATAAGCGGATGCAAAGTGCATTTGTTGCACAACAAATGCACGAACATGGGACCAATTATGGCAACCGCGTGCAACGCGCAATGAAACGCGAGGTCGTTGGGGCAGATCCTAGATCCTAGATCGCGCGACGGGCCTCGATAGCGCGGCCGAGCGTAAGCTCGTCGGCATACTCCAAGTCGCCGCCCACGGGAAGGCCGCTCGCAAGACGCGATACTTCAACGCCCAATGGCTTGATGGTACGAGCAAGGTAGCTCGCCGTGGTCTCACCCTCGATATTGGGGTTAGTGGCGATAATGACCTCGTGGATATCCTCATGGCCCAAGCGCGCCAGCAGCTCGCGGATGTGCAGCTGCTCGGGGCCGATCTTGTCCATGGGGCTGATCACACCGCCCAACACGTGGTAGAGGCCGTGGTAGCTACCCGTGCGCTCAATCGCCTGGACATCGCGCGGCTCGCCCACCACGCAGATGCGGGTGGTGTCGCGCATCGAGTCTTGGCAGATGGAGCACTCGTCGGCGGTGGCGTAATTAAAGCAGCGGCTGCAAAAATGCACTTCCTGCTTAACTTCTAGAATGGCCTCGGCCAAGCGGCGCGCCTCCTCGGCGTCGGCCTCGAGCAGGTAGTAGGCGATGCGCTGGGCCGACTTGGGGCCAATGCCCGGCAGGCGACCCAGCTCATCGAGCAGTTTTTGCAGACTATGGTTGGCACTCATATATATGCGCGTCTTAGAACGGCATGCCCGGGATGTTGAGGCCGCCGGTGATGGCACCCATCTGCTTGTTGGCGAGCTCGTTGACGCCGCGGACAGCCTCGTTGACGGCAGCCATGATCATGTCCTGCAGCATATCGACGTCCTCGGGATCGAGCGCATCGGGGTCAATAGTGAGGTTGACGAGCTCCATCTCGCCGTTAACGGTCACCTTGACCATGCCGCCGCCGGCAGAGGCGTCGACGGTCTGGGACTTGAGGTTTTCCTGCGCGGCGGCAAGCTGCTCCTGCATCTTGCGGGCCTGCTTCATCATCTGCTGCATGTTCATACCGGCCATGATGGCTCCTTTACGTGCGGCCGCGCGACAAGCTGCAAGGGCAGCCGGAGCGCGGCGGGACTTTCAAACGCAAAAATCGTACCACGCCGCGAGGCAGGCGAGCGGGGCAGTCGTGCTACCTCAGTCGATATACATGTCCTGGAGTGCAAGCCGCGCCCAAAGATTATGCAAAGTTGAATAATTCGCATCTGCATAATATCGAAAGCTAAATCTTGTAGAGCCGGAACCCGGCATTTTCTGCATCCAGCTAGATAGCAAAATGCTAAACCCCCGCTCGAGGTGGCGCTCATGACAGCATGGTAAAATTTGATTGTCAAAGATAGCAATTTGGAGGTGCCCCATGAATGCCCCCGACGCGCTCCAAAACATCCGCTCAAAACACCCCGTTGCATATGTGGTTCTCTATCTCTTTGTCGGCTGGGCATTGCTGGTTGTCATCACCCATGCCATAGCTTTTGGAGCAGAACTGCTGATAGCCAGCTCGGACCAGCCCGTCGTCAAATGGGAGACGACCGATAAGTGCACCGACGGAACCCGAACCGTTTACTACAACAGCCCGTCCCTCTACCAAGAGTTCAAGGTCGAGATTAATAACTCCAAGATTGTCGATGCCGAGCTAGGCGACTATTCGACAATCGGAGCAACCGTCGACGCCGAGCAAGTCGAGCACACAGACAGCCATGCGACGTATCGTATCGACCTCAACATCCTAGGCCGGCCGTCGCGCACCTGTTTGCTCGAATGCGACATACGTGGCACCACGCTATACATGTCCGAAATACAGATGCGCCCGGACAAGGGGCCCTCTTCTTGAACGGTATACCCGCCCACGCAGCTACTCCACCGGCTTGAAGATGGTGGCCTGACCGAAGACGCTGCGGATGAGGTCTTTGGCCTCGTCCTCGGTCTGCGGGATGCTCGGGGCTGCACCCTGATGGCCGAAGGGGCTGCCCGCACCGGGGTTGGACTCCCAAGGAGCTGCAGGAGCGTCCTCCTCTTTGGGGGCAGTTGCAGCGGACTTGGGCGCGGACGCCGCACCCGGCACGTCGAACGGAGGCAGATCGTCCCCGCTCGCATCGCCGGCAAAGCCGCCGACCATAGCGTCGTCGTAGGGCACCTGCTCGGATTCCCACGGCGCGGGCTGCGCGACAGGCTGAGCCTTGGGAGCGGACGCGCGCTCGGGCGCACGAGGTGCGGGCTCGGTCGGGAGCTTACCCGTGACAGGAGCGCCGGCGGGGTTGTCGGAGCGTAGCCAGGGGGCTTTGCCCAGGTCAGACGACTTGGGCGCGGGTGAGACGGGCTTGGGCGCGGGTGTCGGAGCAGCCGGTTTGGGCGCTGCGGGCTTAGGCGCCGACGGGGTCGATGCCGCTACCGGCGCCGCTTGCTGCTGCGGCGCGCTGGCGCTCGAGGATACAGGGGCCGCCGAGGACACGGGTTGCGGGTCCGCAGATGCCGCAGCCCGTGCAGATGGAGAATGCTCCTCATGTTGAGGAGCCGGCGTGCCACCCCCATCCAGGACATAGTCGACGGTACGACGACCGAAGACCGCGCAGACCGTCGGCAGGACCACCGACTGCGTATCGGCGCGACCGAGCATCTTAATGGCAAAAGTCGAACCCGCGGGGAACGAGACCGTGAGCTTGGAGCCGTCGTCGGCCGTGGCGCGGGCGTTGAGCAAAAGCCCTGCGTAGGAAGCCTGACGCGCCTTGACACGCTCGACGACCTCGGCCCATTTGCGCTGCAGCTCTCCGGCATCCTCGACCGCGGGCGTCTCGGCAGCACCGGCGGCGGCAACCTGGGCGGCATTGTTGGACTGGGGCTTAGGTGCCGGAGCGGTGGCAGGCGCGGGGGCAGCAACGGGCTGAGGCGTCGACGTCGGCGCAGGCTGAGGTGCAGGCGCTGCAGACTTGGAAGCTGACACGGACGCAGAACGGGGAGCAGGCTGGGCAGCCGGAACAGCAGCGCCGCGGTCCCAAGGCATGCCACCCTGATGCGCGGACGTAGCAGCGGGGGCAGTGGATGCCGCCGGAGCGGCAGCACGGGCGCCCGAAATGAGCGTCGGCTGTTGGGCAGCAGCGGGTACGGATGCTGCAGGCGCGGCGGCCTGAGCAGCGGCCACGCTCGCCGGCACGGCGCCGTTGGCAACCATGGCCTCCAGACGTGCCACGCGCTCGGCCAATGCCTCAATCGTTAAATCAGCCTCGGGACGTGCCAGACGCGTGCAGGCAATCTCAAGCACCAGGCGCACGTCGCTCGCGCCCCTCATCTCCAGCGCGGCATCGTCGAGCACTGTCAGCACACGGGCCAGGCGGTCGGCAGGATGCTCGCCAAAGGCAGCGGCCTCGGCAGCAAGCGCCTCGGCCTGCTCGGAGCCGCCCTCAAACAGCTCGGCACGGGCACCGGCAACGCAGGCAACGTACACGTCACGCACATGCGCCACCAGGTCGCGCGTCAGCTCCAGCAGGTCGTTTCCTTCCTCGACCTGCGCACGGATCAGTCCATATAGCTCGGCAACATCGCGATCGGCAATGGCGCGGGCAAACTCGCCCAGGATCTGGTCCGAAACCTCGCCCAAAAGCGAGCGGGCATCGTCCGCATGCACGGCGCCGTTGCCAAAAACGCTCAGCTGCTCCAGCGTGGACAACGCGTCGCGCATGCCGCCCTTGGCATGGCGTGCCACGATAGCCAGCGCCTCGTCGTCGTAATCGAAGCCCTCCTGCTCGCACACGTATGCCAGGCGATGCTCAATATCCTCGTTGCCGATACGATGGAAATCGAAGCGCTGGCAGCGCGAGAGGATGGTCTCCAGAATCTTTTGCGGGTCGGTGGTGCACAGCACAAAGATCACGTGTGCCGGCGGCTCCTCAAGCGTCTTGAGCAGCGCGTTGAACGCCGCCGTCGTGAGCATGTGGACCTCGTCGATGATATAAATCTTGTACTTGCCGCGCACCGGGGCAAAGTTGACGGAGTTGATGATCTCCTCGCGCACGTTGTCCACGCCAGTACGGCTTGCGGCATCGAGCTCGTAGACATCCGGGTGGTTGCCCTCGGCGATGAGCTCGCACTCCTCGCAAGTACCGTCGGGCATGCAGCCGCTTGCACCCTCGGCGCGCGCCGCCTCGGCATTGCGGCACAGCAGCGCCTTGGCCAGAATGCGCGCCATGGTGGTCTTGCCCGTGCCGCGCGGTCCGCAGAATAGGTACGCGTGGGACAGGCGCCCCTCGGTGATGGCGTGCTCGAGCGTCGAGACGATATGCTGCTGGCCCACCACGGAGTCGAAGGTGAGCGGGCGATACTTTCGGTACAACGATTCCATGGGTGCTCCCCCGGGTATACTGAGTCTTGTTGCCGCGGCGGCCATGCGGTCGCACGGCATACTGCATTCCATAATACCCGTACGGCGAGCCCGCCGCGATAGGAGTCCAAAGAGCATGGCAGACGCAGAGAGCAACCTCGTCCCCTCCGAAGCAGCCGACCAGGTCGAGGTCGCGCTCGAGGAGCAGGCCGCAGCCGACGACGGTATCCTGTACCTCAACGAGTACCAGTACGAAAACGACCTGGTCACCGACTTCGCCCGCCTGGTCGCCTCGCCCAGGCGTCGCGGCTCGCTGTATGTCGCCGCGGCAATTGCCGCGCTCATCGGCATCGGCATGTTGGTGGCCGGCGGCAACTGGATCAAGTTTGGCGTCGTGCTGATCGTATTCGGCGCCTTTTTGGCCTGGTGGAGCAAGAACCTGCACCACACCCTCGCCCGCGACTTTATCGACGCCGTCGAGGCCGACGAGTCCATGGGTGGCCGCTATCGCCGCGTCGCCGCCAACGAGGACGGCCTGATGGTTTGGGGCAAGAGCGGCAAGTCACAGTTCTTCCCGTTTGAAAAGCTCGACCACGTGCTCGACGGCGAGCGCATCTTTGTGGCCATGTTCGCCGACCAGGGCGTGACGATCCCTAAGGACACCTTTGTCCGCGGCGATGCCGAGCAGTTCGGTCCCTTCCTTAAGGCGCGCATCAACAAAAAACTCCGCATCGAGACCAAGAAGAAGAAAATGAAGGCCGAGAAGGCCGCCGCCGAGGCCAAGCAGGGCGACAAGCCCCAGGAGACCAAGCGCAAGCAGAAGAAGAACAAGAAGAAGCGCTAAGGCCAAGCCAGACAGGCAGCCTCGCATCCCGCTATCCTCCCCATGCACCAGAGCGTGCTACACTAGCAGCATCTATGCCACCGCGAACGGCTCGGCCCCGCGCCCGCCGCTCGCAAACGAACTTTAAACGCACGAGGGTTGGCCATGCCGCTTTTCTCGCAACATACCGCCCGGTTCTCGCCGGACGTTCCTTTGGAGGGCACCAGCTCTCGCGAGCTGCTCAAGCGGTACCAGCCGCTCGAGACACTTGCGACCGGCGGTTTTGGCTCCATCGAGATCTGCCGCGACACGCACCTGCGCCGCCGCGTCGCCATTAAGCGCATCCCCCTTATTAACGGTGTCGGCATGCCCGCCAGCGACATCATGGATGTCCTGCGCGAGGCGCACACTGCCGCCATGCTTCAACATCCCAACATCGTGCAGGTCATCGACTTTACGCACGACACAGCCTATGCCTACCTGGTTATGGAATATGTCGATGGCATGTCGCTGGCCGAGTTTTTGCACCGCGTGGACGGTCACTCACTTACCTTTGACGAGGCCGCGGCCATTGCCGATGCCCTAGGCCAGGCGCTCACCTTCGCCCATAGTAATGGCGTACTCCACCTGGACATTAAGCCCGCCAACGTGCTCATCGACCACTCGGGCAATGTAAAGCTCACCGACTTTGGCATGGCGCGACTGTCGTCCGCCGGTGGCTTTGGCGGCTCGCGCGGCGGCACCATCGGCTACATGCCGCCCGAGCAGCTCGATATCGAGACCGGCACGGTCGATGAGCGCGCCGATGTCTTTGCCCTCGCCTGTGTAATCTATGAGGGCCTGTGCGGCAGCGCCCCCTTTATGGCGGCCACGCCCGCCGACTCGCTCGACCGCATCATCGGCGGCGCCACCTATCCCAGCGAGCTGATACCACACTTTCCCCCGGGAGCCGAGGCCGCGCTCATGAGCGCGCTCTCCCCCATGCCGCAGGACCGCCCCAGCAGCATCGAGGCATTTTGCGACCAGCTCCTTGCCGGTCTGGGCAGCGTGCGCGAGGGCCGTCGCAGCCTAGAGCAAATGGTTGGCGAACTTTCGGATGACGAGCAGGAGCTCGACGATATCGAGCCGTCGCACTACGAGGACGACGCCATCGAGGTCGACCCCGCACTTGGCTGGGCGGGCACGCGCTGGAGCCATGCGCGCGACTACACCATGCGCACTATCTCGGCGCTAACGTGCGGCACCTTTAGCTTTTTGCTGATGCAAACGGCCGGGGTCGCGGCGCTTCCCGGCCTGGTCATTGCGGCCATCGCGATCGGAGCGGCGGCTGGCCTGGCCCCCCAGATTGGCTCGGCCATCTCGGCTGTGGGCTTTTTGGTGCTCATGGCCAACGCCACCATGCAGGCACAGGGCATCCTGTCGATGCTGCCCGTCGCGGTGATCTTTGCCGCCGCCATGTCCGGTTGGTGGATCGCCTGGGGTCGCACCGAGACTGCCGCGAGCGCCACGCTCACCTGTGCACTCGCGCTTGGCTGTCTGACCGGCAATACCTTTCTGGCAGCTGGGGTCGCCGCCGGCGTCGCGTCATTTTGGCTCGGCCCGGCAAGCGCCGCCGCGGCAACGGGCATGGGCGCGCTTTTTGCCCGTCTGGCCACGGTCGCGCTTTCAGCCGGAGGCGTGCTGGGGCTCGGTAGCGTTGCCGCAGCGCTGGGAGACCCGCTCCTTTGGGCTGCCTTTGTGCTGGTAGCGGCAACTGCCGCGGCGTCATCTGCGCTGCTCAATGCCCATGCCAAGCGTGCCGATCAGGGCTCAAACCTTGCCGCAATCGCCGCCATCGCTGTCACCGGCATCGGCTGCGCAGCGGCGTCCTGTCTTGCACACCATATGGAAATTGCCAGCCTTGCAGCCGCGGTCGTCGCCAAGGCGGCGGTTGCGGGAACCCTATCCTCTATAATCGTTGGGATATGCCTATATTTGCTCGGATACCAAAGAACTTATACGGAGAGTGATCTTTCGTGAACTTCCTGAACATCTTCGAGGACCACGTGGCCGGCATCTTCGGTGCCACCCGTGCCCCGTTCTCCTTTAAGAAGCTTGCCAAGCAGGCCGCTCGCGACATGGAGGATCAGACTCTGGTGATCAACGGCGTCAACACGGCGCCGGCACTCTATACCATCCTGATCGCCGCCGACGACGATCCCATGCTCGCCCCGTTCTACCCCGAGCTTTCGCGCGAGGTCCGCGAGTTTGTGAAGGCGCAGGCCGAAAAGCGCCGCTATGTCTTTGTCGGCGAGCCCCTCGTGCGCTTTATGATCGATCCGCAGCTGCGCGCCGGCAAGTTCTCGGTCTTTGCCGAGAACGTCGATGCCCCCACGCTCGGCCGCCTGTACGAAGAAGAGCGCGCCTATCAGAACGGCCTGGGCCAGAACAACTCCGCGGCAAGCCGTGCCGCCAGCGCCCCGCGCGCCGGCCAGCAGCAGTTTGCTGCCCCGCAGCAGCAGCGCCCCGCCGCCATGCCCCAGCAACAGCCGACGCCTCGCACCGCCGCTCCCGACCCGCTTGCCGTGGCAGACCCCTTCGCGCCTAGCGTCCCCGACCCCGCCGCCGCACCCATCCCGGTGCCTCAGACCGTCTCGCGCGACGCGCTTGCCGGCATGGGCGGAGCCGCCGCGACCGGTGCCGCCGTGGGCCTAGGCGCCGCAGCCGGCATCGCCTCCAACATGGCGAGCACTCGCGCCCCGCAGCGCCCGCTCGCCCAGCTCGTCGACGTCGTGAGCGGCGAGAGCCATAGCATCACCTCCGCACAGGTGACCATCGGTCGCGAGCGCTCAGTTTCCGACATTGCCCTGCGCGACCCCAACGTGTCGCGCCGCCACGCCCAGCTCACCTTTACGGGCTCGGATTGGTCGATCGAGGACCTCAATTCCACCAACGGCACGCTCGTCAACAACCGCCGCATTACGCGCTGCCCGCTGCGCAACGGCGATCTGCTGACGTTTGGCCTGAGCACCTTTGAATTTAGGGGATAGTCGCTTATGAACATCGATATCGTCCTTTTTGCAGGCCGCATCGTCCTGGTCGCCCTGCTCTATATCTTCCTGTTCGCCGTCATGAAGACCGGCGTGGGACTTGTGCGCGGGCAGCGCCGCGACTCGGCTATCTGGACGATTGATGTGGACAAGGGTCCGCGCGGTATCCGCGGCATCCACGTAGACATGCTCGGCCCCGTCATCGTCGGTCGCTCGCCATCTTCGGACATCTGCATCAACGAACCGTTCGTCTCGGCCTCGCATGCGCGCTTTTCGCTGCAGGGCCCGGCGCTCATCATCGAGGACCTCAACTCGCTTAACGGCACGCTCGTCAACGGCCGCCAGCTCGTGGAGCCCGCGACGCTGCGTGAGGGCGACGAAGTCCAGATTGGCGACGTGGTCATGAAGGTGAACCGTCGATGATCGACGAGGAGAACAAGTCCGCAACTATGACCGAGGCACCGGCTGCCGCCGTAGCTGCACCGGCCCACGCCGCTCCGGCGGACTCCACACCCGTGGAGCCCGAGGACACCGTGTTCTCCCTGCCTCTTTCGCATGTAACGCATGATATTTCGGATCTCGCCGATAACGAGGGCGAAGAGGATGCCGCAGCAGCGCCCATCGGCGCACATGCTGCGGAACAGCCCACAGCGCCCGAAGCAACCCCGGCGCCGGCTCACTTTGCAGAGCCCGTCGCCGCGGCAATCAACGAGAGCGCTGCGGTGTTTGCGGCACCCGAGCCCGCCGCGCCGGCGTTTCCCATGGCCCCGGCGTCCGAGGTTGCGCCCGCGTCTACGCCGGCGCCCGAGCCTATAGACGTCAGCCCGCAAGACGACGAGTCGACCGCCCGCGTTTCCGAGGAGCCCGACTCCCCGGACACCGGAGATTCCGAATCAAACGCCGAGACAAACACCGTCTCTCCCGGTGACACAGCAGAGATCGACGTTGCCGCCGTTGAGGCCAAGCTCAAAGACCCCGGCTCGACCATGAGCTTTGAGCCCCTGACCGAGGAGCGCATCGAGACCGACTCGACCTATGATGCCGGCACCACCACGCAACTCATGTGGGGCGCCCGCTCCGATGTTGGCTGCGTGCGCCCGCACAATGAGGATTCCTACCTGGTGCAGTCGCCGCTCTTTTGCGTATGCGACGGCATGGGCGGTCACGCCGCCGGCGAGGTAGCCTCCTCTATCGCTGTCGAGACCATTGCCAAGACAGCTCCTCAGTCTGCCGACGCCGCACGCCTGGCGGCAGCCGTCGAGGCCGCCAACGCCGCCGTAATCGAGGCTGCCTTGAATGGCCTGGGCAAGCCCGGCATGGGCTGCACAGCCACTTGCGCCTATATCGAAAACGACACGCTCGCCATCGCCCACGTGGGTGACTCTCGCGCCTATCTGCTCCACGAGGGCACGCTCATCCGCGTGACCCGCGACCACTCCTACGTGGAGGAGCTCGTGGACGCCGGCGAGATCACGGCAGACGAGGCTCGCGTCCACCCCAACCGTTCGGTCATCACCCGTGCGCTGGGCTCGGACCCCGCCATGTATGCCGACCACTTCACTCTGCATATCGAGGAAGGCGACCGCCTGATCCTGTGCTCTGACGGCCTTTCGAGCATGATTCCCGATAGCGATATCGAGAACATCGCCACGCAATCCTCAACCGCGCAAATCTGCGTCGACAACCTAGTGGACGCGGCGCTTGCCGCCGGCGGCCACGACAACGTGACCGTAGTAGTCGTTGACCTGGTTGACGATGGCGTCATGCGCGAGGCGCAACGCGTGCGTCGCCGCAACGTTACTATCGCCGCCATCCTGGCCCTCGTCTTTGTGCTGGCAGCTGGCATCTGGGCCTACACGGGTGTCACCGGCTCGTACTACCTGGGTACCTACCAGGGCAATGTCGCCGTCTGGCGCGGCCTGCCCGGCAAGCCGCTCGGACTCAAGCTCCACTGGCTCGAAAGCGAAACCAGCATCAAGCTGTCCGACCTGCCCGAAGACACGCAAAACCGCCTCAAGGCGGGCATTCCGCAAACAAGTGTCGACGATGCGCAGGACACGATATCCAAGTACCGCCACCAGATCGACGAGGAGCAGACCCGCCAGGTGATCGACGCGCAAACGATTCGCGACAACACCAATCAGGGATCGACCTCCGAATCAGATTCCGAGAAAACCGCCGAACAGTCCGCCGAGGCCGAAGCCTCCGATAAGAATTAGAAAGGGAGTGCCGCTTATGAGTCGCCGCAACACCGAGCTGCTCTTGCTCATCGCCTCGGCGTTCCCCGTCATCCTGCTGTATGCGATGTACGTCCTCACCGCGGGCGCTGCCATCTCCTTTGAGACGCTCGCCGTACCGATCGGCCTCTTTGCCGCCTTTGCCGCGGCCCACATTGCCGTGCGCATCTTGGCACCCGGTGCCGACCCCGCCATCCTGCCCATCGTATTTATACTTTCGGGCATCGGCATCACGTTCGTGACGCGTCTCGCCCCCGCTCTCGCCATCTCACAGCTCATCATCCTGTTTGTCTCGGTGGCGCTCATGGTGGGAACGCTTGCACTAGTCAAAAACCTCGACGTGGTCATGCGCTACAAGTACACCTTTGGCATCATCGGCATCATTCTGCTGATGCTGCCTATCTTTATCGGCACCACGATCTCGGGCTCCAAGCTGTGGATTCGCATCGCGGGCTTTACCATCCAGCCCGGCGAGTTCGCCAAGGTCTTTATCGTCCTGTTCCTGGCCGGCTACCTGGCCGAGAACCGCGAGCTGCTCTCCATCTCCAACCGCAAGATTCTGGGCTTTAAGATCCCTCGCCTGCGACTGCTGCTGCCGCTGTTTGCCGTGTGGGGTGTGTGCCTGCTCGTCGTCGTCTTCGAACGCGACCTGGGTTCGGCCGTGCTGTTCTACACCATCTTCTTGCTGATGCTCTACGTTGCCACGGGGCGCTTTTCGTATGTCGTTATCGGCCTTGCGCTCTTAGCTGTTGGAGCCGTGGGCGCCTACAAGTTCCTGTCGCACGTTCAGGTGCGTTTCCAGGTTTGGCTCGATCCGTTTAAGGACGCCCAGGGCCAGGGCTACCAGATCGTCCAGTCGCTCTTCTCGCTTGCCGATGGCGGTCTGGTCGGTGTTGGCATCGGCAACGGCATGGCCAACAACATCCCTGTCGTCGAGTCCGACTTTATCTTCTCGGCTATCGGCGAGGAGATGGGCCTTTTGGGCGGCGGCGCCGTGCTCATCCTGTTTATGCTCTTTGCCGTGCGTGGCCTCACCACGGCTGCCCGCGCTAAATCCGACCTCGCCGCCTTTAGTGCCACAGGCCTTACGGCCGCCATCAGCTTCCAGGCCTTCTTGATCGTTGGCGGCGTAACCCGCCTGATCCCGCTGACCGGCGTCACCTTGCCCTTTATGAGCCAGGGCGGCTCCTCGCTGCTGGCGAGCTTTATCATCGTCGCGCTCCTGCTGCGCGCCGGTGACGAGGCTACCGGACGCGAGGCCGAGCTTACCGGCACCGGCACCATGGCCGCCATCACCGATGATCAGGTCGCATCTGCCGCCGCCCCGACGGGCACGCGCTTTGCCACCTCGTCTTCCTACGGCAGCGGCAGCCATTCCGTCGGCTCGCGCATGCGACGTCGCCTGCTCGACACGCCTGAATCCGGTGTGCTCGGCCGCGTTGCGCTCGCCAACCGTCTAACCCGCGCGGTGCTCGCCTTTACGGCGCTGTTCGCCATCCTTATCGGCAACCTCACCTATGTCCAGGTCATTAAGGCCAAGGACTATCAGGACATGCCGACCAACAACCACACCATCGCCCGCTCCAAGTACATCCAGCGCGGCTCCATCATCACGTCCGACGGCGTGACGCTGGCCGAGTCGCTGCAGCAGGAGGACGGCACCTACGTACGCTCCTACCCCAACGGTAACCTGGCAGCGCACGTGGTTGGCTACGTGAGCCAGCAGTATGGCACCACCGCCATCGAGAGCGTCATGAACGACACGCTCACCGGTTCTAAGGACTACTCCAGCTGGAACAATGCCATCGCGTCGCTCGCGGGCCAGACCCAGCCGGGCAACACCGCCAAGCTCACCATCGACTCGCGTATCCAGACGGCGGCCGAGCAGGCACTCAAGGGCTTTAAGGGCGCTGTAGTGGTCATCGACCCGCGTACCGGCGCGGTGCTCGCATGTGCCAGCTCGCCCACCTACGACAACACCAACATCGATGCCCTGCTGCAGACGGGCGGCGGCGAGGACGGCTCCATGTACAATCGCGCCATGGACGCGCTGTACACGCCGGGCTCCACGTTTAAGGTCGTTACGCTTTCCGCGGCACTCGAGACCGGTACCGCCAGCCTGACCAGCACCTACCAGGCGCCCGGCTCCATGGACATCGGCAACGCACCGGTCACCAACTATGCCAACGAGAGCTACGGCACCATCAGCCTGCAGCAGGCCTTTGCCGTGTCCTCCAACGTCGTCTTCGGCCAGGTGGCAAACGAAGTTGGCGCAAACACGCTCGTACAGTTTGCCAACGCCTTTGGCTACGGCCAAAAGCTCGGCCAGGACCTGACCTCCGCGGCCTCCATCATGGCCGACCCGTCGCTCATGACCGAGTGGGAGACCGCCTGGGCCGGCGCCGGCCAGCCTGTCGGCATGGACCACACGCCCGGCCCGCAGACCACCGTCATGCAAAACGCCGTGATTGCCGCCGCCATCGCTAACAGCGGCGTGGTCATGGACCCGTACTTTGTAGCCCAGGTACTCGCCCCGGACGGAACCGTGGTCAAGACCACGCAGTCCCGCTCGCTTGGTCAGGCCGTCAGCTCCGCCACGGCCGACCAGGTCAAGCAGGCCATGCTTGCCGTCGTCCAGTCCGGCAGCGGCACCGATGCCCAAATCCCCGGCGTCAAGGTCGCCGGCAAGACCGGCTCGGCCGAGACTGGCGGCACCAACGTCAACTCGATGTTCGTTGGCTTTGCACCTTACGATTCACCCACGGTCGCCATCTCGGTGGCCTTGGAGGATTTCGACAAGCATGACGTCCAGGCCGCCAAGATCGCCGGTATCGTCCTGACCGCGGCGCTTGCCGCACAGGGAGCGTGATGCCCATGATCGAATCGGACACCCGAGGCGCGCCGCGGCCTAAGGGTTAGCGGCAACGCGTCACACGGCCCCAGCGGCCACATCGTAGGTACTACACACATCGTTGAGCGAATAGTTATGTTAGGAGCAGGAATGGAACAGAGGGTCCTCGGGGGAAGATACCTCCTCAAGGATAAGGTGGGAACAGGCGGCATGGCGACCGTCTACCGTGCACAGGACCAGGTTCTCGACCGCACGGTAGCCGTCAAGATCATGCTGCCGCAGTATGCTAGCGACGCGACCTTCGCCGCACGCTTTAAGCAGGAGGCCCAGGCAGCAGCCGGTCTCTCCTCACCCTATATCGTGGGCGTCTACGATTGGGGCAAGGACGGCGATACCTACTACATCGTCATGGAGTACCTGCGCGGCACCGACCTTAAGAGCGGCATCAAGAGCCACGGCGCCCTCGACCCCAAGAAGGTCGCCCAGATCGGCTCGCAGATCAGCTCCGCGCTTTCGGTCGCCCACAAGCACGAGATCATCCACCGCGACATTAAGCCGCAGAACATCATGGTGCTGCCCGACGGCAACATCAAGGTGATGGACTTTGGCATCGCGCGCGCCAAGAACAGCCACCTCACGCAAGACAACAACGTGCTGGGAACCGCCCACTACGTCAGCCCCGAGCAGACCCGTGGTCAGGACCTCGGCCCCACCTCGGATATCTACTCGCTGGGCGTCGTGATGTACGAGTGCGCCACCGGCCGCGTCCCCTTTGACGGTGACGACGCTATCTCGGTCGCACTCAAGCAGGTCAACGAGCTGCCTATTCCGCCGAGCCAGATCAACTCCGGTGTCGACGCCGACCTTGAGCGCATCATCCTCAAGTGCATGGAGAAGGACCCCGCAAACCGCTTCCAGACGGCCGACGAGCTGCGTCAGGTGCTCAACAGCTACCTGTCGGGCCGTGCCGTCAACGTCTCGGAGCCCACGCGCATCATCGGTGCCCCCGGTGAACTGGGCGCCACCAAGACTCGCGAGCTTTCCGATCAGACGCGCGCCATGGTGCGTCCCGTCTCGGGCGTGAGCGGCCAGAATACCGCCCGTAGCTCGGTTTCGGGCTCCACCGGCTCCTACGAGGTCGAAGAGCCCAAATCCAACAAGAACAAGATCATCGCCGCCGTGGTGGCAGCGGTTGCCGTCATCGGCATCGTGGTGGCCTTTGCCACAGGACTCTTTGGCGGCGAGCAGGTCACCGTGCCCGACGTGCTGGGCAAGGACCAGCAGACTGCCGTCGAGCTGATCAAGGAGGCCGGCCTCGAGGTTGGCACCGTCGATCAGAGCTACAACGACGACGTCGACGAGGGCAAGGTCGCCGAGCAGACGCCCAACGGTAACACCAAGAAGGCCAAGGGCACTAAGGTGAACCTAGTAATCTCCAAGGGCCCCAAGCCCTCCGAGAAGGTTGAGGTTCCCCTGCTTGTCGGCCTGACCAAGGACCAGGCCGAGGCCGCGTTGGCAAGCGTTGGCCTGAAGGGCAACGCCTCCGAGCAGGCCAACGAGGCCGATGAGGGCCAGGTCTTTGAGCAGGGCACCGAAGCCGGTAAGGAAGTCGCGAAGGGCACGACCATCTCGTACAAGGTCTCGAGCGGCCCGGATACCACGTCCGTCCCCGATCTGACCGACATGACCGAGGCCCAGGCGCGCAACGCCCTCGATATGGCAGGCTTTGGCGTCGACGTTAGCTACCAGGAGAACGACTCGGTTACCGAGGGCACCGTGATCAGCTGGAACCCCAGCGGCAAGCAGAAGCCCGGCGCCACGATTACCGTCGTCATTGCCAAGAAGTCCGGCAAGGCCGCCGTCCCGGGCAACTTGTACGGCAAGAGCATTTCCGCCGCCGTTACCGCGCTCAACAACGCCGGTTTCTATAACATTGGCTTCTGTGACCAGAACGGCAATCCCGTGAGCGGCAACGAAGATGCCACCGTTACGGGTGTTTCCCCCACCGGCAAACAGTCCACCGACAGCACGATTACGCTGACGGTCGCACTTTCTGGTTCGGGCTCGGGCTCGGGCTCGGGCACGGGCGACGATTCCGGTACGACCAACTAGTCGCCACCCCACCGCTCATCGCGGCTTTCGCCGCAAACATATTCGCTCACAGGCGCCCGCTTGCTCCCCCAGCAAGCGGGCGCTTTCTTTATCTGAAGCAGCGAATACTACGGCATGCCTTAAACCAAAAGAGCCCGGCACCGTAACGGTACCGGGCTCGATATTCCTCTGGTGCCCCCGGGCGGATTCGAAAACTCCCCCCGCGGGGAAATTGGTGACGCGGGTGTCGACGGTCCGAATCCGCCGACAGCTCCCACAAACCAGAAACGGCGCCGCTCTCGCGACGCCGTCATAATCTTCTGGTGCCCCCGGGCGGATTCGAACCGTCGACACCCGCTTTAGGAGAGCGGTGCTCTATCCCCTGAGCTACGGAGGCATGTTGTACTAGTGTAGCAGATTTACGCCGTTGTAATACAGCGTATAGCCACTCTTCGAAGTTGCAGTGGAACAGCCCTCCGGAAAGTGTGTCCCACTATCCAGGCAAATTCTGGGTCAAACTTTCCCAATGGGACCTCGCTGGAGGTAGCGCGCAGAGATGTGGTGTAAGAGGCGGGGCATGCCCCGCCTCTTCCCTTTCTTGAAAGGGAGGGGACACCGC
>NZ_JADNJQ010000003.1 GCF_015555045.1 Collinsella aerofaciens | reverse complement strand
CCTCTCGGCGGCCTTGCGAAAAACAAATCCAAGTTAGACCATTTCAAATGGTTCGATGTCTGCCCGGATGCGACACTTGAAGTGTCCATCCTCGCAGTATCCGGTTCTCAAGGTGCACGCTTTGCGGCTCATCCGGTCCGACCGGGCCGCGCGGCAAGGAGATATATTGCCAGACCGGAGGGGCCCCGTGGGCGGGAATCGCGCACTCCATATTTTGTTCACAAATGAATAGATCCCTCAGTCGCGTCACTGAGGTTAAAACTGAAGCATTGGCTTCTGATATTGGCGATGACCAGCTGTTTTATGAGTATTGAGACATCGGTCATCTCTGGAGCGCTACTTTACTCCAAAGGCATCAGCTATTTGTTTCCCATCGGTAAAAGGCGGGTTTTGTTCGCCAAGCGTTCTTATATATAGATAGATACGGGTTCGAACCCGTGCACCGGCAACAAAAAAGACGGCCAACCGAAGTTGACCGTCTCAACAATCTTTGGGTGGGCCGTCAGGGGTTCGAACCCTGGACCTTGGGATTAAAAGTCCCCTGCTCTGCCAGCTGAGCTAACGGCCCGCGGGTGGCATTGTACCACGGTCTGGGACTATTCCCAACTCCATTGGCCGTTCTGGAAAATCACAACTTCACGTCCATCAGGCGTAATGCCCGTAATATCGATGTCGTCCGTGCCGATCATAAAATCGACGTGCGTGCTCGAGACGTTAACACCATGCTCCAGGAGCTCCTCCTTGGACATGTCGTACCCACCCTCGATGCATTCGGGGAAACCGACACCTAGCGCGAGATGGCAGCTAGCGTTCTCGTCATAGAGCGTATCGTAGAACAGAACACCACTTTCGCGGATCGGCGTGTTCTTGGAAATGAGCGCGACCTCTCCCAGGTGAGCAGCGCCCTCGTCAGTATCGATGATACTTGCGAGCGTTGCCTTGCCCACGCGGGCGTCGTAGTCCACCACGCGGCCGCCCTCGAACTTAATCCAAAAATCGTCGACTTTATTGCCGTGGTGGATGAGCGGCATGGCCGAGTACACGATACCGTCGGCGCGCATGCGATCGGGCGAAGTGAAGACTTCCTCGGTGGGAATGTTGGGGAAGAAGGGGTGCCCATCGGGCGTCTTGCCCTTGCCGCCGGCCCACTCGTGACCCTTCGTCATGCCAATCGTCAGATCGGTTCCATTTGCCGCGGTGTAATGCAGGCAGTCGAAACGATTGCCGTTCAGGAAACGCAGGTTCTTTTCGAATGCGGCGTCATGGAGCTCCCAGTCGCTCTCTGGGTCCTGGCCATCGGCGCGAGCGGTGTGCAGAATCGCATTCCACAGCTTATAGATTGCAACCTCATCGGCGTCTCCCGGGAACACCTCGCGCGCCCAAGCCACGACCGGAGCGCCGGCGATGCACCACGGATTGATGTTGTAATCCAGTCCACGGCGGAAAACTTTGCACTGCGTGTTCTTTGCCTTAGAAGCTGCAGCGGGCTTAGCGGGATCGATGCCCTTAAGGGCGGCGGGGTCCGCACCCTCGATAAAGATAAAGCAGGCACCGTCCTGGGCCAGGGAATCCAGCTGCAGGCGCTTCCACTCGGGCGTCTGCTCAAAATAGCTTTTCTCGACATGCTCGTACGTGAGCCTCGTCACGGCATCATCGGCCCAGATGACCGTCACGTGGCCGGCGCCGGCAGCATAGGCCTCCGCGACCACCACGCGCGCAAACGGCGCGCACTCAACCGGAGACTGAACGACGACTTCCTGGCCGGGCTTAACGTTTACGCCCTTGCGGACAACCAGGCGCGCATAGTTTTTAATCTTGGGCTCCAGGGACTTCATACCCTCCAGGGCCTCTTCGACCGTCAGGGCAGCTCGAATCATGTGCCACTCCATCTATCTATAGAACAGTAAAAAGGCGCGCCGCAAAAACGACGCGCCTTATATCTTAGCGATAAGTATGTATGCAAACGCTACTTCTTCTTGGAGTCCTTCTTGTCCTCCTCGGCAGCTGCGCGCTCGATAAGAGCGTTGAGCTTGTTCTCGGACATGCCCTCGGCCTGCGCGCGGTACATGTTGCGCAAGGGACGAATACGAGCGAAGTCGTAGATAAAGTCACCCAGGATGATGACATAGGACAAAACGATGCCGACCATCTGGACAGGGCTGGACACCATGCCAGCGGGAGCGAAGTACAGCGAGGCCCAAATTGCCACGACGAGCACCATGCCAATGGCGAGCACAATCCACCAGATGCGACGGCGCTTGGTGTAGTCCTCGTCCTGCTTGAGGAGGATATTCGACACCGTATAGATGCGGTCCTCCTTGGCGCGCTGCTTAGCCTTGCGGGCGCGCTTCTCCTCTTTAGAGAGGCCCTCGAGGTTCTCGCCCTTCTCGAGCTCTTTGCGGCGTGCCTTAGACGAAGCCGGCACGACGCGAACGGAGCTCGCTGCTTGGCGGGCGGGCTTAGCAGATGCGGCAGACTTGCGCGCAACCCCGGTAACTTCGTGGGATTGCGTGCGCTTGTTCGTGGCGCTACGGGTACTCACTTATGCGTTCTCCTTCATGCTTGTGAACTGGGAGCCCGTGATGATCTGGAAGGCCTCGCGATAGCGCTCGGACGTGCCATCGATGACCTCGGCGGGCAGGTGCGGGGTCTCCCCCGTCATATCCCAGTTGGCCTTGAGCCAATTGCGGACGAATTGCTTGTCGTAGCTAGGCTGGATCTTGCCCTCCTCGTAGCTGGCAGCAGGCCAGAAACGGCTGGAGTCGGGCGTGAGGCACTCGTCGATCAGCGTGACCTTGCCATCGATGACACCAAACTCGAACTTGGTGTCGGCAATGATGATGCCACGGGTCGCGGCGTACTCGGCAGCGGCCTTGTAGATCTTGAGGGAAAGGTCACGAATCTGCGTGGCGATGTCCTCGCCCACGATCTCGCAGCAACGCTCGAACGAGATGTTCTCGTCGTGGTCACCGATCTCGGCCTTCGTGGACGGCGTGAACAACGGCTCGGGAAGCTTGGAAGCCTCGGTCAGGCCCTCAGGCAGCTGGATGCCGCAGACGGTGCCGTTCTCGTCGTAGGTCTTCTTGCCCGAACCGGTCAGATAGCCGCGGACGATGCACTCGATAGGAATCGTCTGGGCCTTCTTAACCAGCATGGCGCGGCCAGCGAGGTAGTCACGATACTCAGCAAACTCCTCGGGGAAATCCGCCGGGTCGATGGAAACGAGATGGTTGGGAACGATGTCGGCAAACTTATCGAACCAGAATGCCGAGATGCGATTGAGCACCTCTCCCTTAAACGGAATCTCGTCGGGAAGAATGAAGTCGAACGCAGAAATGCGGTCGGTGGCGACCATCAGCAGGTTTTCACCGGCATCGTAAATATCACGAACCTTGCCACGGGAATCCGGACGACGCTCCATCGTTGTCACGTGAGTCACTCCTTACCTAAATACGACAGAAATGCGGGTTCTTTCCCGCATGTTTTCGCAAACTCGGAGCGGCAGGGACGCGGCCCCTCCTTCACCGAATAGCGAAAAGCTAGTGCTCCATTGTAGTAGATGCCGCGTCCGCCGTGTGCTCGCGGGGCAGATGAATTGTAAAAGTCGTACCCTTTCCAAGCTCCGACTCCACGGATATGTAGCCATGGTGACGCTCGACGATCTGCTTGGTCACGGCGAGGCCGACGCCCAGGCCGCCAGCTTCGCGGGCGCGGCTGGCATCGGCGCGCCAAAACCGCCCGAAAATGCGCGACAGATCGTCCTTGGCAATACCGATGCCGGTATCAGAAACGGCAATGCTGACGTGCCTGCGGTCACTGAGCACCGACACCACGACCCAACCGCCCTCGGGGGTGTAGCGCATGGCGTTGCTCATGAGGTTGATAACACATTGCGTGATCATGTCGGGATCGGCCTCGACGACATCGTCGTGCCCTTGGGTTTCATCTGCAAAGCGAAGACGAAGGTCACGGTCGGCAAACAGACGCGCCTGGCCGTTCACAATCGATCGCACGAACGGAACCATGTCCACCGGTTCTAGATTGAGCGGAGCCGTGCTGTTTTCCATACGCGATAGGTCGAGCATCTGCTGCACCAGACGAGCCAGGCGACGCGTCTCGGAAGCAACGGTCTCCAAATGCTCATCGTCGGTGGGATACACGCCATCCTGCATGGCCTCGACCGTTGCGAGCATGGCCATAAGCGGCGTGCGAAGCTCGTGTGCAACGTCTGAGGTCAGGCGCTTCTCGTGTTTCATATCCTTCTCGAGCGAGGTGGCCATCTCATCGAAGGTCTCACCCAGCTGATCGATCTCGTCATCACCGCGCAGCCCCGTGCGAGCCGACAGGTCGCCGTCACGGATTTGCTTTGCGGTACTGGTGATGCGATGAATCGGTTTGGTGAGCATGCACGACACGAGCGATCCGATAACGACCGAAATGCAGATTGCAACAACCGCGGCGAGGGCCATGGCGTTAAAGGTCTTCTCCCTAAACGCAGAGTCCGCCTTGGTGAGCAGAGCGTCGGAGCCGATGGCCCACAGCTTTACCTGTCCGACATGCTCGCCGGAAGACGTTACAATCTCGACGTTAGCAACGCTATCGGAGTCGGTTGGAGCAGACGAGACCGGGCTATGCGATGCCCTCTTGCCGCTCGTGTCGTCGGTCGTAGCCTGGTTTTCGCGTACATCGGCGGTGGCGCTTGCCGAGGGCCAGGAATCGTCATAAACGATCACACCCTTTTTATTGACGACCTGCATGCCCAGATCGTCGGAAACCAAACTCGACGTTGCGACCGTGCGCAGTTCTCCCGCGGTCCAAGAGCCGTTTTCCTCATATGAGGTCGCCAACTTCTCGGCAGCGGAATTTGCGATTTCGACGATATTGGAGCGTGTGTAATCCGAAAAGACCGTGCCCCACACAACAGAGACAACGCCCACCAGCACCAATACCGTCATGAGCGATGTCAGAGCAAAAGCAAGTGCCATGCGCGAGGGATAGCTCATCGTTGGCCGTGAATCGGAACGAGGCGTGTTCCAACTAGCCTTGGAACCCGCCTCGCTCTCCTGCTTGTGCTTTTGTCCGATTTCAAAGCGCGCAGGTGTCATATGTGATTTCCCTATTTCTCGTCCGACTTATCGGTCTTGGCCGGAGCCTCGAAGCGATAGCCGACACCATGGACGGTGTAGAGCCACTTGGGCTTCTTGGGATCATCGCCCAGCTTGGCGCGAAGATTCTTCACGTGGCTATCGATGGTGCGCTCATAGCCCTCAAAGTCATACCCGAGCACTTTCTCGACCAGCTCCATGCGGTTATACACACGGCCGGGATGGCGGGCAAGCGTGGTGAGCAGCTTGAACTCGGAAGCCGTCAGATCGACTTCCTTGCCCTCGACCAAGATCTTGTGGCCCGAGATATCGATGACCAGATCGCCGAAGTCGAGTACCTCGACGGCGGGCTCGTCGGCCTGATGGGCACGGCGGAACAGAGCGCGAACGCGGGCGACGAGCTCGCGCGGCGAGAACGGCTTAATCAGATAGTCGTCGGCGCCGAGCTCAAGACCGATAATACGGTCCTCGATCTCGCCCTTAGCCGTCAGCATGATGATGGGGACATCCGAGGTATCGCGAATGGTGCGGCAAACGCGCTCGCCGGGGATCTTGGGGAGCATAAGGTCGAGCACGACCAGGTCGAACTGATGCTTCTCGAACTCCTCGATCGCGGACTGGCCATCGCCGACGCCCACAACCCAGTAGCCTTCGCGCTCGAGATAGGCAGCGACGGCGTCACGGATTGCCTTCTCATCCTCGACCAGCAGAATCTTTTTTGCATCTGAAGCCATAACACGGCCCCCCTGTCTCAATTAGCTAAGAACAAGCCCATTTTAACGCACCTGAGCCCGCCAGATGCCGCTATGACGCGGCAGCTCGGCGGGCGGTACTCACAATTACAACGCGTTTATTCCCCTGTTGGCGCCTTTTTAACCCCTCTAAGCTTAAAGAGAGAATAGGCGTGCAGTGACCGTCTCTGGTATACCCTGGCTGTTGCGCACCGTGGCGTACGTAAGGAATGAGTCCGATTTTCCCGCCGTAGCTGGATAATCGCCATACTCCAAAGCGCGGTCGGGCGACAGCAGCGAGCCATAGGTCTTGGCAGAGGTGTCGATCAGGAAATGCGACGCCTGTACCTTAACAAGGTATTTATTCTTCTTGCCAGCCGCACATGCGAGCGGCTCGCGTGACAGGAAGAGGTACGGCCCTCCCTCATTACCGATATACGTGCCCATATTGCCCAGGCTGCCCACGCCACTATAGGCCGCCTCGATAGAAAACACGAAGGTATCGCCCATATATACGGCCTCGAAAGGCGAAACTGACGAAGGGAGGACCAACTGGGCACGCTTGGTGTTGTTGCCGTCGGTCAGATCGATTGCCGTTATGCCGTAGTAGACGCCCTCGTCGTTGCGGACACGCGGCGAGATGGTCAAAATGCCGTCGCTCGCGCGCGGGGCCGATGCAAAGCGGCCCGTCGATTTCCAAATTACCTCGGCCTTGGATTCATCAAGCGAGCGACGATAGCAAAACGAATCACTACTCGTTTTATTGCCGCCTGCCGAAGGCATTTTATACCAGATGACCGATGACCCGAACGCCGTAAACAGGGGCGGATCATAGTCCTTGCCACCTCGATCGAGCTCAACCACGTCGCCAGAGAGCGAAGCGCCCGACAGATTTTGAGCGTAGAGCTTCCACGATGAATTGGCAAAGTTCATCTCAACCCACGCGAATACGCCGTCGCCGGCACGGACATCGTAGAATGCATATCCCGTGCCCTCGATAGGATCCTCGATTAATGTGGTAAGCGAGCCATCACCCAGGTTGAGCACACCGAGTGTGTTGGCGTGCAGCGCCGATGCGGGCGCCATCATCGCCGCGGCGTAATCGCCGTCGCAGTAGTACAGCAGCGTACCCAGAGGCAGCGTCCACGACGCCGCCGGCTCAAGATCGATGTCGACTGCCTCGTACTCATCCGTAATCGAGATGATCTTGGAATCGTCCTTGATAACCTGCGGCTCGCCGGCGGCATCATCGCTGGTGCCCGTTTTTTTCGAGCATCCGGCAAGCACCGTGGCAGCGCCCGCGGCAGCCCCACCGAGTACAAAGCCGCGACGCGATATTCCGTTCTTGATGTGATCGGCGATACCCATTAGGCGATCTCGGCGCGAGCGGCCTCGATGGCGCGCGTAAGCTGGTCGGCGCAGGAGGTTTTTTTCATACCGCAGGTATTACCGGCGAGAACCTCGATTACGCGATCGGCAGGAGCGCCCTCGACCAGCTTGGAGATTGCCTTGAGATTGCCGTCGCAGCCACCGGTAAACTCAACGCCTATCACCTTGTTGCCGTCATCGGAAAGGTCAAGGTGAATATTGCGAGCACACACGCCCTGAGGCTTGTAATCAAACGAAATCATGCGATCCCCTCTCAGAATGTTATTCGAGACGACTATTATCCCCGTCTTTCCCTAAATGCAACGAGGCGCTTTGCCGGCAACACACATTACCAGCAAAGCGCCCTAAAAAGCTAACGTTATGCCCGAACCTACTCGAAGCTCAGCTGCCCCAGACGATCAAAGACCGTGTCGATACGGGTGAGGAAGTCCCATGGATCAAAGATCTCGTCGAGCTTCTCCTGGCTGACGGTGCAGCGCGGGTCGGCCTCGAGACGCTCCTTAAAGGTGGGGCCGGAGACACAATCCTGTACCTCGTGCCAGGTTGCCATGGCGTTCTCCTGCACAATGGCGTACGCGTCCTCGCGGGTGATGCCCGTATCGACGAGGGCGAGCAGCACCTTGGAGGAGAAGATGAGGCCGCGGGTCTTATTGAGGTTGGCCATCATGCGGGCAGGGTACAGCTGCAGGCCGTCGATAACGCGGATGAGGCACTGGAACATGTGGTCGAGTGCGATGAAGCTATCGGCCTGGGCGACACGCTCGGCAGAGGAGTGCGAAATGTCACGCTCGTGCCACAGGGCGACGTTATCGAAGGCGACCTGGGCGTTGGACTTCACGACGCGCGACAGACCGCAGACCTTCTCCATGGTGATGGGATTGCGCTTGTGCGGCATGGCGGAGCTGCCCTTTTGGCCCTTACGGAACGGCTCCTCGGCCTCGAGCGTATCAGTCTTCTGCAGATTGCGGACCTCGGTCGCGATGCGCTCGCAGGTGGCTGCGGTGGTGGCGAGAACGCCGGCGAGATAGGCGTGATGGTCGCGGCTGATAACCTGCGTGGACAGCGGGTCGTGAACCAGGCCCAGGTGCTCGCAGACGTACTCCTCGACAAACGGCTCGATGGAGCTGTACGTGCCGACAGCGCCCGAGATGGCACCAAAGGCAACGTTCTTGCGGGCATCCTCAAGACGGTCCAGATCGCGCTTGAGCTCCCAGGCCCAAGAGCCAAACTTCATGCCAAAGGTCATCGGCTCGGCATGGATGCCATGAGTACGGCCGGCGCAGAGCGTGTTGCGCTCCTCAAAGGCGCGACGCTTGCAGATCTCGCCGAGTTTTTTGACGTCCTCGATGATCAGGTCGCAGGCCTGGGTGAGCTGGTAGCACAGGGCCGTGTCGCCCAGATCGGAGCTGGTCATGCCATAGTGAACCCAGCGGCTGGGCTTGGGGTCGTCCTCGGGAACATCGGCATCGATGTATTCCTTCATGTTGGTCAGAAAGGCAATGACGTCGTGGCGCGTGACTTCCTCGATCTCATCGACCTTCGCCTTCTCAAAGTCGGCATGGTCGCGGATCCACTGGGCCTCGTCTTTGGAAATACCGATCTTGCCGAGCTCCGCCTGGGCCTCGCAGGCCAAGACCTCGATCTCCTGCCAAATGGCGTACTTGTTCTCGAGGGAGAAGATGTGTCCCATCTCCGGGCGGGTATAGCGATCGATCATAGCGGCTCCTTTTTGGTTATTGGCACGTTGGTCGTAACCCAACCATTGTACCGTGTGCAGGTGCAAGTATGGGCAGCAGGCATTAACCTAACATTTTGGAATTGGAGCGGGCAACGGGACGTCCGCGCATTTGCTTCGCAAATGCGCACCGGCTTCAGTGGCATACCGAGATCCGGGGAAGTGTGGGAGCAAAGCGGGCTGAATCTACCATTCCCGAAATCTTCCTTGCTCCATGGAGCGGGCAACGGGACGTCCGCGCGCCCGCGTCGCGGACGCGCACCGGCTGCGGCGATCTCCTCGGATTCACGGAGACGATGGGGGAGACTTTGTTGAATTGGCCGTCCCGAGGTCTTCCGCGCTCGGTGGAGCGGGCAACGGGACGTCCGCGTATTTGCTTCGCAAATCCGCACCGGCTTCAGGCGCCTGTCGGCGCCTTCGCCTGCTCGCTACAAACGCTTCGCGTTTGCTTAACGCTCGCACCCTGTCGGGTTCGAGTCCCGGCACTTTATTGAAAAAAGCACGGCACCGTGATGGTGCCGTGCTTGTGCTCTTAACTGGAGCGGGCAACGGGACTCGAACCCGCGAGTGTCAGCTTGGGAAGCTGATGCCTTACCACTTGGCGATGCCCGCATATGTGGAGGATAGTATAACGCGGTTGTCTTGTTCGATACAAGGGTGGCGATGCTTGTTTTAGCTGTGGAGATTCGTTTGAAAATCGCGTCAATTGTGGAGACGAGGACCTTTGGCTTCCTGTTCCCCTTATCTTCTACCTGCGCTTTTGCTTGATTGTTGTATTTGAGCTCAATTTGTCAGGAATTGGGCAAGCTTTTGGTCAGGCTCCGGTACTTACCCGCATGAACCTCGGGGGTAGCCTCATCCTACGCGTCGCAGCCTCCCCGTGCGGCGCACGAGGGATAAGGAGCAGCCATGTCCAACGCACCCACGCACTCTGTCCACAGCGCAATCGCAACAGGTCCGCTGCTCCTGCTCCTCTTCCTGCTTTTCGGCTGCCTGGCACCGGGAGCCTCATTTGCCGTCGATGGCTACGACCAGCTCGGCTTCCGCACTATTAGCGATGATTGTGGACCCTTCTTCATCGGCAAGTATGAAGCTCAAGACACCTCGATTGCCTACTGCATGAACCAGGAGCGCCCCGGTCCCACCAAACCGGGCGGCCCATGGCTCAACTTTGATCAAGGCTGGGTGTGGCTCGACGACGAGTTCGCGGCAATCGTTTGTCACGGATATCCTACCGCCACGTCGTTTGGCGGTTACCATCTTTCACCCGATCGCGCCCGCGCCGCCACCCAGCTTGCCGTATGGATGCTCAACGGCACTACCCATGTCGACGGCACCTACTCCTACACGACCGCTCAGGGTAAAACCAAGAGCGGACACTTTACCGCCGACAATGAAGTCGTGGCGGCTGCGCGGTGGCTCCACGACAGCGCAAAATCAGGAAGCATCAAAGCCGCTCCGCACCGCGCGCGACGCTATCTAGGGGCCGTATCGGGCGGCAGCAAACGTCAAGACATGCTCTATGTACTGCCGGCGGTCTCTGTTTCCTTCCAGAAGCAGTCTGCTAACACCGTTATTACCAGCGGAAACAATACCTATCAGTTTACCGGGGCAACATTCGATATTTTTGAGAGCACCAGCGGCGCGCGTGTCGGCACCATCAAGATGGACAGCAACGGTCGAGCGCAGGCAACACTTCTGCCCAACACGGCATACTACCTAGTTGAAACGAAGGCGCCGGCCGGCTATGTCCCCCGTCGCGATCGCATCGCCTTTACCACGGGGAATGACGGTGGAAAGGTCGCCATTGATGAACAGCCCGGCACCATCAATCTGCGTATCGTAAAACTCGATGCCGCGACGAATGCCGGCCCCCAGGCGGGATCTTCACTCGCAGGAGCAGAGTTCACGTGTGTGTCGCAATCAACCCCTGGATGGGCGCAAATTCTCACGACTGACGAAAGCGGTCGGGCTACCCTCGTCGATGTCCCCTTAGGAACCTTTACCATCTACGAATCAAAAGCCCCCGAGGGCTACCTGCCATCCAACGACAGCTGGACCTATACCGTTGGAGCCGACCAGCTCGGCGATTCAGGCGTAGTCGAGATCGAATCTCGCATTTCCGATATCCCCATTGCGTTTGACCTTGAGATTTCCAAATTCAAGGATTACGGCAATAGCGACCAATCCGGCCTGGAGCAGCCGGCGGGTGGTGTTGTCTTTGAAGTTGTCAGCAACAGCTCTCAGCAGGTTGTTGGCACATTGACCACAAACATCTATGGCTTTGCCTCCACCAAAGATCAGCCCGAAGCATGGTTCGGCACAGGCAAGCGACCCGCCGGTGTCCACGGAGCCGTCCCATACGACCGTGCCGGCTACACGATTCGCGAGGTTCCGGAAACCGTCCCCGAGGGTTTTAAACGTGCAGGGGAATGGACCGTCGGGGCCAATCAGATTTCCAACGGCGCCGAGCTTCAATATATCGTGGACAACCACGCTCTGTCGACGCATCTCCAGATTGTAAAACGCGATGCCCAAACAGGCGCTTCTGTTCCACTAGCCGGATTCACCTTCCAACTCCTCGACAGCAATCACGAACCTGTCTCACAAACTTGCTGGTATCCAGCACATAACGTAATGGACACCTTTACGACTGACGCGACCGGGACCGTCACACTGCCAGAATCGCTCGTGCCGGGCACCTATTATGTACGCGAAGCCTCGGCCAAAGAGCCCTATCTTGTCGGCGAAGAGATCGAGGTAAACATACCCGCCGACATGAACCTAACGCCCGTTGTAATCGCCTCGTATTATGACCACGCCGCGACCGGAAACATCAGGATCGTTAAAACCGATGCCGTAGACGGCAGCAGCCTCGCGGGCGCCGTCTTTGAGATCCGTGCCTCGGGTGATATCGTGCGCCCCGACGGTAGCATTGCCGCGCTCGACGGTGAGACTGTCGCTGCCGTCACGACGGATGAAACTGGAGAAGCACGCGCGGACGACCTCCCGCTGGGATCTGGCACCGCACGCTACGAGGTTGTCGAGACTCAAGCGCCGGCAGGCTTCTTACTCGATCGGACATCCCATATTGTCGACCTTACTTATGCCGACCAGAAAACACCCGTTGTAGAAGCACGGCTTAGCGTATCCGACGATTACACCAAGGTAGATATCTCCAAGGTCGATGCAAGCGGCGAGCAGGAAGTGGAAGGCGCACAGCTCACCTTATATGGTCCCGATAAAACCGAAATAGACTCCTGGACCTCATCCGACAAGCCACACCGCGTCGAACATCTTGCACCCGGCACCTACTCGTTGCGCGAAATGATGTCTCCGCGGACCTATGACCTTGCCGAGGAGATAACGTTTGAAATAAAAGATACGGGAGAAGTCCAATCCGTCGCGATGAAGGATGCGCCCATCGAGATCAAGGGGCAGGTCGACAAGCGTCAGGAACTTGTCCAACCTATCGAAAAGGGCCTGTTGGCTAACGGCGATGGTAAAAACCGCGCCACGACGCAAACCAATAGTGATGGGCTTTTCTCCTATACCATCGATGCTCGAAACGATTCCGCTACTTGGGTTGATGAGTTTACGATTACCGATGATCTTGAGTGCGCCAAAGACGGCACGGCGAGATTCATCTCAATCGAAACCCCCGTCGCCATCGGCGACCTCAACGGTCTGTGCAACGTGTGGTATCGCACGACGCCGTTGGACTCGACAGACGTCGATGAACCGGCGAACGCGACACTTGACGATGGACACGAAAATCCTTGGCTTGAGTCCGACGAAGTAAAAGAGAGCCTTGGTGAGGACTGTCGCCTCGTCGATTACGACGGCTGGCGCCTCTGGAAGGCGGATGTCTCGACCACGGAATCCACCACACTCGAGGCGGAAGAGCTCGACCTTACACCCAATACCGTCGTAACGGGCATTCGAATTGAATACGGTGCGGTAGCCGCCGACTTTACGACTCGAAGCGATGCGGATTCTTGGACCCGCGATGATCTCAAAGATGAGCACGACGACCTTGACGATGCCAAAGCAATCCTTGGCACAGACGCTCGGGGCGCAATCGTGCACATGCAGGCGACGTCGGCTTATACGCCCCAAACCGCACTCACCAACAGCGCACGCGTCGATCTTTGCCGCAACGGCGGCGGCGATAAACTTGAGTCACATGACGAGGACCGTGTCATTCAACGCTGTACCCTACTGCAGGACCTACCGGCAACAGGATCAGTTCCCATCGCCGCTTGCATCACCGCGCTCCTGACCTCGGGTGCTGCAGCCCTATGGTTCGCTCGCCTTAGGTCGACCCCAAAGAAGCGCTAGCGCGATGAAAAAGCGGGCGAGCCAGTCCCCTGGCTCGCCCGCTTTCAATCATGTAAATCGCCGTATCTACTCTGCAGGCGAAGATCCACCATCAACGATTGCCTGCTCGGACTCAGGAATCCCATCGGCACCCGTACTCTGTTCTTGCTCCACCTCTTCGCTGATTGCGGAGGCGGGGGTCGAGCCCTTTGCACCCACGATGTAGGCAGCCCCAAATCCTAACGCAATGGCAATCAAGGTCAAAATCACGTAGACAGGCCAATGGCGCTTAATATACGAAAACACGTTGACTCCTTAGAGCTCCGTCTACGAACGGCGGATAACCTCGGTCACGACCTCGGATACCGTGGCAATGTTCGTCGGGTTGACATTGTGGGGCAGGTCGTCCTCGGTACGAGCGCAAGCCAGACGCGTGCCGTCCACGCCGGCGATGGTGAGGGCTCGGCGGCTCGCCTCGAGCGCGGCATAGGCATCGGTCTTGGCATAGGGCATCTCGAGCGCGCCACAATCGACATGGAACGACTTGCACACCTTGCTGACCAGGTTCATGATGCGGCGATCGCCCTTGAGCAGCTGCTGTTCGCCCTCGACCGTCACCACCGAAAGCCTACCGGCGCCGACGGATTCAAGATTGATGAAGAATACGCCGCGGAGCTTATCGCGATGCGAAGCCAAGAAGGCCTTCATGCCGGCGCCATCACAATCCGAGGCGCCCGTTGCCACAAACCAGATATCGTGACCGAGCAGCTCATCATCGCCCATAGAGGCGACAGCCGAGAGCATATCTTCGGAAGAAGCGCCATCGGAAGACGTAGCGCCGCCCTTCCAACCATCGTTATCGTCCTCGAAGTTATCCCACGAACCGATACCGCGACCGGACTTCTTGGCATCGTAATTGTCTTCGACGCCCAGCCAATCACTCATGCTGTCCTGCTCGTTTTTCCTTTTACGACCGAACAGGCCACCCAGGCCGCGTTTGCGAGACTTGGGTGCCGCCGGGGCGGGAGCCGAAATGGTCTCGATCGGCTGCGCGCCCGACGCAACGGGCATAGGAGGCGCAACGGGTGCCGATGTTGGTTCGGGACCCTGGGCAGTAGCAAAGGGGTCGTTGACCTGGGCAGAGGGATCGGGAAGGTCGAACAGCGACGTGCGAGACGCAACGTTTGCCTGCTTCATAGACGGCAGCGACGGATCGGGGACCGAAGCCAGCGGAGACGAGGAAGGTGCAGGCGACGGTGCCGACGCCGGATCGGGAACATTCATCTGCGGACGCGGCGATGCCTGGGAGGAAATCTGGGCCATAAGGGAATCGACCGTTTCGTCCTGGGTGGGAGCGACATTGGCAACCGTGGCACCGGAACCACTCGGGGTCGGCATGGTGAAAATCTGCGTGGAGTAAGGCCTCGACTCATCCGTCTCGGGAGTCTCGGAAACCGCAGGCACTTCCTCCTGCTCGACCTCGGTCGAATCACCTTGATCGGCTGCCGCGTATTGCTCTTCGTCAGAGTTGGCCTCGACGGACTCGTCCTCGGCGGCATCTTGGATTTCGGCAGCATCAATGGGCTCGTCATCGTCTGCCGCGTCGCCCTGCTCATCGGAAACAGGAAGGGGCTCGGCAATTGCGGTGCCTTGCTTTTCAAACGTTATCGTGGAATCGAACTGCGCGGCATCAAACGACATGGTGCTATCGACGTGCTGCTGAGCCTCGAAAGACGTTGTTGCCTCAACAACATCCGCTGACGTCGGTTGCTGGGACTCAAAGGACGTCGTAGCTTCGGCAGCGTCGACGGGCCCGGACTGCATAGCCTCGTTCTGCTCGAACTCTTGCGCCGCGCGCTCACGTGCCGCCTCGGCTGCCTGCTGCTGAGCGATAGCCTCCTGCTCGGCAGCCTCGCGTGCGGCAGCGCGCTTCTCCTCGAAATCGTCGACAAATTTCCTGCCCTTTGCAAGCGCACCCTTAAAGAAGCTGGAAGCGCTGGCGCCAATCGAAGAGAACGCGGATGCAATATCGGCATGGGGCGTTGCCGCGGGAATCTCGGCAGAGAAATCAGTATCGCTCTCGTAAGACACGCGCCTCGGCTGTTCAACGTAATCGTCGTCAGACTCGTCCGCAACGTCTTGCGCCGGCGCGGCGGGAGCCAAAATGTCCAGTCCTGCCGCGGGATCGATCGCGGACACCGCCTCGGGCTCGGCAACGGCAGCGGTAACCGCGGCAGACTCATCATCCGCAGTGACAACGGGCGCAGGCTCGGGCTCAAACGTCGGCTCCTCGCCCTCCTCGTAATCGAGCGTGCAGGACTCGGGAAGCATTCCGAGTGCACGGATGGCATCCGAACCAAAGCGAATGTTGCCGGCGGCGTTGCGATAGAGCTTGGGCTCGGGCTCGGCCGCGGCAGGCTCCTCCGCCGGCTCAGCAGCGGGAACCTCGTCATTGAACTCTTCGGCCTGGACAGCCTGATTCTGATCCTCGGGCACGATGGCGCCAATCAGCGTCTCGTCGGCAGACGCACCCTCAAAGCCCTCAATCTGCTCGTCAAAAGCCTCGCCCTGTTCGGGCTCGGTTTGAGCGTCGGGAGCAATCGGCTGACCGAACTCGTCCTCGGCGTAGGTAGGCTCTTCGTACTCGATGGTGTTGCCGTAGTCGTTTTGCTGCTGGGCCGCGGCATACTCCGCCGCCGCGCGCGCCATTTCCTCGGCACGACGTTTCTGCTCCCCAAAATAGGTATCGAACGGAACATCGTCGGGAAACTCGTTCTCGCCCTGGAAGGGAGCAACGTTGTCCATAACGCCGAGCATAGCGGCGACAGAAGACTTGTTGCACACCGCGCCGGACGTATAGGGAAGAACGTGGCGGTTAGAGATGATGTTTGCCGCGTTGGCAAGTGCAACGAGGGAAGCGAGGATCGCGACAATCCACAGCAGAACCTTGAGCGCGCCGGGGAGCGGCAGGATACGCAGGATGGCAACGGCAGCAGGGGCAATCGTGGCAACGGGCAACAGCTTGGCGATGAGCGCACGATACGAAGCATAGGGCTCGCGGGCGAGCAGCTCAGCACGGGGAGAGTCGTAGTGTGCGACAACGACCACCGGGCGGTTGCGCGGAGACGCGAGCGGGCCCGAGGCCTTGTGGTAGGCGATGACATTTTGGCTCACGCCCGTCTTGCCCAGGCGCGAAACCACGGGGTGGCCCGTGCGCTCGAGCACGTAAAGAACGGCGCCGACAATGGCCAGCAAGGTGCCGACCAAGCCGATACCGCCGCCGATGCCCATCAGCAGGGCGCCGGCAAACGCAAGAATACCGGTAACGGCAAATGCCAATCTACTGGGCGCCGGGGCATTGAACTCCTGAACCTCGGGGTCAAAGCCGTGGTTGCGGAAGATCTGAGCGATATCCTCGGCAGCCAAGCGCTCTTCTTCGCTGCATGCCGGCGTAATGCCGGTGTTCTGCAGCAGGTGGTTAATATAGTTCTGGGTGTTCGCCATGTGCGCTCCACATCCATAATCCGACAAATAGGCCCAATGCATGCACATTAGAACCGTATATAGTCGAAAGTATACCCCGAGCGAGCGCAAACGACCGAATTCGGGCCATCTTAACGCCTCGAGCGGACAAGGATATAGCCTAATCTCCATATCGGACTAAAATCATGGCAGCAAACCACCTTCTCATGCGAGGACTCTATGACGGCAAGCGACACGACCGCGACAATTAAAAAGGGGAATTCGGAGCCCAGTTTCGATAAAACGGCTCAGCGCATCCTCAATCTTTTCTTTGTGCTCAACAGCTCCCCCGAACCGCTGACGACCGAGCAGATCGTCTTGGATTCCGACCTGGGATATGGCTCCGGCAACATCGACTCGGATAAGCGCAAGTTTCGGCGCGATCGTGACAAACTGCTCGAGCGTGGCATCTTAATCAAGGAGGTTCGCCCCGCCGGTGCGCAGGAGACCGAGGAAAGCTCGTGGACAATCGACCGCGAGCACACCTTTGCAGCAGGCGGCCTCATCACCGCAGACGACGCCGATATCCTGCTCAACGCCATCGACCAGACACTAGCGGCCGGCTCATCCACTTTTGCCGCACCGCTTGCCGATATTCGCTCCAAGATTGCCTATCTCACCGGTAGGACGACGGTGGACGAAGCACCAATCCGCCGCTCTCCCACCGTCGATGCGGTATGGAGCGCCTTTGCCGAGCGATGCGCACTGCGATTTTTATATCAGAACGGACGCGGCGAGCAGAAAGAACGTACCGTCTGCGTCTACGGCATGTTCGAACGCGAGGGCGTGGCGTACTTCTGCGGCCTCGACAATGTCACCGACGGCATCAGGACATTCCGCTGCGACCGTATCGTTCGCGCTTGGCGCCCCTCGAAGGCCTACGCCATCCCCGCGGACTTCAATCTCAACGACTATCTGTTCTTTGAATTCGATTTTGCCGACCGACCGCCCGTTGCAGCCACGTTCTCGTTCGCCCCTCAGGCGCAGATCGATATGATCAACGGCCTCACGCGCGGGCGAGGTGAACTCGCACACACCGATGCGGGATGGACCTGGACCGTTGACGTGCATGACCTTGAAGCCGCCGCCTCATTTTGCATGGCCCACGCCATGGACGGCATGAGGCCCGTGGCCCCCAAATCGCTCAAGCAGGCGTGGAACCGCCTCATTGAAAGGGCGGTGCACGAGCATGCCCGTGCGTAAACTCACCAGCGAGCAGAGACTCTCGCGCGCCATCGACATCATGGAGGCCCTCTACGCCGCCGGCGAGAGCGGCATGACACGAGCCGAGATTTGCAGCCGCTTTGACATCACAGGGGTGTCGCTCGACGAGATTCTCGAGATCGTCTCGACGCTCGCGGACCGAGAATCGGGCGCGCGCATCATCTGCGAATGCCGCGGCGAGCGTGTGGTCCTCACCGGCGACGCCGGGCGTGTTCTACCGTTGCGCCTGAGTGCCGCCGAGGGCGCTGTGCTCAACCACGAACTTGAATCGTTGGGGATCGAGCCACAGACGGCAGCCCGGATTCGGCATGCTCTTCTACCCGAAGAGCTCGGCTATAACCAGCGCGTCTTTGACACCGTCAACCACGGGTCGCACTGGCAGCAGCTGAGCTGCGCCATTCAGGACGGCGTTCGCTGCCGCATCTCGTATCGCTCGATGGACGATGCGCGGCCACGCGAGCGTCTGGTCGACCCCTTGCGCATTACGGCAAACGGCGACCAAACATACTTGATTGCCTGGGACATCGCAGTCGATGAGCAGCGCACCTATCGCATGGATAAAATCGAGGGACTCACCTTGACGGAAGACTCCGTCGTGTCTCACGCACCGGACGTCGCATCCCTCCACGATTCCCTTGCCCGGACGCAGCATAGCGCAAAGCTTTTGATGCCATTCGATATGGCGGAGCATCTGGACTGGGCCGGCATCACCCTAATCGAGCGCAGCGGGACAGACACGGCAACGGTAACCGTGCATTACGGCTCCGAGCGTTGGCTACTGAGCCAGATAATCGCAGCGGGCGGAGCCATCCGCATCTTGGATGACCCCGCCCTGTCAAAGCGTCTGTGCGATATGGCAAAAACCCTCGTCTGTCCGCTTTAGCGCCGCCGCTCGTGGCGTGCGCGCCACAGTTGCAGATAGTGCCCGATCTGCGCCGATTCGATGCGCTGGTAGGAGCTCGTGGGCAGCGACGTTAAGAACTTCTTTCCGTAGCCCTTCGTCACCAGGCGCGGGTCGGCCAGAATCAGCACGCCGCAATCGGTCGACGAGCGGATAAGGCGGCCGGCCGCCTGCTTGACCTCGAGCACCGCCTCGGGCAGCGAATAGCGCGCCCAAGCGCGGTCTTCGCGCAAGTTGCGCTCGCACGAGAGCGGGTCCGTGGGGCTCGAGAACGGCAGCTTGGGAATGATGACGCAGCGCAGCGTCTCGCCGCTGGCGTCGAATCCCTCCCAGAAGGCCTTAAGCGCAAAAAGCGACGAGGTCGGCTCGTTGATAAACCGGTCGCGCAGGCGACGAGGAGACGAGTTGCGCTGCTGGCAGTTGAGTTCCAGACCCGCACGGGCCATCTTGGGCTCAACGCGGGTGTACAGGTCTTCCATGTCGCGCCGATTGGTGAACAGCGTGAGCACCGATCCGCCCATGGCAAGATGGGCGTCGACCAGCACGCGCTCGAGCGCCGTAAGATAGCTCTCACGATCGCGCGGATCGGGTATATCGCCCGCAACGACTACAGCCATGTTCGAATCAAAGTCGTAGCTCGAGTCCAAGTGCAGCGATGAGGATGTTGAAGCACCGATGCGATCGAGGCCGACCGCGTGGTTAAAGTGTTCAAAGCTTTTGGACACCGTCATGGTCGCCGAGGCAAAGATAGCCGTGTGAACCTCGGGCAGCCACTCGGTTGCCAAGGCCTCGCCAATGTCGATGCGCTCTGCGGTCATTGACTCTCCGCCGGCACGCAACCTGCGATTGACCTGCAGCGAATACACGTAGTGTTCATCGGTGCCGTCGATGATGAGTTTGAGGTTCTCGGCCAGCTCGTGCAGGCGGCGCGAGATATCGCCCAGGTCGACAACAACCTCGGGCTTGTCGGCGGCGACGGCCTGCACCAGCGCGTCGACGCTCTTGTCAGCTTGTTCCAATGCATCGATAGCAGCGTAGGCCGACTGTAAGAAATCATGCCAGTCGTCAGATTCGCGCAGCTCGGGGCCAATCCATAGATTGGCATTGTCATAACCCCCACGGGCACGGCGGCCGAGCTCGCGAACGCCATCGAACACGTCGGCGATTGCCATGCTCGCGCGCGCAACCGTCGACGTCGCCTTGGCAGTAAGGCCCAGATAGAGCGTAGAGCCCTCGGAGGTTGCCAAATCACGGGAAACCTGGCTTAGCGCACCGGTGCTCGAGCCACCCAGGCGCTCAAACAGAACGCGTGATTCGTCCGCCGACACCACGCGCGCCCACTGACGGCGCGCCTCGCGCTCGATGGAATGGGCCTCGTCGATTACCCAATGACGAATCGGAGGTATAATCCTGCCCTCGGCCGCGACATTGCGGAACAGCAGGGAATGGTTGGTGACCACCACGTCGGCATGCGCTGCACGACGGCGAGCGCCGTGGACCAAACATTTATCAGGGAAAAACGGGCAGAGGCGACGAGCACACTCGCGCGAGGCCGTCGTAAAGTCGGGGCGGTTGACGCTGCGCCACCGAATGCCGAGCGAGTCGAGGTCGCCATCGGCTGATTGGCAGACGTACGCCATAATGACCGCGACCGCCGTGAGCGTGTCCGCCGGATCGCGCTTGGTGGTAATCTCGACCTGGCTTCGGCTCATGCGCTCAAGCTTGCGCAGGCACGGATAGTGGTCATAGCCCTTGAGAGCGCAAAATGACAGGCCACCGTCCAGTTGCTCGGCAAGTTTTGGCAGCTCATGGTACATGAGCTGGTCGGCAAGATTGTTCGATTTGGTCGCAATACCAACCGTGATGTTGTTGCGGCGTGCTGCCTCGGCAAAAGGCACCAGATAGGCCATCGATTTGCCGACGCCCGTGCCCGCCTCAATTACACGATGAGTGCCCGTGACCAGCGCATCGCGGACCTCGAGCGCCATCGCGATCTGCTCATCACGCGGCTCGTAGGTGGGATACATGCGATTGACCAGGCCACCTGGCGCATAGTCTGCCTCAATCTCCTCACGACTCGGCATCTTGAGTACCGGCAGTTCGTCGGCGTCCACCCGATCGTCGGCGCGATCGGCCTTGAGAACGTCAGCACGAGCGGCGCTGAGAGAGAAGATAGAACCAGGGTTCTGCCCCGCCAAGAATGAGAAGATTGGACGATAGGACCAAGGCACGTCCGGATGCATGTCGGCTAGGCGCGCCATGAGGCCCTGGGGCAAGTCGGTGAGTGCCACGAGCAACACGCGCCATACGCCACACAGGGCGTCGACGTCGGCATTGGCACGGTGTGATACCGAGTCACAGCCAAACAGATCGGCCATAAAAGACAGCTTGTGCGAGGCCAGGCGCGGAAGCGCGATGCGCGACAGCGCCAGCGAATCGATCCAAATACCGCTCACGTTGACGCCGCCTTTGACCGACTCGATAAACGAGCGGTCGAACGTGGCGTTATGTGCGATCACCGGGCAACCACCGACAAAATCGGCGAGAGCGGCGACAGCCTCAACGGCCGACGGGGCATCTGCCACATCGGCATTTGTAATGCTCGTGAGCTCGGTAATCTCGGCGGGAATCAGCTGCTTGGGATGCACGAAGGTATCGAAGCGGTCGACGATCTCGCGGCCCGAAAGACGGGCCGCCGAGATCTCGATCAGCTCGTTGTCCTGCACCGAAAGACCCGTGGTCTCGGTATCGAGGACAATCACATCTTCCTCGATAAGGCCGAAGGACTGCGTTTTGGCGCGTTCGGCAAGCGTGGCATAGGAGTCGATGACAAACTGCGGCGTTCCTGACGAAACCGCGTCCTCGATTAGCATGCAATGCCCGCTCGACGAAGGCCCATACGGATCAGGCTGTCACAGACCTGCGGGAACGTCATGTCGTCGGTGTGGCGGATCTCATCCGGATACAGCGACGTATCGGTCATGCCGGGAATGGTATTGGTCTCGAGGATGACGGGGCCGTCCTCACTCACAATAAAGTCGCTGCGCGAGATACCCAGGCAACCGAGGGCCTTGTGAGCAGCGCAGGCAAGCTCCTGAGCGCGAGTGTAATTCTCGGGTGAAATCTGCGCCGGAATGCGATGGATGTCCGTAGGGTCGACATACTTCACGTCCAGATCGTAGAACTCGCAGTCCTTGGGCTTACGAATCTCGACAATCGGCAGAGCGCGCACGTCGTCCTCGCCGTACACGCCGACGGTGATCTCGGTACCCTCGATGCACTTCTCGACCAGCACTTTGTCGCCGTACTCAAACGCCTTGGCAATTGCCGCGGGCAGCTCGGAGGGCTCATGGACCAGGGAAATGCCATAGCTGGAACCGTTGACGGCCGGCTTCACAAAGCTGCGCTCGCCACAAACCTCGACGATATGATCGATATCGACTTCATCGCCCACCTCGAGCGCAAGGCCGGGGGCAATGGGAATGCCCGCCTTGGCGTACAGGAGCTTAGAGACCTCTTTGTCGGCACCGCAGGCGCTAGCAAGCACGCCCGAGGCCGTGTAGGGGATACCCAGGGTCTCCATGGCGCCCTGCATGGCACCATCCTCGCCGCCGGCACCGTGCATGGCGATAAACGCCACGTCAAAGCCGCCGGTTGCCATGGTTACCATAAAGTCATCAGCGGCCGTATCGAGCAGCTCCACCGAGGTGTAGCCGGCTTCCTTCAGTGCCACCACAACGTTCTTTCCCGAATTGAGCGAGATCTCGCGCTCAGCGGAATGACCGCCCGCCAAGACCGCTACGTGCATGTTCTCTAGGCTTTTACCCGGCATGGGCAGACTCCTCCTCTATAATTTCTGCAGCTGATACCATATTGTAGCGATACCCTCTACGTTTCCCCAAAATCGAAAGGCTTCCATGAATCCCAGGACTAAATCTCAGGACATTCGCGACTTGAGCCAAAACGATATTCGCGAGCTCGTGGCCGAACTTGGCCAGCCCGCGTTCCGCGCGAAGCAGCTCATTGAATGGGTCTTCGAGAAGAACGTTTGTTCGTTTGACGATATGACCAACATTCCCAAGGCTTTCCGCGAGCAGCTTAAGGAGGCTTTTGCCTTTGACACGCCCACTGAACTCACCAAGCAGGTTTCCAAAGATGGCTCGCGCAAGTATCTGCTCGAATACCACGACGGCGTTTCCGTCGAGACTGTCGGCATGCCCCGTCGTAACAAGCTTTCCGTCTGCGTTTCCACCCAGGCAGGCTGCGGCATGGGCTGTGCCTTTTGCGCTACCGGTCTCAACGGCCTCAAGCGCTCTCTGACCGCTCAAGAGATCGTCGACCAGGTACTTCATGTATCCAACGACTTTGGCGAGCGCGCCACGAGCGTTGTCTTCATGGGCCAGGGCGAGCCGTTTGCCAACTACGACGAGGTTCTCAAGGCGCTGCGAATCCTCAACGACCCCGATGGCATCGGTATCGGCGCTCGTCACCTCACCGTCTCTACCAGTGGCGTTATTCCCGGTATTCGCAAATTTGCCGACATCCCCGAGCAGTTCACGCTTGCTGTTTCACTGCATTCCGCCATCCAGTCGACGCGCAATAAGCTCATGCCCGGTGTTAAGAAGTACACGCTGCTTCGCCTTCACGAAGCGCTTCAGCTCTACACCGAGAAGACCGGCCGCCGCCCAACCTATGAGTATGCCATGATCGAAGGCGTCAACGATACGAATCCGGAAATGCAGGCGCTCTGCGACTTCTGCGAGGGAACGCTGTGCCACGTTAACCTCATTCAGCTTAACGACATCGAGGGTAGCCCGCTCAAGCCGTCGCCGATTCATAAGGTTGAGGATCTTCAGCGTCGCCTTGAGTCCCGTGGCATCGAGACAACGATTCGTAACTCCCGTGGTAACGATATTGACGCCGCTTGCGGACAGCTGAAGCAGCGCTTCAAAGTTCAGAAGAACGCATAGGGGAGTCGCACCCAAAACGTTTCATGTGAAACATCGAACGACCCCGGTTGCAGGATATGCAACCGGGGTCGTTTCATTTATTGACCTTAATTTTGAATCAGCTGCTACTGGTCCCATTTTTACGGCCAAAATAAGGGGTCCTTGTCTCGTGAATCAGACAAGGACCCATCACAATATGCTAAGTAATTGTTAGGTACCTAATAGCCTACATTTTCCCATTGGTTGCTGACCCAACCCTGATTAATCTTGGGATTCTTCGTTACCTGAGCAGTACGCATTGCAACATCTTCTGTCATAACATCCATTTTCTTCTTGGATGTATCGATAATATCTTGCGCACTACGAAGCAAACGACCTCGAAGTTCATCGTCTGTCGCGATCTTATAGCCAGCAAAGGCACCAGCCGCGACAGTCGTCGCCAATGCAATCGCAGTTAAAATTCTATTCCTCATCTTGGCCTCCTTGATCAAACTGAATCATTTCGCCAAGAATACGAGAGAGCTCTTCCTCGTCTTTAAACTCAATCTCAATCTTATTCTTTCCACGCGAGCTCTTCACACGCACGTTGGTATTAAAAACTTGACGAAGCACGCGGGCTGCCTTTTTAAAAGACTGAGGGGTTGCAGGCCTCGGCGTCTTAGGTGTCTCTCCGGCAGAAAACAACGGAGCAAGATTTTCTGTCGCTCTTACGGAAAGGCCCTCTGCAACAACCTTCTCTGCAAGTCGAATTCGAGCATCCTCATAGGGAACTGCAAGAATCGCACGTGCATGACCAGCAGTAAGTTTACCCTCAAAAATCATCTGCTGAACTACTTCGGGGAGATCGAGAAGACGCAGTGAGTTTGTAATTGCAGAGCGTGACTTGCTTACTGCCTTCGACAATGCCTCCTGGGTCATACCGCTGGCATCGATGAGCTGTCGATAGCCCTTAGCCTCTTCGACGGGATTCAGATCTGAACGTTGAAGGTTTTCGATAAGAGCAAGAGCCAGCATCTCTTCATCATTTACCTCTTTAATGATGACTGGCAATTCTTCAAGGCCAGCAAGCTTTGACGCCTGGTAACGACGCTCACCAGCGATGATCTCATAGCCGTTTCCATGCTTGCGAACCAAAAGCGGCTGCAAAACGCCATATTCTTGGATTGACTCGCTCAACTCGCGAAGTTCAGTTTCGTTAAAGTGAATTCGCGGCTGATTAGGGTTGGGAACGATATCCTCAATAGGTAGTTTTGTTTCAGATGCAGCATTTGAAGCCGATGCAGCCGAACCGCCGGTCTCATACTCGGCCTCTGAAACCAAAGCATTCAGTCCACGTCCCAATCCGCCACGTTTCTTTACACTAGGCACGCTTGATCACCTCTTTTGCAAGGTTCATATATGCTTTTGCACCCTTATTTTGAGGTGCATAGGTAATTACTGGTTCTCCAAAAGACGGAGCTTCGGAGATTTTAACCGTACGGGGGATTAGCGTCTTAAACGCCTTATCACCAAAGTACGATTGAACCTCCTCAACAACCTGATTCGATAGTGAAGTACGCGAGTCATACATGGTCATAAGCACACCATAGGTGTCTAAGCCCTTGTTCAGCCTTGATTTGACCATCTTCATTGACTCAAGCAGCTTCGTAACGCCCTCGAGTGCGTAATATTCGCACTGGATCGGAATCAAAACGCTGTCTGCTGCGGTCAAAGCGTTGATAGTAAGCAGGCCGAGCGAAGGAGGACAGTCAATGAAAATAAAATCGAACTCGTCCTGAATCGGCTCAAGCAAATCTTTGAGGCGGGTTTCACGTGCAATTGCGCTTACGAGCTCAATTTCGGCGCCTGCAAGCTGAATTGTAGCTGGAATTACGAATACCTTTTTGCAATTTGTATCAAGAACAAGTGATTCTGCCGGCACATCATTCAACAATGCATCATAGATGCAGTGATCAAGGTCTTCTTTTTCAATTCCGAATCCACTGGTGCTGTTTCCCTGCGGATCAAAATCGACAATCAGTGTCTTACGACCCTGCTCACCCAGTGCTGCTGCAAGGTTTACAGCCGTCGTTGACTTACCGACGCCGCCTTTTTGATTGATGATTGCAATGATACGCGTGTCTTTTGCGCTCTTTGAACGCTTAACGTCGCGAAATCCCACGGTCCCTCCTGGTGTGTATTAAAGCTGTCAAACGGAGGATGTTTCACGTGAAACATTCCGAATCGATATCAACCGCCATGTTTCACGTGAAACACTGCAAGTTGTTAGTATCCATTATGTTTCACGTGAAACATCTAGGCAAGCGGATTCTTCTTTGCCACGCCATTTGCACGAGGCAATGAAACGGATGCTGGATGACTCTTCTTAAGAACAATGAACTCCCTGTGACCCAAGCCTTCAGGCAAATCAATTGCGTCATTCAGAAGCAAAGTGAAGCCGCAAATCTTAGCTGCTGACATGCCGGAAGCAAGCTCCTCATCCGAAGGATTGCCCTTGGTTATAACAAATAGCCCTCCATCCTTCAGATACGGAGCCGCATACTCAACAAGAATTGGTAGAGGGGCCAGTGCGCGGGCGGTTACAACAGAGAACTGCTTCTTATGGCTCCGAGCATATTCTTCAAGACGATCATGAACCGCATGGGCATGTTTCAATCCAAGAGCATGGACAAAGGAATTTACCGCATCAACCTTCTTGCCAACAGAGTCAATATAAGTAGCTTTACGATGCGTGGTTATGGTTAATGGAATACCAGGGAAGCCCGCACCTGTTCCCATATCGAGCAAAGCTCCCTCAGGAGCCTTGTTGATATAGGGGAGCAAAACAAGTGAGTCGAGGATATGAAGTACTGCAGCATCTTCTACGTTAAGAATACGGGTGAGATTGGATGTCTTATTTGTTTCTAGAACCAAATCCAAATGCTGAATACATTTCCTCAGCTCAACATCAGTTACGCTCAAGGAATACTCTTTGCAATAGAAAGCTAGACGACTCAACATCTCGTCAGCTTGCTGATCAGTAAGTACTAACAACGAAAGCTCCTTTCTGACAAAAATCAGCGTATCGAGAACTTTTGACAAAAAAAAGGGGACGTGGAAACCACGTCCCCTTAGCATAAACTCGAGTAGATTATCGAGCAACAATCACCACATGGCGATCAGGGTCAGAACCCTCAGAATGAGTATCGACGGCATCATTGCCACGAAGTGCAATGTGAACCAGTCGACGCTCGTAGGCATTCATGGGCGGAAGCGAAACACTCTTATGAGTGCGAATGGCACGCTCGGCAGCAGACTGAGCCATGGAGGCAACCTTGTCCTGACGGCGGCTCTTGTATCCCTCGACGTCCACTACAACCGGATACCTAAAGCCAAGCTTGCGGCTCACCAGCAAAGAGAACATAACCTGAAGGGCATCAAGGGTGCGACCATGACGGCCAATGAGAACAGCAAGATCGGGAGCCGTTACATCCAGAATCAGCTCACCCTCGTCACCCTCATACTCATCGATAGGAGAGTTGGCGGCATCGAAGTGCGAAAGGATGGAACGCAGGATGGAAATCGCAACATCGGCAATGGTGTCGAGCTCCTCATCGGTCAGCTCTTCACCAGCCTTGTAGCGCTGTGCAATCTCGGGATAATCGCCCGCGACCTGCGGGGCAACCTCCTCAAGCATATCCTCGATGATCTCTTCAGACATAACGTACTCCAAAAGTTAGGTACCTAAATAAGATTGATATCCCACTACTTCTTCTTGTGCGGGCGCGGCTTCTTCTCTCGACGAGTGACCTCAACCTGCAGCGGCGCGTTCTTAAGACGCTCCTCCTCATCGGCCTTGGCCTTCTCGATAACCTTCTGCGTCACAAAAATCTGCTGGATAACCTGCCAAGCAGACGAGACATCGTAGTACAGCAGAACACCAACGGGAAGGCTCCAGCCCATCCAAAGCATCATGACCGTCATGACAACAGCCATCATACGCATGCTCTGAGCCTGCTGGCCGGTCTGGTTGCGCGACATATAGAGCTGCGGAATCAGGGTCAGGACGGCGAACAGAATCAGGCAGACCAGCGCAGGCAGCGCAACCATAAAGCCATCGGCAAAGGAAGCGCTCGGCGTGGTGGTCAGGTCGGGCAGGATGTTGAAGAACGAGAACGTGCCGTCGTTAAAGTACTGCGGCAGGTTGCGCAGCAACGTAAACAGGGCGAACAGGACAGGCATCTGGATCAACAGCGGCAAACAACCAGCCATCGGGTTGAACTTGTTCTCGCTGTAGAACTTCTGCATCTCCTCGGCCTGGCGCTGAGGATCGTCGGCATAGCGCTCCTGAATCTCGAGCATCTTGGGCTGCAGCACCTGCATGCGAGCCGTCGACTTGGTCGACTTGAGCATAAGCGGCGTCAGCAGCAGACGGATGATGACCACCAGGATGATGATGGACAGGCCCCAGTCGACCGCAAAGGTCTGGATGAGCTTGAGCAGCTCGAAAAGGATGTTAACGATCCAATCCCACATGTAAGTTTTCCTCCGATAGCGAGTGCCCGCTAGGGCACAGGGTCATAACCGCCGACGTGCAGGGGATTGCAGCGAGCGATGCGCCTCACGGCAAGCCAGCAGCCTCTCAAAACACCGTACTTCTCAATCGCCTGGACGGCGTATTGCGAGCACGTTGGGTAATAAATGCAGGCGTCAGGCAATAAGGGCGAAATAACCTGTTGATATATGCGAATAGGAGCGATGGCAACACGTCGCAAAACGTGATTGCTCATCGCTCCTCCCCGGCAACGCCGGCGCGTTTCACAAGCGAACGCAATGCCTTGTCCATCTCCTGCGGCGAGGAAACCCTCGTCTTGGGAGTTGCGAACAAGATGATGTCATAACCCGCAACGGGAAATCCACAGCTGCGGGCGGCCTCGCGCATCACACGCTTAGAACGGTTGCGCACAACTGCACAACCGAGCCGTTTAGCACCAACGAAGGCGACCCTTCCGGAGTCGCCTTCGCCAACCGATTCACATATGGTCATTCGAATCAGAGGGTGATTGAAACGACGCCCCTGACTGAACACATGCTCGAAATCTTGCCGAGACTTAATAGTCTTCATGCGAGATGTGTGTATCGCTGCTAGACAGTGAGACGCTTGCGGCCCTTGGCGCGGCGACGGGCGAGCACGGCACGACCACCCTTGGTGGCCATACGGGCACGGAAGCCATGGGTCTTGGCACGCTTACGCTTATTAGGCTGATACGTACGCTTCATCTTAAGTTCCTCCTGCTGCATTTCGAGTGTCCGCGGGAGCGCGGACGCAGATATAGACACGTGAGCTTGAAGATTGTAGGGAAATCAATGTTCAAATGTCAAGAAATCAAAGGTAAAAGGTTGCGCAGTTCACACGGTTCCCCCATAAGCACAACCGAAATTTGCGCCTCATGGCAACCTTTCACGATATTTCATCGAGTTTTCAACAGGTCATGTTGGCAATGTTGAGAACCTTTCGCCAGTTTTCCAAAGTTTTCAACAAGTTTTGAAAAGTTGTCGAAAGATGAGAAACGTTGCACGGTGAGCTACTATTTGTTCGAAACCTTTTGAAAGATTGCGAGCGGCATGTCTGACGACTTTTACACCATGGTCGATTCCGGAGACCCGGCACCCGACAACGAGCACATCACCGGCGTGCGCGAAGAGCGTGCGGAAGGCGAGCAGACGACCACGCAGGCGCCAAAAGCCATGTACGCCGCGCGCATCGCCGTCTATGACGACATGCTGTCGACACCGCGGGTGATCGTCATTGATCCGCAAGATGTCCGCACGTATTTGGAAGAGACGACCAACACCGTCTACCAGTGCATGAAAGAACAAGGTGGCCACATCTCGCTCATGGTCATCCGCGAGATTGTCGAAAACTTTATCCACGCACACTTTGCCGAGCCCATCATCTCAATTCTGGACGGCGGAGACACCATCCGCTTTGCTGACCAAGGACCCGGCATCGACGACAAGGAACGTGCTTTCGACTTTGGCGTTACCAGCGCAAACAGCAAGATGAAGCGCTATATCCGTGGAACCGGAGCAGGGTTTCCCATGGTGCAGGAGTATTTGGAAAACGCCGGCGGTGCCGTATCCATCGAGGACAACATGGGCAACGGCACCGTGGTTACGGTAAGCCTGAACCCTAAACGCGTGCAGGAAATCGAGCGTGCCGGCGGACGCGGCGCTGCCGTGCGGCCCGAGACGGAACAGCCCACATATCCCCTGCCGGGAGCTTTTGCGCAGCAGCCCATGGCAACGCAGCAGGTGCAGCCCCCCGTGGCACAGATGCAGCAGCCCGGAATGCTTCCCACACAAGAACCCCAGGCGGCATCTATGTCGATGCCGCCAAACATGCCAGAGGCCATGCCGCTGGCTGATCAGGATGCAGCAGCAATGCAGCAGGCGACGGGGGCGCCGGGTGGCCAGCAAATGGGCTATCAGCCGTACCAACAGGGATATCCATATCAGCAGATGCCGCCACTGGGGTATGGCCAGCAGTTCCCGCAGCAGTACCAGCAGGGATATCAGCAGCCGTACCAGCAGATGCCGCAGCAGCAGTACAACCCCTGGGCCCAGCAGACGCCTCCGCAGCCTTACCAACAGTGGCCTCAAAGTTTTCAACAGCAAATGCCGCCGACGCAGAGTTCTCAACAGCCAGCAGCTCAAATGATGTATCCTAATGCAGTAAATCAGTATGCACAGCCACAACCGGACGTGTTCGTAAGCGATCGCGGCAACGCCGCGCTGGGCTATCTGGCGCAAAATCAAGCGTGCGGCGCAACCGATCTTGCGAGGGCGTTTGGAAACTCGGCCCCCACTTGGTCACGCACGCTCAATGACTTGGCGCAGGCTGGCTTGGCCATCAAGCATGGCCAGAAATACCATCTGACCGAACTCGGCGCCGCTCGCGTGCGAGCTCAGAGCTAAAGAACGGGAGAGACAGTGGACGAGGAAGCAAGCATCATCCTGGGGGATGCCATCGCCTTTTGCCAGCGCGACGGCCAAGATGCACGCCTCATCAACATGCTGGGGCAATCGCGCGCCATAAGCCTGACCGAAGATACGCTCACGATCGAGGCGCCCTCGCGCTTTGCCATCGCGCAGCTCAAAAAGCATCAGCCGACTATTGAGGCCTATCTGGAAGAAATCGCCTTTGCACCGATTGCGCTCGACATCGTGGCACCGCAAGGCGCCGCGACGGAATCCGCTGCCGCGACGGCGCCCGCCACGGCTCCCGCTGCTTCCCCGGCGGTGCCGGCCTCCGCAGGCGACGCGCCGACAATCGAGCACCAGCACGGTGATGTTTCCCGTGAAACCATGGCACCATTGCCAACCGCGGCGGCGACGTCAACGAACGCACCCGTCACGCACATGCCCATCGCTCACGACGCAGCGGCGGGCGCTGATTCGGGCATTGCAATCAAGAACACGCTCTCGGCCGATGATTTTCGTCGCATGATGAACCAGATGAAGGGCGGAGCGCCGACTAAACCCACGCAAGCTGCGACCCCCGCTTCACCCATGTCAGCACCGACCGTGCCGGCCGAGCAGAATACGGATGGAGCCCCGCTCGCCGCGAACTCAAAATTTACCTTTGAGAACTTTGTCTACGGCCCAGAGAACAGCCATGCCTATCGCTCGGCACTCAAGTTTGCCGCCCTCGCGGACGAGCGCGGCACATGCACATCACTGTTCATCTACGGCAAATCGGGCCTGGGCAAGACGCACCTGCTGCTTGCCATCAAAAACGAGCTCGCCGAGAAGTCGCCCGAGATCAAGGTCAAGTATGCCAACTCCCAGGCATATCTGGACGACCTGATGACCGAGTTCGACCGCCAAAAGAAGAGCAACGCCCCCATCATGCAGGCGTACCACGGCGTGGACGTGCTCATCATCGATGACATCCAAAACATCATCGGCAAGCGCGCGAGCGTGGACTACTTTTTCCAGCTCATGGACGAGTTCATCCGCAACAACAAGAAGGTCGTCATCGCGGCAGACCGCGCCCCCAAGGACCTGAGCATGGATGAGCGTCTGACCAGCCGCTTCAACGCCGGCATGCTCTGCCTGGTCGCAGAGCCCAGCTACGAGATGAAATACAAGATCTTGCAGCGCTATTACGAGAACACCATCGTCGCCGCTCCCGAGGCAGGCGACGACTCGCTGCTGGCGGCCTATGGGGGCGACGGCGGGCACCTGACCGACGAGCACTTTAAACACATGGCCGAAGTCTCGGGCACCAACATCCGCGAACTCGAGAGCTTTTGCGAGCGCTGTGCCGGCGAGGCGGGGGACCGCGAGCGCGAGGGCGGGGAGCTCACCTTTGACGATATCGACGCCATCGCCAGCCAGTACTTCGACACATCGGCCAAAAAGATCAACGTCCAGACGGTTCAGTCCGTCATCGAAGAGCAGTACGGCGTGACGCACGAGGAGCTCATCGGCCCGCGTCGCAACGCCAATATCGCCAAAGCACGCCATATCGCTATCTACCTGGCCATAGAGATGTGCGAGATGACGACCACGGCGGTGGGCGCCGAATTTGGCAACCGCAACCACTCGACCGTCAGCACGAGCTACAAAAAGGTCCAGAAGATGATCCAGGAAGACCGCACCGTCACCGAAGACCTCAAGTCGCTGCGCGATAAAATTACACTGCGCTCGTAGGGAAATAGAGACACCTGTTGAAAACTTGTCGAAACCACGGGCATAAGGTGTCTAAAACCCAACCCGCGGTGATGAAAAGTTTTACGCAGGTTTTGAACGTGGAAAACCACCCCTGTTGCACACAGGTTGCTGTCGATTCTCTTTCTGGGTCTGACCTGCGTCTTTGGGAGTAATCAACAGTTTCGTCAGTGCTATTACTATTATTAAGATATTTATATCTATAGAAAGGTATTAAAAGATGAAGTTCACCGTCAGCCAGAGCTCGCTTACACAAGCCATCGGCGTCGTTATGAAGGGTGTCGCTTCGGCATCCACCCTTCCCATCCTGTCGGGCGTGCTCGTCAAGGCCCAAGACGGCATCTTGGAATTCCAGACCTCTAACTACACCATCTCGATCCGTCATCGCATCGCGGCGCATGTCGAAGAAGAGGGCGAGATGGTTATCCCCTGTAAGATGCTCTCCAATATCACCAAGACCCTCCCCGATGCCCCGGTCACCTTTGAGCTGTCCGAGCGCCAGGTGCTGATTGGTTGCGAGAAGAGCTCTTTTAGGCTGAACACGCTCGATGCCAATGACTTCCCCGAGTTTCCGGCCTATGCCATCGAGAGCGCCGTGGAGCTGCCGACCGATATCTTGTCCGAAATGGTCGGTCGCGTGTGGCGCGTCACCTCGACCGACAAGGCCCGCCCCATCCTGGGCGGCGTGCACATGAAGGTCGAGAACAATACCGTGCGCCTGGTGGCGACCGATTCCTTCCGCTTGGCCGTGTGCGATACGCAGGTCGAGACCTCGACCCTCGAGGGCTCCTTTGAGCTCAACGTTCCGGCTGACGCCTTTAACGACGCGCTGAACATCATGGCCAGCCAGGCGACCATCATGATCGGGGCTACCGACACCCAGGTCGTCTTCGAGGCCGGCAACACCACCTACGTGTCGCGCCGCATCGAGGGCATGTATCCCAACTACAAGCAGCTCATCCCCGATTCGTGCGTGACGAGCGTCAAGATCGATGTCGCCGCTTTTAACGCCGCCCTCAAGCGCGTGGCCGTTATCGCGAGCGCCAACCCCGCCGTCAAGTTCGAGATCGATGTCGAGAACGGGCAGATGGGCCTGTCCTCCATTTCCAATGACCAGGACCTTGCGCAGGAGACGATCGATGTCGAGGCCGAGGGCGAGTCGGGTACCATCGCCTTCAACTACCACTACATCTTCGGCTGCCTCAACGCCCTGTCCAAGGAGAAGGAGATCACGCTGGAGCTCAAGAGCTACTCGCAGGCGGGTATCTTCAAGTCCTACGACAAGATCAACTACCTGTACCTGGTCATGCCGGTCCGCATCTAGCGCTGCGCCATGACCATGTTCGCCCGCGATCTTTCCGTCGCGCACTACCGCAGCTTCGATAGCTATCGCCTTGCCCTGGACGAGGGCGTGACGATACTTGCGGGACCCAACGCGGCGGGAAAGACCAATCTTATAGAGGCGCTGCAGCTGCTGACGAGCGGCGCCTCGTTTAGGCATCCGACCGCAGCCGAGCTCGTCCATGACGGCGTGGGCTCGTGCAAGGCCGAGCTGAGGCTCGAGGGCGACGGCCGCGTACTTGATATGGGATTGAGCGCGGAGGACGGTAAGCGCTCGTTTAGCCGCAACGGCAAGAGATGCTCTGCCGCCGGTGTGCGCGGCGTTCTGCCGAGTGTGCTGTTTTGCCCCGACCATCTGGACATGGTTAAGCGAGGCGCCAGTGTGCGCCGCGCCGCCCTCGATGACTTTGGCATGCAGCTGAGCGCACGCTATGCCGATCTTGCGAGCGCCTATGGGCGCTGCGTGACCCAGCGTAACGCCTTGCTCAAGGAGACCTGGTGCTGCCGCGAGATGCTCGGCGCGTGGAACGATTCGATTGCCCGCGCGGGCTCGGCCCTGCTCGTGCACCGGTTGGCCCTGCTCGACCGGCTGGCGGGCCATGTGCGTACTGCCTACGGGCAAGTGGCGTCCGGTGAAGCCGCCAACGTGTCCTATGCGTCCACGCTGGGGGATTTGCCCCAGGTCGAGGATCGCGAAGAGCTGAAGGGCTGGGCGTACGAGCGCATGCTGGCTGCCCTTGATGAGCGCGCCGACGAGGAAATTCGCCGCGGCGTGACGTTGGTGGGACCGCATCGCGATGAGATTGAGTTTGCCGTGGCGGGCCGCTCCGCCCGTTCATTTGCCAGCCAAGGTCAGCAGCGAACGTTGGTTTTGGCCTGGAAGGTGGCGGAGGTGGCCGTGGCTCGCGATGTCCTGGGCACCGCCCCACTGCTGCTTTTGGACGACGTGATGAGCGAACTCGACGGCGAACGCCGCGGTGCTTTCCTGCGGCTGATCGGCGATGATATCCAGACGGTCATAACCACGACCAACCTGGGGTACTTTACCGATGACCTGCTTGATCGAGCCAAGGTGGTGAGCATGGGTGAGACGTGCTAATTACGAGCGCGAGAGCGAAACGGTCGCCTTCAGTGGGTTTTTGAACGCAGAGCGCCAGCGCATCCTGGCGGCTGCAACGCCCGAGCGCCGTGCGCAGATGGAGGCTGCCGAGGAGTCGCGCGTGGTCTATCGCGCGTGGAACGCGGTGTGCTCGGGCACGCGCGAGGGACGGCATGTGACGGGCCTGCGCTACCTGCCCGAGTCCAATGAGCTGCTGGTATATCTCGACTCGCCCTCGTGGACGCAGGAAATGACGCTGTTGCGCGAGATCATTCGCGCGCGCATGGAGCGCGCCGGTGCGCATGTGGACGGCCTGGTGTTCAAAACCACCGCGCCCGGTCACACGCCGCCCGCCGCCAAGGAGCGCCTGCGCCCGGCGACGACCGAGCGCCCGTCGGCCCCGCACGCCGACCTAAGTGAGGCCGAGCGCACCGAGATCGAGCGCCAAGTGGCGCCCATCGAAGACCAAAAACTGCGCGAGGCCCTCGAGAATGCCATGAGAGCCAGCGCCGAGTGGGCCAAGGGCGTGCAAAGCAAAAAAGAGCCTTAAATCGCATCTGGTGGCCTTGTAGAGCCAAATACCCTCGTTCCCGAGGGTATTTTTTTACGATAAACTAGTAAGGCTGTACACATTTTCTTGACTGAAGGAGGACGTGTGGCAAACGAAAACGATTACGATGGCGGCGAGATTAAGATTCTCGAAGGTCTCGAGGCCGTTCGTAAGCGCCCGGGCATGTATATCGGCTCGACGAGCGCCAGCGGTCTGCATCACCTGGTGTGGGAGATCGTTGACAACTCCGTCGACGAGGCCATGGCCGGTTTCTGCACCGAGATCCAGGTGACGGTCCACGCCGACAACTCCATCACGGTCGTCGACAACGGTCGCGGTATCCCCGTCGACGAGCACCCTGTTAAAAAGATCCCGACGCTCGAGGTCGTCATGACGATCTTGCACGCCGGCGGTAAGTTCGATAACTCGGCCTATAAGGTTTCGGGCGGCCTGCACGGCGTTGGCATCTCCGTCGTCAACGCACTGTCCAAGCGCGTGGTCGTTCAGGTTCGTCGCGACGGCAACACCTACGAGATGGAGTTCTCGCGCGGCAAGACCGTCAAGAAGATGGAGGTCGTGGGCACCTCGGATTCGACGGGCACCACCGTCACTTTCTGGCCCGACGACGAGATCTTCGAGACCTGCATCTACGATTTCGATACGCTGCACAACCGTCTGCAGGAGACGGCGTTCCTCAATAAGAACCTCAAAATCGTGCTGACCGACGAGCGCGAGGCGACTCCCCATGTGGAGGAGTTTTGCTACGAGGGCGGCATCATTGACTTCGTCAAGTTCCTCAACGAGGGCAAGGACGTCCCCGAAGCCTTTAAGGAGCCCATCTACATCGAGGGCAAATCGGACCCGGACGCGCCTGTGACCAAGATGGGCGAGGTCGAGGTTTCCCTGCAGTGGAATAGCGGTTACGGCGAGAACGTCATGTCGTTTGCCAACGACATCTACACTCCCGAGGGCGGCATGCACCTTGAGGGCTTCCGCACCGCGCTCACCCGCGTAATCAACGACTACGCACGCAAGCAGAATCTGCTCAAGGAAAAGGACGCCAACCTGACCGGCGACGATGTGCGCGAGGGCCTTTCGGCTGTCATCTCGGTCAAGCTGCCCGACCCGCAGTTTGAGGGTCAGACCAAGGCCAAGCTCGGCAGCTCCTATATGCGCGCGCTCACGCTCAAGATCGTGACCGACGGCCTTGCCGATTACCTCGAGGAGCATCCCAAGCCCGCTCGCGAGATCGTCAAGAAGGCGCAACAGGCCTGCAAGGCGCGCAATGCCGCCCGCAAAGCGCGCGAAGCGACCCGTCGCAAGAGCCTGCTCGAGACGGCGTCCCTGCCCGGTAAGCTCGCCGACTGCTCGGTGCGCGATGCCGAGCTGACCGAGCTCTTCATCGTAGAGGGCGACTCGGCAGGCGGTTCGGCCAAGGACGGCCGTCGCCGAGACATCCAGGCGATTCTGCCCCTGCGCGGCAAGATTTTGAACGTCGAACGCGTTGGTGACCATCGCGCGTTCTCGAGTGACACCATTCAGTCGCTGATTACCGCGATCGGCTGCGGCGTCACGACGAGTGCCGGCGACGGCGGCGACTTCGATATCACCAAGGCGCGCTACCACAAGATCATCATCATGACCGATGCAGACGTCGACGGTGCGCATATCCGCATCCTGCTGCTGACGTTCTTCTACAAGTACATGCGTCCGCTGATCGATGCCGGCTACGTCTATGTTGCCTGCCCGCCCATCTTTGGCATTAAGGTGCGCAACAAGATCCACTACGTGTATCCCAACGGCCGCCAGCCCGAAGACGAGATCCTGCGCGACACCATCCAGAGTCTGGGCCTGAACCCCGACGATAACGACGAGGACGGCAAGGCCAAGGACGGCAAGATTACCAAAAAGCGCAAGGGCTATACCGTCCAGCGCTACAAGGGCCTGGGCGAGATGGACCCCAAGCAGCTTGCCTCGACGACGATGGACCCCAAGACCCGCATTCTGCAGCGCGTGTCGATCGAGGACGCCGTGGTGGCGGACCGCGCCGTGCGCGAGCTGATGGGTTCCGAGGTCGGCTATCGCCGCGAGTACATCGAGAAGCATGCACATGATGCACGATTCCTTGACGCTTAAGAGGAGGTAACGTGGCAGACGATATCAACAACAATGAGGGTATGGATGAGGCCGGCGATGCCGGTATGCCCGATGATCTGAAGCGCCTGCTTGCCCGTGCTGAGCAGGGCGAGGACGGCGACCCGGACGCCTATAACCCCGATGCCGATGATGATGAGGAAGAGGACGACGACGCCGAGCTCGAGGAGAGCTTTGGCGAAGTCGACCGTGGTGCCTCGGCCGGCGAGGATATCAACGGCGGTCAGCTCCAGATTTCGGAGTTCGGTCGCGAGATGAAGCAGTCGTTCATCGAGTATTCGATGTCGGTCATCACGGCGCGCGCCCTGCCGGACGTGCGCGACGGCTTAAAGCCGGTGCACCGCCGCATCCTGTACGCGATGAACGAGAGCGGCATCTACCCCAACCGCCCGCACAAGAAGTCAGCCTGGACGGTCGGCGAAGTTATCGGTAAGTACCACCCGCATGGCGACTTCGCGGTCTATGAGGCCATGGTCCGCCTGGCGCAGTGGTTCTCCATGCGCACGCCGCTCATCGACGGTCACGGCAACTTCGGCAACATCGACGGCGACGGCGCGGCGGCCATGCGTTACACCGAGAGTCGCCTGGCCAAGCCCGCCATGGAACTGCTGCGTGACTTGCAGAAGGATACCGTCGACTGGCAGCCCAACTACGACGAATCGCTCGCCGAGCCCGTGGCACTGCCTGCGCGCTTCCCCAACCTGCTGGTCAACGGCAGCCAGGGCATCGCCGTCGGCATGGCCACCAACATCGCCCCGCATAACCTCACCGAGGCGATCGAGGCCACCTGCTACCTGATCGACAACCCCGACGCCACCGTCGACGAGCTCATGCAGATCATGCCCGGTCCGGACTTCCCCACCGGCGCCATCATCATGGGCAGCGCCGGCATTAAGCAGAGCTACGAGACCGGCCGCGGCTCCATTACCGTGCGTGCCAAGGCACATGTGGAGTCCACCAAGACCGGCCGCAGCCGCCTGGTCTTTACCGAGATTCCCTACATGGTCAACAAGGGCACCCTGCAGGAGAAGATCGCCCAGCTCGTCAACGACAAGCGCATCGAGGGCATCTCTGATATGCGCGATGAGTCCAACCAGAAGGGTATCCGTCTGGTCATCGAACTCAAGAAGGGCGTCATCCCGCAGGTCGTGCTCAACAACCTGTACAAGTACACCTCGCTGCAGACGACCTTCGGCGCCAACAACCTGGCGCTCGTCAACGGCGTTCCCAAATGCCTGAGCCTGCGCGAGATGCTGCAGCACTACATCGACCACCAGGTCGACGTCGTCACCCGACGCACCCGCTTCGACCTTAAGAAGGCCCAGGCCCGCGCGCATATCCTCGAGGGCTACCTGATGGCCCTTGACCATATCGACGAGGTCATCAGCATCATCCGTTCCTCGCAGACCGACTCCGAGGCCAGCAGCCGCCTGATCGAGCGCTTTGGCTTTACGCCCGAGCAGACCACGGCCATCCTCGAGATGAAGCTGCGCCGCCTGACCGGCCTGGAGCGCGACAAGATTCAGGAAGAGCTGGACGGCCTGCGCCGCGCCATCGCCTACTACGAGGACCTGCTGGCGCACGAGGAGAAGATCCTGGGCGTCATTAAGGAAGAGATGCGCGAGATCTCCAAGAAGTTTGGCGATAAGCGCCGCACCGAGATCAGCCAGGTCGAGAAGGACCTGGACGTCGAGGACCTCATTGCCGACGAGGACATGGTCGTGACCATCACCCACACCGGCTATGTCAAGCGCATCCCGGTGGCCGCCTACCGCGCCCAGAAACGCGGCGGCAAGGGCGTGTCGGGCGTCAACCTCAAAGAGGACGATGTCATCGACGAGATGTTCATCGCGTCCACGCACGAGTACGTGCTGTTCTTCTCGAGCAAGGGCAAGGTCTATCGACTGAAGGTGCACGAGCTGCCGGTGGGTACGCGCCAGGCGCGCGGTACCGCGATCGTCAACCTGCTGCCCTTCGAGGAGGGCGAGAAGATCGCGAGCGTCATCAGCTGCCGCGAGTTCCCCGCCGACGAGTATCTGATGTTTGCCACCAAGAGCGGCATGGTCAAGAAGACCGTGATGAGCGCGTATGACCGCAGCCGTCGCGACGGCCTGATCGCTATCAACCTGCGTGACGACGACGCGCTGCTAAACGTGCGCCGCGTGCGCGAGGGCGACAAGATTATCCTGGCCACCACCGCGGGCAAGGCGATCATGTTCTCCGAGGAGCAGGTGCGCGCCACCGGCCGCGATACCAGCGGCGTTCGCGGTATCGGTATGAAGGACGGCGTGAGCGTTCTGGGCATGGAAGTCACTAACGGCAACGGTGATCTGTTCGTCATCACCGAGCGCGGCTACGGCAAGCGCACGCCGGTTGCGGACTACCCGGAGCAGAATCGCGGCGGCCAGGGCGTCTACACCATCCAAATGACCGAGCGTAAGGGTAACCTCGCGGCCATGAAGACGGTGGGCCCGCAGCACGAGCTGTTCATCGTGACGGAGGGCGCGACGGTCATTCGCGTCAAGACCGACGAAATCAGCCAGACTGGCCGCGCCACCCAGGGCGTCAAGATGATGACCGTCGACGACAACGACCGCATCTGCGCCGTGGCCCGCATGACAGCCGCCAAAGAGAAGCCCGAAGGCGAAGCCACAGAAAACGGCTCCGCCCCCGAAGAAACCCCTGTCGATCTAGGCGACGGCAACGACATGCCGGAAGATCTCCTTGACGAGTAAGAGGCCCTAACTGTTAGAAAATATCAGACCCCATATATCGGCGGTCGGCGCACTGCGCGCCGACCGCTTTTTTGAAAACCTTTGAACCCCGCGTCGGCCCCGGCTGCCCGGCGGCATGCGAAGTCGATCGCGAGTTCCGCACGAGCCGGAGAGCACTTAATGTGCTCTCCGTGTGAGCAGGACTGTCCGAGCAGGCGACTTCGCATGCCGCCGGGCAGCCGGGGCCGACACCCCTCAAAGATTTTCAAAAAAGTTGTTGACGCGCGCGTAACGACTCGTCTAATATATCCCTTGCGCGATGGACCTGTAGCTCAGTTGGTTAGAGCGTCCGGCTGATAACCGGGAGGTCACAAGTTCGAATCTTGTCAGGTCCACCACTTTCTTTCGCAATAAACACCCCAGCGAGAGCCGAGTCGCCGCTGGGGTGTTTATTACTGTCTCCGTGGGGGTTTAGCTCAGCTGGGAGAGCGCGGGCTTTGCAAGCCTGAGGTCAGGGGTTCGATCCCCCTAACCTCCACCATGATGGACCTGTAGCTCAGTTGGTTAGAGCGTCCGGCTGATAACCGGGAGGTCACAAGTTCGAATCTTGTCAGGTCCACCATCAAAACTGTGAAGAGCCCTGGGGCGTTGCCTCGGGGCTTTTTTCTTGTCTGCGATAAATCTCATTTTGGTTTTGTGTGCTGTGCGAAAGATTGGGTAGTATAGCTATTCAATGCGGCGGGCTGCCGCGTGTTAACCGCTACGTACCGGAGGTGTTCCATGGTTCGTGTCGACATAGAGACCATCGTCATGGCCGCCGGTCCCGTGCCGTCGCTTATTGTGCTTCGTGAGCGCAGCAGCAAATCGGACTCGCCCGCGCCGCTGCGTTCCCTTTCCATTCAGACTGGTTCGTTTGAAGCTGCTGCCATTAGCCGTGGCATCGATAGCGGCCGCGCCGAGCGCCCGATTACCCATGACCTGTTGCTCGATACTGTTGGCGCCCTGGGCGCCAAACTCGAGCGCATCGAGATCGTTCGCGCCGAGCCGCCGGTGTTCTACGCGACAATCGTCGTACTGGCCGATGGCGAGGAGCGCAAGATCGACGCCCGCCCCAGCGATGCCATTGCCCTTGCCGTGCGCAGCAATGCTCCCATGTTTGTGGAGGACGACATCATGAATCGCCTGGGCACTGTTTCTACCCGCGCCGAGGAAGTCGACGACGAGCAGGAGTTCGAGAAGTTCGACGAGTTCGTCCATACGCTCTCCCCCGATGATTTCTAAATGCGGGGCGTTCAGGTTGTGGAGCGTTCGCTGATGGCCGGCGGCATGTCGGCCGAGGCAGCGGCTATCGCGCGCGAGGCCCAGATGCGCTCTGAGGCTTCTGAGGCGGCGCGCATTGCCTATGTGACGCAGGCCCGCACGCTTCGCGAACGCCGCGGCTCGTTTATCAAGATGGTTGTCATCTCCGCCCTTGTCGCGGCAATCTGTTCGCGCCTTCGTGGTACAGTTGGTGCGCTTGGGTTTTCGATCTCTACGGGCCTGGTGATCTGGGGTGTGGTCGACGCGGTAATGCTGACCAGTCAGATCAAGGTGCTCGACAAGCGCGCGATGGATATGATGCGCGCCCGCGACGCTGCCGCCAAGATCGCCGCCGAGGCACAGGAACTGTAACGACGCCGGACTCGATGGGAAGGTCTAAAGATGGCACAGGATATGCAGGACGCCGGTAACGTCTCCGCCGAGCTCGACGCCATGGTGTGTGACCTGATTGGTGCGTTCTTGGACGACCTTGCCGCCGGCGAGAATCCGGGCGTAGTTGTGGCGATTGAGGACGCTGCTTCCAACCGATATCTGGCGGCGCTCGACGAGGACGGCGAAGAGGCGTGCCTCGAGGCGGCCACCAACTTTATCTCCGAACACAAGATGGGTCTTAAGGACGAGGGCCTGGGCCGTATCGCCCGATATGCCATCGGCTACACCGGCTGCGTCGAGGTTGACGGCGGCTATCACGATGCTCTGCTCGTGAGCTTCTTCGAAACCACGCTCGAGAGCGGTTTTTCGGCATATGTGCTGTATGAGGGCATGGGCGCCGGCGATGGTTTTATGTGGAGCGACCCTGAACCTGCAGGTGAGGAAACCCCTCTCATCTAAAATCGCTAAAATAAACGAGTTTTCGGTAAAAGGCTCAATATTCCCGCTGAGCGTTGTATCGCTGGGCGGGCCGCATACGCGTGCCGTTTGTATATGGATAGAAGATAGGGGAACTACATGCGCGTAGACAATCTGAGGAACATCGCCATCATCGCTCACGTCGACCACGGCAAGACGACGATGGTCGACAAGCTCCTGCGTGCCACGGACGCCTTCCGTGCCAACCAGCAGGTCGAGGACCGCGTCCTGGATTCCAACGACCAGGAGCGCGAGCGCGGCATCACGATTCTCGCCAAGAACATCTCTATCGAGTACAAGGACGTCAAGATCAACGTCATCGACACCCCGGGCCACGCCGACTTCGGCGGCGAGGTCGAGCGCGTGCTGCGTATGGCCGACGGCGCCCTGCTGCTGGTCGACGCCTTTGAGGGCCCCATGCCCCAGACCCGCTTCGTGCTGCGTCACGCTATCGACACCGGCCTCAAGATCATGATCGTCATCAACAAGATCGATCGTCCCGGCGCCAACCCCGAGAAGGCCTACAACGACTGCCTGGACCTTATGGCCGACCTGGGCGCCACCGACGACCAGCTTGAGTTCGCCATGGAGCACGTGGTCTACGCCAGCGCCATGAATGGCTTTGCCCGTCTTGACCCCAACGACGGCAATATGGACATGTACCCGCTGCTCGATATGATCATCGACGACATGCCCGCCCCCGAGGTTGACGATAACGCCCCGCTGGCCATGCAGTGCGTGACCATCGACCACTCCAACTTCGTTGGCCGTATCGGCATCGGTCGCGTGTATTCCGGCGCCATCCATCAGGGCGACCAGATTCTTGTTGTGAAGAACGACGGCTCCAGCGCCACCGCTACCGTCAAGCAGCTCTTTACCTTCGACTACCTGGGCCGTACCGAGTGCCAGGAAGTCGGCGCCGGCGACATCGCTGCCGTCGTGGGCATTGACCGCACCGATATCGGCGATGTCTACACCGACCCCGAGAACCCCGTCGAGCTCGAGCCCATCGAGATCGACCCTCCGACCCTGTCCATCGTCTTTGAGGCTTCGACTTCCCCGCTCGTCGGTCGCGACGGCGACATCGTAGGCGCCCGTCAGCTCAAGGAGCGCCTGTTCAACGAGGCTGAGAACAACGTGACCATGAAGATCGAGGAGCTCGAGGACAAGAGCGGCGTCGAGGTCTCGGGCCGCGGCATTCTGCACCTGTCCGTTCTGATGGAGTCCATGCGCCGCGAGGGCTTTGAGTTCCAGGTCGGTCGTCCCCGCGTTCTGTTTAAGAAGGACGAGAACGGCAACAAGATGGAGCCCGTCGAGCAGGCCGTCGTCGAGTGCCCGGACGAGTACTCGGGCAAGGTCGTTGAGGTCTTCGGCACCTCCGGCGGCATCATGACGAGCATGGACACCTCGGGCATCGTGACGCACCTCGAGTTTAAGATCCCGACCCGCGGCATCATGGGTCTTAAGAACCGCATCATGAACGTCACCCACGGCGAGGGCGTGTTCTACCACACCTTCCTGGAGTATGGTCCCTACGCCGGCGAGATCGGCAACCGTCAGAACGGCGCCATGATCTCCATGACTACCGAGAAGGCCGTTGCCTACGCTCTGGGCACGCTGCAGGAGCGCGGTCAGCTGTTCGTTGAGCCGGGCACCGAGTGCTATGAGGGCATGATCGTGGGCGAGCGCAGCAAGGCCGGCGACATGGTCGTCAACATCGCCCGTACCAAGAACCTGGGCAACCAGCGTTCCTCGACCTCCGATATCTCCGTCCAGCTGGTGCCGCCCCGCACCTTCTCGCTGGAGGAGGCGCTGGAGTACATCGCCGACGACGAGCTGGTCGAGATTACTCCCAAGAACATTCGTCTGCGCAAGCGTCTGCTCAACGCCACCGACCGCAAGAAGGCCGCCGTCCGCGCCGGTCAGGTCAACAAATAAGCGCTGGTCTTTATAGCGTCTAACAAGAAAGGGCGTCGACCGTGATGGTCGGCGCCCTTTTTGGTGCAAGGGGGACGGGTTAGTTTGCACCACAGCTGGGGCGACTATCCCTCCGATTGGCTTCCCAGTCAAAGTAAAGTTGTTTAAACATATACATAATTCCACTGAATATAGCCGGTATGATGCAAAACTGTTAACAGATAAATATCAACTGGTATTAAATTAAAAGACCTATTGACCTGCGGTTTACATGATTGGTATCTATATATTATTTTATGCATTGTGGCATAGACGAACCGTCTTAGAAGGTGCTCCCCAATGGGTTCTTGCAATGCGCTAGGTAGGTTCTCGTTGATGTTGGGGCTTGTGCTCGATCCGACGATTCGCCGTATTCCACACTGTGTTGTAGGAATTAGGGGACAACTATGGACGTACACCGCTCACGGTCGCTGGGTATGGCGGCTCTGATTTTCATTTTGATTAGCCTCACCGCCGCAGTATTTCACGGCGCAGCCCCCGAGCGCGCCGAGGATGTGACGACGCCGACGCCGATTGAGATCAACGGCGATACGGCAACGGTTGAGGTCAAGCTGTATACCGATGAGAACCATAATAAGCCTTTGGGTGATACTGCCGTAACGTCTACTTCGAAGCTCTACGGAGCTTTTTCGGCACAATTTAAAAGCGGTAAGGCGCCTTCGTCTGGGAACAACATCGCTGTCTATGAGCTGCCAGGCACCATCGTCGTTGATGACGCAGGTGGCAACCTCATGGAGGGTCCGGAATCTTCTGCCGCCCAAGCTGGCACGTGGAAGATCGAAGGTAATAAGGTTGTCTTTACGTTTGACAAGGGCTGGCTTGAACGGAATCCTGCGAACATTCATGTCGCGGCAAACTTCTCGTTCCAGCTTAAAAACAAGAATGTCGGTTCTGGTAGCAACGCATCTGTCGTGTTTCCTGGTGCGGGAACGATCAATATCCCTACCAAAGACGGCAAAGTCACAGGGACGAAGTCGGGGACCTTCTTCCAGGGAGTAGATGGCGTGGCCAAGGTTACCTGGACCGTTAAACTCACCGTCGAGTCGTATGCCACGAATGTCAAGTTAACCGACGCGCTGGGCGACAACTTCAACTTTGTGATAGGCAGCTTCGCACTCGACGGCACGAAGCTCGAACCCCAGCCGAAGATCGACAGCCAGGTCGCGACCCTCGACAGCCTGGGCAATCTTTCCCAAGGCGACCACACGATCACGTACGAAACGGAGCTGAAGAGCGGCGTTTCGGCAAACAGCGGCGATTTGATCAAAGCTGACAATACGGCAATGTGGAATTGGGCTGGTTCAACCGACGGCGACAACAAAACAGCTACGGCTGAGCCTGTTACATTCGGCTACGACATGATTGACAAGTCCAACGGATCGGGCACACCGTCGGACATCAAGTGGACGGTCAAGCTCAACCAAGGCAAGCTCAAGGCCGACATGAGCGGATACATGTTCACCGATAATCTGGACGGAAAACAGACGTATACGGGCAACTTTACGGTTTACAAAGGCGACTCGGAGGCGAGCGGAGTCAAGATTTGTGAAAGAAAACTTGAACCTAAGGATAATTTCTTTTCCTATACGTTCCCGAACAACCTTGAGGATAAGTACGCCACCTACTGCATCGTTTATCACACCAAGATGAACGATACGAGCTCGTACGACACCGTGCGCAACAACGCGACCATCGAGCGTGAAGGCTCCGTTTCCGGTACCGATGAAGGCAGTTTCACGCCGCAGCTGACGGGTGTTGTGCCGATCACCAAGAGGCTCGTGAGATCCAATGAGGCGGCGACGACGGGCAGGGCGACATGGGAGACGAAGGTCGCGCTGAAGGCGATCGTCAATGCGGTCCATCCAGACGAGGTGACGGTGAAGGACACGTTTCAGTCGGCATGGTCGCAGAAACTTGGTGTCGACGAAAGCTCCATTACCATTAAAATCGGCGATACCGTGCTGGAACGGGGCGCCGACTGGAATCCAACGGCTAGCTTTCCGGGTAATGAAACAAAGGAAAACTACGACCTCAAAATCATCGTTACCAACAAAGTGAAAGACGCCCTCGAGAAAGAGGACTACGCCGTTATCACCTACGACACCACATCAGAAGAGCTGTCGGGCTGGTACTCAAACTTTGCGTCGGTCAGCGCGCCGGGCCTGAAATTAAAGTGGTCGTTCACCGAACCCGTCAAGTACGTTGTCAACCAAGAAACGAAGCCCGCGGTCGAGAAGCCGGAAGCGGAGTCGAAGGTGTCTTGGGTTGAGAACTTCGATTGGCATACCGTTGACGGCTCGGATGAGAAGGGCGCCTGGATCGTCGACTGGACGGTGTATGCAAACCGCCAAAAGGGTAATAAGGGCGCAAATGGCGAGTTCGAATACTTTGGAGCTGGAAAGCTGGGCGGGAAACCGCTGAATATCGTTGATAGCCTTCCGGATGGTATGAGCTATGTTGCGAATTCCGCAAAGTATACGCTCGTGCAGAATCCCTATGATAAACATACGGGGCTCCATCGCGGAAGCGAGGCCGAGACGGTCGTTGATAGCCAACCGCTTGTCACCGATAGTGTCAAGAGTGATGGCAACACTGTCACCTTTTCTATTCCTACGACTAAGCTTGAAAGCTATGCCGGTTATGTCAAGCTTACGTATCAGACAGCGGTCAAGCGCGGTGAGCTCGATACCTCCACGAACGAGGTGAAGTTCACCAATTCTGCGCGCGCCGAGTCGGGAAGCAAGAAATTCGACTCTGGCAGTGGTGCTGTCACCATTAAGAACAACGTTATCGAGAAGACCGGCGAACAGGTCGACAATAGCAATCGCATCAAGTACACCATTTTCGTTAACGAGTCAGCTGTCGATCTTAAGAGTGGCGCTGGTGTTCTCGAGCTGGTCGATACCATGGATGCCAAGTGCACGTTGGTGCCGTCGACGCTTAAGGTCTATGAGCGCGTGAACAACGATTGGTCTGAGCTGGCCGATAAGGATTATTCGTCAAAGATGGAGCAGGTCAACAACGAATCTGGCTCATGTACGAGATTGACACTTAACGTGCCCGATGAGAAATACCTCAAGGTCGAGTACGAGGTCATCCCGAGCGGAAATCCTGGCAACAAGGTTCCTCTTTCCAATACCGCCATGCTTACGGGTGTGAAGGACGGTTCTGCGACTGATGATCAAACATGGGAAATTAAAAAAGCTTCTGCCAGCGCAGGTGGCAACGGCTACGGCATCACGATGACCAAGTACGACGCCCAGCAGGTCGGTGCGACGCTCGAGCGTGCGGAGTTTACGCTCTACAGCGTGAATATGGACCAGGTTGCAACGGTGGGTATCGAGAATGCAAGGACTAAGTTTGAAGCCGTCCCCACCGACGCCAACGGCAAAATCTCGTTTGGCGCAGAAGGCAAGGCGATGGTAAATTGCGTGCTCTACCAGCTCGTGGAGACGAAAGCGCCTGACGGCTATGCCGCGGCGGCGCCCACGTGGATCATGCTTAAGGGCAATGCTGACGATGAGGAGTATCAAACTGAGCTCAATAAAGCGAAGAGCATCGTCAAAGACTCCGAAATCATCGGCGATGACAAAAAGGACGAGATCTGGATCTACGACAATCGCCTAACGGGCTCTGCGGTTATTAAAGCAAAGAAAGTGCTTGAAGGTGGCACCTTCAAGGCGGGACAGTTCTCGTTCGAGCTCAAGGATGCCGAGGGCAAGGTGCTCCAGACGGTGACTAATGACGCCGAGGGCAATGTCTCCTTCAACGTCGACTACAACAAGGCCGATACCTACACTTACACCATCTCTGAGGTCGTCCCCGAGGGCGCCGAGAACAACGTCAAGGACCACATCACTTACGACACAGTCGGGCACAATGTCACGGTTAACGTGACTATCGACAATAAAAATGAGCAGCTCGACACCGTCGTCAAGTATGACGATGACTCCCAGGTGCCGCCGACTTTTATCAACAAGTATTCGACCACGCTACCTGAGGCGGGCGGGGCTGGTTTGACTATGACGTATTTAGCTGGTGCTTCGATGCTGTGTTTTGCTGCGACATGGATGCATACTCGTCGCCATCGCGATCAAGGTCGAGGTGGTAGCCGTGAGTAGGCTTTGCCGCCGCTTGTTGGCTATCGCGACAATAGTTACGGTCGCAATGCTCTCTTTTGCGATGTTGCCCGGGATGGCCCGCGCGGCAGGCACTGGAGCCATTACGGTGGACGGTACGGTTGCGACGCGGTATGACGCGTACCGGCTCTTTTCGGCGACCGTTGTCGACGACGCCGATACTGACCAAAAAATTGCAACTGACGTAACGTGGGCGAATGATGCCGTTTGCCAGGCCGTTCTCCCGGTGCTTCATGACGTGGGGCTTGATAGCTCGGCATCGACGGCGCAAGAGGCTGCCGAATGGATGAATGGCGACGGACACATGACGACCGCGCTGGCGACAAAACTCGCCAGAGCAATTTGCAGATCCGGCGTCCCTTCCGTGGCCCTTAACGCGGGCACGGTGGCCGAGCTGCCCAGCGGATACTGGCTCATCGTCGCCGACGACGACGCCATCGCCCAGGGCGAGGCCGGCACCGCGCCGATCATGGCCCTGGTCGGCGGCAGCGCCGTCACCGTCAAGCCCAAGGCTGCGACGCCCAAGGTCGCCAAGCACGTGCTGGAGGACAGCACCACTGCATGGCAGAAGGCCGCCGACGCCACGGTCGCCGACGACCTGTACTGGCGCCTCTCGGCTACGGTCCCGGCCGGGCTCACGGCCTACGACACCTATACGGTGCGGTTCGTCGACACCATGGGCGCGGGACTCGACCCCTCCAAGGTGGCCGCGAGCATGCGCGTGTACGTGGCGGCGGGCGCGGACGGCGGCTTTGACGCCGTCCCGACCGGCAAGGACGGCCGCGCCGGCACCGAGCCCGCGAAGGGCTGGACCGACATCACGGCCCAGTGCGGGGTCTCGGTCGACGGTAAGACCTTCACCGTGCGCACCGGCGACCTGATCGCCGCGCTCGGCGGGGCCGACGCCTTTACCGCGGGCGCCCGCGTGGTCGCCGTGTACAATGCGCCGCTCAGCAGCGCATGCAACCACGGCATCGCGAAGGGCAACCCCAACGAGGTCTACCTGCGCTATCCGCGCTCTCCCTTTGCCGACCAGTCCGGTGACGCCGGCTTCACCCGCACGCCGAGCGATGACGCGTGCGCCTACACCTGGGGACTCAGCCTCATCAAGCGCTCAAGCTCGGACGATAAACCGCTCGCGGGCGCCAAATTGCGCATCATCGATGACCGCGGGCGCATCCTAACGACCGACGGCTCGTGGTCGACGGATGCCGACGCGTGCGTCACCACGGGCGCGGATGGCCATGTGGAATTGAGCGGTGTTGACGCGGGTGTCTACACCGTCGAGGAGGTCGCGGCTCCCAAGGGCTACACCGCCTTTGAAGGCAAACGTACGGTGACGGTTACGGCCGAGGGATTGGACGTTAAACAGGTTGCAGTCGCGAAGCCCAAGGTGACCGTGTCGGCCGAAAGCCCTCTGCGGGTTGATACCGCCGATGCCGGGACGGGTTCGATTGAGCTGTCGGTGCTCAACACCCCAAGCAAAGAAGCAAGTCGAGGCTTTATGCCCTCGACGGGAGATAGAACGTTGGTGCTAGTGGCGGTTTTGGCTGCCATCGGAGTGGCGGTTATTGTTGTCGCGCTCGTCATCAAGCGGGGAGGAGGTCGCCGTGAAAAATAATTATCCCCTCTGCTCAATGGCGAACTGCCTCCGTAGCGAGTGATGCGTAGGCCTACCGACCTGATGATCATTGGTTTTGAAAAAGTTACTAGAGAACCCTCCATGAAAAGCGGGGCACCCGGTCGATATGACCGAGTGCCCCGCCTCGTTTGTTGGTGCAAAGTAACCTGGCACCTTTGTGGTGGTTGGTGGCTAAGCGGTGGGGAGTCCTGGCATGTTAGCCGGCTGCTGCGGCTTGAGGCGGGCGTTTCGCCAGATGATCTGGATAACGTAGCCGAGCATAAAGACAAAGGCCACGCCGCTGATGAAGTCACCTACGAGGGGAAGCCCCGTGAGGGCGCCTGCGATTATGCCGCCCACGGCTGCCATGGCGTAGCGGTTTTGGTTGTGTCCGACCATGCGGGCGAGCGCGCACCCCGAAAAGGCACTCGACACCAATGCGATGCCGATAACGCCGCACAAGAGGGTTCCAGCAAGCGACAGACCAGCGATAGAGATAATCAGCAGTAGGACGGCGGGGGCGATAGCAATCGTGCCCAGAAGACCGCTCACCCACAGGGGCATGGGGCGCTGGTGGAGCATGCCGGCGGCGCCGGCGGTCGCGCGCGGAAAGACGAGCTCGAGCAGCAGAGCGACAAAGCAGGTCGAGAGTGCCGCGGCGACGATGCCGCCGATGACATCGTTAACGGTGGAAGTATCCTCGTTCTCGGTGCGGTCGATCTTGAGCGCGCCGACCTCGGCTCCCGCGGCACGCTCGGGGTCCTCGGAGACGTGCGCGTTCACGGTGCCGGTGATGTGGGCGTTCTTGCCTAGGATGAGTTTGTCGGCCCAAACCTCGACATCGCCATCGATGGTGCCATCGATGGTCACCGTATCGCCCGCGAGCGCTGCCGACTTGGTGGAGCCTCGCAGAGCAACCGTCTCGCCTATCGCGTAGAAACAGTTGGCGGTGCTGTCGGAATTGAGCACGACATGCTGGCCAGCGATGGTCACGCTGCCATCAACCGCGGTCTTGGCAATATCGATGGTGCGTGCCGCCAGACGGACGGCGCCGCCCACTGTGCAGTCGCGGATCGAGAGGGTATCGCCCGCGGCGATGATATCGCGGTCGATGGACGTATCGTCCAAGTTGAGGTCCTGACCTGCCCAGTACAGGTCACCTTCGACGCCGGACGGATTGGCGTCATTGTCGGTCGCAAGTACGTTGCCTGCGGTGTCCGTGCCGGCGAACGACGCCGTGGGAAGCGCGGTGATCGCCAGCGCGATGAGCGCGAATGCCATAAGCAGGCAGCGACGCATCTTGTGTGACGGCGCCGCCGCGGTTTGATTGAAAGCCATGGTTGATCCTTTTGTTAGGTGTTTGGCATATACCTAACAGGGTACCCAACGCGCGGGCGCTCTAAAAGAACCTCTCGGTTGCATTTCGAAGGATGGGCCCGCGCCACCTATTTTTTGCGGTGCAAAAAGCGTGCGATGTCTTCCTCGGTGGGGCTTTTGATGTCAAAGCGCAGCGAGAGCCAGCGCAGACCCATGGTCACGACAACGCATACGACCAGCGCGGCGACATTGCTCATGATGCCGCTCATAACGAGACACACATAGCTTGTCGATCCGGCGATGGCGGCGATGGCATAAAAGTTAGTACGTTGGAAAATGCCCGGAACCACGCCCATAAAGCCGTCGCGCAACATGCCGCCGCCCACCGCGGTAAAAAAGCCCATCATGATGCACACCGCCGGTGCAAAGCCGTAGACCAGCGCCTTGTCCGCTCCGGTGGCGGCATAGATGCCGACCGAGATGATGTCGAGCAGGGGAATGAGTTTTTCGGGTTTGTCGACGATTGCCGGGAAAATGTAGATGATGGCTGCCGTGGCAATGGAAAGCGGCAGCGCCATTGGCTGGTTGAGGATGTAGACGTTGCCCACCTGCAGCGTCATGTCGCGTAAAAGACCGCCGCCCAAGCCACAGACCACGGCGAGCGCGACGGCGCCCACCAGGTCGAGTTTGTGCTCGCGTGCGACCAACACGCCCGAGATCGATGCCGCGACGACGGCGAACATTTCGAGCCAAAACGGGATGGCGACCATGGCATCCGTGGCGTGTGAGGTAACGGTCATAGCGGCGACGACGGGCAAGATGGGGTCCTTTGGGTTGTGGGTTTAGACAATGCCCGTACATAGTACATGGTTGGTGGGCGTGGCGACCCTATTGCTCGGTAAACGGTTGGGATCGGGTGGGGGCGTAGGTCCCATGTTTGGGGATCTGGACTGATGCTGAACGCGATGGGGGCGTGGCTGAATAGGAGGGATGTTCAAATTTTGAGCTTTGCTCAAAATTTATCCGGTCGGCTTACGCCGACCGCGCTGCGCTAAAAACGCGCCACGGGCGCGTTTTCTTTACGCGTCGCGCCCTGGCGGGTTCGAATCCCTCCTCCTCCGCCGTATTTGCTTGTTAGAGACTCAAAACAAAAAAAGCTCCCATTCTTGGGAGCTTTCTCAACCAAAATGGCGGAGGAGGAGGGATTCGAACCCTCGTGACCTTATACAGGCCAAACGGTTTTCGAGACCGCCGCATTCAACCACTCTGCCACCCCTCCGCGTGGGGTAAAAACAAAGCAGGCTCAAAGGCCTGCTTTGGAATTAACTGGCGGAGAGTCAGGGATTTGAACCCTGGAGACGCTTTTGACGCCTACACGATTTCCAATCGTGCTCCTTCGGCCACTCGGACAACTCTCCGTTAAATGCGAAAGTCAGTATACACGAGGAATCGCACAGTGCAAACAGAAAAGTTGGCATTTTTTAAAACGCTTGGCCGCGTTTGGCGTTGCAGCGGGGTTTGAGATGCCAAAAAACGGCTTCCGACCAGCGTAGTTGATCAACTCAATTGTTCAAAAGGGGTATTTATAAGCGATTTGGCAATGAATTTAAAAATCTTTGGGTGGTGCTGTGGGCCACTGGTATGCATTTTGCGACCACAACCATGCGCCCGTTGACCTGCGACTTGGCTCAGCTTGTCCTCACGGCACCGTATCTTGTCCACAGATCCGTCAAGCTTTTGGTCAGCATTTGGTTGGAATGCGCATGAAACGTCGTGCGAGTATGGGCATATGTGGAGGTCATGAGGTTGTAGCTGCATATTCTTGCAGCCTAGGAGGTTGAAAGATATTATTACCAAGTCTTTTCCTGCTTCAGGCGCACCTTCACGACCTGAAGCCACATTTGCCCAGAGGAGGTGACAATATGAAGGCTTATGAACTGCTGTTCTTTGTTGACCCGTCGCTCGACCCCGAGACTCGTCTCGCTGTTATGAAGCGTATCGATACCACGATCGCTGAGGGCGCTGGCAAGGTCGACTCCGTTGACGAGTGGGGCAAGCGCAAGCTCGCCTACGAGATCAACGACCTCACCGATGGTGACTACACCCTCATCAACTTCCACGCAGATCCTACCCAGATCGCCGAGCTTGATCGCGTCCTGCGCATCACCGACGCTGTGGTCCGCCACATGATCGTCCGTCGCGACGACCAGGAGTAAGACTGTCGTTTTGGACTGGGCTTGTGCCCCAAGAGGAAGTAGTGAGTTATGAGCATCAATCGAGTGAACATCACCGGTAACCTCACCCGCGATCCCGAGCTGCGCGCCACCGCCGGCGGAACCCAGGTTCTGTCCTTTGGCGTTGCCGTGAACGATCGTCGCCGCAACGCGCAGACTGGCGAGTGGGAGGACTATCCCAACTTTGTCGACTGCACCATGTTCGGCACCCGCGCCGAGGCCGTGAGCCGTTTCCTGGCAAAGGGAAACAAGGTCGCGATCGAGGGCAAGCTGCGCTACAGCTCTTGGGAGCGCGACGGCCAGCGCCGGAGCAAGCTTGAGGTCATCGTCGATGAGATCGAGTTTATGAGCTCCCGTGGTGGCCAGGGTGGCTACGATCAGGGCGGTTACGCCCCCGCAGCTCCCGCGCCCGCAGCACGTCCTGCCGCGCCGGTGGCTACGCCGCCCGCGGTCGACGTCTACGATGAGGACATCCCGTTCTAAGGGTTGTTCACCTATTTTTGAGTGAGAGGCGGCTTCGGTTCGCCGAAGTTGCCAAATGAAAGGTATTTTGACATGGCTAATGATTTTTCTGCACGTCAGCCGCGTCGTAAGTACTGCCAGTTCTGCAAGGAGAACACTGAGTTCATCGACTATAAGGACACTCAGCTTCTCCGTAAGTACATGACCGACCGTGGCAAGATCAAGCCCCGTCGCGTCACTGGCGCTTGCACGCAGCATCAGCATGACATCGCCAACGCCATCAAGCGCGCCCGCGAGATGGCTCTCCTGCCGTACACCGTCCCCGTGGTTTCCTCTCGTGGCAACCGCGACCGCGGCTAAGAAGGGAGACGCATCATGAAGGTTATTCTTCTCGATGAGATCAAGGGCAAGGGCGGCGAGGGTGACGTCGTAGAGGTCGCTCAGGGTTACGCTGAGAACTTCCTGTTCCCCAAGAAGCTCGCTGTTGCCGCCACCAAGGGCAACCTCAAGCAGCTTGACGAGCGTCGCAACAACATCGCCAAGCGCGAGGCCGTCCGTCTGGCTACCGCCAACGAGACCAAGGCTGCCTTCGAGGGCAAGACGGTCACCGTTGACGTCAAGGTCGGCGACGAGGGCATCCTCTTTGGCTCCGTTACCGCCGCTATGGTCGCTGACGCCATCAAGGCTCAGCTCGGTATGGACATCGACCGCAAGCGCGTCGAGCTCGGTAAGCCCATCAAGGTTGCCGGTGCCCACACCGTTGCCATCTCGCTGTACCGCGAGATCAAGGCCGAGGTTGTCGTTCTCGTCGGCGTTACCGCCGAGGAGCTCGCTGCCGAGGCTGAGGTCGAGGAGGCCGCTGAGGTCGCCGAGGCCGAGACCGCCGAGGTCGAGACTGAGGCTGCTGCCGAGTAGCATTTGCTGCAACGCAACAATCTTGTTCTAAGAAGGGCGCTCTGGGAAACCAGGGCGCCCTTTTGTTTTTTGCGCTGAGTGAGTGTCATGGTGAACGTTGCGTCGAAGTCCTATATACAGGACCGTTCATCCGTTTGGTTCGGTGATGATTGGCGGCGCGCGGCGCGTTTTGGGACCGTGGCTGATACTATGGATGCTCGCAAGCGATATGAATGAGGATGCTCATGGCATATGACGATAGGGAGACGGGGCTGACGGTCGAGGACCGCGGCTCAAAGTTGGGTCTTCCCCAAAACCAAGATGCAGAGGCCAATGTACTGGCCGCTATGCTGCTATCGCCCGAGGTGGTCGAAGAGGCCCAGGTCGAGCTGCAGCCCGATGATTTCTACCGGCCCATTCATAAGACCATCTACACCGCGATGGTCGATATGTACAACAGCCGCATTCCCATCGACTCCATCTCGCTGATCGATTACCTGCGAAGCATCAACAAGCTCGATGCCGTGGGCGGCGAGGCCTACATTTTGGAGCTGATGGGTCAGACTCTGTCGCTCGTGAACTGGCAGCACCATGCCGCCATCGTTCGTCGCGATTCGATGCTGCGCGAGCTGATCGGCGCCACCAACGAGATCAACGCGCTGGCATATAACGCCCCCACCGACACCAAAGAGGTCGTGGAGCTAGCCGAGAGCAAGCTGCTCAAGGTCACGGCACGCGAGGTCAAGTCGAGCTACAAGACGCTGACCGAGTTTATGGTTGAGGCCTATAACGAGGCCGAGGAAGTGTGTCAGGCCGGTGGTCAGGCTGCGGGCGTGCCCACGGGCTTCCCGTCACTCGACCGCATGCTCATGGGCTTCCGCGAGGGCCAGCTCATCATTATCGGCGCCCGCCCTGCTGTGGGTAAGACGTCGTTCGCCCTGAATCTGGCGCTCAACGCTGCCGCTGCCGGTTATACCGTCGGCTTCTTCTCGCTGGAGATGTCGGGCAAAGAAATTGCCCAGCGTCTGATTTGCGCCTACGCCATGATCTCGATCAGTGACTTCCGCATGGGCCGCATTAGCCCCGAGCAGTGGGCCAATATCAACGAGGCCACGCAGACCTTGTCCAAGCTCGATATTCTGATTGACGATACGCCCGGCACCACAGTGACCGAGATTCGCGCCAAGAGCCGCCGCATGCTCCATAACAAGGAGAAGGCAATCATCATCCTGGACTACCTGCAGCTGGTGAGTCCTCCGCCGGGACGCCGCTCCGAGAGCCGTACCGTCGAGGTTTCGGAGATGTCGCGTGGTCTGAAGATCATGGCCAAGGAGCTCAAGATCCCGCTCATCGCGCTGTCGCAGCTCTCGCGTCAGGTCGAATCCCGTACCGGCAAGCGCCCGCAGCTTTCCGACCTTCGTGAATCGGGCTCCATCGAGCAGGACGCCGATATCGTTATGTTCTTGGACCGCTCCGCCGACGAGGCCGAGGCCTCGCGCGACGATCGACCCGACGAGGGCGTTACGCGTATCGTCGTGGCCAAGAACCGTTCGGGCCCGATCGGCGACGTCGATCTGATGTTCCTGCCGGCATCCACCAAGTTCTATGAGCTTGATGGGGCACATGCCGAGGAGTAGGACAGGCGCCCGTTGCACGGGTATACTGGGAATGTTTTGTGCTTCTGCGTGCCGGCGTGGCGCGTAGACAGTCCATGAATGTAAGGAGTAAACATGCCGTCAACCGTTTTGGTCGGTGCCCAGTGGGGCGATGAGGGCAAAGGTAAGATTTGCGACCTGGTCGCCGGCGACTTCGATGCCGTCGTGCGCTACTCGGGAGGCAACAACGCCGGCCACACCATCGTCGTCAACGGCAAGAAGTACGGCCTGCACCAGGTGCCCTCCGGCATCATGTATTCCGATCACGTGTCGGTGATCGGTAACGGCTGCGTCGTCAACCCCAAGGTTGTCCTTGAGGAGATCGATATGTTCGAGGCCGACGGCATCACCACCAAGAACCTCAAGATTAGCGGCAACGCGCATGTCATCATGCCGTACCACATCGATCTGGATGGCGCCTTTGAGCAGAAGCTCGGCAAGAAGAACATCGGTACCACCAAGCGCGGCATCGGTCCGTGCTATCAGGACAAGATGGCGCGCATTGGCCTGCGCATGCAGGACATGCTGGACGAGGCACTGTTCCGCGACAAGCTGGAGACCGCTCTCGCCCGCGTGAACCCCGAGCTCGAGCTCATCTACAACCTGCCCACCTACACCGTGGACCAGATTTGCGACGAGTACCTGCCGATGGCCGAGCGCCTGCGTCCCTACATCACCGAGACGAGCCTGCTGCTCAACAACATGATCGATGAGGGCAAGAACCTGCTGTTTGAGGGCGCCCAGGCGACGCTGCTCGACATCGACCACGGCACCTATCCGTACGTGACGTCTTCCAACTGCACCGCCGGCGGTGCCATCACCGGCTCTGGCGTGGGCATGAAGAACGTCGACCGCGTGCTGGGCGTCATGAAGGCCTATATCACCCGCGTCGGTTCGGGCCCCATGCCCACCGAGCTTTCCTATGAGTCCGAGGCCGGCCACACGCTGACCGAGGAGGGCTATGAGTACGGCGTGACCACCGGTCGCCGTCGTCGTTGCGGCTGGTTTGACGGCCCTATCGCCAACTATGCCTCGCGCGTCAACGGCCTCACCGACATCGCCGTGACCAAGCTCGACGTGCTTTCGGCTTTCGACACCATTAAGGTGTGCGTTGCCTATGACGTCGACGGCGAGCGCTACACGAGCGTGCCCGAGCACCAGGTGCGTTTTGAGCATGCCAAGCCCATCTACGAGGAGCTCCCTGGCTGGAAGTGCGACATCACCGGCTGCCGCAGCTTTGATGAGCTGCCGCAGGAGGCTCAGGACTACGTGGCATTTATCGAGGATCTGGCACACACCCGCGTGACGTTCATCGGCGTCGGCGCCGGTCGCGAGCAGATCATCAACCGATTCTGGAAGTAATCGGGACTATTTGGTTATTGCGATATACCCCTTTGCAGCCCAGATGGGCGGCCGAGGGGTATATTTGCTTGTAATGGGCCCGCGCGGAGCGGGCCGGTAATCCATAGAGGAGGCACCCTTGAAGGCGGACACTCAAACCATCGACATCCTGTTGTTGGGCAGCGGCGGCCGCGAGCATGCTCTGGCAGCCAAGCTCGCAGCATCACCGCGCGCCGGCAAGCTCTACATCGCGCCGGGTAACGGCGGCACCGCGAGCTGCGGCGAGAATGTGGTTCTCGACGATTGCGATCCTGCGGCCGTGGCGGCGTTTGCCCAGAGCCATGGATGCGGACTCGTGGTGATTGGCCCCGAGGCTCCGCTCGTGGCGGGCGTTGCAGACGCCGTCCGCGCGGCGGGCATCCCGTGCTTTGGCCCGGGTGCCGAGGGCGCCCAGATGGAGGGCTCTAAGCTGTTCTCCAAGCAGCTCATGGAGCGCGCCGGTATCCCGACGGCAGCCTATGGCTCATTTACCGACGAGGCTTCGGCTCTTGCCTATGTGCGCGAGCAGGGCGCTCCGCTGGTCGTCAAGGCCGACGGCCTTGCCGCGGGCAAGGGCGTTATCGTGGCAACCGAGCTTTCGCAGGCCGAGGAGGCTGTGCGTGAGTGTTTTGGCGGCACCTTTGGCGATGCCGGCAACACGGTGGTCATCGAGGAGATGCTGACCGGCCCCGAGTGCTCGCTGCTGGCCTTTACCGACGGCAAGACCGTGCGTCCCATGGCCACCTCGCAGGACCACAAGCGCGCGCTCGAGGGCGACAAGGGCCCCAACACCGGTGGCATGGGCGTCTACAGCCCGGTGCCCATCGTGACTGACGAGGAGCACGCCACGATGGTGAAGGTCATGGAGCAGACCGTGGCCGAGCTCGCTGTCGAGGGTATCGACTACCGCGGCTGCCTGTACGGCGGCTTTATGCTCACGCCTGCCGGCCCCAAGGTGCTGGAGTTCAATGCCCGCTTTGGCGATCCTGAGACGCAGGTCGTGCTGCCGCGCCTTAAGAACGACCTGGTCGAGGTCATGCTGGCTTGCGCCAACTGCGAGCTCGATCAGATTGAGCTCGACTGGCGCGACGAGTGGGCCGTGGCCGTTGTCCTGACGAGCGCGGGCTATCCCGGCAGCTACGAGAAGGGCAAGGTCATCACTGGCATCGAGGATGCCGAGGCTATGGAGAGCGTGACGGTGTATCACGCCGGTACTGCCGTGGTGGACGGCGAGCTCGTGACCAACGGCGGTCGTGTGCTCGCCGTGACCGCGCTGGGCGATACGTTCGAGAACGCTCGCGACCTTGCCTACGAGGCCTGCGAGAAGATCAACTTTGAGGGCAAGACCCTGCGCCACGACATTGGCCTGCGTGCGCTGCGCGGCCGCGACGCCTGGGATGCCTAAAATCCGAGAGGAATGAGACGGATGGACGAGAAGAACGAAGAGCTCGTGGACGCGCAGATCGTCGAAGAGGACAGCCGCATGTATGGGCACGCCGAGGGCGAGCCTGGCGGCGAGGTCGCTGACGAGCCGGCGCTGGTGCTGGGCGACGACGACCCGCACGATGCCGAGCTGCACGAGAAGATTCTTTCGGAGGAGTGCGCCTGGAAGGGCAAGATCCTCGACGTCCACCGTCTTGAGGTTGAGCTGCCCAACGGTCGCCGCAGCGCCCGCGATATCGTTCGCCATCCGGGTGCGGCGGCCGTTGTGGCACTGACCGAGAGCGGCAAGATCGTGCTGGTGCGTCAGTACCGCACCGCCATCGACCGCGTGACGGTCGAGATTCCCGCCGGCAAGCTCGATCCGGGCGAGGACCCGCTCGATTGCGCCAAGCGCGAGCTGCATGAGGAGACGGGCTTTAGGGCTGGTCGCATTCGCTTTTTGACGTCGATTGTCACGTCCTGCGGTTTTTGCGATGAGATCATCCACATCTACTTGGCTACCAAGCTCGAGTTTGATGCGCCCGACCCCGACGATGACGAGTTTGTCAACGTCGACCTGGTGTCACTGCATGAGCTGATCGACGCCGTACTCGACGGCAAGATCGAAGACGCCAAGACCGTTGTGGGTGCCTTGGCTTGCGACAGCATTGCTCATCGTTTGGGTGGAGCGGAACTTTAACGAGCGGGGATGATCCCGCAGGTTTGTGTAAGTCAGCGAAAGTGCTCCATTTGAGACAAGGTGGCCTAAAAGAGAAGGGAAGCGTATGGATATACGCGACCGACGATTGAAGGCCAGATTGTCCAAATGGAGCACTTGCAGCGTCGAGACGAAACGCGGTTTGGTAAAACCGCGTAAGGTGACTATGTTTAAGAGGTTTCTTTCGTATTACAAGCCCCAGATAGGGCTTTTTGTTGCTGATACTCTTTGTGCTCTGGTGCTTGCCGCCATTGACCTGGCGTTCCCCATTATCTTGCGCAATCTGACCGGCGGGCTCTTTACTCAGGGTCAGGCTGCTATTATGCAGGCGCTCGGTATGATCGCGGTGGGACTGGTGCTGATGTATGTCATCCGCTGCGCCTGCCGCTATTTTGTGAGCTATTGGGGTCATGTGATGGGCGCGCGCATGGAGTCCAAAATGCGCGAGGACCTGTTCGATCAGTACGAACGGTTTAGCTTTGCGTACTTTGATCGCAACAGCTCGGGCGACATGATGAGCCGCGTGGTCAATGACCTGTTCGATATCTGCGAGGCGGCGCACCACGTGCCCGAATGGATCATTATCTGCGGTATCGAGATCATCGGCTCGTTTGTGATTCTGTTTACCATCGCGCCGGTGCTCGCACTCGCCATGGCTGTGGTGACGGTGGTGTTCGCGGTCATTATGTTTTGGCAGAATATGCGCATGCGCGAGGTCTTTAGCGATAACCGCAAAAAGATTAGCGGCATCAACGCGCAGCTGCAGGATTCGCTGGCGGGCATGCGTGTGGTCAAGAGCTTTGCCAATGAGCAGACCGAGCGCTCTAAGTTTCGCGCCTCGAACAATCGCTACCTTTCGTCCAAGGAGAACATGTATCACGCCATGGGCGTCTATACCGCGACGTATGGCCTGCTCTCGGGAGTGCTTTATGTGATCGTGGTGCTGCTGGGCGGTTGGCTCGTTGCCCAGGGTCAGCTGCAGGCGGTCGATATGGCAACCTTCGCACTCTACATTTCGCTGTTCTGCACGCCGCTCGAGACGCTCGTCAATTCGGCTGAGACGTATCAGAAAGCCATCGCCGGCTTTAAGCGCATGGATGAGGTGCTCTCGACTGTCCCCGATATTCAGGATAAGCCGGGTGCTGCGGATCTGCAGGTGACGGCTGGTGCTGTGGAGTACCGCGACGTGTGCTTTAGCTACGAGGATGTTGAATTGGCCGAGCGCGGCGCCGACGGACGCCCTGTTATCGACCACATGGACCTGTCCATCAAGCCCGGTCAGACCATCGCTTTGGTTGGCCCCTCGGGCGGCGGCAAATCGACGACTTGTTCGCTGTTGCCGCGCTTTTACGACGTTGCCGCCGGCTCCATTAGCATCGACGGCCAGGATGTGCGCGACGTGACGCAGCATAGTCTGCGCCGTGCCATCGGCCTGGTGCAGCAAGATGTGTACCTGTTTGATGGAACGATCGGCGAGAACATCGCCTACGGCAAGCCGGGCGCCACGGCAGAAGAGATCGCCGAAGCGGCCCGCCGCGCCAATATTGATACCTTTATCGAATCGCTTCCGCAAGGCTACGACACCGTGGTGGGCGAGCGCGGCAGCCGTCTTTCGGGTGGTCAAAAGCAGCGCGTCGCCATCGCGCGCGTTTTTCTCAAGAATCCCAAGATCCTTATTTTGGATGAGGCGACGAGTGCCCTGGATAACGAGAGCGAGGAAGCGGTGCAGGAGTCGCTCGAAGAGCTGGCACGCGGCCGTACCACGATCATCATCGCCCACCGTCTCTCGACTATTAAGCATGCTGACGAGATTGCGACCGTTGAGCATGGTCGCGTTGTGGAACGTGGCACGCACGAGGAGCTTCTCGCCCGTGGCGGCACCTATGCCCGTTACTATCGAATGCAGTTCGAAGGTGCGCGTGCGCACGAGCTCGACTGATTGATATGACAGGAAGATCATGGCTGATAAGAACCCTTTGACTCCGGAAGAAGTGACGGAGTTATTCTCCGAAATCGATGCATCCGGCGTCTTGGATCCTACGCTCGCCAAAAAGCGCACCGAGCGCATGCGCGAGAAAGAGGCCGCCGTCAAGCGCGGCGACAAGGCGACGCTGGCGCGGCTGCGCAGCGAGGATCGCGCGAGCCAGGCAAAACATATCGACCCGCTGTCCGAGGACGACCCTTCGGGCTCGCAGGTGAGCCATACCATTACGAAGACCGCCATGGCCGTGGTTATCGGCATTTTGGTGCTGATTGTGGGCGTGCAGATTGGCTACGGCGTGATGCGACGTCTGAATACCGCGAACCTTTCCGAAAGTGTTTCGGTGGATACCGTTTCGACCGCGCTCAAGGGTGGACTTGAATGGGGCAATGGCTTTACGCAGTTCCCGCTCGATTTTACCGTCGACGAGGCAGATGAGCGCACGGGCACGGTTGAGGTGACGGTGCTGGACACATCGTCTGCCAACGAGCTCGAGCTGCTGTCCAACGGGCAGATCCAGGCCGCGGCGCTTGCGACCAACGCGCTGCTCAACGATAAGATCGACCGCGTGGTGTATAACGTTCACGCCTATATCGACGAGGATAGCAACATTCAGCACGATTCCTTCTTTGGCATGTTCCCCGCGCGGGGCCACCAGAGCGCCATTTTGACGTTCGTGTGGACCAAGAGCTCATCCAACGCCACGAGTATCGACTGGAAGATGCGCATCGTGAGTATGGATGACACCATCGCCGAACGCATTCAGAAGCAGGTGAACTCGGTGTCGTCGTTGATTGAGGACCCGGTGGTTAGCCAGACCAAGATTGACGAGGAAAAGGCCGAACGTGACCTGGAGCATCGTCTGCATGGCCGCGAGATTTTCCGCGGTGGCAAGCCCGATCGCTCACCGTCCGATTTGCTGGAGCAGGACAAGAGAAAGTAAGACGTCATCATCCCGCGTGAGCTACAAGCCTCGCGGGATGATTTTTTAATCCCCGTCCCAGAAAAATCATTATGCATAGAAAGTCATAATTATCATTTCGTAAACATTTCGATGAAATTAACGCCATGAGGCATGCTTGCGGTTACAATACCGCGAGGCCTAACTACACACCTTTAAGCCGGTCCTGTGAGACCGGGAAGGAGAATTATGGCGAACAACCATACCGCGGGCGCTGCCGCCCGCACCTTCGCGCCCAGCGAGCTTTGCCAGCGCATGCTGGCCAAAACCAGCAAGGGCACCTGCGGTCCCTGCATCCTGTATCTTGAGGATGGGACCATTTTTTATGGACGTGCATGCGGCGCCGAGGGCACCGCGACCGGCGAAGTCTGCTTCAACACCTCGCTCGAGGGCTACTTTGAGGTCATGACCGACCCGAGTTATGCCGGCCAAATCGTAACCATGACCTATCCGCAGATCGGCAACTACGGTATCGACGAGACCGACGTCCAGTCGGCCTTCCCCGGCGACGCCGTGCGCCCTGCGAGCGCTCTGGCTATGCGCGGCATGATCGTTCGCGACATGTGCGCCACGCCTTCTAACTGGCGCTCGGCCGTCAGCGTGCCGGAGTACCTGCGCACTCACGGCATCGTCGCTATCGAGGGTGTCGACACTCGCGCTCTGGTGCGCCATCTGCGCGACAATGGTTCCAAGATGGGCATTATCTCGACCGAGATCTTCGACGTCGACGAGCTTGCCGAGCGTCTGGCCGCAGCGCCCACGCTGGTAGGTGAGAACCTGGTCAAGACCGTAAGTTGCCCCGCGCCTCACGAGTTTGTGGCCGCCGACCTGCCTGCCACGCATGGCTTTGCGCTTTCGGCTGCCGCTCCTGCCCGTCACAAAGTGGTCGCCTACGACTGCGGTGTGAAGCGCGGCATTCTGGAAGGGCTGGTCCGTGCCGGCTGCGACCTCACCGTCGTGCCGTGGGATACGCCCGCGAGTGAGGTGCTCGACATGAATCCCGACGGCGTCTTTTTATCCAACGGCCCCGGCGATCCCGATGCCGTGGTGGAGACCTATGAGCAGGTGCAGCAGCTGATCGGCAAGGTGCCGGTCTTTGGTATTTGTCTTGGTCACCAGATGATCAGCCTGGCCTGCGGCGCCCAGATGGAAAAGCTTAAGTTCGGTCACCGCGGTGGCAACCAGCCGGTTATGAACCTGGTAAGCCGCCGTGTGGAGATCACCGCGCAAAACCATGGCTTTGGCCTGCTGTTCCCCAGCTTGGGCAAGCTTGTCCCCGAGCTTTCCGGCGGCGAGACCGAGCATGCGGCCGATGGAGATCTGCGCGTCTGGGTGCGCCGCGGAATCGCGCCGGTCGTGATGAACGAGCGCTTTGGTCGCATTCGCCTGACACATGTGAACCTCAACGACGGCACCGCCGAGGGCATCCAGCTGCTCGACGCCCCGTGCTTCTCGGTCCAGTACCACCCCGAGGCCTCGCCTGGCCCCACCGATGCCCACTATCTCTTTACCGCCTTTACGCGACTCATGGACGGCGAGGAGAGCTACCTGGACATCGACACCGCGAAGGACCGCCTGGCTGGCTGGAATTTCGCCGAGACCGCCGCGACCGAGACCGAGGAGAACTAACATGCCGAAACGTACTGACATCAAGCGCATCCTTGTCATTGGTTCGGGCCCCATCGTTATTGGCCAGGCATGTGAGTTCGACTACTCCGGCGCCCAGGCCTGCAAGGTGCTCAAGGAGGATGGCTTTGAGGTTATCCTGGTCAATTCCAACCCAGCGACCATCATGACCGACCCGGGTCTTGCCGACCGCACCTATGTCGAGCCCATCACCGCCGAGTTTATCGAGCGCGTAATCAAGAAAGAGCGCCCGGACGCGCTGCTGCCCACGCTGGGCGGCCAGACCGGTCTGAACGCCGCCGTCGAGCTGGCGAAAGACGGCACGCTGGACAAGTACGGCGTCGAGATGATCGGCTGCGACCTGGCCGCCATCGAGCGCGGCGAGGACCGCAAGCTCTTTAACGAGGCCATGGCCGAGATCGGCCTGGAGGTCGCGCGCTCGGGCTATGCCTACAGCGTGGCCGACGCCGAGGCCATCGCCGAGCGCGTGGGCTATCCCTGCGTACTGCGCCCGAGCTTTACCCTCGGCGGCGCCGGCGGCGGTATCGCTCACACCCACGAGGAGCTCGTCTCCATCGTGAGCCAGGGCCTGGAGCTCTCGCCTGCCCACGAGGTGCTGGTCGAGGAGTCCATCGAGGGCTGGAAAGAGTACGAGATGGAGGTCATGCGTGACCATGCTGGCAACGGCATCATTGTGTGCTCCATCGAGAATCTCGACCCCATGGGCGTGCATACCGGCGACTCCATCACCGTGGCGCCGGCGCAGACCCTCTCCGACCTTGAGTATCAGCGCATGCGTGTCGCCTCGCTCGCCATCTTGGAGAAGATCGGCGTTGAGACCGGTGGCTCCAACGTGCAGTTTGCCGTGAATCCCAACACCGGCCGCCTGATCGTCATCGAGATGAACCCGCGCGTGAGCCGTTCGTCCGCCCTCGCTTCCAAGGCCACGGGTTTCCCCATTGCCAAGGCCGCCGCGCGCCTGGCTGTGGGCTACACGCTCGACGAGATCGTCAACGACATCACCAAGGCTACGCCCGCCTGCTTTGAGCCCACGATCGACTACTGTGTGGTCAAGGTGCCGCGCTTTGCCTTCGAGAAGTTCAAGGGTACCGACCCCACGCTCACCACGCGCATGAAGGCCGTGGGCGAGATTATGGCGATCGGCCGCACCTTTGAGGAGGCCTTCGGCAAGGCCATGCGCTCGCTGGAGGACGGTCACCAGGGCATCTGCGCCGGTGGCAAGGAGGGTGCCGACAAGCTGAGCGACGATGAGCTCGCTCAGGCCGTGGCAACGCCGACCGAGCACCGCATCTTCTTTGTGGTCGAGGCCCTGCGCCGTGGCTGGGACATCGCTCGCATCCATGCCACCTGCGGCATCGACCCGTGGTACCTCAACCGCATCAACGACATGGTGCAGGTCCAGGAGAGCATCCGCGGCCTGCGTGTGGAGGATATCGACGCCGACGCGATGCGCCTGCTCAAGCAGTACGGCACGAGCGACGCCGAGATTGCCGCGCTGACCGGCTCGGACGAGCGCTTTGTGCGCGCCTATCGCAAGGGCCTTGGCGTGGTTCCCAGCATGAAGACGGTCGATACCTGCGCTGCGGAGTTCTCGAGCGCCACGGAGTACCACTACAAGACGTACGAGAACATCTACCGCACGAGTCCGGATGCCAAGAAGTGCGTAGCTCCCGACGAGACCACACCGGCGGACAAGCCCAAGGCGATGATCCTGGGCGCCGGTCCCAACCGCATTGGCCAGGGTATCGAGTTCGATTACTGCTGCGTGCACGCGAGCTACGCGCTGGCGGCCCGCGGCTTTGAGACCATCATGGTCAACTGCAACCCCGAGACCGTTTCGACCGACTACGACACGTCCGACCGCCTGTACTTTGAGCCGCTCACCTACGAGGACGTCATGGACGTTATCGACGTTGAGCGCCCCGATGGCGTCGTGGTGACGCTTGGCGGCCAGACCCCGCTTAAGCTGGCGCGCATGCTCGAGGAGAGCGGCGTGAACATCATGGGCACCAAGCCCGATGCCATCGACTTTGCCGAGGACCGCGAGCGCTTCGCCGCTCTGCTCGACAAGCTGGGCATCATGTACCCGCCGGCGGGCCAGGCCACCTCGTTTGAGGAGGCCGAGGCCGTTGCCGCGCACATCGGCTACCCGCTGCTGGTGCGTCCGAGCTACGTGCTGGGCGGCCGCGGCATGATGATCGCCTACGATGCCGAGCATCTGCGCGATTACATGGCCGAGGCTGCGCGCCTTAGCCCCGACTACCCGGTGTATCTGGACCGCTTCCTGGAGGGTGCGATCGAGTCCGATGTCGACGCCCTGTGCGATGGCGAAGAGGTCTACATCGGCGGCATTCTGGAGCATATCGAGGAGGCCGGTATTCACTCCGGTGACTCCGCGACCTGTATCCCGCCGTTTAGCTTTAGCGAGAGCCTGCAAGCGAAGCTCCGCGAGACCACGCGCCGCATCGCGATGGCGCTGGGAGTCCGCGGCCTGGTTAACGTGCAGTACGCCATCAAGGGCGAGACCGTCTACGTGATTGAGGCCAACCCGCGTGCCAGCCGTACCGTGCCGTTTATCTCCAAGGCCACCGGCGTGCCGCTGGCCAAGTGCGCGGCGCGTATCATGGCGGGCGATTCCATTGCCAGCCTGGGCCTGCCGAGCGACGAGCGTCAGCTCGATTGGTTCTGCATGAAGGAAGCCGTTATGCCCTGGGGTCGTTTTCCCGGTGCCGACGTTATCCTGGGGCCCGAGATGAAGTCGACGGGCGAGGTTATGGGTATCGCCAAGAGTTATCCCGAGGCATACGCCAAGACGCAGATGGCGATCGACTACAAGCTGCCCGATCCCAGCAGCGGCAAGGTGTTCATCAGCGTGTGCGACCGCGACAAGCGCCATATCCTTTCGGTAGCCCGCATCCTGCGCTACCTGGGCTTTGACATCTGCTCCACCGAGGGCACGGCGCGCGTGCTGCGTGGAGGCAACGTGACGTGCGAGGTCGTGGAAAAGATCAGCGGTCCGCACGACGGTGAGCGCCCCAACATCGGTGACCTCATCGCCGACGGCAAGATCGCGGTAATCATCAATACGCCGTACGGCCCGGGCTCGCGTGGCGATGGCTACCTGCTACGCACCGAGGCCGTCCGTCGTGGCGTGACCTGCGTGACGGCGATGTCTGCGGCCAACACGTACGTGAGTGCCATCGAGGCCGTGCGCGAGGACGAGCAGGGTCACGGCAGCGCCAACGACATGGGCATGGACGTCATCGCCCTGCAGGACCTGCCGCAGTACACGGTGTAGTTGACCTGGCCGGCCGGGGCGGGAGGGGCCGAGATTTCCCCCTTTCGCTCCGGCTGCAAGCAGAGTCGCTCAGGAGGAAACTCGGCCCCTCTTGCCCCGACGCACTGTGTCTAGACGGATTGCACCTCCTGTTTTTAGAGATAAATACCATTTAGCGGTGATATTCAACCGTTCAAGATATTATGTAATGGCATATTACGTCATATAACGTAATATGCCATTAGCAGTCAAGGATGATTGTCTGTGTTCAAGTCGAGAAAGGGGCAAAATGATTAAACTGTGTCGCGTCGATAGCCGGTTAGTGCATGGGCAGACCGTGTTCTCTTGGTATCCAACGCTTGAAGCAAACGCTATTCTTGTGGTTTCAGATGAGTACGCCGCAAGCAAAGAGCGAATTCAAGCGCTGCGAATTGCAAAACCCGCTGATGCCAAATTGGTTGTCAAAAGTGTAGAAGATTCCATCGTGGCCCTTAACGGAAGCGCGGTGGATAAATACGAGCTAATTGTTGTTGCGGGAAATGTACATGACGCCTGTGAAGTTGCGCGTGCGTGTCCAAAAATAACGTCTGTGAATTTAGGCGGCGCTCGACCGTTGGGGGATAGCGTAAAGGAGCTTGGCCCTGCTGTGCGCCTTTCCCAATCCGATATTAATGAAATTAAGAAAGCCATGGCTGATGGAATCGAGTTCGAGGTAAGGCAGGTTGCTAGCGAGAAAAAACGCATCGTAACAAGTTTTGATTTGTAGGAAGAGGGAGAAATATGCTGCTTCAAGCTTTTCTGGTTGGTCTTGCCGCTGCGATAGGTCAATCGGATTATTTACTCGGTACTGCGATGGTCGAGCGGCCGATTGTCCTCGGAGCGATTGTCGGTATTTTTTTGGGTGATATTCCGACTGGCGTTATTGTTGGTTTCCAGCTCGAACTCGCGTTCATGGGGGTCTGGCAGGTTGGTGCTGCCGTGCCGCCCAACGTAATTGTTGGTTCAGTTTTGGGAACAGCCTTTGCGATTACTATGGGTGCGGGTCCCGAGACCGCTCTGACTATTGCTATGCCCACTGCGGTGCTTGCCGGCATGTTTGACAGCCTTATGTATAGCGTTGTTACGCCTCCTATGGCTGTCTGGGCTGATCGTGGCGCCGAAAAAGACGACCCCAAAACGATTGCAGCCGCTATGTGGACCAATGGAATTCTCTACATCATTGCGCTTGGCTTGATTTGCGGCGTGGCTTTTTACGTTGGAAATGATGCTGTTCAGGCACTGATTGACGCCATTCCTGATTGGCTTACGAATGGGCTTACGATCGCAACGGGTATTCTGCCCGCGCTTGGATTTGCGCAGCTTATGTCAATCCTGTCCACCAAGGAGCTGAGCTTCCTATTCTTTGGAGGCTTCTTGCTGAGTGCCTATCTAAACATTCCGACGATCGGTATCGTGGCGTTTTCGCTGATCCTGATTGGGATTCTCAATATGGCTCACATTTTTATGCCTGCCAGTGCGGCGGTCGCTAAGGAGGTTGACGATGACAACGAATTCTAATGATGTTCTTGAGCTCTCGCCGGAGTCAAATAAATCGACCGATAAGAGAATAACCAAGAAAGACTTAAAGGCGTTATTTTGGCGTAGCTTTCCACTCAACATCATGTGGAGCTTTGACCGACAAATGAACGTTGGTTTCTGCTACGACATGATTCCGGTAATCAAGCGGTTATACGATAAGCCTGAAGACCGGATCGAGGCATATAAGCGTCATCTTGAGTTCTACAATATTCAAGTTACGTTTAATCCTCTGGTCGCCGGCATTGTGGCCTCCATGGAGGAGGAGAACGCCAACAATCAGGACTTTGACACCGCCTCAATTAACGCCATGAAAGCATCGCTTATGGCTCCGCTTTCCGGTATTGGAGATTCACTGATTGCCAGTACGCTTCGCATGATTGCGACGGGCGTTGTGACAGGACTTTGCCTTTCGGGCAGTCTGCTCGGCCCAATCCTGTTCCTGCTTCTTTATAATGTCCCAACGATCCTGATCCGCTGGTTTGGGCTTCAGTATGGTTATTCGCTTGGCAGTGGCATGATTTCGAAGCTGAACGATTCTGATGTAATGCACAAAGTTACGTCCGGCCTGGCGATTGTGGGACTAATGGTAGTTGGTGGAATGGTGGCGACCACCGTTGCAGTTACCACTCCGCTCGCTCTTAACTTCGGCGACACCGCGTTTAAGTTGCAGGAAACGCTCGATGGGATATTCCCGGCTCTTTTGCCGCTCTGCGCGTTCGGGATCATGTGTCTTTGCAATAAGAAACAGGTCAAAATTATTTGGCAGATTGTGGGCATTCTCGCTGCGGGTATTGTGCTCGGCGTCCTGGGGATTTTGGGCTAGAGAAGGCGTCCATCTTTTGAGATGCTGAACTCGAAGGACGATGCGTCTGCTCGCCAAACGGTTTTTGAATAGTGGAGCGGCATTTCATCGCAGGCATATGTGACGTGCTCGACAACGCTCACGGGGGCTCCAACGATATAACCGAGAAGGTTTGCTTCTTGGAGCCCCGCTATTCCTGCGGTGATTTTGAGCTTCTCAATACCGGTTGCGATGCTGTAATGGTTGGCGATCAGGTTGAAAAGACTGGCATTGTCTGTGAGAAGCTCCAGTAGTCCGGGCAGAGTGCCCTGCGTTGCATAAACGGTGTCGATGGCGCAGGGGGCATTTTCGATATAAACCAAGCGCGCAACTCGTTGCACTACGGTTCCGTTGTCAATTTTGAGCTCCCGTGCAATGTGGGCATCAGCCTTGATCAAGCCTGTTTCCAAGATGGACTTGGTTGTTTTATCGCCGTATTGGGGGTCGGAGCTCAAATTGAAAATGGTGCTTGTTCCTCGTTTCAGGGTGAGCTTCGATGGGTTTACGAATGTTCCCTTGCCTCGCAGGCGGTAGAGCAAGTTTTGGTCAATGAGATTCTGTACGGCGCGTCTTACGGTGATCCTGCTTACTTTGTATTGCTTGCAAAGCTCGGTTTCGGTGGGAATCTGACTGCCGCCGGGGAGTTCGCCAGAAACTATTTTCTTGAGGATATCGTTTTCAACGGTCTGATAGAGAAGCTCTGGCTGAGTGAGCTCGTCTTTTGCTGCAGGCATGGTGGACCCCTTGGTCTTCAGTTTCTTTAGTACATAGATATACGACAACTGAGGACATCATAAGCCGTTATCTCAAAAGTTATAGAAATATCGATTTGGCGTTATCGCCGAGAGGGGATTTAAGATGGGCAGACAATACGACGAGGCGTTGATTGGCGCCATCTCCGGTCGCTCGTTTATAACCGAGAAGAGGGGGCTCGAGGTTCAAATTCGTCCGGTTCCTGATGATGAAAGAGAGCATGTGCTTGACCCACGAATTCTCGAGGTATCTCGCAAGAAGATGCGGAATGTTAGCATGTCTCCGAGCTGGACGAGCCTTATTGGAATGCGCCATCGCCCGGATAAGCCGACATACCGCCTACTCGATGGTGAGGTTCAGCGCGATGAGATCCTCATGGAGGCGGCCGATCGCTATATAGATTTATTCGTCTGGACGCCACCAAATCATAAGAAGGCAAGTCCAGCGCTTGTTTACCTGCATGGCGGCGCGTTTATGGCGGGGAATGTTCTGCAATTTGAACATCAGCTCGAGTTCATCGCCGAAAAGTCTGGTGCAGTGGTGGTTTATCCAGAATACCGCTTGGCGCCGGAGACGGCATTTCCCGGGCAGATCGAGGATTGCGTTCTTGCTCTTGATTATGTGTGCGAGCATGCCGGGGATCTCGGAATCAATCCTCATAAAATAATGGTCGCCGGCGACTCCGCAGGAGGAAGCCTTACTAATGCGTGTGTTCAGCTCAGGGGTGCTGGAGCTGTAGCCCATGCCTTTGAAATCTATCCTGAAGTCGACCTTGCGGGCGAACAGGGCGAGGGATATGAGGATTTTCCTGCGATAGCCGATCAAGAGGACGTTGCGCGTTTTCGCATCGACCATCTTCGCGATTCGGACGGCCCGATGGTCGAACTTTGTGCACACGGAAAAATGTCTCCTCATGACCCGTTGATTTCTGCGCTAATGCTTGAGGACTGCACTGATTTCCCCCCGGTGACTATCGTGACATCCGAATACGATCCGCTTCGTATCCCCGATGAAAAATGGGCTACAAAATTACGGTCTTCAGGAATCGATGTCGAGGTCATCGAATATGCCGGATGTGACCATGGTTTCTTCGATCATTTTGGCGTGTACCCGCAATCGGAAGACGTGTGTTTGTTGATGGCTGAGAAGCTTAAAGAAATGGCTGTACAATAACGTCTCTCGGCGATAAGGGACTGAAGTCGCCTGTGTTTCTGCATTCGTGGTTCTCAGTCTGATTAAAAATGAGGCTTGCTCCTTGCCCGAGTGGGTGGGGAGCAGTTTGTTTTTTGTAGCGATACGAGGTGAGTGCCGCGCACTTTAGATCGCCATTTTGCTTCGCTGTATACCACTTGACGTAATAAAAGAGGCAAGGGCGGTGCGAGGGCCAACAGTCATTCTAAGCTCGGATTCGTATCCTAAAAGGTTGTTTCGGTTGCGTGGTACAATATAGCAAAAAAGAATGATAAAATGAATTCGAAAAAGAATTCATTTTTAGGAGGTATGTATGCCTGCTTTGCAGATGCTCGACAACCTTGTTCCAATTAGCGATTTCAGCCACGGTAAGGGCTCGGCTGCATTTTCGAAGGTTGGGGACGACAATCCAGTTGTGGTTCTCAAACACAACAAGCCAGCGTTTGTGATTGTGACACCCGATGAATATAGGGAAGCGAAGCAAGCGGAGGAGGACCTCGCCTTGTTAACGTTGGCACTTAAGAGAGTGGCTGTGGCACGTGACGATGTGCTTGTTTCCCTGTCTGATGTTATGGAAGAGCTGGGTGTGAGCCAGGACGAACTCGATCAGATGGATGAGGTCGAGTTTGAATGAGTGGGTACGAAGTCGCTTTCTACCCGGATGCTCTCAAGGATATTAAGCGTCTGGACGGCTCCCAACGAAAGATCGTCCTTAAGGCTATAGAAAAAATCAGAACGAACCCATTGCCGCAGAACGAAGGTGGATTCGGCAAGCCTCTTGGAAACAAGGCAGGCACGGATTTGACTGGCTTTATGAAAATCAAGCTCAGGGGAAGTGGCATTCGAATCGTGTACCGCCTCATCAGAATTAAAGAAAAGATGGCCATCGTAGTGGTAGGCGCTCGCGAAGACATGGAAGTCTACCGAACTGCTCAGAGACGAGAACTCGATTTCGAGAAATGGGCGGAAGAGAATATCTAGCTTTAACGATGAACGACGAGTGAGCGTTGGTGGGGCCCTGACGAATTAGATTCGTCAGGGTTTTTCGCTGAACCAATTGCCTTCAGTCTCCGTTGACCTTTCCTTCCAATTCATCAGCCAACGTACGTCATGGCAATTCCCGGTAGGTCGCAGGGCGCTTCGCGGGCGGGCCAGGCTTTATCTGAACGACTTTGCGAAGCAACCGGAGTGAAGATAAAGCCTGGCCCGCCCGCGAAGCGCCACAAAGACCGCAGGGACGGGAGCAGCTATACTACTCTCAGTAGTTAAGGGTCGCGGATCCGCCGCGTCGCCGTTCTCAACAGGAGGTCTTTGTTTATGGCAGATCAAAAGCCGGTTGTCGGGATCATCATGGGTTCCAAGTCCGACCTGGGCGTTATGGAAGGCTGCACCGCCGAGCTCGAGGCGCTTGGTGTGCCCTATGAGCTTGTCATTGCGAGCGCACACCGCACGCCGGCGAAGGTCCACGAGTGGGCCTCGACTGCCGCCGATCGCGGTATCAAAGTGATTATCGCCGCCGCCGGCAAGGCCGCCCACCTGGGTGGTGTCGTGGCTGCCTTTACGCCGCTGCCGGTTATCGGTGTGCCTATGAAGACGAGTGACCTGGGCGGTATGGACTCGCTGCTGTCGATGGTGCAGATGCCTTCGGGCGTGCCCGTGGCCTGCGTTGCCATCAACGGCGCCAAGAACGCCGCCATCTATGCCACGCAGATTCTGGGTGCTTGCGACCCCGAGTACCGCAAGGTTATCGAGAAAATGAAGCAGGAGATGGCCGACGCCTAAGCGGCTTGCCATTCCGCTGCAATCATAGGGAGAGTCATGTCCGACTATCAGGGAAAACGTTTCTCGGCTTCTCAGATCCCCGATCCATCCAAGGCGGGATCGGCCCGCTCCATGCAGCAGGGTCGGGCATCCTCTCCTCAACAGGCTCGTGCGCCGCGCCCCGTAACGCCGACGTCCCATCGCCGTCAGGATACGCCGGCTGCGTATCGCCCCTCGTCATATGGCACGGCAAAGAAGCGGACCCGGACGACGAGGCAACCGAGCGGCGCTCCGTCCAGCTACACCGAGCCGCCGCGCAAGAAACGCCGCTCCATCATCCCCATTCTGCTCATCATCATCGGCATCGGCCTGATTGTTGCCGCCGCTGCCATCTTTATCAATGCTCAGATTGGCTATAAGCAGGCAAGCGATTCGTACCAGAAAATCGAGAAGCAATATGTAAGCGATAAGGACGCCAGCGGCGTGCCGATTATCGACTTCGATGCACTTGCCCAGACAAATCCCGAGGTTGTGGGTTGGATTTACGCGCCGGGAACCAACATCAACTATCCCGTGGTGCAGACCAATAACAACTCCAAATACCTCAACACGCTGTTCGACGGTACAGCCAATGCGTCCGGGGCCATTTTCCTGGATAGCGATGACACCGCGCCGGGAATGGTTGACCAGCAGACCACGATCTACGGCCACCACATGAATGACGGGTCGATGTTCAACGTGATTTCGGACACCACCGACCAAGCGACATTCGATAGCATCGAGTACGTATATTACATCACGCGCGATGCAACGTATAAGCTGCGACCGCTGGCGACCAAGGTGGTCGAGGATACGTATGCCAAGGCGCGCACGCCTAATTTTGAGGGTGACGACGGGCTCAAGAACTACCTGTCCGAGATGCTCGACGGTGCTTCGGCAGTGGCGAGTGATGCAGGCGATCGCGCTGCTTCGGCAACCAAGGTCGTGACGCTCGTGACCTGTCGCTCACTGTCATTTAGCAATACGCGCGCCGTCATGGTGCTCACGCCGGTCGAGGAATAGATTGTTAAGAGTAGCTAAAAGAGCCCCGTCCCAAATGAGCTGCTCGATGACGGTAAAAGGAGGAAATGATGCTCGAGAATGGCAAAACGATGCCTTCGATTGATGCTTGGCTGCGCGAGTCCAAAGCCGATTCGTCGGCGCCTGCGTGCGGTATGTATCTGACGCATAACGGTGTGGTGCGTGCGACGCCCAAGGCCGAGGTGCGCGGAGTTGAGACCGGTGGCGTGGCGCCGGGCCACAAGGTGGGCGGCATGGTCTTTGACTACGACGCCGAAAAGGTGCGGTCTGCCATCGAAGCCACGCGCGCGATGCCCGGCATCGGCTATGTGCGCGTGTGGCTGGCGAGCGGCGAGCTTTCCGTGGGCGACGATATCATGCTCGTGCTCATTGGCGGAGACATTCGTCCGCACGTGGTCGATGCCCTGCAGTCGCTTGTCGGCACCATCAAGAATGAATGCGTGAACGAGGTAGAGCGCGAGGCATAGGGCTTTGCGATCGATTCGAGCCCATCTGTAGCAAGAGCCCGCTGGCAGTTAGATTGAACTGCCAGCGGGCTTACTTGTCCGTTGGAACCGACTTGCAGCAGCGCCAGCGCTATACGCGTGTGGCGTCCTTGGGGCTCATGGTCATGCTCTGGAAGCGATTTTCCATGTATTCATTATCGAAATACTTGCCGTAGAACTGCGCGACGGGAATATCCGGCTCCGTGCCGTTGACGCGCTGGTACCAGTAGTCGAGCGACTGCAGCGTCATGACGCCGTCGACCAGCATAATGACGGTAAAGATGACGGTAGCCGAGTAGCGGCTCTTCCACGGAATCATGTTGATGAGCTTGAGCAGCCTCGGCAGCAGCAACTTGATCCAGATAAGGCCACCCAGGCCCCACAGGCAGGCAAAGCCCGTGCAGGTGCGTCCGCCCGTAAGGACGGCGAGTGGGTCGGGCATGCCGAACAGCTTCATGTGCGAGTAGCTCCACGAGACCACGCCAAATGAGGTCTGCATAAACCAGCCTACAAACACCTCGAAAGCGCCGCCGATCAGGGCACTTACCAGGAAAATGATCAGAGGATTCTTTTTATAGAAGCGGTTGAGCGCCATGGTCATGAGCACCGCGCCAAATCCGTAGATGGGGCTAAAGGGGCCAAATAGCATACCGGCCCGGTCCTGATAGACGCCGGGATCGACGACGACCATATGCCAGACTTCCTCGAGAATGAGACCTAACACGCTGCAGACGAAGAATACCCAGAACAGGTTGAAGTAGTTGAGCTTGATGTAGCCCTCGCCGGTTTCGTCGCGGCCGAGCATCCCCTCGGCGGCGGCATCGCGGTCGAGCATCTCTTGCAGACGGCGCTGCAGTTCGCGCTCCTGGCGTAGCGTGGGGTCGACGGTGGCCGACAGCGCAATGAGGATGCCGAGCTGGATGGCGGGGCGCAACAAGAACGGCCCGATACCCTGGAGCATCACGTCGACCAAAAGCTCAACGACGGTAAATGCGATAAGGATATAGGACAGGCGCGCGGCGTTGCGGCGCTGGTTCTTGATGAGGTCTAGGCCGAAGATGATTAAGATGACCGCGCTCGCCGCCGAGAGCATGATGCCGGCGACGATAAGGCCGATCGCGACGAGCGTGTTGTCGCCGAGCTTGGCGGCGGCGTTGCCGTTGATGAGTGCGGTGATGACCTGCCACATAAAGGCGCCGACCGACGGGAGCGTACCAACACCGGACAGGATGCACAGGACGGCATACACCTTAATGATGAGGGGGATCTTCTTGACCTCCGTGGCGCTGGGGACGCTGGGGTCGAGTTCGTTTCGATCCATACAGAACCTTTCTCGCTTTGTTGTAGGTTACAAGGATACGCCGCCGACCTGCTAAAAGACAGGACGAATGGCCCAATTGCAGCAATGTAGGCCCTAACGGTGGACGAGACGCGCCGCGACGGAGGCATACGGGATCGTTGGTCTCGAGCATAGGTTTCCCAATAAAATGTTTGGCTGCAAAACGGATTATAAGCTCGGTGGGCTTTTAAAAAGCGCTGCTCATGCGCGGGAGTGCTTGTCTTGCCGTGCGTATAATAGGGCAGGTAACGCCAAATAACGAGGCTCTGAGGGGATACCATGTCTCAAGAAACCATCCGCGCGGCCGAGCGTGCCGCGGGACAGGTGACGACCATGTCGACGTATGATCCGGACTCCGACCAGCTGCATGAGGAATGCGGCATTTTTGGTGTGTGGGCACCCGATCGCGATGTGGCTCGACTGACGTACTTTGGTCTGCGCGCGCTGCAGCATCGCGGCCAGGAATCGGCGGGAATCGCCGTGGGCGATGGCGGCACGGTTATGGTTCGTAAAGACCTGGGACTGCTCGATCGCGTGTTCTCCAACGCTGACCTGTCGACGCTCTCCGGCCAGCTGGCCGTGGGCCACGTGCGCTATGGCACCGCCGGCGCCAAGAGCTGGGAAGCCTCGCAGCCGCACCTCTCTACCATCAATAGCGTCATCATCGCGCTTGCTCACAACGGCACTCTGGTCAACACCGACGAGCTGCGCCGTCAGCTGATCGAGCTGGGCGTGCCGTTCCTCTCCAATTCGGATTCCGAGGTCGCGACCAAGCTTATCGGCTACTTTACCCAGCGTACGGGCCATCTGCGCGAGGGCATTCGCAAGACCATGGAGCTCGTGCGCGGCGGCTACGCCATGACACTCATCAACGAACAGGCGCTCTACGCCTTCCGCGATCCACATGGCATTCGTCCGATGGTGCTGGGCAAGCTCGTGGACGAGGGCCTGGACCAGGCCGACGCCGCTTCTGTTTCGCAGCTGCCCTCGCAAGACGATGCCTCGACGGTCGACTCGGCCGTCCATGTTACGCACGCTGGCGGCTGGGTCGTTGCCTCCGAGACGTGCGCACTCGATATCGTGGGCGCCGAGTACGTCCGCGACGTCCGCCCCGGCGAGATCTTGCGCATCAGCGCCGAGGGTCTGGTATCCGAGCAGGGCGTGCCTGCAGCCGAAGAGCCCGCCAACTGCATCTTTGAGCAGGTCTACTTCGCCCGTCCCGACTCCATCATGAACGGCAAGAGCGTTTACGCCTGCCGTTACGACATGGGTCGTCAGCTGGCACATGAGGAGCCCGTCGAGGCCGACCTGGTCATCGGCGTGCCCGACTCCGGCCTGCCGCCCGCGGAGGGGTATTCGCACGAGAGCGGTATTCCCTTTGGCGAGGGTCTTATCAAGAACCGCTACGTGGGCCGTACGTTTATCGAGCCTACGCAGGAGTTGCGCGCCATGGGCGTGCGCATGAAGCTTAACCCGCTGCGCGACAACATCGAGGGCAAGCGCCTCGTCGTGATCGACGACTCCATCGTGCGTGGCACCACTATGGTGCAGCTCGTCAAGATGCTGCGCAACGCCGGCGCCAAGGAGATTCATATCCGCATCAACTCGCCCGAGGTCATCTGGCCGTGCTTCTACGGTATCGATACCGACGTGCAGTCGCAGCTTATCAGCGCCAACAAGACGGTCGACGAGATTTGCGAGTATATCGGCGCCGATTCGCTGGCCTTCCTTTCGGTCGAGGGCCTGCTTAAGGTCATGCCCAAGGGCGGTTACTGCGATGCGTGCTTTACCGGCCGCTACCCCGTGGCGATTCCCGAGAGCTTTGGCCGCGATAAGTTTATGGAGGGCTTTAAGCCCCGCAACCTGGATAAGCCGCTGCACTTTGACGACGACGCCGTGGTCGAGAAATACGACGACCGCAGCTGGGAAGAGGAGCACGGCGAGGCCTAAAGCCTGCCATGTAGGGACAGGTTTATTCTGGTAGGTTTTACCTGCTGTTTTGTTGATATGACGGCGTGTGCTGTTATGGCACACGCCGAAATGAACGCAACTATGAGCACCGTTTGGCGCCCGGGCGGCGGACGGTAGTGGGAGAGGAAGGCTCAGATGAGCGACAGCAAGCATGTGACGTATGAGGATGCCGGCGTCGATACCGCCGAGGGCGGCCGCGCCGTTGACGCTATTAAGCAGATGGTTAAGGACACCAACCGTCCCGAGGTCATCGGCGGCATCGGTGGCTTTGGTGGCCTGTTCTCGGCTGCCGCGCTTAAGGATATGGAAGACCCGATTCTGATTAGCGGTACCGACGGCGTGGGCACCAAGCTCGTGCTCGCCCAGATCATGGACCGTCACGAGACGGTGGGCCAGGACCTGGTTGCTATGTGCGTCAACGACATTCTGGCTTCGGGCGCCGAGCCGCTGTTCTTCCTGGACTACGTTGCCATCGGCCACATCGAGGCCGAGCACATGGCAAAGATCATCAAGGGTGTAGCCGACGGCTGTAAGCTCGCGGGCTGCGCGCTCGTGGGCGGTGAGATGGCCGAGCACCCCGGCGTCATGGCTCCTGCCGACTACGACCTTGCCGGATTTACTGTGGGCGTTGTCGACCGTCCCAAGATGCTCGACCCCGCGAACGTCCGCCCCGGCGACGTGATCCTGGGCCTGCCTTCCACTGGCGTGCACTCCAACGGCTACTCGCTCGTGCGCAAGGTCATTGGCGTCGACGGCATTAAGCCGGGCACGCCCGAGGCCGCCGCTAAGGCCGAGGAGCTGAGCCGTCCGCTCGAGGAACTCGGCGGCGCATCGCTGGCAGACGCCCTGCTGGCTCCCACGCGCATCTACGTCAAGCCGATTCTGGAGCTGCTGCGCGGCGGCGCCAACGTGCACGCTATCGCCCACATCACTGGCGGCGGTATTACCGAGAACCTCAACCGCGCGCTCGCCGACGACGTCGACGCCGTGGTCACCCGCAACGGCGCCGAGATGGGTTGGGACGTTCCGCCCGTCATCACCTACGTGTCGCGCCAGGCCGAGCTCGCGCCCAACGAGGCGTGCAAGACCTTCAACATGGGCGTTGGCCTGTGCCTGATCGTCGCCCCCGAGGACGAGGCCGCGGTTACCGAGGCCCTGGTCGCGCTGGGCGAGAAGCCGTTCCGCGTGGGCGAGTGCGTCGAGGGTTCCGGTAAGGTCGTGTACTCCGATGAGCGCTAACGAGCAGATGGCTGCTGCCGAGGGCCTGGGCTTTGTGCCCTACACCCGTCCGACCGGCACCGATACGGCCGAGCCGCTCAAGATCGGTGTGCTCATCAGCGGTTCGGGTACCAACCTGCAGGCGTTGATCGATCTGATCGCCGCCGGCAAGCTCAACGCTTCGATTGAGCTTGTGGTGTCGAGCCGTCCTTCGGCTAAGGGTTTGCAGCGCGCTGAGCGCGCGGGCATCCAGACGCTCACGCTGTCCAAGGATGTCTATGCCGACCCTATTGCCGCCGACGAGATCATCGCGCACGAGCTTCTCGAGCGCGGCTGCGAGTATGTGGTCATGGCCGGCTACATGCGCATGGTGCACACGCCGCTGCTGGCGGCGTTTCCCAACCGCGTGGTCAACTTGCATCCGGCGCTGCTGCCGAGCTTTACCGGTGCGCATGCGATCGACGATGCCTTTGCGCGCGGTGTCAAGGTGACTGGCGTGACCGTGCATTTTGCCAACGAGATCTACGACAACGGCCCCATCATCGCCCAGCGCGCGCTGGCTGTTGAGGAGGGCTGGGATGTCGACACGCTCGAGGAGCACATCCATGCGATTGAGCACGTGCTGTATCCCGAGGTTGTTCAGATGCTCGCCGACGGCCGTGTCCACGTGCTGGAGAGCGGCAAGGTCGCAATTGATGCGCCCCGCGGCTAGCGGTGCACAGTACAATTTAGCCGAGTAGTCAGGGTGGTCATTGGCGCCAAGGCGCGCGTGGCCACCTTTTGTTTTGGGTAGTCATCGGGGACGGTCTTTAACGACTAGTCATTCAAGAACGCCTCCGATGACTAGGTGAGAGAGGTGAGCGCATGGCGGATAACGAAGCGCTGTTTACGCCTGAGTTGGTGTTTTTTGATTGGGAGTGTGCGACGCCGGATGAGGTGTTCGCGCGGCTTGAGGGCGAGCTTGCACCACATGGCTACATTGCATCCGGTTGGCTCGATGCCGTCCGCACGCGCGAGGATGCCTATCCCACGGGTCTCGCTATGCCGGCGGCAAACATTGCCATTCCGCATACCGATCCGGGGTTTGTGGCCAAGCCCTATATCGCGGTGGTGAAGCCCGCCGCGCCCGTGACATTTAACGCTATGGCTGGCATGGGCGCTCCGGTGCCGGCGCAGATCGTCATCAATCTTGGCATCGCCGAGCCGGGCGGCCAGGTCGAGGCCCTGCAGGCACTCATGAACATCTTTATGGGCGCCGATGCCGCAGCCGACGTGCTCGGCCAGACCACGCCCCAGGGCATGGTCGACGCCATCCGCCGCCACTTCTAAGGTGGGGCTGAGTCGGCACTTGGGGACTGTCCCTAACTGCCGGCTGCCAGAGCTGTCCCCTTTGCACCAAAATGGTGCAGATTAATCTGTCCCCAATGCACCAAGCGTGCCGCGGGGGCTGCGTTGTGACACAATGGCGTTTGTTCGATTCGTTATGCGAAAGGCCAACTATGGCAAATAAGAAAAAGAACTCCGAGGCCGCGCCGACGCCCGAGCAGCAGGCCCGCGCTGCCTCCAGCTCTCGCAAGAAGCAGCGCAAGACGTACGTGTCTAAGACCGTCAAGATCGTTCTGGTGGTCATCGGCGTGCTGGCGATGCTGCTTTCCGTCTCGGCGATGGCGTGCTCCGGCCTTATGTCGCAGGCTGAGGACACCTCGGGCTACAAGCTGACCGGCGGTGTTGCTGCCACTATCAACGGCACCAACCTTACCGAGGACACCGTGACCAAGCAGATCATGAGCATGCGCACGTCCTACGGCTACACCAAGGATGAGGATTGGGCGCAGTATCTGGTTGACAACGACCTCACGCCCAAGAAGTACCGCAAGCAACTCATCGACTCCTACACGCAGCAGATTCTGCTTCAACAGGCACAGAAGGAGAACGGCGTGACGGTGTCGGACGAGGAGGTCGAGAAGGCTTGGAAGGGCGCGTGCAAGAGCGCGGGCGGTGCCAAGGCCTTTAAGAAGACCCTCAAGACCTACGGCTATACCGAGGACACCTACAAGGACTCGCTCAAGGAGAGTCTGGCACAGCAAAAGCTCAAGGACGCCGTGGCGCCCACCAGCAAGCCCAAGGACAGCGAGATTGTCGATTACATCAACGAAAACCTGTCCAGCTACAACGACGCCCGCCGCTCGTCGAACATCCTGATCAAGGTTGATTCCGACGCTTCCGACGAGGACAAGGCTGCCGCCAAGGCCAAGGCGCAGGAGTGCCTGGACAAGATCAACTCCGGTGAGCTGAGCTTTGAGGACGCCGTTGAGCAGTACTCCGAGGACACCGGTTCCAAGGAGAAGAAGGGCGATGTGGGCTGGGATAAGCTTACCACCTTCGTCGACAGCTACCAGACGGCGCTCGAGGGGCTCAACAAGGGCGACGTGAGCGACGTGGTCGAGTCGACGTACGGTTACCATGTCATCAAGTGCACCGACTACTTCCATGTCGATAATCAGGTTGATGATATCAACCAGGTGCCCAAGGCCATCAAGAAGTATGTCTCCAACGTGGTGAAGACGCAGGCGGCCAGCACCGCGTACAGCGAGTGGCTAGAGCAGTACAAGAAGGATGCCGACATCACCGTTAATCCCATGCCCAAGGACGTACCCTATAACGTGAGTCTGAAGGGCGTCACCAAGAGCTCGACCGACGATTCGTCGACGACTGAGTAATCATGGGGCGGTGCTCGCACGAGTGCCGCCCACGCTATTAGAGAGGATTTGCAGATGACCAACGAAGAGCTGCAGAAAGAAATGATCGCGGCCATGAAGGCCAAGGACAAGGTTCGCCTGTCCATCATTCGCCAGGTCAAGGCCGAGGTGAAGAATATCGAGGTTAACGAGCGCCGCGATGTGACCGAGGAAGACGTCAACAGCATGATCAAGCGCCTGATCAAGCAGACGAGCGAGACGCTGGAGATGTCCATCAAGGCCGGCACCGACCAGGAGCGTACCGACAACCTGACCGAGCAGGTCAAGATCCTGGAGAGCCTGCTGCCCGCGCAGGTTTCGGGCGAGGAGCTCGAGGCCCTGATCGAGCAGGTTATCGCCGAGCTGGGCGCCACGTCCAAGAAGCAGATGGGCCAGGTCATGGGTGCCCTGGGCAAGGCCACCGGCGGCAACTTCGATAAGCCGGCCGCAGCAAAGATCGTCGGAGCCCGCCTCGCGTAGGGGCCGAGTGGCACACAGTTGAGGCTGAGGGGGCGTGGCCGTCATGGTCGCGCCCCTTTTTGCTGGGCTGGGCACTCATTGGGGACAGGCTTAAATGAGTGCCCAATGAGCAGGTACTCATTTAAGTCTGTCCCCAATGAGTGGGTGGAAGGTTGCGGGTTCTTTACGGGAATGTAGTGTGGGCTGCGGAAACGTGGTTCTTTCCGTACAATAGTTCAACTCATGTAAACGCAGGGAAGGGACATTCATGGCAGACATGATCGAGATCAAGCATCTCAACAAGTACTTTGGCGACCTGCATGTGCTCAAAGATATCAACCTCACCGTCAAACGTGGCGAGAAGCTCGTAATGATCGGGCCTTCCGGCTCGGGTAAATCGACGCTCATCCGTTGCGTCGATTATCTGGAGGAGCCCACGTCGGGCGAGGTTGTCATCGACGGTACGCCGCTCACCAAAAAGAATCACCTGGAGATGGCTCGCAAGTATAGTTCCATGGTGTTTCAGCAGTTCAACCTGTATCCCAACATGACGGTGCTGGGCAACCTGACGCTCGCGCCCATCAAACTGCAAAAGAAGAGCAAGGAGGAGGCGACCGAGATCGCCATCGCTGCGCTCAAGCGCGTCGGCATGGCACATAAGGCCGGCGAGTATCCGCAGAATCTCTCGGGTGGTCAGCAGCAGCGCATCGCCATCGCCCGTGCCCTGTGCACCAAGCAGCCCATCATCCTGTTTGACGAGCCGACCTCGGCGCTCGACCCCGAGATGGTCCAGGAAGTCCTGGACGTTATGATTGAGCTCGCGCAGGAGGACATCACCATGATCTGCGTGACGCACGAGATGGGCTTTGCGCGCCAGGTGGCCGACCGTGTCATCTTTATGGAGGACGGCCGCATCCTGGAGGAGGGCACGCCCGAGCACTTCTTCGATAACCCCGAGAACCCGCGTTGCCGCGAGTTCCTGTCCAAGATTCTGCACTAGGCGCGGTGATGGACATGACGGATATGACGAGGGCGGCCGTGTCGCGCCGTCACTTTTTGCAGCTGGCGGGCGCCGGTATGCTTGCGCTGACGGGGACCGCGCTTGCCGGTTGCGGCAACTCCACCAGCGGCGAGGGCTCCGACAAGGGGTCTAAGCTTGCGGCCATTAAGTCGCGTGGCCATCTGAATGCCGGCGTTAAGAAGGACGTTCCCGGTTACGGCTATTACGACACCGCCAAGGGCCGCTTTGAGGGCATGGAAGTCGATTTGTGCTACCAGATCGCCGCTGCCGTCTTTGGCGTGAGCTACAAGGATGCCCGTGCCCAGGAGCTTGTCGAGTTTACCGACGTAACGCCCAAGACGCGCAGCCCGCTGATCGATAACGGCCAGCTCGATGTGGTCGCGGCGACCTACACCATCACCGACGAGCGCAAGAAGAGCTGGGATTTCTCGACGCCGTACCGTACCGACTACGTGGGACTCATGGTCAAGAAGCGTTCGGGCTTTACCTCGATTGAGGACCTGGACGGCAAGGTCATTGGCGTGAGCCAGGGTGCTACCACGCAGGGCCTGATCGAGCAGATGATCAAGGACAACGGCTTTAGCTGCGAGCCCGAGTTTAGGGCCTTTAGCGGCTACCCCATCATCAAGAGTTCGCTCGATGCCGGCAATATCGACGTTTTTGCCATGGACCGCTCCACGCTGGCCGGTTACATGAACGAGACCGTTGAGCTGCTGCAGCCCGAGGTCAAGTTTGGCGAGCAGGGCTACGGCGTGGCGACCAAGAAGGGCTGCGACCTTTCGGCCGTGGTCGATCAGGTGATTTGCGATCGCCTGGCCGATGGCTGGCTCGACCAAGAGGTCAAGACCTGGGGTCTTGTATAGGCGCATCGTCCAAGGAAGGAATCAAATGCTCGAAGGATTATTTGACGCCGACCGTTGGTCGACGACATTTCAAAACATGGGGCCCTTCTGGGAGGGCTTTGGCGTGACGCTGCAGGTGGTCGTTGCCGGTCTGCTGCTGTCGCTGGTGCTGGGCACGCTGCTGGGCGTGTTCTCTACCACTCGCTCGCGCGTGCTGCGCGCCATAAGCCGTGTGTACGTGGAATTTTACCAGAACACCCCGTTGCCCGTACAGGTGCTCTTTATGTACATGGCCGGTCCGCAGTTTTTGCAGGCCATAACCGGTGCCGACCAGCCGGTGCGCATCGCGCCGTTCGTGCTGGGCTTCTTGGGTGTGGGTCTGTATCACGCGGCCTACATCTCGGAGGTCATCCGCACTGGTATCGAGGCGGTTCCGCGCGGTCAGATGGAGGCGGCCCAGAGCCAGGGCTTCACCCGTGCGCAGGCATACTGGTACATCGTGTTGCCCCAGACGTTCAAGATCATTCTGCCGCCGCTGTGTAACCAGGCGCTCAACCTGGTCAAGAATACGTCGGTGCTGGCGCTTGTGGCCGGCGGCGACCTTATGTACCGTTCCGACAACTTTGTGAGTCTGTACGGTTACCTGCAGGGATACATCGTCTGCTGCCTTATGTACTTCATCATCTGCTTTCCGCTCGCCATGCTGGTGCAGTGGCTCGAGCGCCGCTCCAAGGAGCGTCCGCGCGGCGTGAGCCTGGCCGAGCTGGGGCTCGACAACGTAGAGGAGGCCTAGCGCATGGAAATCTTCAACGCGACCAACCTGCTCTACATTTGGGGCGGCTTTGTTAAGACGATCGAGATCTCGGCGCTGTCGATCTTTTTCTCGCTCATCTTTGGCACGGTGCTGGCGCTCGTTAAGAGCTATGCGCCCCGCCCGTTCCGTATTTTGGTGAGCGCCTATATCGAGCTGTTCCGTTGCACGCCGAACCTGCTGTGGATCCTGTTTATCTACTTTACGGTGCAGGGTTTGGACATTGTGATTTCGACCATCGCCTTTACACTGTTTACCAGCGCTGTTATGGCCGAGATTGTGCGCGGCGGCCTCAACTCGATTCCGCGCGGCCAGTTTGAGGCGGCGCAGAGCCAGGGCTTTGGCTTCTTTGCCACCATGCGCTACATCATTCTGCCGCAGACGTTTAAGACGATCATTCCGGCGCTGTTTAGCCAGTGCACGACTGTCATCAAGGACAGCTCGTATCTTTCGGGCATTAACGTGGCCGAGCTCATGTACACGGCCAACGTCGTGATGGCCCACGCGATCGATCTGTCGCAGGTGCTTATGCTCTACGGCCTGGTGTTTGCGATGTACTTTGTACTCAACTTTGGTATCTCGCTGCTGGTCCGCGCATATCAGAGGCGAATGGTGGCAGCGTAGAATGTGGCAAAGGGACAGCCCCTTTGTCACATAGAGAAAGGAATCGCGATGAGCGATCTGGAGAATAAGAAGAATCCTGTGGTCATTACCATCGCGCGCGACTTTGGCGCCGAGGGCCACGAGATTGGCCGCATGCTTGCCGACGAGTTGGGGATTCCGCTGTACGATAACGAGCTGCTGGTACGTGCGTCGCTGCGCGCGGGCGAGTCGCTCGATAAGATGGCCGCCTATGATGAGCGTCTGGCCGTGGAGAACATGGCGTTTCTGCCCGACCGCTACGATGCGCGTTCGTACTCGGATAAGTTGTTCCAAAAGATGAGCCAGGTGATTTTGGATCTGGGCGAGACCGAGAGCTGCATTATCGAAGGCCGTCTGTCCGATTACCTGCTGCGCAACAACCCCAACCACATTGCCGTGTTGGTGACCGCACCCTTTGAGGACCGCGTCGAGATTGTGCGCAAGAAGCGTGGCCTTAACAAAAAGAAGGGCGCCAAGCTGGTCAAACAGCAGCAGAAGGCGCGCGAGGCGTTCTATAAGCGCTATAGCGCCGGCAAGTGGAAGATGACGAGCGGTAAAGCCATCGTCGTCAACCGCGCCAAGCTGGGCCGCGAAGGCTGCAAGGACGTCATCGCCGCAGCCTACCGCTACAAGGTGGCCCAACTCGAAGGCTAACCAGTTGAAACCACCACAAAGGGGACAGGCACCTTTGCGGTGGTAGGGCGATCGGCATAGAAAAAGTCCCCGCCGGGCGTGTGCTCGACGGGGACTTTGCCGTTTGGTAGCTAGCGCTGCGGATGATTACTCGCCCAGCAGGCTCTTGGTGATGGAAGCGGCGGCCTTCTTGCCGGCGCCCATCGCCAGAATGACCGTAGCGGCACCGGTGACGATGTCGCCGCCGGCCCAGATGCGGGGATCGGTGGTCTGGCCGGTCTCCTCGTCGGCGACGATGTAGCCCCACTTGTTGAGCTCCATCTTGCCGCCGATCTTCTTTGCGAAGGGGTTGGCGTTGGTACCGATAGCCGAGATCGCGACGTCGCAAGGAATCTCCTCGATGGCGCCCTCGATGGGCACCGGGCGACGACGGCCGGACTCGTCGGGCTCGCCGAGCTCCATCTTCTGTACCTTGACGGCGCACACGGAGCCGTCCTCGCCAGCGACAAACTCGAGCGGGGAGACGAGCGGCAGAACCTCGACGCCCTCGGCCTTAGCATGGTGCAGCTCGGCGCGACGGCAGGGCATCTCGTCCTCGGTACGGCGGTAAGCGATGATGGCGTGCTCGGCACCCAGGCGCTTGGCGGTACGGACGGCGTCCATAGCCACGTTGCCGCCGCCAAAGACGACGACGTTCTTGCCGTGCTTGGTGGGGGTGTCGTACTCGGGGAACTTGTTGGCCTTCATCAGGTTCACGCGGGTGAGGTACTCGTTCGCGAAGAAGACGTTGGGCAGGTTCTCACCGGGGACGTTGAGGAACTTGGGCAGGCCTGCGCCGGTCGCCACGTAGATGGCGTCGAAGCCCTGCTCGAACAGCTCCTCGGCCGTGGCCATGTTGCCCACGACGGAGTTGTACTCAAACTTGACGCCCATGTCCTCCAGGCCGTCGATCTCGCGCTTGACGACCGCCTTGGGCAGACGGAACTCGGGGATGCCGTAGACCAGCACGCCGCCGCCGGTGAAGAACGCCTCAAAGACGGTGACGTCAAAACCGTTACGGGCGAGCTCGCCGGCGCAGGTGATGCCGGACGGGCCGGAGCCGACGACGGCGACCTTCTTGCCGTTCTTGGGGGCCATCTTGGGCGTGGAGGCGAGCTCGGGGCGGTCACCCAGGAAGCGCTCGAGCTGGCCGATGGCCACGGGCTCGGACTTCTTACCACGGATGCACTTGCCCTCGCACTGGTTCTCCTGCGGGCAGACGCGACCGCAGATGGCGGGAAGCATGGAGTCCTCACGGATGGTATCGAGGGCGCCGCCGAAGTCCTTCTCGCGGATCTGCTCGATAAAGCGGGGGATGTTGATGTTGACGGGGCAGCCCTCAACACAGAACGGCTTCTTGCAGTTGAGACAGCGCTCGGCCTCGGCCAGCGCCATCTCCTCGGTGAAGCCCTTGTCGACGGGGCGGAAGTCGCAGGCGCGCTCGGCAGCCGGCTCCTCGTTATCGGGGGTGCGGGGCGACTTCATATCGGCAACGAAACGACCGTTAACTAGTGGCATGCGCAGCTCTTTTCCTCATAGGCCTTGAGGGACTCGCCCTCTTCGGAACGGTAAGCGGCCTGGCGGGCACGAAGGTCATCCCAGTCGACCAGGGTGGCATCGAAGTCGGGGCCGTCGACGCAAGCGAACTTGGTCACGCCGCCCACCTCGACGCGGCAGCAGCCGCACATACCGGTGCCGTCAACCATGATGGGGTTGAGCGACGCGGTGATGGGGGTGTCGTACTTCTGGGCGGTGAGGGTCGAGAACTTCATCATCGGAACGGGGCCGACGCAGAAGACCTGGCTCACGGCCTTGTCCTGCAGCAGGCGCTCCAGCGGAGCGGTTACAACGCCCTGCTCGCCGTAGGAACCGTCGTCGGTAGTGATGTGGATGTGGTCCTCGTCGAGGAGCTCGCGGAACTGGTCCTCCATGAGCAGGAGGTCCTTGGTGCGGGCGCCCATGATGGCGTGCACCTCGTGGCCGGTCTCGACCAGGTGCTTGGCGACCGGGAAGGCAATTGCCAGGCCAACGCCGCCGCCAATGACGGCGCAGGGGCCCTCGGCCATCTCGGTGGGAACGCCCAGCGGGCCCACGACGTCGCGCAGCGACTCGCCGGCCTCGTAGGTGGAAAGCATCTCGGTGGTCTTGCCGATCACCATGAAGATGAACTCGACCCAGCCCTCGTCACCGTTCCAGCCGGCCAGGGTAAACGGGACGCGCTCGCCCGTCTCGTTGGCGCGAACCATGAGGAACTGTCCAGCGTGCGCATGCTTGGCGATTGCAGGCGCCTCGATGCGGAACTTGAACACCTTCTCCGAGAACTGCGTCTTCTCCAGGATCTTATACATAGAACCCCTCTCTTGTTAGGGCCGCCGAACCGTGCCTCCACGGAAATGGACGGTAGCCCGAATAAAACCGTACGCGCACAGGCGTTGTGCAGACATACGGTGCAAATTATACCCTCATGGACATGTCACTTACGTGTGTCTTCGGCGGTTGGGAGCAGGGTTTATCCACTTTGGCCTACCAAAGGGGGAGAGGTTTATTTTGGTCGGTTTTATCAGGTAAAACGGCAAAGGGGGCCGGCCTCGGGCTGTGATGAGGCCGGCCTCCTTTGGGGTGCTATGCATGTATGTCGGCGCGCGGTTGATTGCGATGCCGCAACTGGGGAGTTTCCGCAGGTAAAACTTGCCAAAATAAACCTGTCCCTAAATGATAGGTTTTAGTGCTTGCCGTTGGCGGAAGCGGCGCCGTTTACGTGATCGCGGGCGTAGATTACGCCGTGGACGATGGCCAGACCGGCGGCGTCGGCGGCGCGGGCACAGGTGTCCTGGAAATCCTCGGCCTCGCGGGCGCGCAGCTGCTTAAGCACGTAGTCGGCGACAGCCATCTTGCCGGGAGGGTTGCCGATGCCGGTGCGGATGCGGCTGAAGTCGCGGCTGCCCATCTTGTCGATGATGGAGCGCAGGCCGTTGTGACCGGCGTGGCCGCCGCCCACCTTAACACGCACGTCGCCGGCGGGAATATCGAGCTCGTCGTGAATCACGAGCAGCTCCTCGGCCTTGATCTTGTACTCGCGGCAGAGCTTGGAGATGGGCCCGCCCGAGGTGTTCATGTACGACTGCGGCTTGACCAGCACGATCTGGCGCTTACCGCCCTCTTCCTCGGGATCGTTGATGTTGATGAGCGCGACCTCGGCGCCTGCTTGGTTTTTCCAGTACGTGACGCCGGCCTGACGGGCCAGCTCGTCGATTGCTTTGAAACCAGCGTTGTGACGGGTCTCGGCATATTCCTCGCCAGGGTTGCCAAGTCCGGCAACCATGCGAATCTTAAGCGGCTGTGCAGCTGCCATGTTCATCCTTTCGTTGATTTGTCGCCTGCTATGGTGAGCGACCCTGTTGCCGCTGTCAAATGGAGGGTAATTGAGGGCGTTTAGGGGCGTTTGGACGGCCGTCGAAATCAGAGGTGGACAGTTAGTTCAGATACGTATAAGTTCTGAGGACTCGAAGTGCTCAATTCAATGCCGATACGTTGTTTCGGAGCTTTAGTTAGTCCATATGGCGCTGTTTTGAAGTCTACCCTGCCTTCAAATAGGGCGAATGGTATAGAGATAGCTGCAAAACAGCCTAATTCAATGTGTCCATCTATACGTATCTGAACTAACTGTCCAGTCCTGTTCGGCGGCGCGCGGGTGATTCGCCGTTTAGACCGGCGCAAGGCCGATTCCGGCCCGCAGAGCGTTGAGCCAAGCGGCCTGACGCTTGCGATAGCCCTTGATACGGTATCGGAATCGGACTCCCGCGAGTCGATGCATCGTTTGGGCGAAGGCTTCGAGTGCAACAAGGTCTTTCATTTGGTCGCGATTGATAACCAGGACGTGGATGCCCATTGCCTTGAGGCCATTATTTCGATTGCCATCGTGGATGCGAGCGTTTTGAAGCTCATGCCCAATTCCGTTGTATTCGTTGTCGACTCCGGCGGCCGGGCAATATAGGTCGCAGATGGCGTAAGGGATGCCGGAGGACATGTTGACCGCAAGAGTGTCGAAGTCGATTCGATAGTTGAGTAGCAGGCCTCCCATGGGCAGGCTGCAACATCCGAATCCGCCAAAGCGCATGGGCGCTCCGAGAACGGCAAACATTAGGGATTCGGCTGGGGATGCAGATCCGGGTCGGGCGAGATTGACTGCCGTGCGAAACGAGGTGTATGAGCTACTTTTGGCGAAGCGTGCGACCGCCTCGAGCTCTTCGATAGTTGTGGCGGGCTCGCATTTGTAGTGTGCCTGTTCGTAGCGGGTCTCGTTCTGTTGTTCGGTCGCCGACTGGTCGCCCAGGCAATCAAGATCGCCCGTCGCTGCGCAGTCATCGCCCTTGAGCCAGATGGCGTCATAGGCAATGGGGTATGTTGCCCCGGGGGGAAGGGAGTAGGTTCCGAGCAGTTCCATGAGTAGCATCAAGGTTTTGGCGACTGATTCATTCTTGGAACAAAGCATGGCTGTCATGGCAGGAGACGTAGCGTAGATGTCGGCCTCGACGTGCATAATTGCACCTTCAGGAAGCGGAGCGGAGAGAATATGCTGAAGAAGTCGCTTGTCGGGGCGCCTGTTGTCTTCGTTTGAAACGAGAAGATCGAGTAGTTCGGAATCATCTTCATTCCAGGCGTCGAGTATCGAAAGTGCGCCAAAGTCTATCGCGTCATTGTTGGGAATGCAGCCAGCCAAGGCCTGTGCTTGCTGTTCGCTATCAACGGAGTCCCAGGGTAGGGCAGAGTACGCCCGTCGTGCGCGACGAATTGCGCGGAGGGCGGAGAAATGTGAAATCACGGTCGTCATAGCTATAACGTACTAAGTTGGCGGCAGAATGCGACCGCCATGCCGTTCTTTTCGCTCAGCGGGGCGCTGCGCGCCATGAACGGCTGGGTGTTATGAAATCGGTGGAATCGGTTGAGGGGATTGCGGAAAATTGAGCGCTGCCGCGAAGGTTGACGATAGCTACTGGACAGTTAGTTCAGATACGTATAAGGCGGCGGGCGTTCGAGACGTTTCTAAGGGCCTTCGAGGGCGATTTGAGGGTAAAGATGCGGCGGTTGTACTCAAAAAAGATGAGCTTTGGGCGGCATGGCATCCGCCGGGGAGCTCAGAAGGCTCCGAACGGCCCTTTGGAGCTTTAAAAAATACGTATCTGAACTAATTGTCCAGGGAAGGTTGGCGAGGGATAGAAAAAGGGTCGGAAGCGAGTTTCCGACCCTTTAAAAGCATCAAAGATGATGCGATGTGCGGCAGGCTACAGCGCGAAGTCGCCGCCGACGAGCGTGGAGACGGGCTCCTCGTGGTAAACGGCGGAGATGGCCTGAGCGAACTCCTCGGCGACCGAGATGGTCTTGATCTTGCCGCCGACCTCGACGGGAATGGCGTCGGTGACGAGGCACTCGACGATCGGGGCGTCGTTCAGACGCTCGATGGCCGGACCGGAGAAGATACCGTGGGTGGCGCAGACGTAGATATCGCCAGCGCCCATAGCCTTGAGCTCCTTGACGTTGGCGCACAGGGTGCCAGCGGTGTCGATCATGTCGTCATTGATGATGCAGGTCTTGCCCTTGATGTCACCGATGATGCCCATGACCTCGGCGGCGTTGTGGCGCGGACGGCCCTTGTGGGCGATGGCCAGGTCGCAGCCGAGCATGTCGGACAGCTTCTTGGCGGCCTTGGCACGACCCACGTCGGGGGAGACGACAACCAGGTTGTCGGTGTCGAAGTGCATGTCGTTGTAGTACTGGCCAAACAGCGGCAGCGCGGACAGGTGGTTAACCGGGATATCAAAGAAGCCCTGGATCTGACCCTGGTGCAGGTCGAGGGTAATGATGCGGTTGACGCCGGCGCGCTCGAGTAGGTTGGCGACGAGGCGGGCGGTGATGGGCTCACGCGGGCCGGCCTTGCGGTCCTGGCGGGCATAGCCGTAGTGGGTGATGACGGCGGTGATGGAGCGGGCGGATGCGCGCTTGGCAGCGTCGGTGGCGATGAGCAGCTCCATGAGCATGTCGTTGACGTTGCCGCCGGCCACGGACTGAATCAGGAAGACGTCGGCGCCGCGGACGGTCTCGTCGTAGCGGGCGTAAATCTCACCGTTGGCGAACTGCTTTAGCGTAAGGCCCGAAAGCTCGACCCCAAGGTACTCAGCGATCTTCTGAGCGAGGGGACGGTTGGAGGAACCGGAATACACGCGGATGGACTTGCGCATATTCTCCGACTTCTCGGGATCATTAATCGGCATTACCCTTCTCCTTTATATCGAATGCCATATAGATGCCTTGTTGCATTGTAACCGCGCGGCGGGGTTAATCGGGTCTTGATAACGTCTTTACCGTCAACGGACACGAACCGACCACTCATCCGGTTGCGCAGGTCACGATAGAAAAAGGAGCCGCCCCCATGGGAACAGCTCCTTAGATGCTTGGTAAAACGTTATACCTCGTCGTCCTCGTGCAGACGGCGGCGATAATCGGCGGCCCAGCCCTCAATATTTATCTGGCGGGCACGACCCAGGCCAAGTGCGTCTGCCGGGACCGGCTCGGTGATGACGGAGCCGGCGGCCACGAGCGCGCCGTCGCCAATCTGGGCGGGCGCGACCATCATGGTGTCGGAGCCGATGAAGGCATCCTTGCCGATGACGGTCTTGTGCTTGTGCACGCCGTCGTAGTTGCAGGTGATGGAGCCCGCGCCCACGTTGACGCCGGAGCCCATGGTGGTGTCGCCGATGTAGGACAGGTGCGGCACCTTAGAGCCCTCGCCGATCGTGGACTTCTTGATCTCCACGTGCGTGCCGGCCTTGGAGCCGTCGAGCATATGGGTGCCCGGGCGCAGGTAGGCGCGCGGGCCGCAGTCGACGCCGTTCTCGATGACGGCCTCGACGGCGATGGTTTCATCGATGGTGCAGCCGCTGCCGACGGTGGTGTCGGTGAGGCGGCTGTTGGGGCCGAGCTGGCACTCCTCGCCCACGGTGACGTGGCCGATCAGGTGCGTCTGCGGCCACACGACGGTGTCGCGGCCGATGACGGCATCGGGGCCGATCCAGGCCTGCGTGGGGTCGATGAAGGTGACGCCCTCGGCCATCCAGTGCTCGTTGATGCGGTCGCGCGCGATGGCGGTGAGCTGTGCGAGCTGGATGCGGCTGTTGACGCCCAGGCCGTCGCGGTAGTCGTCGCAGTGGAAGATGGAGACTGCCTGGCCGTGGCCCTTGAGGATCTCGAGCATGTCGGGCAGATAGTACTCGGACTGCGCGTTGTCGTTGCCGATCTCGTTAATGTGGGCGGCGAGCTGCGCGCCGTCGAAGGCGTAGCAGCCGGCATTGCACTCCAGCAGCGTGGCGGCCTGCTCGGGCGTGCAGTCCTTCTGCTCGATGATGCGCTCGATCTGACCGTCGGCGCCCAGCTTGATGCGGCCGTAGCCAAAAGGATCGGGCGGGGTCATGGTCATGACGGTGCAGGCGAGCTCGCCGGTGGCGACGGTCTGCGCGAACTTGGCGACGGTGTCGGCGGTGATGAGCGGCAGGTCGCCGTTGAGCACGACGACGGGACCTTGCGCGATGCCGCAGGCCTCGAGCGCGACCTTGACGGCGTGGCCGGTGCCCAGGCGCTCGGTCTGCTCGACGCACTCGACCTTGGTGGCGCTGTTGGCGTAGGCGCCATCGATAAGGGCGCGCATCTCGTCGGCGTGGCTGCCGATGACGACCACGACGCGGCTGCAGCCGGCCTTGATGGTGGCGTCGACGATCCACTGAACCATGGGCTTGCCCAGGATCTTGTGCGAAACCTTGCAGTGGTTCGACTTCATGCGGGTGCCCTCGCCGGCGGCGAGGATAATTGCGGTTGCGTCCATGTGATCTCCTGTTACGTTATAGAGACGTGTGTTTGGAAACGATACACGGCGCAATATGATACCGCAGGCATATGATGAGCGCGTAACGATTGACGCACGGCAGCTGAGGTTTGGGCCGCTGGTGTGGTGTTTGCGCTGGTTTTGTATGGCGGCGGCGCTGCGGCGTTGAGGTTTGAGCGAGGGGATGGGGGTGCCCGTGGATATCATGCGAGAGGAATCGGGCAACGAACCCGTCGCGGCATTTTCCATGTCGCATCCGGCGGTGCCGGCGCTCTACATGGTGCTGACGTTGGGGCTCACCATGTTCTCGATGCAGCCGGTGCTGATCGCGCTGTCGCTTGCGGGCGGGCTGGCGTACGGGCTTGCGACGCGCGGTGCTGCGCGCACGTTGGGGGCGCTTCGCTGGCAGCTGCCGGTGATTTTGATTATCGCGGTGCTCAATCCGCTGTTTAGCGCCTCGGGCTCGACGGAGCTGTTCCGTATTGGCATGCGTGCGGTGTATCTGGAGAGTATGGTATACGGCCTGTGCATGGGCGGGTTGTTTGTGGCGAGCGTGCTGTGGTTTGAGGCCGCGGCGTCGATGCTCGAATACGACAAGGTGCTCGCGCTGCTGGGCAATGCCGCACCGGTGATTGCGCTCATGATCTCGATGTGCATGAGGCTTATCCCGCAGTTTTTGCGCCGCGGTCGTACGGTGCTGGCGGTGCAGGATGCGATTGATGTGCCGGGCCGCGCGCCCACCGATCCCGTGCGATCGCGCCTGCGGGCGTCGAGCGTGTTGATGGGCTGGGGCATGGAAGATTCGCTGGAGCGCGCGGACGCGATGCGCTCGCGCGGGTGGGGCGCCGCGACGCGTCGTACGACGTATGCGCGGTATCGACTGGGGCGCAGCGACGTTGCCGCGCTGGTCGGGCTCGCGCTGTTTGGTGCCGCCGCGGTGGCCGTGGCGGCGACCGCGACGACGCAGTATTCGTTTTATCCGCAGCTCTCGGTGCCGGCGCCGTGGCTGGGCTATGTCGTGTACGCTGCCTGGATGATGCTGCCTTGCGCATTGCACGCGATTGATGAGAGGAGGTTTGGCTGATGGCTCGGTTGGATAGGGGCCCGGTGTCGGGCGCGGCGTGCGGCCCGGATATGCCGGCGATTGAGGTGCGGAGCCTGAGCTTTGCCTACCCCGATGCTGATGCTGCGGTGCTCGAGGGGCTCGACTGGTCTGTTCCCCAAGGTGCGTTTGCGCTGCTTGTTGGCGGTACCGGATCGGGTAAGTCGACGCTGCTGTCGCTGCTCAAACCCGAGATCGCTCCGGCGGGCGAGCGCACTGGCGATGCGCGCGTGCTGGGCGAGAACGTCGCCGACATGGATGTGCGGGCATCGGCGGAGCGCGTGGGCTATGTGTTCCAGGATCCCGAGAACCAGATCGTGTGCGAAACCGTGTGGCACGAGATGGCGTTTGGCCTGGAAAACTTAGGCATGTCGCGCGACGAGATGCGCCGCCGCGTAGCCGAGACCAGCTATTTCTTCGGGTTGGAGGATTGGCTCCACCGCGATACCGATACGCTTTCGGGCGGACGCAAGCAGCTGCTGTCGCTGGCGGCCGTGCTGGCGCTGCGTCCGCGCGTGCTTCTGCTTGACGAGCCCACGTCCCAACTGGATCCCGTTGCCGAGAAGAGTTTTCTGCATGCGCTGTTCCGCGTGAACCGCGAACTGGGCTGCACGGTTATCGTGGCAACGCATCAACCGCGGCCGATGCTCGAATACGCGACGTGCGCGTACCGGATTGAGGGCGGCCGCGTATGCGAGGTCGCTGACATCGCCTCCTTGGGGCATCGTGAAGAGCTGTTTTCTGGCGAGGTGCCAGGGTGGGGTGCCTCGTGGCGTGCAAAAAACGGAGTTTTCAGCAGCGCCAGTGGCCAGCTGGGCTCTTTGGACCCGCGCGCGGGCGCTCCGGGTGCAGAAAAAGGGCTGAAATCGGACAAATCGGGTGAATTTGAGGCGCAAATACTGCCGCAAGACGACTCGGGGGCGCCATCGCGCGCCGGTGGATGCCGAATTCTCCCAAAAATGCACGCTGGGTCGGCTACTACCCTGGCAGGGAGCTGGTTTCGCTACGATCGAGCGTCCGGCTGGGTGCTGCGTGGACTCGATGCGGCGTTTTCGGCTGGCGCGGTGCATGCGGTTGTGGGCGGTAACGGCTGCGGCAAGTCGACAATGCTTTCGGTGCTGGCCAAGACGGTCAAGTTGCAGCGTGGGCATATGGAGCGCGGGGCGGGATCGGCAGCGCTGCTGCCTCAGAACCCCAAGGCGTTGCTGGTTGCCGAGACGGTGCGCGATGAGCTGATGGAATGGGCTTCGACCTGCGGATATGACGAGGCTGTGGCGCGGGAGCGCGCGGCGAGCCTGGGGCTGTCGGGCCTGGATGGGCGCCACCCGTACGATCTTTCGGGCGGACAGCGTCAACTGCTTGCATTGGCAAAACTGCTGCTGATTGGCCCCGAACTGCTATTGCTCGATGAGCCCACCAAGGGCTTGGACCTGGCCAGCCGCCGCATCATCGCCCGCGCCCTGCGTGGCCATGCGGAGGCTGGCGGTACCGTCATCATGGCCACGCACGATCTGGATTTTGCCGAGCAGGTTGCCGATGACATTGCCATGATGTTCGACGGCGAGATTGCCTGCATGGAGCCGCCGTCCGACTTCTTTGCCGACAATGTGTTTTATAGGGCGTGATGGGATGACGGATTATCGCATCGCGCGCCTGCTCGCAAAACTGGAGATCCCGCTGCTGCTGGCGGTGCCAGCCGTGATGGCCGCGGCGTTGCTGGCGGGCATTGAACAGGCGGCGCTTGCCATGCTTGTCGTGGTAGCGCTTGTGCTTGCGTTGTTCTTTGCGGGCTACGAGGTCTCGCGTCCGGGCTTGCGCCAGATTATGCCCACGCTGGTTCTGGCAGCATTGGCCGCGGCGGGGCGCATCTTGTTTGGCCCCATTCCCGACTTTAAACCCGTGAGTGCCATCGCCATTATCGCCGGGGCGACACTCGGTCGTCGTAACGGCTTTATGGTCGGCGCACTGGCGGCGCTGACCAGCAATTTCTTTTTTGGGCAGGGCATGTGGACGCCATGGCAGATGTATGCCTGGGGTCTGGTTGGCTATGTTGGCGGCGCGCTGGCGCATGCGGGCGCGTTCGACCGTGCGGATGGAGCTGTGCGCATGCCGGCGCTGATGGCGTACGGCTTTGCATCGGGCCTGCTCTACGGCGTGGTAATCAACGCCTACGACATCATCGGTTTTGTGCAGCCGCTCACGTGGGCGGGCGCCGTGGCGCGTCTTGCCACGGCAGTGCCGTTCGATATCACACACGGCCTCGCGACCTGCGTGTTCTTAGCCGCCCTGTACAGGCCCTGGTGTCGACGGATCAACCGCGTCGTCGTGAAGTACGGACTGTAGGGCTGGTTGCGTTCCCTTACGAACTTGCGGTGGAATAGTTCTCGTTTTTGGCTATTTGCTGCCCAAACAGGAACTATTCCACCGCAACTTATAGGGGGACGAGGTCAGATGATCCCTTTTCCTCCGTCCCCAGGGGGTCAGTTGGGGCTAGAACTCTAGGGTGAGGGTGACGGGACAGTGGTCGCTGCCAAAGATATCGCCACGGATACCGGTGTCGCGTACGTTGTCGGCGATTGCGTCGCTTACCAGGAAGTAGTCGATGCGCCAGCCTGCGTTGTTCTTGCGGGCATTAAAGCGGTAGCTCCACCAGCTGTAGACGCCCTCGACGTCGGGGTTTGCCGCGCGCCAGGTATCGGTAAACCCGGCGTTGAGCAGTTCGGTAAACTTGCCGCGTTCTTCGTCCGAAAAGCCGGCGTTGCCGCGGTTGGACTTGGGGTTCTTAAGGTCGATCTCCTCGTGCGCCACGTTAAAGTCGCCGCAGGTTACGACGGGTTTGCCGGTCTCGCGCTCGAGCGCGCTCAAAAAGTCGCGGTAGGCATCGTCCCAGGCCATGCGCACGTCGATGCGGGCGAGTTCGTTTTGCGCGTTGGGCGTGTAGACATCCACAAACCAAAACTTGTCGAACTCGAGCGCACAGACGCGGCCCTCGGTTGCGGCTTGGGCAACGAGCTCGGCGGCCTCGCCCTCGCCGGCGTAGGGCAGCAGCGCGTCGGCGCGCAGCACGCGTAGCGGCTCCTGGCGGCTAAAGACCGCGGTGCCCGAATAGCCTTTGCGCTCGGCGTAGCTCCAGGTTTGGTGATAGCCGGGCAGGTCGATATCGACCTGGCCCTCCTGCAGCTTGGTCTCCTGCAGCGCCAGGATATCGACGTCGAGTTCTTGCGCGATCTGGATAAAGCTCGGGTCCTTTTTGAGCACGGCGCGCAGGCCGTTGACGTTCCACGAGGCGAAAGTGTAAGTCTGAGGCATGGTGTCCTTTCGACGGGGTTGGCAGGCTTAAGATTAGCGCAACAGGGGCGGGGTGGGCTCCGTGCATGCTGACTTAAAGGCCGCATGCTGGGACGTCGCTCAACGCTGCCCGACTAACAAGGACGGAGGACTCATATGACGCAGGCAATATCGGACCCCAGGCAGGCCTCCGCCGCGCTGGCGGATCTGTTTGACACCCACAAGCGCGTGGTCTTCTTTGGCGGCGCTGGTGTTTCCACGGCAAGTGGCATCCCCGATTTCCGCAGCGTGGGCGGCCTGTATCACCAGCAGTTTGCCTATCCGCCCGAGACCATGCTGTCGCATAGCTTTTACGAGGCACATCCTGCGGAGTTCTTCGACTTTTACCGCACCAAGATGATCGCGCTTAACGCTAAGCCTAACCGCTGCCACACCAAGCTGGCCGAGCTGGAGCGCGCCGGCAAGCTCGACGCCGTGGTGACGCAAAATATCGACGGTCTGCACCAGGCGGCCGGCTCGCAGCGCGTGTTCGAGCTGCACGGATCGGTCCATCGCAACATTTGCCAGTCGTGCGGCGCGGTCTATAGCGCCGAGTGGATTTGCTCGCGCGAGCACGAGGACGCCGCGGGCGTGCCTGTGTGTCCTGCGTGCGGCGGGCGCATCAAGCCCGATGTGGTGCTCTACGAGGAGCCGCTCGATGAGCATGTGCTGACCGGTGCCGTTGCCGCCATCGCCGCGGCCGATGCCCTCATTGTGGGCGGGACCTCGCTCGTGGTGTATCCGGCGGCGGGCCTTACGCGTTACTTTACCGGCGATACGCTGGCCATATGCAACCTTGCTCCCACCGATCAGGATGCAAATGCCGACCTGCTGATTTCTTGCGACATCGCGGCCGCGTTTGCGTTCTAGCCCGCGCGCGCGGATACAATAGAAAGACTGAGTGCAAAGCGACCCCGCCGCCAGCTCCCCAGGCTCGGCGGCGTGGGCATTTTAGGAGGATGTTCATGGCGAACGACAGCAAGACATGGCGGTGCGGAAAGTACGAGCTCAGCTTTGACCGTCCGCGCATCATGGGCGTCCTCAACGTGACGCCCGATTCGTTTAGCGATGGCGGGGAGCACTTCGACCCCGATGCCGCCATCGAGTACGGCCTGGCGATGCTCGACGCCGGCGCCGACATCATCGACGTGGGCGGCGAGTCCACGCGCCCCGGCTTTACCCCGGTCAACCCCGACGAGGAGGCTCGCCGCGTGCTGCCCGTCGTGCGCGCGCTCGCCAAAGAGGGTGCCATTGTCTCCATCGACACGCGTCATGTGGCGGTTGCCAAGGCGGCTGTGCGCTGCGGTGCCTCGATCGTCAACGACGTGACGGGTTTCACCGATCCCAAGATGGTTGAGTTCGTTAAGACGAGCACCTGCGGCGTCATCGTAATGCACGCCGGCGAGGTCGCCACACCCGCCCGCACGCACGCGACGGTGCAGCTCGATACCTCGGCTGCGGCGTTTGTTGCCGAGAAGGCGCGCGAAGCGGCTGCCGAGGCTGCGCGCGAGGCCGAGAAGCCGGCCCGTCGCCGTCGCGGCAAGTTGCTGGGCGAGCCCAAGGCTGAGGCCAAGCTTCCGGGCGGCGCGGTGCAGCCCTCGTTGCCGTTTGGCGAACCGGAGCCCACGTCCGAGCCTGCAAGCGAGCAGGAGACGCCGGCCGCCGAGCAGGCTGCTGCCGCCGAGACCGTCGCGCCCGCGCCCGAGGCCGCGCCCGCAGCCACCGAGGCCGCATCGGAGTCCAATGACCGCCTGGCCGCCATGATGCGCCGCAGTGCCCGCCGTGAGGAGGCCTATGTGCCCACCTCGCAGCTCCGCCGCTTTACCCTGCCCGATTCGGCGCCCATCATGCGCCGCGTCATGGGCTTTCTGTCCGACCAGGCCCGCACGCTCATCCATGCCGGCGTGTCGCGCGACCGCATCTGCATCGATCCTGGCCCGGGCTTTGGTAAGTCGGCTAACGAGGACATCGTCATCCAGCGCGAGACTGCCAAGATGGCGTCGCTGGGCTACCCGCTCATGTGCGCCGTGTCGCGCAAGCGCTTTGTGGGCGCCGTCTCGGGCGTGACCGAGGCCGCCGAGCGCGATGCCGCTACGTTTGGCGTGTGCCTGGGCGCCATCCAGGCCGGTGCCAACATCGTGCGCGTGCACGACGTCACCGGCTTTGCGCAGTTCCTGAACGGTTACTGGGCTGTCGCCAAGCCACAGCCGCGCCGTGCGTTTGTGGCCGTGGGCTCCAACCTGGGGCATCGTTGCGACAACATCCGCGCCGCACGCGACATGATCGCCGAGATTCCGCTCACCTGCGTGTCCAACTGCTCGCGCATCTATGAGAGCGAGCCAGCCTACGAGACGCGCCAGGACGCGTTTGCCAACGCCGTCATCGAGATCAAGACCGAGCTGGCGCCGCTGGTGCTGCTCGACGAGCTTATGAAGATCGAGGCCGAGCTGGGGCGCGATCGCTCCAAGAAGGCCAAGGTCAACGGCCCACGCACCATCGACCTGGATCTGCTGTGGATGGACGGCGAGATCCATGGCGGCAAAAAGCTGCGCCTGCCGCATCCGCTGATCGGCGAACGCGACTTTGTGCTGGTGCCGCTCGAGGACCTGATGCACGACCCGGCGCGGTTCTTCCGCTACAACGGCGTCGAGGTCAAGGAGCCCGAGGACCGCGTGGGCCATATCGTGGGCGAATTGGGGCGTATGTAGATGATCGAGATGAATGCTGTAGCCGTCGGCACCGAGCTCGACTCCGCTCGCGACGCTGGTCGCGAGGGTGCGTCTGTGGGCTGGTGTGCTTGGAGCGCGGGCGAGACGTCGTTGACGTTTTCGCTGGTCGTGCGCCCGGACGTGAACATGCATGCCTTCCACGGCCTGCCGTTTGTGGCGGCGATGGGCATGATGGACGCGCTCGTGGGCACGGCGTCGACGCCGGGCCTGGGCCTTGCCGGCAAGGTGGGCATTGAGTGGCCGAGCAATATCGTGTGCGGCGCGCCCGCGTTCGAGACGTCGTTCGCGCGCGCCGCCGTCAACGGCGGTGCCGGTGCCGCGGGCATGTTCGGTGCCGTGACGGTGGATATTGAGCGTTCGGCGCTGAGCGAGCTCGGTGTGGATGTTGCCGACGAAGCGCTGGTCGAGGAGTTGGCTGCCGCCGTGCTGACCCGCGTGGACGCCTGGGCGGTTGTTGCCAACACGCCGCAGGGCGCTGCCGGTCCGCTGGCTCCCGTGCTGGGCGAGTACTTCGACATGGTGCCGCTGCTGGGCCGCCAAGTTGCGGCGGTGTCGCCCAACGGTTTGCCGCTTGCGGTCGGTGTGTTTGCGGGCCTGGACATCTGGGGCCGCGCGACCATTAAGACCGACGCCGGCGAGCAGGAGTTTCCGCCCGAGGCCGTGCGCATTCGCGGGCTGTAGCGCGGGGCGTTCGCGCCCAAAGATAGACATGACAACAAGACCCTCCTCGGCCTGTGCCGGGGAGGGTTTCGCCTATCTGGGGAATGGGTTGCCAGCGCCCTATTCCTCAAAACTGAAAAATTTTCGTTTTTGAGGAATAGGATTAAGGCAGCTCGGTCTTTCGCGAGGTATATTCGCTATAGAGCCTATTCCTCAAAACTGAAAATTTTTCAATTTTGAGGAATAGCGATAAAAGACCGCGAGGAGGCCCCAATGAAACTCATCAATAGAACGTCATATATGGACACGTTGACGAGCCTTATTGGCGTGCCGGACATCAAGGTCATCACGGGCATCCGTCGTAGCGGTAAATCAAAATTGCTCGAGGCCCTCCGCGATTACGTGGAGGCAAATCTGTCCAATTCGAATGTCATCCATATCAACTACAACCTCGATGAGTTCGAGAATCTGCTCGAGTATCACGCGCTGCTCGCCTATGTAAAAGAGCATCGAGTGTCCGGCAAACAAAACTTTCTGCTTATCGATGAAGTTCAGATGTGCGACGGTTTTGAGCGTGCGATCAACAGCCTCCACGCATCCGAGCAGTACGACATATTCATTACCGGATCGAATGCCTTTTTGCTGTCGAGCGATCTGTCGACGCTCTTTACGGGGCGTACGTTTGAGATCGAGGTTTTCCCATTCTCGTTTGAGGAGTATCGACTCTATGGCGACGAGGGCGAGGTCGACCGCGACTTCGATGAGTACGCGAGAACCGGCGGTATGTCCGGCTCCTACCCTTATCCACTGCAGGAGCAGCGTTATCAATATCTCTCCAATGTCTTCAAAACGCTCATCGTGAGAGATATCGTGCAGCGGCATAACGTGAGAAACGAATCGGCGCTGCTGCGCATTGCCGATTACATGATGGACAACGTATCCAACATAACGTCGGCACGTAACATTACGGATATTTTGAACGCGGATGGGCTAAAGATAACGAACAAGACGGTCGGCACGTACATGGGGTGCCTGTGCGATGCGTTTGCCTTCTATAAAGTTCGTCGGTACGACATTCGCGGCAAAAAATACCTTAAGAGCGGCGAGAAATATTACCTGGCAGACCACGCGTTCAAATACGCACTGCTCGGTACACGTGATATGGATTGGGGACGCGTATACGAGAACATGGTGGCCATCGAGCTGCTGCGCCGCGGATACGAGGTATACGTCGGTGTGCTCTATAAAAAGGAAATTGACTTTATAGCAATTAAGCGAAGCGAGAAGCTCTACATTCAGGTGAGCGACGACATCAGCTCGGATAAGACATTTGAACGCGAGATTTCGCCACTGCTGAGCATTGGCGACGCGTACCCCAAGATGATTCTCGCCCGAACGCATCACGAGGCCACGGACCGCAATGGGGTGCAGATCGTGGACCTGGCGAGGTGGCTATGCGGCGAGGCGTAGCAGAAAGCCTATTCCTCAAAACTGATAAATTTTCGATTTTGAGGAATAGGACCAATGCATTGCTTAGTTCGCCGCTCGCGCCCGTGCTCGACTTAAGCCCCTGCTCTATCCCAGCTCCTGCATGCGGCGGTAGATTTCGCAGATACCCTTGATGGTGAGCTGTCCGTCGACCACGTCGAAGGCATCGGTCGAATCGGCGACGATGCTGGCGAGACCGCCTGTGGCGATAACCGTGGCGTCCTCACGACCCAGCTCGCGCTTCATGCGCGCGACCAGGCCCTCGGCCATGGCGGCGGCGCCCACCACGGCGCCGACCTTGATGCATTCCTCGGTGTCGCGGCCGATGGCGTGCTCGGGTGCCTCGAGCGGCACGCTGGCGAGCTTGGCGGCACGGGCGGCAAGCGCGTCCATGGAGATGCGGATGCCCGGCGCGATCGCTCCGCCAATGTAATAACCGTCCTCATCGATGACGTCGATATTGGTCGCGGTGCCAAAGTCCACCACGATTGCCGGCGCGCCGTAGAAAGTCTCGGCCGCAACGGCGTTGGCGACGCGATCGGCACCTACGGCCTGGGGGCGCGCCGCGCGCAGCTTGGTCACCGCGGCCGTCTGCGGCCCGATGACGATGGCGTCCGCGGCAATGCGGTCGGCCACGGCGTGCCATTCGCGCGAGAGCTGCGGCACCACGCCCGCAAAGGCGATCGCGTCGACCGCGTCGAGCGAAAGGCCGTACATTTTAAAGAAACCCATCAGGCGCACATGGATCTCGTCGGCGGTATAAGAGCGGTCGGTGGGCATGCGCCACGACTGCACCAGCTCGTCTCCGTCAAACAGGCCCATGGCCGTCTGCGTGTTTCCCATATCGATAGCGAGCAGCATGTCTACTCCCAGTGTTGGCATAAAAGGACGCGCACCATTGTATACGTGCCGTCGACGGCGCTCGGCTGCGATTCGTTTACGGTGATAGGGGCTGAGGGGTTTAAATATGAAGGAATTATGCTCTACGAGATTTTCCTTGCCGTTTACCGAACTCCCGCGTAATATTCTTTCTTGCGCACATGAGGCGCCCAGACATTGCGGGGTGGAGCAGTCTGGTAGCTCGCCGGGCTCATAACCCGGAGGTCGTAGGTTCAAATCCTGCCCCCGCGACCAAGAACTTGCAGCTCGTCGGCCTAGCCGGCGAGCTTTTTTGTTATTCCGGGACTGTGTTTTCGGTCCAATTCTCGGCCTCTCAAACAAAATCTCGATCTGTAACATCTAGACCCGATTTGGGCGGCTTGGTGTTACAGATCGAGATATACCGGTGGGTTGGGTCGTGTTTGTCTAAATCTGTAACACGAGGGACGGATTTTGCCGAGTAACTGTTACAGATTTAGATTTTCTAGCAGGCGGGTTTGGTTTGTCTCGATCTGTAACAGATAGGGGCCAAAAGTGGGCCTAGCTGTTACAGATCTAGATTGTTGAGGATGGGCCGAGAGGAATGTCTCGATCTGTAACAGTAAGACCCGGTTTTGCCGCGTAACTGTTACAGATTGAGATAAACCGACGGGCCGCCCCGCCCATCCCCATCCACCTGCCGCTGCCTGCTGTCCGCCGATTTCCGTTGCGCTGCTGTATTCCCATGCCATATCCTCTAGACAACTACGCGGCAACATCGCCGCCGCGCCTACAAGAGAGGAATGTCCATGACCACACCTGCATCCAAGCTGCTCCAGCCCATTACGGTTGGCCCCCTTGAGCTCAAGAACCGCATTATGTTTCCGCCGCTGACCACCGGCTACGAGGAGCGTGACGGTTCCATCGGCGAGCGCAGCCTGGCTTTTTACGAGCGCCTGGCCCGTGGCGGCGTGAGCTACATCGTCATCGGCGACGTCGCTCCCGTCATGACCGCGAGCCCCACGCCCAAGCTGGCAACCGACGCCCAGATCCCCACGTTTAAGGCCCTGGCCGACGTCGTCCACAAGCACGGCGCCAAGGTCGCGCTGCAGCTGTTCCACCCCGAGTACGATGTGCCCGGTGTCGGCCGCATGGTCATGGGATCCATGGCCGCCGCCAAGGCCGCGCAGGAGGCCAAGGCCGCCGGCGACGAGGAGACCTTTGCCGCCAAGATGGCCGAGTCCAACGAGATCCGCAACCAGGCCTACGCCAAGCTGCACCACGACATGCAGCACTTTGTGAACGAGGCGAGTGTGGAGCAGCTCACCCAGATCAAGGAGGCCATCGCTGCCTCGGCCGCTCGCGCGCAGCAGGCCGGCATCGACGCCATCGAGGTCCACGGCGACCGCTTGGTGGGTTCGCTGTGCTCGGCTATCCTCAACCAGCGCACCGACGAGTACGGCGGCTCGTTCGAGAACCGCGTTCGCTACGCGCTCGAGGTCGTCGCCGCCATTAAGGAAGCCGCGCCGCAGCTGATGGTGGAGTACAAGCTCCCCGTGATCATGGAGAACCCCGACGGCACGCCGCGCGGCAAGGGCGGCCTGCAGCCCGACGAGGCCTGCGAGTTCGCCAAGCTGCTCGAGGGCGCGGGCATCGACATGATCCAGGTCGCGCAGGCCAACCACACCGGCAACATGGGCGACACCATTCCGCCCATGGGCGCCATGCCCTACAACTGGACGCTGCCGGTGGCCGAGCGCGTCAAGGCCCTGGTCTCCGTGCCGGTGGCCACCGTCGGCCGCGTTGTCTCGGTCGAGGCCGGCGAGAAGATTCTGGAAGACGGCGCGGCCGACATCGTCGCCTATGGCCGCTCGCTCATGTGCGACCCCGACATTGCGCTGAAGGCCGCCACGGGCGAGCCCATCCGCGAGTGCCTCAACTGCAACAAGGGCTGCGTCGACGCGATTCAAAACCGCAAGTACATCTCGTGCGTGCTCAACGCCGAGAACGGCGACGAGGCGACCATCGCCATCAAGCCGGGCGAGGGCGACAAGAAGATCGCCGTGGTGGGCGGCGGCATCGCCGGCCTGGAGGCCGCACGCGTGGCGGCCAAGCGCGGCTACGACGTGACCATCTACGAGGCGAGCGATCATCTGGGCGGCCAGATTGTGCTGGCGGCTGCGCCTCCGCGCAAGGACGAGATCATGCGCTCGGTCGAGTACTACGAGAAGATTCTGCCTGGCTTGGGCGTGAAGGTTGAGCTCAGCCATGCCGCTACCGCCGAGGACCTCAACGCCGCCGACGCCGCGATTGTGGCCGTGGGCGCGCACGACGTGGTCATCCCCGTTCCGGGTGCCGACTCGGACAAGGTCGTCTCGAGCTGGGACGTGCTGGCCGGCAAGGTGGAGCTTACGGGCCGCGTCGCCGTCATTGGCGGCGGCCTGGTGGGCACCGAGACTGCCGAGTACCTGCTGCAGCACGGCTGCGAGGTGGCGATCGTGGAGATGCTCGACAAGATTGCCGCGGGCGAGTCCGAGACCATTCTGCCGCTGATTATGAGCGACTTTGCCGAGCACAACGTGGAGCAGCACGTGAAGACCCGCCTGACCGCCATTACCGACGAGGGCGTGGAGGCCATTCGCACCACCGAGGACGGCGCCGAGGAGCCGGTGAAGATCGCCTGCGATTACGTGGTGATGGCCGTGGGCTCCAAGGCCAATGCGTTTGACCTGGACGGCGTGACGGTGCCCGTGACCTGCGTGGGCGACTGCTCGGGCGAGCGCACCGCCGACATTGCGAGCGCCATTCGCACGGCATATCACGCGGCCAACGAGCTGTAGTTGAACATCGCGGCCAGGCGGGACGGTAGCACGGATCCGTTTCGCCCGGCTGTGTCCCGTCGGGTGTCAATCGGTGCGGGGCCTGCAAGCGCAGCAGGTCCCGCCCTTTTGTTTTGCTCCGGTGGATGGCAATGCGCGGTAACCATGAGGAGTGAGGACGTCTACTACCTTGTAGATCACTCAAAATTATTGGGGGAGGGGTTAATAACTATATCCTCTGTACCAAAGGACACAAAGAGATGCCAATTTTGTTGACAAGCGAATGACGATTAGCTGTGAGTCAGCTACCAGCGTAAATAATCGATAAAGAAATGTCGTAATTTGGTGTCAAATGCCCAGATAACGCCGCGTCTATTTTAATTAACTGCTTTGAGCAAACAGTAAAATGCTACTATCTAACTTGCACGTAAGAAAGCAGATTAACGGTTAAGGCTAAGAAGTGGCAGGTATGTCAGAAGCAACAAGGACTCGCACGCATGCGCCCGAGGTTAGGCAGCGCGCCGTCGAGATCCTCCAAGAGGGGGTCGGTCATCGCGCCCTCGCCGCGGAGCTTGGCATTCCCCAGGCCACGGCTCGTCAGTGGGCCCGCGCGTATGCCGTGGGCGGTGCCGACGCCGTTCTCAATGCCGGTTCGCATCATCATACCTATTCGTACGACGTAAAGCTCGCTGTGGTTAAGGACCGTCTGGAAAGCGGCTTGACGGTTCGCGAGGCCATGATCAAGCACAAGATTCCCAGCGAGTCTTCGGTCAAGGCTTGGTGCCGTCAGTACCGCGAGAGCGGTGAGTCCGCACTGGTCGATAAGCCGCGCGGTCGCAAGCCGCGCGTTAAAAAGGCGGAATAGCAAACGGGATGGTGCGCCCACAGGGGCGCATTTTTCTTGCTGCCCCTCTGCTCCAAAGCGGCCGTGCCCTTGCCCTGTACGCCTAAAACTCCCCAGTTGACCGAAAACCTGCCGCCGCTACTCCTCAATTGAGCTATAACGTTAAACAATTGCAGCGTTTTTGCATGGGGGAGTGATGGTATGACGCTACTGTATTTCCTTACCCTGTTTCCGCTGGTACTGGCGCTGGGCATGCTGCTCGCGCGCGGTGATCGCGCCCGCGATGCGGTGGGGCTCATAGGCTCCGGCATTATTATGGCGGTGACAGTTGTAGTCACCGTCATGTTTTTTAGCACGGGTCCGCAGAGCTTTGAGGTTGCCCCCGGCACCTCTCATGTGCTCTCGATCATCAGCTCCGTCATCGATGTCATCCTGTGCGCCGTCATCCTGTACAACGCGTACAAATATAGGAACGCGCTCACCACGGTGCTCGGCATAGTCCAGCTGGTGGGCTCGCTCGCCTTTGCAGCCATGACGCTGCCCGCGGCCGAAGCCGTCACGGCGACGCCGCTCTACCTGGACTACATGAGTGTGATCATGGTCCTCGCCATCGGCATCGTCGGCAGCCTAATCTGCGTGTATGCCCTGGGCTACATGAAGGACTTCCAAGCGCACGATGAGCACGAGGCCGCGCTGCGCGGGCAGACCGCGCCCGACCGTCGCCCGCAGTTCCTGGCGCTTATGTTCCTGTTCCTCTCGGCCATGTTCGTCATCGTGACGAGCGACAACCTTGAGTGGCTGTTCTGCGGCTGGGAAATCACCACCGTGTGCTCGTTCCTTATGATTGGCTACACGCGCACGCCCGAGGCCATCAAGAACGCCTTTACCCAGATCATCCTCAACATGCTGGGCGGTATCGCGTTCTTGGCCGGACTCATGTACCTGCACGTTAACGGCATGCCGCTGAACATCTCGGGCATGATCGAGCTTTCCGGCGCCGGAACCGCGCAGTCCGCGCTGCTGGTGATGCCGGTCATCCTGCTGTCGCTCGCCGCACTCACCAAGGCCGCACAGATGCCGTTCCACACTTGGCTGCTCGGCGCCATGGTTGCCCCCACGCCCACGAGCGCCCTGCTGCACTCGTCCACCATGGTCAAAGCCGGCGTGTTCCTAATGGTCAAGCTCAGCCCGCTCTATGCCATCTATCCCGTGACTGGCTTTATGGTTACGAGTGTGGGTGCCATCACGTTTTTGCTCGCTGCCCTCATGGCCATCTCGCAGAGCAACGCCAAGCGCGTGCTCGCATACTCCACCATTTCCAACTTGGGCCTCATCAGTGCTTGCTTGGGTGTCGGCGCGCCCGAGGCCGTATGGGCGGCCATCTTCCTGATCCTGTTCCACACGGTGGCAAAGTCGCTGCTGTTCCTGTGCGTGGGCACGGCCGAGCATCATATCGGCAGCCGCAATATCGAGGACATGGACGGTATGTTCAGCCGCATGCCGCACCTGACGCGCCTGATGATGCTGGGCATCATGGGCATGTTTGTGGCGCCGTTTGGCATGCTCGTGTCCAAGTGGGGCGCTCTGGTGGCGTTCGCGCAGACCGGCAACGTGCTCATGATCATGGTACTTGCCTTTGGCTCGGCCGCGACCTTCTTCTTCTGGGGCAAGTGGCTTGCCAAGCTTTCGGGCGTCGACCCCACGGCTCAAAACGTTGAGGTCAATGTCCATAAGACCGAATGGATGGCCCTCAACACCATCGCCGCGCTGCTGATTCTGTGCTGCGTGGCGTTCCCGGTTATCTCGAGCGGTCTGGTGTCGCCTTACTTGGCCATGGTGTTTGGCCGCGTGCCGTACGTTATTGGCAAGGACGCCATGTACCTGATGGTGGTTATCGTGGCGTTTATCGCCGTGGTGCTGCTGACTTCATTCCGCGTGAGCAACAAACCGCACGTCAACGTGTACCTTTCGGGCGTGGGGACCGACAAATATCGCCATTTCCGCGGCTCGATGGGACACGAGGTGAAGGCCGAAAAGCGCAATTGGTACTCGGAGGACGCCCTTGGCGAGAAGCGTATTGGCCCCGCGGGTAGCGTCGTGTGCTGCAGCATTATCTTGTTTGCGCTGCTGTGTTGCGCGTGGATTGGGCCCGAGCGACTTGCCATGAGTGCGCCCTCGGTGCTGCGCGGCAAGTATTTTGAAGGCTCGGGCGTCGTGGGCATTTTTATTGGCACCGTGGCATTTGCCTTACTGGCGCCGCTTGTGGGCGGCATGATCGACGGCGTTGACCGAAATCTTTCGGCCCGCATGCAGGGCCGCGTGGGCCCGCGCCTGCTCCAGCCTTTCTACGATGTGGCCAAGCTGCTGCGCAAGGCCCCCGCCAGCGTAAACACCATGGACGATACCTACATGGCGTGCGCGCTCATCTTTACCGTGGTGGGCGGCGGCATCTTTGTGTCGGGTTCCAACACGCTGTTGTGCGCTTTTATGGTGACCCTCGCTGCGATCTTTGTGGTGTTGGCGTCCGCCTCGACGCAAAGCCCGTTTGCCCAGGTCGGCGCCGACCGTGAGCTGCTGCAGGTCATGAGTTACGAGCCCGCCGTTTTGCTGATGAGCGTGGGCCTGTACCTTGCCACCGACAGCTTCGATTCCATCGCCGTGACGGGGCAGTCGGCCCCCATCATCGTGTACAGCGCGCCCATTTTCCTCGCGCTGCTCGCGGTGCTCACCATCAAGCTGCGCAAGTCGCCGTTTGACCTTTCGTACTCGCATCACGCGCATCAGGAGATCGTCCAGGGCGTCGCCACCGAGATGAGCGGCGGCACGCTGGCCAAGATGACCCTTATGCACTGGTGCGAGACCGTGCTGTTTTTGATGTGGGTGGGCATGTTCTTTGTTTGGGACAACCCGGTGAGCTGGGTCGTAGCCCTGGTCGTGATGGCTGCGACGTATTTTGTCGAGGTGCTGATCGACAACACCTTCGCACGCAGCACCTGGCGCAGCTGCTTTAGGCTCGGATGGGGCGTGGCGCTGGTGTTTGGCCTGCTCAACCTTATGCCCATCCTCGTCGACGTTTTTATTTAGGAGGCGGCATCCATGGATCATAAAATGTCGCGCTCGCCGTGGGTTATTCATTACGACGGTTCGAGCTGCAACGGATGTGATATCGAGGTGCTGGCCTCGCTCACGCCGCTGTTCGATGCGGAGCGCTTTGGCGTGGTCAACACCGGCAACCCCAAGCATGCGGATATCTTTTTGGTGACGGGGTCGGTCAATGCCCAGAACCTGCCTGTCGTGCGCCAGATCTACAACCAGATGCTCGAGCCCAAGTGTGTGGTGGCATGCGGTATCTGCGCGTGCTCGGGCGGCGTGTTTCGCGATGCCTATAACGTGATCGGCGGCGTGGACCGCGCGATTCCCGTGGATGTGTACGCGCCCGGGTGCGCCGTTCGCCCCGAGACGGTGATCGATGCCATCGTGGAGGCGTGCGGCATCCTGGATCAGAAGGAGGCCGTGATGCGTGCTGGCGGCGATCCGCTTACCGTGGGCGGCGCCGCTACCTGGGATGGTGGCGTTGAGCTGGGCGAGGGCGGGTTTGTGGCTGCGGGGGCCGGGGCTGACGATGCGCCTGCTGGGACGTCCGCGGCCGGCGACGCGCCCGCCGCTGCAAAGGAGGGCGAGTAATGCAAAAGGCTATCTATACTACCGTCGGGATCGATGAGCTCCTGTCACATGTCCAGGCGCTCAAGGGCGTCGGCGCGCGCTTTGTGCAGATGCATGCCGAGCGCTGTGTGGACGACGGATCGTATCGCTTGGTCTATACGTTTATCGACGTTCGTGCTGCTCAGGAGCATATTGCGCAGGACGGCAGCTATGCGATCGAGAACCTGGTGGTTGAGGGCATCGACCAGTACCAGGAGATTCCGTCCATCAGCTCGTACTATCCGGCGGTATTCCCGTTTGAAAACGAAACGCACGACCTGTTTGGTCTTGCCATCACCGATATGCAGATTGACTTTAAGGGCTTTTTCTACCAGGTCTCGACTGCCGAACCCATGAGCGTTATCACGCCCGAGGTGAAGGCCGCGCGCGAGAAAGCCATGAAGGTGCGTGCCGCCGCCGAGGCCAAGGCGCGCAAGGCCGCTGCCGAGAAGGCCGCCGCGGCTGCGGCTGCTGCAGGGGAGAGCGCTGCGAGTGCCGGCGATGCTTCGGCTGCGGCGAGCGCCGGCGACGCCGCGGGCGTCGCTGCTCAGCCCGCTGCGGCTGCCGGCTCCGATGCTCAGCACGATGAGGCTGCTGCGAAGGCCGCGCTCAAGGCCGCCGAGATGGAGGCAAAGCTCGCCGCCATGGATCCCGAGAAAGCGGCCAAGGTCCGCGCGGCGCTTGCCGCCAAGGTCGCCCGCGACAAGCAGAAAAAGGAGGCGTAAGGTCCATGGCACATCGCTCCGTTATTCCGTTTGGCCCGCAGCACCCGGTGCTGCCCGAGCCGCTTCATCTGGACCTGGTGATCGAGGATGACCGCGTCATCGAGGCAATTCCTCAGATCGGCTTTGTGCACCGCGGGCTCGAGAAGCTCACCGAAAAGCGCGACATGCATCAGTTTGGCTACATCGCCGAGCGCATCTGCGGCATCTGCGCCGTGGGCCACAGCTGCGGCTATGCCAGCGCCTGCGAGCGCATGCTCGGCATCGAGGTGCCTGGTCGCGTGCAGTATATCCGCACCATTCTGCACGAGCTTTCGCGCATTCACTCGCATCTGCTGTGGCTGGGCCTGCTCGCCGACGCCTTTGGCTTCGAGGCGCTGTTCTATCGGTCATGGACCCTGCGCGAGCAGATACTCAAGATTTTTGAGAGCACTTGCGGCGGGCGCGTGATTCTGTCGATTAACGAGATCGGCGGCCTTAAGCACGATATCGAGGACTCCGAGCTGGCGGGCATTGTCCAGACGCTCGATGCCATGCGTCCTGACTACGAGGCCCTGGTGCATACGTTTTTGGACGACAACAGCTGCGGCGAGCGCCTGCATGGCGTGGGCGTGATTAGCAAGAAAGACGCGCTGGAGCTTTCGATGGTCGGTCCGTTCGGCCGCGCCTCGGGCGTGGACTACGACGTGCGCATGTTCGGTGACGGCGCCTATGCGGACTTGGCCGCGTTTGAGCCCATCGTTGCTACCGATGGCGATTGCTATGCCCGCTGCCAGGTGCGTTGCGCCGAGGTCATGCAGGCCATGGACATCATTAAGGAGCTTGTGGGCAAGATTCCGCACGACGGGATTGGCGGGCGCACCAAGCTTACGCCGGCCGACGGCGCGCGCGGCGAGGTTGTGATTGAGCAGCCGCGCGGCGAGGCTTATTACTATGTGCGCGGCAACGGCACCAAAAATCTGGACCGTTTCCGCGTGCGCACGCCGACGTCGCAGAACTTGGCGGGTCTGACGCATGCGCTGCAGGGTGTGCTCATTGCCAATGTGCCCATGATTATCCTGACCATCGACCCCTGCATTAGCTGCACGGAAAGGTAGGCGCGGCATGAGTTTGCTGACATTTGCCAAGACGGCCTTGGGTTCTATGGTCAAGCGGCCAGTAACGGTGTGCTATCCGCAGGAGAAGCTCGCGGCGCCTGCGCGCCTGCGCGGACATATCGTCAACGACATGGACGTGTGCATCTGCTGCGGCATGTGCGCGCGCCGTTGCCCGGCGGGCGCGCTTGCGGTCGATCGCAAGGGTGGTACCTGGTCGATCGACCCGTATGCCTGCGTGGTGTGCGGTGAGTGCATCGAGAGCTGCCCCAAGCACTGCCTGACTATGGACACCGCTCGTACTCCAGTTGCGGCGGACAAGACCCCCACGGTAGAAACCAAGCCGGAGTAGCGCCGGAATAGAGCTGGGATAGGGGCCGGTGGGGCAAAAATGCCCCACCGGCCCCGCGCTTAAACGCGCGGTTGTGCCGTCGCGAACAAAACTATGTCGGTTTACGGGGCTGGATAGCGAACCTCCGACCATACCGAAAATCGCAAAAACAAAACCGCAGGTAGATTGCTTGCTGTTTTTCAAAAATAGGGGGTATGGATGAGGACTCCGACTTTAGCCCCGTAATCCGGCATAGTTTTGAAATAGCACCATATCGGTGACAGCCCTTGAGCCCCCGGGGACGGAGGAAAACGGATCATTTTGGCCCGATGGCTCTGAGTCGCACCTATTTTCCTGCGAAAACGCCGTGTCTCAACTTTGGTGAGGTAGCGCGCAGAGATGTGGTGTAAGAGGCGGGGCATGCCCCGCCTCTTCCCTTTCTTGAAAGGGAGGGGACACCGC
>NZ_JADNJQ010000039.1 GCF_015555045.1 Collinsella aerofaciens | reverse complement strand
GGGGGCGCCGGGCGCCCGGATGCGTCATGCCGAAATGGCGCGAAGCACGCGGTTGACAAAACTATAGAGACACGTCCCAGAAAAATCATCGGCGAACGCACTACTTTGCGCTGGTGAGGACGCCGGTGGTGTCGAACGCTGGGGTAAAGCTCTCGTCTACCGCGCCGCCCTCTTGCCAAAACATCGTCGTAAAGCCCAGGTCGTCGGCATGGTCGAGTACCTGCTCGTACTCCTCGCGCGTCACGGCGCGCGCCAGGTCGCCGCCCTGCTCTCGCATGAGCGCATTGGGCGTGTACTGGTTCATGACCGAGATCGGCACGTCGCCCACCGTCTGCCACACCAGGTCCAGCACGCGGCATGAATCGTCTGCATGTCCCGGCAGCACCAGATGGCGCACGATGATGCCGCGCTTCATGAGCCCGCCCTCGTCCACCAGCTCTCCCCCGCGGCGATCGATCTCGCGCGCCATCTGGGCCAGACCCGACACGGCCACGCGCGGATAGTCCTTAATATGAGAAAGCGACTGCGCAAGCCCGGCATCGGCATATTTAAAGTCGGTGAGCCACACATCGACCAGGTCGCCCAGCGCCGCCACGGCACTCGCGCGCTCGTAACCACTCGTGTTGTAGACGATCGGGATGACCAGCCCGCGCGTCCGTGCCGCGGCGATCGCAGCAGGCAACAGGTGCGCATAGTGCGTCGCCGTCACCAAATTGATGTTGTTGGCACCCTGGTCCTGCAGCTCCAGCATAATCTCGACCAGGCGCTCAGGCGAAATCTCAAGGCCAAAATTGCCGGTCGAGATCTCGTGGTTCTGGCAGTAGATACATTTAAGCGAGCAGCCGCTAAAGAAGATCGTGCCCGAACCGGCCTCACCCGAGATAGGCGGCTCCTCCCACATATGAAGCGCCGCGCGGGCCACCCTGAGCGTGTCGTTAGCACCGCATACGCCGCGCGCGCCCTCATCGCGCGCCGCACCGCAACGGCGCGGACACAAATGGCAGGCGGGCGAAAAAAGTTCGGTCAACGACGTCGGCATAAAAACATGCTCCAAAACAACGATTCAGCAGCTCAAACGTAAAGGGCCAGGCCGCGTAGACGACTCCGTCCCTAAGGCGCCGTAATCGTCCGACACGATTTTTGTAATGTCAAGACTGGAATCCACAAAGTGCCGCTTTATGATGTAGGTATTCCGCCCCCCGCGGAGCAACTGGGTGAACCGTCGCGTTTATTTAGGGAGCCCACACAGTCGTGCCTAGTACAGGTATCCTTCGTTGTTAAGGACGCTGGAACAGTCGATGAGGGCACCCACCTGTTTTAGGTGGGTTCATTTTCGTAACGTGGGGGGTGGTTTTCTTTTGCCGAAAATCGCCATTACAGTCCATATGGATCCCCGCCGGCATCCCGACAAGCCATCGACAACATCCCAATATCTGGTAAGCGCGTGATTATCGCTGCGTGCAATTACATGCACCCCCCTTGGTCGAGTATTATGGTTCGGCTATGCCCTTTGCGCATGGCGTTCTTCTGACCTTTTCCTTCGACGCTTGGCGGTTTTTAGATTCATGGCTTCATCCCCGAGCTACATACCGTACCTATGCGTGGCAGCGGCGGCCTTTATCACGACCTTCCTCGCGGTGCCCCTGGTCAAGCGCTTGGCAATTAAACTCGATGCCGTCGACTATCCTTCTAAGCGCCGCATCAACACCAAGCCCATCCCGCGTTTGGGCGGAACGGCGGTGTTTTTGGGCCTGGTAGTTGCCTGCATTGTGCAAATCCTAGGCACCTGGCACCTAGGCTGGCCACCCGTCCTGGTGCCGCACCCGCGCCTTCACATTAGCTATCCCATGCTGGCGCTCTCCTTTACCGTCATCTTTGCGACCGGCGCTATCGACGACGTCTTCCAGCTCAAGCCCAAGCAAAAGCTGGCCGGACAGGTCCTCGCCGCGCTCATCGCCTGTATCGGCGGCCTAAAAATCGGCGTCATCGTCAACCCGTTTGCCCCCGGCGAGATCATGCTCGGATGGCTCGCCTACCCCATCACCGTAATCTATCTGGTGGCATTCACCAACATCATTAACCTCATCGACGGCCTCGACGGCTTGGCCACGGGCATCTGCGGCATTGCCTCGTTCACCATGTTTTCGATGGCCGTTCTCTCGGGCCGCATCGACGCCGCCGCGCTCTCCATTGCGCTCTTTGGCGCCTGTCTGGCCTTTTTGCGCTACAACTTCAACCCCGCAAGCATCTTCTTGGGCGACTCGGGGTCGCTGCTTCTGGGCTTTGCACTGGGCTCCATCTCGCTGCTCAACGTGAGCCGCACCGCCGCGCTCACCTCGCTTATCATCCCGCTCATCGTTGCCGGCGTGCCCATCATCGACACGTTTAGCGCCATCGTGCGCCGCAGGCGCGCCCACATTAGCATCGGGCAGGCCGACAAGGGCCACATCCACCACCGCCTAATCCAAGAAGGCTACAACCAAAAACAGGCCGTGCTGCTCATCTATGCCTGGTGCATCATGCTTTCGGCCGGCGCCGCCGCGATTAACCAGGTCGAGGTGCCCATGCGTGTGCTCATCTTTACCGTGCTCGCCATTGGCTCGGCGGCCTTTGCCAAACATCTACATCTGTTTGAGCCCGTGCTGCGCCACCATTACAACAAGCGCACGCACGAGGACGAGCTCGTCACCCCCGACGACCCCGCCTTTAAGCAGGAGGAGCAGGCAGCCGAGGAGCGCAAAGAAGAGCGCCACCACAAGCTCTAGGGCAAGCTGCCGAGGATGCGCCAAGGCACCGTTAGCCAAGCGCAGCCGCGCCGCACCCATCGCACATGCCGCACCACGCGCGTCCCTCTTCCGCCCCTCGCCTACTTACGCACCACCCCTCCAATAAACGCGTTATCATCTTGACCCATGAACATACGTTAGGAGCAATCATGCCAAACGAGAACAGCTACGAAGTCGCGCTGCAAAAGAGCAACGCCATTCGCGAGGGCCTGGCCAAAACGCCCGAGAAGTTCACCATGCTCACCGGCGACCGCCCCACCGGCCGTCTGCACCTGGGCCACTACTTCGGCACCCTCAAGGGCCGTGTTGAGCTGCAGAACATGGGCGCCAAGACCAACGTACTTATCGCCGACTACCAGGTCATCACTGACCGCGACACGACCGAGCACATCCAGGACAACGTGTACAACATGGTCATGGACTACCTTGCCTGCGGTATCGACCCCGACAAGACCATGATCTACGCGCACTCCGCCGTGCCCGCCGCAAACCAGCTCATGCTGCCGTTCCTGTCGCTGGTGTCCGAGGCCGAGCTGGCGCGTAACCCCACGGTCAAGGCCGAGATGGAGGCCTCGGGCCACGAGCTCACCGGCCTTCTGCTCACCTACCCGGTGCACCAGGCCTGCGACATTCTGTTCTGCAAGGGCAATGTGGTGCCCGTCGGCCGCGATCAGCTGCCGCATATCGAGCTCACCCGCACTATCGCCCGCCGCTTTAACAACCGCTATGGCAAGGTATTTCCCGAGGTCGAAGCGCTGCTGTCCGAGACCCCGCTGCTGCCCGGCCTGGACGGTCGCAAGATGAGCAAGAGCTACGGCAACGCCATCAACATCTCGATGACCGCCGAGGAGACGGCCAAGCGCATCAAGAAGAGCCAGACCGACTCTGAGCGCATGATCACGTTTGATCCCGAGAACCGCCCCGGCGTATCCGGCCTGCTCTCGACGGCTGCCATCTGCACCGGTCGTTCCGAGGTCGAGATTGCCGAGGAGATCGGCATGGGCGGCTCCGGCCAGCTCAAGAAGTACGTGACCGAGGCCGTCAACGAGTACTTCGCTCCAATCCGTGAGCGTCGCCAGCGCTACGAGAACGACCTGGATTACGTGAAGGACGTGCTGCACGAGGGCAATCGTCGCGCCAGCGAGATCGCCGAGCAGACCCTGGCCGAGGTTCGGGACGCCATGGGCATGGTGTACTAGGCAAAGCGCTTTCGCACAACATAGACGGTGAGGCTGACCCCTCACCGAAACAGGAACAGGCCCGCTGGCAGTTAGTTGCCAGCGGGCCTGTTCCCGAAGTACACCGTTGAATCGCACAGAGGGGAGGGATGCGAATCAAACTCAACAGGGCAGGCTTTTTCATCGCCTATTGCCTGCTCCGTTGCTGAAACCAATATAGTTCACCGTGGTTTACTTTCTAGCGTCAATATGCGCCGCCATACCTTCTCCATAAGTTAGCTCCGGTAAACCTGCAGCGGAAAACCACCACAAAGGGGACAGGCACCTTTGTGGTGGTTTTGGCCACGGCAGAGCAGTTAGAGCCCGGCAGGCCAGCGACAGGCGCCCAGATCGACGTGCATGTCGTCCTTAAACGCCACACCCTCCCCCAGCAAAAGCTCACGCTGGGCATCGGGGCCGCCAAACGCAAAGCCCTCACAAATACGGCCATCGGCAAACACCACGCGGTGACGGGGATTTGGCCAGGGCGCGGATTGCTGTGCAGCGCATACCCCACGTACCGCGCACTTCGTGGACGACCGGCAAGCAACGCCACCTGACCATACGTGGCGACCATCCCCTCAGGGATCTGCTCGACCACCTCGTACACCCGCTCAAAAAAGCCCTCAGACGCCATCGCATGCTCCCTTCAACCGGTACCAGCATAAACCACCACAAAGGTGCCTGTCCCCTTTGTGGTGGTTTTGACCGGATAGCTAGTTGGCGGGGCGGAAGAAGGCTACGGCTACGGCGCCGGGACCCACATGGGTGCCGATAGTGGCGCCGATGGTATGGATGGGAAGCTCGCTCTCGGTATGGCCGGCCCACAGCGCGGCGCTGTCCTCGATGTACTTCTTAAGTACCGCGTCCGAAAGGCCCGTATAGCCGAGCGCCAGCGGCATGGAGAAGTCGACGCCGCCCGCCTTTTCGACCTTCTGGTTGAGCAGGTTACGGCCGTTCTTGGAACCGCGCGCCTTGCCCAACTGCACGATGAGGCCGTCCTCGGCGGCCACGACCGGCTTCACGTTGAGCAGCGTACCCACGGCGCCGGCCGCGGCAGACAGACGGCCTCCGCGCACCAGGTACTCCAGCGTCTCGAGCAGGCCGATAACCACCACACGGTCGCGCACGGCCTCGACCGCCGCCGCGATCTGGGCCGCACTACGGCCATCGTCCACCAGGCGCAGCGCATACTCGACCAGCACGCGCTCGCCCAAGGTCACGTTATTGCTGTCCACGACGAACACGTCGCCGCCTGGCGCCTCGGCAAGTGCGGTACGAGCACTCTGATTGGTGCCCGAAAGCTTGGCGCCCACGGTAATAATCACGGCCTCGTCGCCGGCCTCACGCGCCTCGGCAATCGTCTGCGAAAACGCGTACGGGTTGACCTGGCCGGTCTTGGGCAGCTCATCGCGCTCCACGAGCATCTCGTAAAAGCGCTGGTGATCGATGTCGACACCATCCATATACACGTCGGAGCCAAAGGTGACGGACAGCGGCAGAACACGCAGAGCGGGGTGCTCAGCCGGCGTCATATCGCTCGCGGAATCGGTAATAATGCGGACGGACATAGCGAATCCTTTCTTGCGCGGACCTCGCGCGGGGAATTTTGACAGCAATGCCCCGGCACGGTATACGCGCTCAAACGGGACTATGCAGTTGTTAATGGGAAGCAAATGCCTTGGCGGCCTTAGATCTCGCGCAGGGTGTTGAGAATCGTACGCAGCGACGCATACATCTGCTCGCGCTGCTCCACGCCCATGGCCTTACCGGTGGTGTCGAGCACTTCGCGAATGATGCGGTCGGCCTCGCTCATGCTCTCGCCGCCCAGGGCAGTCAGGCGAACCGGAGCGCGGTACTTGACGGCAGCATCGCCCGAGTCGTCGACCTCGACGTAGCCGCCCTCCTCCAGATGTGCCAGTGTGCGCGAAACGGCGGCACGGGTAACGCCAGCCATACGGGCGAGGTCGGCGCCAGTCAGGCCGTCCTTGCTGCGCTCAAGATAGTACAGGCACATGACGTCGGAGCCCTTAAGGCCGAGCCTTGCGCCCTCGGACGTCTTGATGCGCTGAATCTCCTTGTAGAGGCCGCTGATCAGTCCGACAAAGTCCTCAAAACGTGTCTCGTCGTTCTGCTGCATGGGAGACGACCGCCTTTCGCTTGCATGATGCTAACGGGTAAACATCTTAGCCGCATGTCCGGACCCCCGTACCCAAATATCCGATTTGTTAACCCATCAACATAAAAACCACCACAAAGGGGACAGGCACCTTTGTGGTGGTTTGGGGCATCAATAGGTTCTAGGCGCCGCTATAGCTCCACGCAGGGATTGTCGCAGGTCACTAGGGTCTTAACGACGACCGTCGCTCCCAGATAGCGCTCGAGCAGCTCGGCCAAGCGATCGATCGCGGCCTGGCAATCCCCCATCCGCTCGGGCTCCACGCACTCAATCGCCAGAAATGCGTCGGCCGAATCGTCGGACAGCGCCGTGCGAACGCCATCGCGCCAGTTCCAGCAACGGCACACGGCGCCCGCATCATCGATATAGGCAAGCTCACCAGGCAGCGTCGGATCATCTGCCTCCTCGCCAAGTGGCAAGAACGCGTCGCCGCCGTCGGTCACCGCCAGGCGCAGATTGCCCTCAATAGCATGCAAATCCTCACCGCCAACGGGCAACGCATAAGTCAACGAAATCGTGTTGTAGATATCCACCGCCGGCGTAATGTGGCCGACCGGCTTGCCTTTGAGCACGCGCTTGAGCAGGTTCTCAACTGAGCAACGCGCGCCCTTCTTGGTCTTGAACAGGCGATACGCCTCGCGCCATGCCTTAACCGGCGCGTTTTCGCTGATGGTATCACTCGTCAGGTAACGCTTCGCATCGATATTAGCGCGGTCGAGCAGCGCGGCAATCGCATCCACGTCCTCCTGGGGAATCTGAGCCGCAGGCTTCATGCCCTTTACGACCACGACGCCGACCGCCGCCTGCGGAAACAGCTCCCAAAATGAATCCTCGGCAACAAAGCCCTTCATACGCTCTCCCTTCATTGTGCACGCCCGAGCGAGGGCGCCTAAACAAAAAGCGCCCTCACAGCGGCCACCTTCAAAGTCCTACGGTGCCGCCACAAGAGCGCTTACGCTGCCCCCATCCGGAGAAGGGGGCGATATGTCAGGCGTATTGTAACCTGAGTCATCCGCGCGAGCAAAACCACCACAAAGGTGCCTGTCCCCTTTGTGGTGGTTTTGGGTCTGAGGCGACTAGTGGCGGAGTCCCAGCAGGCCGCGGCCGCGATGACGGGCCTCGGCGGACACCTGGGCGTGCGGGCCGGCGGCTTTGACGGACTCGGGCAGGTGCGAGTACTTCTTCTCGAAGTTCTCCTCGAACATCACCGCCAGGTTGTGCGCTGCCTCGTCGTAGCGCGCGGTGCTCTGCCAGTACTGGCGCGGCACCAGGATGCTGTCGGGCACACCGTGGCACGTAGTGGGAATGTCGACATTAAAGATATCGTCGTGCACAAACTCGCTGTCCTCGATGGTACCGTCGAGGGCGCGAGCGACCAGTGAGCGCGTGTAGGCCAGCTCGATGCGATGACCCACGCCGTAGCCGCCGCCGATCCAGCCGGTATTGACCAGATAGACGCGGGTGCGACCGTCGGCGATACGCTCGCCGAGCATCTTGGCGTAGACCATGGGGTCGAGCGGCATAAACGGCTCGCCAAACAGCGAGGAGAACGTGGGCGTGGGCTCGGTGACGCCGACCTCGGTGCCGGGGATCTTGGCCGTAAAGCCCGTCACAAAGTGATACATGGCGGCATCGGCCGTCAGGCGTGAGATGGGCGGCAACACGCCAAAGGCATCGCAGGTCAAAAACAGCACGACGCTCGGGGTGGTGCCCATGCCCTTGGTCCACGCGTTGGGAATATGCTCGACGGGATAAGCCACGCGCGTGTTGTGCGTGATCGAGACGTCATCGTAGTTGGGCTTGCGATTCTCGTCGAGCACCACGTTTTCGCAGATGGCGCCAAAGCGAACGGCGTTGAAGATCTCGGGCTCGTGGAACGCGTCCAAGCCCTCGCACTTGGCGTAGCAGCCGCCCTCGACGTTAAAGATGCCCATGTCGGACCAGCCGTGCTCGTCATCGCCGATCAGCAGGCGCGTGGGGTTGGCCGAAAGCGTGGTCTTACCGGTGCCGGACAGGCCAAAGAACACGGCGGTCTCATGCGTGACGGGGTCCATACTGGCCGAGCAATGCATGGGCAGAACATCGTCCTCGACGGGCAGCAGGTAATTCATAACGCTGAAGATAGACTTTTTGATTTCGCCGGAGTAGCCGGTGCCAGCGACCAGAATCACGCGCTCCTGGAAGTTGATGACCACCGCGGCGCTGGAGTTGAGGCCCTTGATGGCAGGGTCGCACTGGTAGCCCGGCGCGGCGAGCACGCAGAAGTCCGGCTCGCCGGCACGCGCGATTTCGCGGGCGAGCGGGCGGGCGAGCATCTGCTTGATGAAGAGCGCCTGACTTGCGCGCTCGCAGGCAACAAGCAGTCGGCGCGTGTGATTACGATCGGCACCAGCCATACCGCGAGTGACGAACACGTCGCGCTCGTTGAGATAGTCGACGATGCCGGCCTTGATGGCCTCGTAGCTCTCGGCAGAAAGCGGGCGGTTGACGGCACCCCAGGCAATCTTGTCGTGCACGTCGGGCGTATCAACAATAAAGCGGTCGTTGGGCGAGCGGCCAGTGCGCTCTCCCGTCTCGATCACCAGTGCGCCGTTGGAGGCCATGCGGCCTTCTTCGCGACGAATGGCATGCTCGACGAGCTCTGCCGCCGGCAGGTCCACCAGCAGGCGGGGTTGATTCTCGGCGGGATCTTCGACCAACGTAATGCCAAAGTTGGGCAGAACTTCTGCAGGGGTAACACCAGGCATGGGGCCTCCTTTAAAAGCGCGACACGTGGACACGGCGCGCACTTTACTCACGTAAAGCCCGTTGTACCCGATATGCAAAAACGTTTTTGCGGCAACGGCGAAGCGCCCGCTCAACGGTCAAAAATCGCACGCAAGCGGCCTAGTCATTGGGGACGTTCTTAAACGACTAGTCGTTGGGGACACTCTTGAACAGGCAACAGCCAAGGAGTGTCCCCAGATGCCGGCACATAAGGAACGTCCCCAAGTGCCGACTGCAGCGGCAGGTTTTGGCCGAACATGGCGATGGCGCTCATGAGGACCAGCATGCCAGCGGCGTAGGGCAGCACTGCGCCCAGGAGCTCGGCGTCCTTACCGCGCACGTGCACGGCAGCAAGACCAATGGCGAGGGTCTGCGGCGAGATCATCTTGCCGGCGGCGACACCCAGGGCGTTCAGCGCGACCATCCAGTAGTCACTCACGTCCAGCGCCGTAGCCGCCTGGCTCTGGATGGGACCAAACAGCATGCCCGACGACGTGCCCGAACCGGTCACGAACGCACCGACGGCACCGATCCACGGGGCCAGAATCGGGTACAGACCACCGGCGACGGCGATGCAGAACGCGCTGATCGACGAGATCATGCCTGCATAGCCCATCACCTTGGCACAGCCCAGCACCGAAAGCATGGTAATGACCGTCGGCATCATCTGCTTGACGGTCGCGGCCAGCACCTCGCCCATCAGACGCGGCGAAGCGCCCTGAATCGCGCCACCGACAAACGCGGCCAGGAAAATCCAAACACCCGGCGTGTTAATCCACGAAAACGTAAGCGCACCGGGGTTCTCGCCGCAATACACCTGCACGTGGCTCGCAAACGGCGCGAGCGCGGCGTGCACGGCGGGCACCAGGTTGGAGGTACCCAACAGCAGCACAAAAATCAGGATGAAGCACGACCAGGCAGAAAGCGCCGACTTAACGGTGAGCTGTTCGCCGGCCTCGATATTCATATGGAAGCGCGCGTCCAGATGACCGGACTTCTCGGCGCGCATGGCAAGCGCGGCGGTCAGTGCGAGCGACACGATGGAGCCCACGACCACGGCAAGCTCGGGGCCCACAAACATGGCAACGACCAGGGCCGTACCAACAAAGGACACACCGGAAAGCAGTGCCACGCCGGCAACGCCGTGCAGACGCTCGCTCACGCTTGCAACATTGCCCTGGCCATCGGCGACACGGCCCGCAACCAGCACAATAAGCAGCGGCATCGCCACAAAGAAGGGCGCAAGCTGCGCCAGCTGAACGGTCGCCAGATGCAGGGAATCCAGACCCACCAGGTCGGCAACGGACACCGTGGGGATGCCAATGGAGCCGTAGGGCGTGGGCACGCCGTTGGCCAGCAGGCAAATCAGAACGGCAGGCACGGCCTCAAAACCAAGGCCCGCGAGCATGCCGGCGGGAATGGCAACGGCGGTACCAAAGCCGGCCATGCCCTCCATAAAACCGCCGAAGCACCAGGCCACGAGCAGCGCCAGCAGACGACGATCGCTGCTGATGGAGGTGATCATGCTGCCAATCACGTCCATGGCGCCCGTGCGCACACACAGGTTATACGTGAACACCGCGGCAATAATCACGAGCACGATGGGCCACAGGGCCATCAAAAAGCCCTCGAGCGAGGCCGTGGCTATCTGCGCCGCCGGCAGATGCCACCACGCAAAGGCGAGCACGCACGAAAGGGCGAACGAGCCAATGGCGGCCTTCCAAGCCGGCCATTTAAAGCACAGCAGCATCACAACGAGCCAGATGATCGGCACAAGAGCCAGCAAAAACGCAGCGACATCCATGGGTAAAAACTCCTTGGTACCGCGCAAGCGGCATCGGGGGGTCACAAAACTTCAACAGGATACCGCACGTTTACCGACAAATTACAGCCGCCCGCCGAAATTATTGAACAATCCGTTCAAAAACACGAACGAACACCGTCGCGTCTATACTAAAGCGCAGCAATAGAAAGGACTCCGCTTTGAGCATCACGCCCCTCGATAGCATTCGCCGCGCCATCGCCCGCCGCAACGGCGTCTCCAACCCCGCTGCATCGAGAGACGGCGCCGCGAAGGCCCAGGGCGGCCGCATCGAGAACGGCCTCTTCCCTGCCTCGCACACTGCCGAGGAACTCGCACGCATCCAAGAGCTGAGTCAGCGCAACGCCGGCGGGCCCGATAGCAGCCAAGCCACACGTCGCCGGCGCGAACGCGATCGCAAGCCCGGCCCCGTCCGCCGCATGGTCAACGCTTGGTGGAACCGTCTGCTCGGTGCCGTCTACGGCGGCGGCTTCTCCATGCAGGAAGCGGAATACGAGGAGCACGCCACCCGCCGCGATTACCTTTGGAACGCTCTCGGCACCGCCGTGTGGGGCTTGGCGTTTCCGCTGCTCACCATCGTGTCCACACAGCTCGTGGGCGCCGAAGAAGCCGGCAAGTTCTCCATCGCCTTTGTCACCGGCACGCTCATCATGATCGCATGCAACTACGGCGTGCGCAATTTCCAGGTCTCGGACATCGACGAAAAGACGTCCTTCGCCTCCTACCAGCTCAATCGTTGGATCTGCGGAGCGCTCGCCCTAGGCTGCGGCCTCATGTATAGCAGCGCCCGCGGCTATGACGCGCAGATGGCGACGATCGGCCTGGGCGTCTACCTGTATAAGGTCATCGACGGCGTCGCCGACGTGTACGAAGGCCGCCTGCAGCAGGCCGACAAGCTCTACTTGGCTGGAATGAGTCAAACGCTACGCTCCGTCGGCGTCATCGCGGTCTTCAGCGTGGCGCTGTTCTTCACGCGCAGCATGCCCATCGCGGCCATGGCCATGGGCATCGCCGCAATCGCCTCGCTCGTGCTGGTCACCGCGCCGCTCGCCCTGCTCGAGACCGAAAAATCGCGCCGCGTAAACCTGCGCGAGGTCGGCCACCTGTTTGTCCAGTGCGCCCCACTCTTTGGCGCGCTATTCCTGTTCAACCTTATCGAAAGCATGCCCAAGTTTGTGATGGAAGGAACACTGGCCTACAAATACCAGCTGTACTTTAATGCCCTGTTTTTTCCAGCTCAGGCTATTCTGTTGAGCATTGGATTTGTCTATAAACCGCAGCTCCTGCGCTTGTCGAGCATTTGGGCTAATCCTCGTAAGCGTCATCGCTTTGACCTGATTATTGTTGCCGTTATGGCGCTGATCGTGGTCATCACCGGCGTGTGCGCCGCATTTATGGCAGGTCCCGGTATTCCCCTCATGAGCTTTATGTACGGTCTCAGCTTTGAACGCTACCGTACGCTGGCGCTGCTGATGGTCGTCGCCGGCGGCGTCACCGCGGCCATCGACTTTATCTACGCCATCATCACGGTGCTGCGCCACGCTGGAGACGTCACCAAGATCTACCTGATCTGCTTTGCCGTGAGCGTGGTGCTCCCGGTGATTCTGATCAATCTGCTCGGCCTGATGGGCGCCGTCGTGAGCTACCTAGCCATCATGGCCCTACTGCTGGTACTGTTGATTATCGAGTACGCCCACATCCGCCAACGCATAGAGAGGGACCGGAATCCGTACGGCGCCTAATTGCGGCGATGGGAGAAGCTAATTTGCGGTGGAATCACCCCGGCTGGAGTCTCGTTGCGGACATGCAAAACTAAGTGAGTAGACTTTTACCGAATCCCGGACCACACCGACAAAGCACAAGTCCGTGACCTGCGGTTTTATTGAGGCAAATATGTTGGGTGCTCGGCATTTCCAAAAAAGTCTACTCACTTAGCCAGCGGGCAGCCAAATGATTATCTAATCCCCGTCCCTGAAAAATCAATTTGCGGGCAGAAGGACAAAAGTAGTCAAAAAAGGCCCCGTCCAAAATTAGCTACCCCTTGCACCGATTATTCGCCCGGGTTGATGTTCGCGTAGAACTCCGCCCCATCATCGAGCCGCAGGATGCCCACACGACCGAACTCGGAGCCGGTGGCGGCGGCGCAGTCGATGTCGATGCGATCGGGCACACCGGCGGCATCCTCGCCGCCCAGGCGCACGATCTGCCCGCGGCCCGACTCCTCGTCGAGCCCCGCAAGACCACCGACCTCGCAATAACGCCCAAGCGATACCGTGGGCGTGTGACCGCTCACCACGACCGGGCCCTTGCCCTCGGCAGAAAGCAGCCCGGTCGACGCATCCCAATAGCCATGACGAATCCACAGCAGGTCATCGGACGACTGCACCGCGAGCATCTGCTGCAGCAGCTCGCGATCGGCACCCACCGCTCCAACGCCATCGGCACAATCGACGCCATGCTCAAGCAAAAACGCCTGCGCCGCCTCGGTCTCAATACCGGCATGTACCAGCAGATACGGGCGCTCCTCGGTCTCGACCACCGCGTAGAGCGGCAGCGCGGCCATCCATCGCACGAGCTCCTCGTATGCCTCAAATTCCATGTCGTTGAGCTGCTCGCGCGTCGTCCAGCCACCGTTGATATCCCAGGTCTCGGCATCGAGCGGATCCTGACCAATGATGGCATCGAGCATGATCTGCTCGTGATTACCCTTGAGCACGTGGGCGTTGGGCAGCGAGCGCACGAGCTTAATAACGCCGACCGGATCGGGCCCGCGATCGATCATGTCGCCCAGCACGTACAGCGTGTCGTCGGACGTCAACGAGATCTTAGACAGGGCCTCGTCAAGCGCACGCACGTGCCCGTGAGCATCAGATGTCACATAGATCGCCATGGTACGCCTCTCCTTGCATTGCGGCCGAAGCCCGGCGCCGCAACTAAAACTTCAAGTTGAACTTAAACGTTACCCATTGTACTCCGTTGCAATAAAGCTGGAAAGGGTTTCCGAGCAGAGGCAAAGACGGCAGCCGTCTATGACGATATCGCGCATGATCGCAATCCAACCCCATAAACCCACCATCTTTGGGTACAAATAACCGCAGACAACTGACCGTGCCACGCCAACCACCCAGGAGCGGACACCATCCATGAACCAGATCCTTCTTTTTATCGGCCTCGTCATCATTTTGTGCCTGACCATCAAACCCGTCGGCAAAAAGCTCCCCTTCCCCACCCTGCTTATCTTTATCGCGCTCGGCATGCTGTTGGGCGTCAACGGCCCGGCGCATATCGACTTTGGCGACTACGCACTCACCGAAACCGTCTGCAGCACGGCGCTGCTGTTCATCATGTTCTACGGCGGCTTTAACACCAACATCGACCGCGCCAAGCCCGTCGCCGTGCCTGCGGTGCTGCTGAGCACGCTCGGCGTCGTCATCACCGCAGGCATCACCGGCGTGTTCGCCCACTTTGTGCTGGGCTTCGACTGGATCGGCGGCCTGCTGCTGGGATCGGTCGTGGCGTCCACCGACGCGGCCAGCGTCTTTAGCGTTCTGCGCGAGCACAGCCTTTCGCTGAAGGGCGGCACCGACTCGCTGCTCGAGGTCGAATCGGGCTCCAACGACCCCGTCGCCTATATGCTCACCGCCGTGCTCGCCACACTCGCGGCCGGCGGCGACATCAACATTCCCGCACTGCTGGCCAAGCAGATTATCTTGGGCGTGGGCCTGGGCCTCGCCATCGGCTGGGCGGCGGGCCGCCTGATTGAACGCGCGCACGCAACGGCCGAGGGCGCGCAGACCATCTTTTTGTTCGCCGTGGCCATCGTCGCCTACGCGCTGCCGAGCTACCTGGGCGGCAACGGATTTTTGGCCGTGTACCTGGCCGGCATTGTGCTGGGTGCGAGCGACATCACCGGCAAGGTCGAGATGGCGCACTTCTTCGATACCCTCACCGAGATGGCCGAGATGACGATCTTCTTCTTGCTCGGCCTGCTCGTAACGCCCGCACGCCTGCCGCAGATGCTGCTGCCGGGCCTGGCGCTCATGGCGTTTATGCTCTTTGTGAGCCGCCCCATCGCCGTCGGCGTGCTCCTAGCGCCCTTTAAGACGAACCCTCGCCAGGTTGCGCTCGTAAGCTGGGCGGGTCTGCGCGGCGCGGCTTCGGTCGTGTTTAGCCTCTTTACCGTGGTGGCCGGTGTTCCTGGCGGTCACGACCTGTTTGACCTGGTATTTGTGATTGCCGTGTCGAGCATTGTGGTGCAGGGCTCGCTGCTACCGGCGGTGGCGAAAAAGCTCAATATGATCGACGCGGAAGGCGACGTGCGCCGTACGTTTAACGATTACCGCGACGAGGACGGCATGTCGTTTGTCAAGTTCAAGGTGGGCGCGGGCCATCCGTTTTCCGGACGCTCGCTCGCCGATATTGGCAGCGCCACGGACATGCTCGTCGTCCTGGTGCTGCGCGATGGCGCGCACCCGGTGCTGCCCAATGGCGATACCGTGATTGAGGAAGGCGACCTATTGGTGATGGCTGCCCCGACGTTTGAAGAGCGTGCCGAGGTTACGCTGCGCGAGGTCACCGTGACGCCCCACGGTCGCCTGGCCGGCCAGCGCCTGCGCGACGTGCCGCAAGGCAAGCATCCGTTTATTGTGGTGATGCTCAAGCGCGACGGCCAAACGATCATCCCAGACGGCAACACCCTCATATACGCCGGCGACGAAGCCGTCATCGCCACACTGGCATCGTAGCCATCCCCACCCATAAGTTGCGGTGAAATAGGGATTGAATAGGCTTCTGAACAGCCATTTCAGTCCCTATTTCACCGCAAGTTATTGAGGGGATAGGTTGAAAAACATTTGAATTGACACCGAAATGAAAAAAGCCGGGAAAACGTCCCCGGCACTTGGAAGCCCTCTCTTTTGAGATGACCGATTTCTTTATATCACGAACGCTAGTTAGATGCCATTCATTGAGGGCTTTATCAGGCGCGCCATCCCATCCCATCCACATGGCGCCATTTGAAAGCCGTCCGATCTCATGCTATAAAGAAATCGGTACCCTCTAAAAGAGGGGCCTCCAAGAGCCGGGGTCTTACACCCGGCATTTTTTGTGCGTAAAGTCACCGCAGCCCCTGCCTTGCCCCTAAGAGGGGCGGGGTAGCCGTCCCGAATTGGCTACATTTGAGCATCAATCGCCCCGGCTGGGGTCTCGTTGCGGACAATTAGCGTCTCTCAAAACTAAGTGAGTAGACTTTTGTCGAATCGCCGACCACGTCTCCAAAACACAAGTCTGTGACCTGCGGGTTTGTTGAAGCAAATTAGTCGGGTGCTCAGGATTTCCAATAAAGCCTACTCACTTAGCCAGCGTGCAGTCAAAATAGAACAGTCGCGAGGTCAGTAGACTCCATTGCGACGGCTTATCGTGCATTTTCGCGCAGCTGCGGGTGCAGACGCCCCATTACAGTTTGAGTCGTCCGAAAGGGCGGCTCTTTTCCGTTGCATGGTTATACGATTGAGCCGTACCGGTGGTCGCTGGCCGACCGCCCCGGACGGCCGTCAGCCCCTGCCCCGTAGAGGGCCCGGGACGTGTTGCCGCCGGGGCGGGAGGGGCCGCGGGGAACGACTGATAGAGATGTGCCGGGCCCGGACCGGGCCACGGCCGGGTAATGTGGGTGTCGCTTCCGCGGCTTACGGCCGGC
>NZ_JADNJQ010000038.1 GCF_015555045.1 Collinsella aerofaciens | reverse complement strand
TGAAATGCCTCGGGTGCCTGGGGTCCCTCATATACGGCCCTCCCGTCTCCTGCGCCCCTCCCGGAACTGTCCACATCAGTGTAGCCAATCCACAGCGAGATCTGGATGCCCGTGGCGAGGAGGCCCAGGGGGTGACCCGTCCTTCCTTTTGTCTGACGCGGGGGATGCCCCGCGGTGCCCGCGCGGGCGGGCGCTGAGTAGAGAGGAAGAAACATGCAGGAAAAACCGATGTCCATCCCCGCGACGGGGGCGGTCGGTAAGTCGACCGTGGCGGGCCTCATGCTCGCCTTGTTCGTCGCGGCGCTCGACTCGACCGTGGTGGCCACTGCCATGCCCACCGTCGCCGCGGCGCTCGGAGGGGAGGCCCACTATGCCTGGCCGATGACCGCCTACCTCGTGGCGAGCACCGTATCCACCCTCCTGTGCGGAGGGCTGGCGTTCTCGTTCGGCCTCTGGAGGGTGTACGTGGCGGGGCTCGCGCTCTTCGCCGCATCGTCCGTCCTGTGCGCCCTCGCACCGACGATAGAGGCGCTGGCGGCGTTCCGCCTGCTTCAGGGCGTGGGCGGCGGCGTTCTCGAGGCGGGTGTGTTCATTGCCGCGGCGATGATGCTCGCCCCGAGGGACAGGGGACCGTACCTCGGGGCGGCTTCGGCCATGTACGGGATTGCGAGCGTCGTAGGGCCCGTCATCGGCGGGGCCGTCGCCCAGGGGTTATCCTGGCACGTCATCTTCGTCGTCAACCTCCCCATCTCGATCGTCGCCCTGTTCCTGTCGGGGCGCTGCCTGCCCGGCAGGGCTCCCGGGGCCCCTGTAGTTGGCTTCGACGTCTCGGGGAGCGTCGCCGCCTCGCTGTGCGTCCTGAGCCTCGTCCTCGCCTTCAGCTTGGCGGGCAGCGTCTTTCCCATGGCCTCGCCGCAGTTCGTCGCCCTCGTCGTGCTGTCCGTTGCCTGCGCCGCGCTCCTTTCCCGCGTGGAGAGGGGCAAGGCCGCCCCGACCGTCCCCATGGGGCTGTTTCGCCGCGGGCAGGTCGTAGCGGGGTTCGTCTCCGGCTTCTGCGTCCAATTCGCCCTCATGGCGGGCGTCTCCTACCTGCCTAGGCTCCTCCAGGAGGGGCTGGGCATGGCCGCTGCCTCGTCCGGCGCGGTGCTCATTCCCATGACGCTTGCCCTCATGGTCGGCAGCAATACATCCGGCGCGGCGTTCCGCGCGACCGGGCGGCTCCGCGCCATCGCGGCGGCGTCATCCGCCGTCGTCCTTGCGGCGTCGGTGACGTTCTCTGCGATGTCCCCGATGCTAGCGGTCGCCTCCTGCACCGCCGTCGCGGCGGTGCTGGGTCTCGGCGTCGGCATCGGCATGCCCGTGTCCAACCTTGCCGCCCAGACGGGCGCCGATCCGGCGGACGCCGGGCGCGCCACCTCCATGGCCATGTTCTTCAGGGGCTTCGGCGGCACCGTCTCGACTGCGGCGTGCGGCATGCTTGCCCCCGCCGCGACCGCCGCGGGTACGGCTGGGGTGTTCGGCGCGGTGTGCGTGGCGGCCGTCGCCGGCCTGGTCGCGTCGCGGTTCATCCCGAGGGAGATTCCCTCGTAGGCGCGGCCACTTCTCGGCTCTTTCGCAACCGGGATGGAGATGCAAGGGACGGCCCCTTGCCCGGGGCCGGGGCGGGGAGTCTCGGCTGCCGAGGGCGGCCCGGCATTGCCGCCGGGCCATCCCCGTCATGAGGTCATGCTCGACATCTCCTCAGCCTTTCGGGATTGGCCCGAAGTCGAGAAATTTCCATCAGCTTCCCGTCGGTCGATGACCGGTTCACCACGCAGGAAGAGCGTGACGGAAGGTCTCGCAAAAAGGCTCCGAGCGCGGCGTGCTCACGCCCGTCGTGGTGCGCCCGAAGGGGGATGGCTGCTACGAGCTCGATCATGTGCGAGGAGAAGACGAACCAGTCGTTGCAGATCCAATATGGATCTCGCCAACCTCGGCAAGCTGCTCGATGAGTGGAAGTCCTGTCGGGTCGTCTATTTCAACACCACCCAGAATGATGGTGTCATCGCGCAGGTCGATCTGTGTGTTGAACACAGCGAGGTTAAAGCCAGAGGCTACAAATCCGATAGCAGCCAGGACGAGCCCCGTGGCAACAAGCCCACCCGCTACGGCAAGGTAAATCTTTTTTACGCTGGACATGTTTGCACTCCTTCCTATGCCGTGAGCGGCGCCGCTTCAGCGACCCTGCGGCTCTTATTGCCTCGATCTTTCCAGAAGGGCGAAACGGCTTTCTTCGCCCAAAGGGCAGAGAGGCGCGCGATTTGCTTGGACGCCGTCCAGGCGCCGGCTCCCGCGAGAAGCGCCACACCGATGGAAGCGAATCCCATTCCCATCGAGGTTAAAACGTACGGAACATGCACGATAATGATGCCGTCCACGGCGAACAGGAGCCCCACCACGCCCGCGCCCCCGAATGCCGCGGCCACGATCCACACGCAGAGCGCAAGAACCCAAATGCAGATGTAGACCGTAGCGGCAACGGCGACGAACGCGAGCAGCAGCGGAATCCATACCGGAGAGCCCACGATGGCGAGCGCCCATAGAAGCGCCGTGCTCTTGCGCTTGGTCCTCGCAATTGCGCGCGGCACGGCGGGCAGTTCGTCGAGCGTTGCCTCGGCGACCTCACCGAGCGTGCCCATGGCGGCCACAGCCTCGGCCTCCGTCATGCCGTCCTCCATACGGTCGGCGATGACCTCCGCGTAGAACTCCTGCGTTTCCTTTACCTGATCTGCCGGCAGGCAGGCCAGAAGCTCGCCCAGCCGGTTCAAGAACTCATCGCGCGTCATGGTGCGCTCCCTTCACGTAACGGTAGATCTCCTGCACGGATGGCCATTCGGCGAGGAACTCGGCGATACGCTCATGCCCGGTGTCCGTGATGCGGTAGTACCTTCGCAGCCGCCCGTTGTGCTCGGCGGAGCGCGCCGTGATGCACCCCGCCTTCTCCAGGCGCTTGAGCAACGGATAGAGCGTGGACTCCGTGAGCCCCATGCTCGCGGGCACGTCCTTTACGATCTGATAGCCGTAGGATTCCTCGCCCGAGACGGCCGCGAGTACGCAGGCCTCGAGGAAGCCGCGCTTCATCTGTGCCTCCATCCGCACACCTCCTTTCGTAGTATACTGTGTAACACCTACTATATGACACATAGTATATGATGTCAACAGTTGTCGTAGTCGTTGGGGACGTTCTTGAATGACTAGTCGTTTAAGAACGTCCCCAACGACTACTTCTATACAGCAAAAAGGGGTGCTGACCATTTCGGTCGGCACCCCTTTAAGTTGCGGTGAAATAGGGACTAAATGGGGGCTCTAGACGCCAAAACAGCCCCTATTCCACCGCAACTTCATGGGGGTGTGTGACAATGCCCGTCGGATAACATCTGCTGTCTTTGGGGGTCTATCTATGCTGTACGAGTTTTGTGCCGAGAACTTTGAGCGGGTGCCGGCGGCTATCGATGCCGGTGCAAGGCGTATCGAGCTGTGCGACAACCTTGCCGTTGGTGGCACCACGCCTTCGGCCGGCGTTATCAGTGCTACGACCAACTATGCACACGAGCACGATGCGCGGGTGATGTGCATGATTCGCCCGCGTGGCGGCGACTTTCACTACAACCAGGACGAGTTGCGTATGATGGAGATGGACCTGGGCCTTGCCGTGAGCGCCGGCGTTGACGGCTTAGTCTTTGGCTGCTGCAAGCCCCGCGCTGGCGGATGGGCACTCGACGAGCTTACGTTGGGCGCTCTCGTGATGGCCGCGGGCTGCGCGACCGAGGAATGCAAGCGTGAGCCCATCGACATCACCTTCCACATGGCGTTTGATCAGCTCTCGCCCGAGGCTCAGCTCGACGCGATTGACATACTCGCCGACTGCGGCATCACACGCATCCTGACGCATGGTGGCGCTGCCGGTACGCCGATCGAGGACAACTTCGAAAACCTGGCCCGCTTAATCGAGTATGCGGGCGACCGCTTGACCATCCTTCCCGGCGGCGGCATTTCCACGGTCAACCGCGATACCGTGGCGGCGGCACTGGGCGTCTCCGAGCTCCATGGCACCAAGATTGTGCCGCTGGAGGTGTAGCCCGTGGCACTTGTATTCGATGTCCAGCAGGCGAGCGGTAAGCCCGACGATAATCGTCGCCCTGGCACCGCGTGCCCCTTTTGCGACACGGAGGGGCTTGCCAACATCATCCAGCGCGATGGTGACTGCATCTGGCTCGAGAATAAGTTCAAGACATTGCGGGCCACACGTCAGACCGTATTGATCGAGTCTGCCAATCACGACGCCGACCTGGTGACCTATGAACCGGATGAGCTGCATCATGTGATGCGGTTTGCCCTGGGCTGTTGGCAGCAGATGATCGATTCCCAACAGTACTGCAGTGTGCTCATGTACAAGAACAAAGGCCCGCTTTCGGGCGGCAGCCTCGTCCATCCACACATGCAGATTGTGGGCTTGGAACAGGAGGACGGCTATGCGGCGCTGGCCTCAGCCAACTTTGAAGGCATCAGTGTCTGGCAACAGGGGAGAATCTCGGTCGACATCTCAACCGAACCGATCATGGGGTTCTTTGAGATCAACGTTTCAGCCCCGCAGGGAATCGCTGCCAGCGATGACACGAGAGACCAAGCCGAGGCGGATCTCTTCGCCGATGCGATCCAGGTAGCTCTGCGCTATATCCTGAACGAGCACCACGGTGGTCGCGCAGAGTCGTACAACCTGTTCTTCTATCACCTGGGCGGTCGGACCATTGCCAAGGCGCTGCCACGTTGGGTGGTTTCGCCCTACTTTGTCGGCTATCGTTTGGCCCAGGTCAATGCTGAGACAACGCTCGATATCGATGCTGAGCGCCTGCGTGCGCATCTGGAAACGCTCGTATAGCAAGACTAACACCCGCGTAATGCGGACAGTCTAGCGTGCCATGGCGTCGCGGCCGGCTTCGACGCGCTTGCGCTGGGCGGCGCGCTCCTCGCCGGTCAGACGCTCAAAGAGATGCCCGATAAGCGAGGCGAGTACCTGCTGAAACAGCGTTCCGCACATGACGGGAAACACGACTTCGCCCGGAAAGTACTGCGTGGCGATGACGGCGCCCGAAGAGATGTTACGCATGCCGCAGGTAAAGCACATGGTGGTCGTCTCGCTATATGGCAGATGCAGCGTATGGGCGACCAGAAAACCGACGACAAAGCCACTGATGGCGAAGACCAAAATAAAGAGGGCGACTTCCAAGCGCACCGCGTTCATGTGCAGCACGTACTCGCTCATGGCGGTGGAGTTGGAGGCGATAACGCCCATCATCATGAATTTGCAGGCGGGCGAGAGCACGGGGGAGAGTTTTTCGTGCCCCCATCCGCGCGTGAGCTCGTTGATCACGATGCCGAGCACGGCGGGGATGGCGATCATAAAGGCCATGTCTTGCATCATGCTCGGCACATCGATCGAGACGGTGGCGCCCAGCAGGAGCTTGAGCGTGAGCGGAATCGTCACAGGGGAGATAACCGAGGACGTCAGGATGATGGTGAGCGCGAGCGGGCCGTTGCCGCCGAACATGCTAATCCACATAAAGGCAGTGACCGCCACGGGTACGCTGTACTCGAGCACGATGCCGCAGACAAGGTTGGGATTGGAGCCAAAGAATAACGATCCCATGGCATAGGCCGCGATGGGAATAAGCGCCGCCGAGACGAGCAGTGCCAAAATCAGGTGCAGGGGACGGCGGAACACCTCGGCTACCTGGTGGAAGGTGTTGCTGAGCGCACCCTGAAACGTCATAAAGGCGAAGAGGGCGGGAACAATGGGCTTGAGCACGCCGATCTGCTGGGGAAAGAGCACGCCGAGCGCCACGCAAATCGGAACGATGACCTGCATATGCCCCGCGAGGAACTTTCCCAGTCCAGTCCATTGCTTCATATGTCCCGTGACTCCCTTTATCCGCGAACTCGTTTGTATGGATATGCTAGACGCTCGTATGCGTCCGTGCGGCTGAAACGCTCGATTATTTCGAGGCTATTACCGGCATCGTTTACCGAAACCGCGGCGTGCTGCGGCGATTTGCGTCCGCGCCGCACGGTATAATAAATCCGTTCAACAGATCTGCCTGCCGAAGCGGGCATACACAGAGGACTCATCGCTATGAACCGTGAGAGGTATCGCGGCGACCTGCCCCTATCGGGGGTGGGCGCCTATGTCATCGCTTAAGACGACGCATCGCTGGGCGGTCGCTCAGCAAAACCCCGAGCTCGAAAAGGAGCTTTCGGCTGGTCTGGGCATACCCGGGCTGGTGGCGCGCATTATGGTTGCGCACGGCATTACATCCATCGAGGAAGGTCAGCTGTTTTTGACGCCTTCGCTCGAACGCGACTGGGCCGACCCACTCATTATCCCGGGCATGTCGGTCGTTGCCGACCGCGTCGAGCGTGCCATTCGCAACCACGAGCACATCGCGGTCTTTGGCGATTTTGACGTTGACGGTATTACGTCGACCTGCCTGTTGACCGAGGCACTGCGCACGTTTGGTGCCGATGTCACGCCGTTTATTCCACATCGCTTTGACGAGGGCTACGGTCTTTCGCGCGCGGCGCTCGACCGCGTTAACGAGCTCGCTCGCCCCCAGCTGATCGTGACCGTCGATAACGGCATTGCTGCCAAGGAAGAGGTCTCCTATCTTGAGAGCCTGGGGATTGATTTGGTGGTCACGGACCATCACGAGCCCTCCGATCAGGTGCCGCAGGGCGTGCCCCTGACCGACCCCAAGCTCGAGGACGAGGGTCCCTCGCGCGAGCTTGCCGGTGCCGGCGTGGCGCTCAAGCTGGTGCAGGTCCTGGGCGAGCGTCTGGGCAAGCCGTCGTATTGGCGTTCGCTGATCGAGGTTGCGGCGCTTGGCACCGTGTCCGACATGATGCCGCTGACGCCCGAGAACCGCGCGCTGGTCGCCGAGGGCATCCAGCAGATGCGCGTGACCACCCGCCCCGGCTATATCGCGCTTGCCGCACTCGCCAAGGCCGACCTTTCTACCATTACGGCCGATGGCCTGTCGTTTTCGCTCATTCCCCGCTTGAACGCCGCCGGCCGCATGGCCGATCCCAAGCTGGCGCTCGACCTGCTGCTTGCCCGCGATCCTATCGAGGCAAGCGCGCTGGCGGCCGAGCTCGAGGAGATCAACCATCAGCGTCGCGAGATCGAGGCGGAGCTCACGCGCGATGCCATGGCAAAGGTCGAGGAGACCTATGATGGCGGTCGCGCAATCGTCGTGGGTGGCGAGGGCTGGCACGAGGGCGTCAAGGGTATCGTGGCGAGCCGTCTGACCAACCGTTATCACGTGCCGGCGCTGCTGTTCTCGATCGAAGACGGTATTGCTCGCGGTTCGGGTCGCTCGGTGGGCAAAGTCAACCTGTTCGACGCTGTCGAGCGCTGCTCCGATCTGCTGATTCGTCGCGGCGGGCATGCGGGTGCGGTGGGCGTGACCATCGAGGCGTCCAAGCTCGACGAGTTCCGTCGTCGCCTTTCCGCCGTGCTGTCCGAGCTTCCCGCCGAGGACTTTGAGGACACCGACGAGGTTGCCGCCACGGTCGACCTCTCCGAGCTGAATATTGAGACCATCGAGCAGATTTCCCGTCTTGAGCCGTTTGGCCAGGGCAACAAGGTGCCGCTGTTGGCGGCCGAGGGCGTGACAATGTGCGATCGCGCCGTGGTGGGCAAAACCGGCGAGCACATGCGCTTCGTGGCGACCGATGGCGCCGCGAGTGTGCCGGCCATTATGTTCCGCGTGCCGCAGGTCGATAAGCTCATCAATTGCGATAGCGCCGTCGATTTGGTGTTCGAGGCCGTGGCCGAGCATTGGCAAGGTCGCGTAAAGCCAAAGCTCATGATCAAGGATGTCTTGGTCCGCGATACCACGGCGCCTAGCGTTGACGACCCGGCATGTGAGCTTCGCCGCGGCGTGGAGCCTGCGGACGCCGGTCTTCGTCTGGAGTCCCGAAAGCGCCAAACGCTCGCCCAGCTTTCCTATACCGAGCTGACGCGCTCGCTTATCCATAGCTTTATCGGCTCGAACCAGCCGCACCGCGCGCAGGTCGAGGCGCTCGATGCCCTGGCCGATCACCAAAGTGTTCTGGCTGTTATGGGAACGGGGCGCGGCAAGTCTCTTATCTTCCATGTACATGCCGCGCGCGAGGCGGTCCTTCGCGGGCGTGCGAGCATCTTTGTCTATCCGCTGCGCGCGCTCGTTGCCGACCAGGCCTATCACCTCTCGTCGACGATGGCCGCGCTCGGCATTGGCGTAGGCGTGCTGACCGGCGAGACCGTGGAGGCGGCGCGCGATGACGTGTTTGCCGGCTTGGCTTCGGGCCGCACCGGCATCGTGCTCACGACGCCCGAGTTCCTGTCCATTCACCGCGACCGCTTTGCGCGTTCGGGGCGCATCGGTTTTGTCGTTATCGATGAGGCGCATCATGCCGGTCTTGCCAAGGGCGGCGACCGCAGCGCCTATCTCGACATGCCCGATATCCTCAAGGCCCTGGGCGACCCGGTCGTTCTGGCCACGACTGCCACCGCAACGGCTCCAGTTGTGGCCGAGCTCGCCCGCGTGCTACCGATTACCCGCACGGTGGTCGACGAGACGGTGCGCGAGAACTTGCAGCTCGAGGATGACCGAGATCTTGCGAGCCGCGAGAACCGCCTGGTGTCAATCGTGGCAACGGGGGAGAAGACCGTCATCTACGTCAACTCGCGCGACCAGTCCGTGGCGCTTGCTAAGACGCTGCGCAAGCGGGTACCCGATTGCGCGACCCGCATCGCGTTCTATAACGCGGGGCTTGCGCGCTCCGATCGTCGCCGTGTCGAGGAAGCGTTTCGTGATGGAAGCCTCAGCTGCATCGTTTCGACCTCGGCCTTTGGTGAGGGCGTGAACCTGCCCGATATCCGCCATGTCGTGCTCTATCACATGCCGTTTGGCGCGATTGAGTTTAACCAGATGAGTGGCCGCGCCGGTCGCGATGGACAGCCCGCCGTGATTCACCTGCTCTATTCGTCGCGTGACGCCCGCATTAACGAGCGCCTGCTCGACTGCTACGCGCCCGAGCGCGACGAGCTCGTCACGCTCTATCGAGCGCTGCAGACTATGTGGCGCTCCAACCGCGGCAAGACCGGAGACGACTCGTTTAGCGCGAGCGATATCGATATCGCGCAGATGTGTCTTGCCATCGATGCCCGCACGCCGGTCGACGAGCGCTCGGTGGAAAGCGGCCTGGGAATCTTCGAAGAGCTTGGTTTCTGTCGCGTTTCGGGGTTTGACGACACCCGTCGCATCGCGATGGCCGAAAACCCCGGCCGTGTGCAATTGAGCAGGTCAATTCGCTATTTGGAGGGCTTGCGCTCGCGCATGGAGTTCTCGGCTTTCCGGAGTTGGGCGCTCGATTCGTGTGCTTCTGATATGCTAGCCAAAGTTAACCGCCCGATCGTACCGCGGGCCTAGGGGAAGGGGACCTCGATGGATGCCGCAGCCCGTACCGCCCATGATTCCACCCTCCAGCCGTTTTCGGAGATGGAGCACTATAAGCATGCCGATGAACTGCCGCCCGAGATTATGGCGGACAGCTACGACAAGCTGGAGCGCCTGTGCCTCAAATATATGAATGAGGAGGACTTCTCTAAGGTGGAGCAGGCCTATTGCTTTGCCGCCGAGAAGCACTGCAACCAAAAGCGCCGCTCGGGTGAGATGTACATCAACCATCCCGTCGAGGTGGCCATCATCTTGGCCGATCTCAAGATGGACTGCGATGTGGTGTGCGCCGCGCTGCTGCACGATACCGTCGAGGACACCGAGACCTCGCTTGCCGATGTTTCCGGCCTGTTTGGCGATACGGTGGCCGAGCTCGTCGATGGCGTGACCAAGCTCACCAACATCGAAGTCGATAGCATGGACGAGAAGCAGGCGCTTACGCTGCGCAAGATGTTCCTCGCCATGTCCAAGGACATCCGCGTCATTATCGTTAAGCTTGCCGACCGCCTGCATAACATGCGTACGCTGGCGGCCCTTCGCGAGGACCGTCGCCTGTTTAAGGCCCGCGAGACCATGGACGTGTATGCGCCCCTGGCCGACCGCCTGGGCATGAGCTCTATTAAGTGGGAGCTCGAGGACCTGTCCTTCTTCTACCTTGAGCCCGACGCCTACCAGCGCATCGCGCGCATGGTGGCGGAGTCGCGCGAGGTCCGTGAGCGCTATCTGGCCGAGACCATCAAGACGCTCACCGACGAGCTCAACCGCATTGGCCTGGAGGGCTTCCAAATCAATGGCCGCTCCAAGCACTATTGGTCCATCTACCAAAAGATGAAGCGCAAGGGCAAGGAATTCTCCGAGATCTACGACCTGGTGGCACTGCGCGTCATCACACATTCGGTGCGCGATTGCTACTCCACGCTCGGCGCGGTGCATACGCTGTGGCACCCCATGCCCGGTCGTTTTAAAGACTATATCGCCATGCCCAAGGTCAATAACTACCAGTCGCTCCATACGACGGTTATCGGCCCCACGGCCCGCCCGCTCGAGATTCAGATTCGAACCTATGAGATGCATGAGCAGGCCGAGTACGGCATTGCCGCCCACTGGCTCTATAAGAAGTCGGGCGGATCGTCTGCGTCTAAGACCAATGATGCCCAGCGTTTGGACGACCAGATTAACTGGCTCAAACATTCGCTCGATTGGGCGGCTTCCGACGAGATCACCGATGCTAAGGAATACCTGCACTCGCTGAAGGTCGACTTGTTTGACCAGGAGATTTTTGTCTTTACGCCCAAGGGCGAGGTCATGGCGCTTCGCGCCGGCTCCACGCCGCTCGACTTTGCCTACGCCGTTCACACCGAGGTGGGCAACCACTGCGTCGGTGCCAAGATCAACGGTGCGGTGGCCCCACTCACGCACGAGATCAAGACGGGCGACCGCGTCGAGATCCTGACCAACAAGAGTTCCAAGCCGTCGCGCGATTGGCTCAAGATCGTCAAGACACCTTCGGCCAAGTCGAAGATTCGCCGTTACTTCGCCGCCGCGACCAAAGACGACGACGCTGCTGCCGGCCGCGATATACTGGCCAAGGACTTGCGCAAGCGCGGGTATGGCATCTCTACGCCGCGATCCACGCGTGCGCTCAACGCCGTGGCGGAGCAGCTGAACTTCAAGCAGCTCGAGGACCTGTTTGCCGCCGTGGGCGCCGGCAAGGTTGCCCCGCGCGCCGTGGGTAACAAGGTCGAGCAAATCTTGGACCCCAAGCCCGAGGAACAGCTCACCAAGGCCGAGGCTATCGCCGAGGTCGTGAAACAGCCGGCCCGAGGCTCCAACCGAAAGCCGCAAAAGCGCGGCAAGAGCGCCAGTAACGGCATTATCGTCAAGGGCGAGAGCAACAGCGGCCTGCTGGTCCGTCTGGCACATTGCTGCAATCCGGTGACGGGCGACGATATCGTCGGCTTCATCACGCGCGGTCGTGGCGTTTCGGTGCATCGCGCCAACTGCCCCAACGTCAAGGGTCTTATGGAGCATCCCGAGCGCATGATCGAAGTGGAGTGGGACGGCGCTGCCGACACCCTCTTCCAGGTCGAGATCGTGGTCGAGTGCCTGGACCGCATGGGCCTGCTCAAGGATGTCACTATTGCCATTGGCGATGCGGGCGGCAATATCCTTTCTGCCGCCACGTCGACCAACCGCGAGGGTATTGCAACCCTGCGCTTTATGGTCGAGATCTCGGACGCGAGTGGTCTTGATCCGCTGCTGGCTTCCATCAGCAGTGTCGATTCGGTCTACGACGCTCGCCGTCTTATGCCCGGCGAAGGCGGAGCTCAGCTCAAGCGCCGTGTGTAGGTGCGAGAGCCTCTCAGCATCATAGATATTGGTTACGTTCGAGGCATCGTTTGGTGCCTCGAACGTATTTTAGAAGGAGGGTATGCGCATGGGCGATATGACTTTGGACCTGACACCCCGAGGTGCGGCTTCGATTGAGACACTCGTCAACGGCCCGATTCAGACCAACAGTTACGCCGTGATTTCGAATGACGAGTGCTTAATCGTCGATCCGGCGTGGGAGGGCGAGCGTCTTGTGGAGTATATCCGCACCGCGCATTCCGAGGTGCGCGTACTCGGCTCTGTCTGCACGCACGGCCATGCCGACCATGTTGGCGGGGTCGCCGGGGTTCGAGCTGTTGTTGGCGACAGCGCACTATATGAGTTGTGCGCTAAGGACGTGACGGTACCTCGCGCAAATATCGAGGAGCAGCGCGCCATGTGGGGCATCGAGACGCCCGATCCGGGTGAGCCGACGCGTTTGCTTGCCGAGGGCGATACAATCGAGGTGGGCGACGTCTGCCTGCAGGTGATCGAGACGCCGGGGCATACGCCGGGCGGCATCGTCCTGTTCGCCGCGACCGAGCAGGGGAACATCGCCTTTGTGGGCGACACGCTTTTCCCGGGCAGCCACGGTCGTACCGATCTTTCCGGCGGTGACGAGGCGGCGATTATGCGCTCGCTCTCCAAACTTGCCAAGACGCTTCCGCCCGATACCGTTTGCTTGACGGGCCATGGCGATTCGACCACGATGGCGCGCGAACTTATGCAGAATCCGTTTATGCAGATGTAGGTTCGAAGCCGTCTTTCGAACCACGAAGACCGCTCAATCGTCAAGCTATTTTCCCCAGTGGGTCGATTCTGTGGGGCAAACGGTCAAAATTTGTCCAATCGGATGGTATTCGTGAACAAACGAACGTTTATGCTCGGGTATGTCGTGGTAAAATCTCAGGCGTTATCGGAGCAACCTTACAGGAGGTTTCTTTTATGCTCGTCAACGCAGCAGACATGCTCAAGAAGGCCGAGGCCGGCAAGTACGCTCTCGGTGCCTTCAACACCAACAACCTCGAGTGGACCCTGGCTATTCTCCAGGCCGCCGAGGAGGCCAAGTCTCCGCTGATCCTTCAGTGCACCGCTGGTGCCGCTAAGTGGATGGGCGGTTTCAAGGTCTGCGCCGACATGGTCAAGGCTGCCGTCGAGGCCACGGGCGTTACCGTTCCCGTCGCCCTTCACCTCGATCACGGTTCTTACGAGGACTGCTTCAAGTGCATCGAGGCCGGCTTCACGTCCATCATGTATGACGGCTCTCACGAGGAGACCTTCCAGCTTAACCTCGACCGCACCAAGGAGCTCGTTGAGCTTGCCCACTCCAAGGGCATGTCCATCGAGGCCGAGGTCGGCGGCATCGGCGGCACCGAGGACGGCGTGACCTCCAACGGCGAGCTCGCTGACCCCGCTGAGTGCAAGCAGATTGCTGACCTGGGCGTCGACTTCCTCGCCTGCGGTATCGGCAACATCCACGGCGTGTATCCCGCCGACTGGGCTGGCCTTTCCTTCGAGCGTCTGGGCGAGATCAAGGCCGAGACCGGCGACCTGCCCCTCGTTCTGCACGGTGGCACCGGCATCCCCGAGGATCAGATCAAGAAGGCCATCTCCCTGGGTATCTCCAAGATCAACGTCAACACCGACCTGCAGCTCGTCTTCGCCAAGGGCGTTCGCGAGTACATCGAGGCTGGCAAGGATCAGCAGGGCAAGGGCTTTGACCCCCGCAAGCTCCTCAAGCCTGGTCGCGACAACATCGTTGCCCGCACCAAGGAGCTCATGGAGGAGTTTGGCTCCGTCAACAAGGCGTAAGTAGCGGTTTAACTTTCCCGTCGGAGGCCCCGTTCACCCTACGCTTTTCCCTTGCGCTCACCTGGCTTTGCCAGAAGTCGCGCAATGAGAAAAGCTTCGGGTGAACGGGGCCTCCTTCGTTAACTCGCTACAGGGTTACTGGGCTGAATTCATTTTTTGACTACCGCTCGGCGGTGTTGATGGCTCCCTTGTTGGGGCTTTCTTTTTTATCTCGCTACAATGGACTTCAAGAGTTCTAATGACTTGGAGTTTGGTATGGCTGTTATTAATGTGCTGCCTTCGGATGGGAAGGTTATTGACGAGGGTCCTGTTGGTTGCTCTGTTGATGTTTGCTGCGACGACTTTCGCCATCTCGATATTGGACTACCGCCTGAGATTCTTCGTCTTAAGGATGCCGGGTATTTGACGCAGGCTGTTGCCGCCTGCGATCGCCTTTTGGAGCAGAATCCTGAGCCTTCCCTGGCAGCCTGCGTTCGTGCCGAGCGGTATCGCATGCTTGAGACGCCGCTTCATTTTTCGGTGTCGCGCGCTCGGGCTATTGCGATGATTCGCGAGGAGTGGCCTGAGTTTACCGAGGAGCAGTTTGACGATTTGATTGACCGTAAGCGTATTGACTGGCGCTTTATCGATGGCGAGCTGTTCGTTCTCGACAACTTCCTCGATTCGCTTCGCGTATATCCCAAAGAGGTCCCCGGCATGCGTCCCGATTCTACGGACGGAATAGCACTGCGCAACGAGATGCTCAAGGAGATGGAGTCGCAAAACGGATTGACTCGCGTTATTACGCTTCAGGCGTCCTTGTCTGTCCCCGGCGCTCTAGAGGGGGAGACCGTTTGCGCTTGGCTTCCCGTCGCGGCCGCCTGCCGTCAGCAGTCTCGGGTCGAGATTCTCGATATGACGCCGGAGGGTGCTGTTGCTCCCGCGAACGCTTCGGCGCGTACCGCCTCGTGGTCTTCTTCGAGTGATCGCTCATTCTCGGTGACCTATCGCTATCAAATCAATGCCGCTTATCGCGATATTTATGGGGGTGCGCTTCCGTCGCATCCGTGTATGGACGCGCCGTTGCCCGAAGATATTTCCGAGGACCGTCCGCACATTGCATTCACGCCGTATCTGCAGCAGCTGACGGCCGGTGTTGTTGACGGACTCGAGGATCCGCTCGATCGCGCTCGTGCTATCTATGATTATCTGACGCAGCATATCGACTATCGCTATCAGCCGCCGTACCTGCTTTTGGGATCTATTGCCGATGACTGCGCGCATTCGCTCCGCGGCGATTGCGGCGTTATGGCGCTCACGTTTATCACCATGTGCCGTATCGCGGGCGTGCCTGCCCGTTGGCAGAGCGGCCTGTACGTTGCGCCCGATTCGGTGGGGTCGCACGACTGGGCAGAGTTCTATACGCCGCAGACCGGTTGGCTCAACGCCGACGTGTCATTTGGATCTTCTGCTCGCAGGATGGGGGAGGAGTGGCGCCGCCGTCACTACTTTGGCAATCTCGACCCGTGGCGTATGGTGGCCAACAATCGATTCCAGGCAGAGTTTGAGCCCTCTTTCGACGGCATGCGCGAGGACCCTTACGATAACCAGATGGGTGAGGCCTCGGTTGACGGACGTGGATGTCGTAAGCGGGAGATGTTACGCAAGGTTGAGCTTATCGAAATGCTCGAAGTTCCATTTTCGGACTAATCGGTAGAAAGCTGTGATAAACTAACTCACGCATTACGTGCCCGAGTGGCGGAATTGGCAGACGCAGTGGACTCAAAATCCACCGTTGGCAACAACGTGCGAGTTCGAGTCTCGCCTCGGGCACCATACATGCAAGTGAGCGTTCAAGGGGGTCTAGGCTCCCTTTTTCGTGCCGAACTCGCGTGAGCGCGCGGAGCGTTAAGCAAACAGGCCTGTGGCCTGTTTGTAGCGGAGCGTGGCGAGGGCGCCGTGCGCCCGAAGCCCGGGGCTTCGCGAAGCGAAGACCCTTCGAGTCTCGCCTCGGGCACCATACATGCAAGTGAGCGTTCAAGGGGGCTGCGGCCCCCTTTTTCGTGTACGTAATGTGATAACGCGCTGTACGTGTTATTATTCGCAAGGCGTTGTTCCCGCAATGCCCTAAAGAGGAACCCGAGGGTTCCCACCTTTTGGCGCCAATGAGCAGCTGACTGGTCATACAACTTAGATTCTCTTCCTCAAATCGAGGAAGTCTATGTGTACGACCTGGTTGCTGAGAAGCGCCGGGTTATTTTTTTATGAATGGAGGTAGGGAAAATAGCTAAGTCTGATGACACCCGCATCAACGACGAGATCACTGCATCTTCGTGCCGTTTGATTGGCGTCGATGGCTCTCAGCTCGGCCTGTTCGCCATCCGCGATGCCCAGCGCGTCGCCGACGATCAGGGTCTCGACCTGGTCGAGATCGCTCCCAACGCGGAGCCGCCGGTCTGCAAGGTCATGGACTACGGTAAGTTCAAGTACCAGCAGGCCATGAAGGCCAAGGCCGCTCGTAAGAACCAGTCCAAGGTCGAGGTCAAGGAAATGAAGTTCCGACCCAAGATTGACGTTGGCGATTACGAGACCAAGAAGGGCCACGTTCTGCGTTTCCTCAAGAAGGGCGCACGCGTTAAGATCACCATCATGTTCCGCGGCCGTGAGATGGCTCACCCGGAGCAGGGTCTTAACGTTCTCGAGCGTCTCGCCGAGGATCTCAAGCCTTACGCTACGGTCGAGTCCAAGCCTAAGATGGAAGGCCGTAACATGCTTATGCTGCTCGCCCCGATTAAGGGCGCCTTCGATGAGGATAAAGCGGCAAGCGATACCAAGTAACTAGTGTTCTGTAACCGATTAAGGAGTATTTCATGCCTAAGATGAAGTCCCACAGCGGCACCAAGAAGCGTTTCCGCAAGACTGGTACCGGCAAGCTTATGCGCGCCAAGGCTTTCAAGAGCCACATCCTGAGCAAGAAGTCCACCAAGCGTAAGCGTGGCTTCCGTCAGGAGACCGAGATCGCCGCTGCCGACCGCAAGGTCATCAAGTCGCGTCTCGCCTAAGCTCGCGTTCCCGTTTTTCGTTTTACCGTCTAGGAGTTGATAGAACATGGCACGTATTAAGCGCGCTGTTGCCGCCAAGAAGAAGCGCCGTACCGTTATGCACCGTGCGAAGGGTTACTACGGTGCCGCTTCGCGTACTTACAAGCATGCTAAAGAGCAGGTCCAGCACTCCCTGCAGTATCAGTATCGTGATCGCCGCAACAAGAAGCGCGAGATCCGTTCTCTCTGGATCACTCGTATCAACGCTGCTGCTCGCCTGAACGACATCTCTTACTCTCAGTTCATGCACGGCCTGAAGGTTGCCGGCATCGAGCTCGACCGCAAGGTCTTGGCTCAGATGGCTTACGAGGACATCGAGTCCTTCAACGAGCTGGCTACCATCGCCAAGAAGGCTCTCGAGGCCTAATAGATTCTCTTGAATCGCTAGGGGAGTGTCGCGTTGTGCGCGGCGCTCCCTCTTTTTATCTGAAGCGCTGGTTTATATAGCAAAAGCGCGGGTAGATAGACACTTACAGGTGACCGATCTTTATATATCTCTTAACCGAAGGGTCATCATCTGATACGTGCAGTATTTCTGCACCAGCCTTTCTATGACTTATATAGGAAGCGATGTATTGTGTAGGACTTGTGAAGAGTGGGATTCCCGCCCACGGGGCCCCTCCGGTCTGGCAATATATCTCCTTGCCGCGCGGCCCGGTCGGACCGGATCAGCCGCGGGGCGTGCACCTTGAGAACCGGATACTGCGAGGATGGACACTTACTTCAGTGTCGCATCCGGGCAGACATCGAACCATTTGAAATGGTCTAACTTGGATTTGTTTTTCGCAAGGCCGCCGAGAGG
>NZ_JADNJQ010000037.1 GCF_015555045.1 Collinsella aerofaciens | reverse complement strand
GGGGGCAGGGACGTTCGGCCGTGCGCGGGCGCCCGGTCGGCGGCCCGTTCTGGGCGCGCCTCAATCGTAGCCCGAGACGGTCCCGGGCTGACAATTTCGACTGTAATGGACGTTCTTGTTTGGCTAGTCGTTCAAGAACGTCCCCAATGACTGGGTCGGAAAATTTCTTAAAAAAGTTCTTGCCCTAAGCTGATTCGTCCGTATAATAAACTTCGTTGCTTGAGAGCACGCACCTATTCCTCGGTAGCTCAATGGTAGAGCACGCGGCTGTTAACCGCGCTGTTGTAGGTTCGAGTCCTACCCGGGGAGCCAGAATTTTCCAGCCCTTTCCGTTGGGCTTTAAATTCCTCGGTAGCTCAATGGTAGAGCACGCGGCTGTTAACCGCGCTGTTGTAGGTTCGAGTCCTACCCGGGGAGCCAGAATTTTCCAGCCCTTTCCGTTGGGCTTTAAATTCCTCGGTAGCTCAATGGTAGAGCACGCGGCTGTTAACCGCGCTGTTGTAGGTTCGAGTCCTACCCGGGGAGCCAGGTTGTAAAACCCGTCGCTTATGCGGCGGGTTTTTTCATGTCGCGATCGCTTGGCGCGAACGTTACCGTATCAACATTTCGTGTCGAGGATGTAATCCCGAGGCCCGCCACCTCAACATGGCGCGGTCGTTGTAGAATATTGCAATGATTGCTCCCACGACATGGTGCCGCGAGCACCAAGAAAAGGAGATTCTTGTGTCTGAGACCATTAACGGCAGCCTGAGCGTCTCGAACGACGTTATTGCCGATATTGCCGGTTATGCCGCGATGACGTGCTATGGCGTCGTCGGTATGGCCGAGCAGCTCCAGGGCGCCGAGAGCGTGCGCCTGCTTGCCGGTCAGCGCCTCCGCAAGGGCGTGCTTGTCTCCGCCGACGAGGACGGCCTTACGGTCGATCTTCACGTCGTGCTCGAGAACGGCGTCAACATGAAGTCCGTCTGCCACAATCTTTCGAGCTCCGTTGCCTTCACTTTGCAGGAGATCGCCCAGATCGATCCCGCCAGCCTTAAGATCGGCATCCATATCGACGCGCTCAAGAGCCGTCTGAACTAGCGTCCGAAAACGGAGATTCAAATACCCATGATTGCAAAGACCATTCGCACCTGTTTTCCGATCGCTGCGGCTGCCGTTTCCGACAAGGCCGAGGAGATCAACAAGCTCAACGTCTTCCCCGTACCCGACGGCGATACCGGCACCAACATGTCGCTCACGCTCGCCTCGGTGACCAAGGAGCTCTCCGCCCTTCCCGCCGATGCCGACATGGAGGCCATCGCCGGCGCCATCACTCACGGCTCCCTCATGGGCGCCCGCGGTAACTCCGGCGTCATCACGTCGCAGATTCTGCGCGGCGTGGCCGAGGGCCTCGTCTCTGCCGATGAGCCCATCACCTCCGCCAACATCGCTTATGCGTTCCGTCGTGCCGTCAAGGTCGCCTTCCAGGCCGTCCGCAAGCCCATCGAGGGCACGATCCTCACGGTCCTGCGCGATGTCTCGACCAAGGCCGATGAGTGCGAGAAGAAGAAGTTCTCGGCTGAGGATGCGCTCGATGCCATCGTCGTTGAGGCGTACCAGTCCGTCGCCCGCACACCCGATCTGTTGCCCGTTCTGAAGGAGAACGGCGTGGTCGACTCCGGCGCCTTTGGCTTTGCCATCTTCCTGGAGAACTTTGTTGCCGCTGCGCTCGGCCGCAGCACCGTGGTCGAGGATTTCTCCGCTACGTTTGACTCCGCCGGCTCTGCCCGCGATGCTGCTCTTGGCCGCGTTGAGATTGAGGCCAACGACGACTGGGAGGGCTCGGAGTTCCGCTACTGCAACGAGTTCCTCTTTAAGGCCGACGCTCCCTTTGACGAGGACGAGTGCCTTAAGTTCCTGGGCTCCATGGGCGACTGCGAGCTGCTCGTGGGTGCCTACCCCGACTACAAGATCCATGTGCACTCCAACACCCCCAACCTGGTGCTCGAGCACATGCTGCAGCTCGGTCAGATCTACGAGATCTTTATCCACAACATGGAGATGGAGGCCCACGACCGTACCGCCAAGATTCACGAGGACCAGGAAAAGGCCGCCGAGCCCGCCAAGGCGCTGGGCTTTGTCGCCGTTGCCGCCGGTTCGGGCGAGGCCGACATCCTCAAGTCCCTCGGCGTTGACGTGATCGTCTCGGGTGGCCAGACCATGAACCCCTCGACTGCCGATCTGCTGGGCGCGGTGGACCAGGTCAACGCGACCTCGGTCATCATCCTGCCCAATAACGGCAACATCCGCATGGCTGCCGAGGCCGCCGCTTCTGCCTGCACCGACAAGAAGGTCGCCGTCGTTCCCACCAAGACCGTCCCGCAGGCGTTCTCCGCGCTGTTCGCGGTTCTGCCCGATTCCGAGCTCGAGGACGCTGTTGCCGCCATGGTCGACGCCATCAGCGAGGTTCGCGATGGCGAGGTCACCCGTGCCGTGCGCGACTCCAGCGCCTCTGACGGCTCTCCGATTCACTCCGGTGACGTCATGGGTATCATTGCCGGATCCATCGACGTGGTCGGCTCCGACGTGAAGCAGGTCACGCTCGACTGCATCAACCGCATGCAGGAGGAAGAGGAGGGCGACGCGCTGACGATTCTGGCCGGCGAGGAGCTGTCCGATGAGGCCTTCCAGGAGATCGTCGACGCCATCGAGGAGGCTCAGCCCGATTTGGAGATCGACGCCCATCGTGGCGAGCAGCCGCTCTATCCCGTGATCTTCTCGATCGAGTAGGCAACTGCCCATGTCCGAGCTGTGCTCCGTGCCGCGCGTCTCGGAGCGCTTTGCCCAGAGCAATGCGCTCGATGAGGATATCGCGCGACTCAAATATGTTTCGGGTAAACGTGAGGAGGCCCTTCGCCGTCTGGGAATTAGGACGGTGGGGGACCTCCTTCTCCATATCCCTCATCGATACCTCGACTTTACCCGTTCGTGGTCCATCGAGATGGCGCCCATCGGTACCGTGTGCACCATCATCGCCACGGTCGATCGTATCGTCCAAAAGCAACCCCGTCCGCGTATGCAGGTGACCGAGGTCTCGCTGGTGGACGATACAGGCGTGCTGCAAGTCGCCTTTTTCCGTCAGCCCTGGATTGCCCAGCAGTTTAAGCAGGGCGACCGCCTGGCCGTGATGGGTAAGGTCGAGTTTGCCTACGGCTTTAAGCAGATGGCCTCGCCGCATTTCGAAAAGCTCGAGGGCGGGCGTGCCGCCGGCACCATCCTGCCGGTTCACTACGTAAGTGACGGCGTGAGCCAGGCGTGGATGCGCCGCATCGTAAGCGGTGCGCTCGAAGTGGTCGCCAATCCGTTCGATCCGATTCCCGCGCCGCTGCGCGCAAAGCGGAAGCTCATGAGCAATGCCCGCGCGTTGCGTTCGATCCACTTTCCCTCGAGCATGGCTGAGCGCGACATCGCACGCCGGCGTCTTGCCTACGAGGAGTGCCTCTGCCTGCAGCTGGCGCTGCGCCTGCGCAACGACGGCGGCCTGGTCGATGTGGTGCCTTATGCCCACACCGCGGGCGAGCACCTGGCCGCGCTCAAGCAAGCCCTGCCGTTTTCGCTGAGCGACGAGCAAGAGGCCGCGTTCCAAGATATCCTGCGCGATATGTGCGATGGCGGGCGCGTGATGAACCGCCTGCTGCTGGGCGATGTCGGTACCGGTAAGACCGCCGTTGCCGCCTGCGCGCTGGCTGTGGCTGCCGATAGCGGTACGCAGGCCTGCGTTATGGCGCCCACGGGCGTTCTGGCGCGCCAATATGCCGATAAGACCGGCCCTCTGCTCTCGCAGGCTGGCATGTCCTGGGCGCTTCTGACGGGTGCCACGCCGGCGGCCGAGCGCGAGCGTATCCATGAGCAGCTGCAGTCCGGCGAGCTCGATGTCCTCTTTGGCACCCACGCGGTTCTTTCGGACAATGTCACGTTCAAGCATCTGTCACTTGTTGTCATCGACGAGCAGCACCGCTTTGGCGTAGGCCAGCGCAGCGCCCTACGCGCGAAGGGCCCCGGTGCCGATCTGCTTGTTATGACGGCAACGCCAATCCCGCGTACGCTGGCGCTTTCGGTCTACGGCGATCTGGACACGAGTATCATCCGCCATCGGCCCGTCCCTGGCGCTGGCGTGATGACACGCGTGCTCACCGAGTCGAGCCGCGACCTCGCCTATGGCGCCATCCGCGAGGCGCATGCAAAGGGCCAGCAGGCCTACGTGATTTGCCCACTTGTGGAGCCGAGTGATTCGGCCGATGAGCTGGAAGACGTACCTGGTATCGCCCGCGACGACGAGGGCCGCGTGACGGTCCCCGTGCCGCTGCACGATACGGCAACCGAGCTCGATCGCCTGCGTCTGGCGTTGCCGGGTCTTGTCATCGAGCGCCTTCACGGCCGCATGCCGGCGGGGGAGAAGGATCGTGTGATCAACGCCTTCAAGCGTGGCGAGATCGACGTGCTCGTCTCGACTACGGTGGTCGAGGTGGGCGTCGACGTGCCTAACGCCACCGTCATGGTCATCGAGAACGGCGAGCGCTTTGGGTTGGCTGCCCTGCACCAGCTGCGCGGTCGCGTGGGCCGTGGCAGCGTGTTGGGCACGTGCCTGGTCATGACGCACTCCAAGGGCAACGGTGGCGCTTCGGCAGCGCAAGATCGCCTGCAATCGCTCGAAAAAACCTCTGATGGCTTTACACTCGCCCAGATGGACCTGCGCCTGCGCCATGAGGGCGAAATCCTGGGGTACCGCCAGCACGGCGGTGTGACCCTGCGCTTTGTCGACCTGGATGCCGACGAGGAGCTGATCGAGTGGGCCCATTTGGACGCGGTCGAGCTCTTGCGGTATGCTTGTACACTTGACTCCGTGGCGACGCGCCCCCTGCGCGACGCGGTCGCCATGCGTTATCGACATATTTTTAAGGAGGTCAGCGGAGGATGAGAATCATCGGCGGCGAATGGCGCGGTCGTAAGATCGAGGAGCCCCGTGGTCGCGATGTCACCCGCCCCACGACTGATCGCGTGCGCGAGTCGTGCGCATCTATGGTCATGTCGGCATTCGACTTCGATCTGGACGAGGTCCGCGTGCTGGACGCCTTTGGCGGCTCCGGTGCCTTAGGGTTAGAGATGCTCTCTCGTGGGGCCCGCTCGCTCACGACGTTTGAGATCGATCGCAACGCCGTGCGGCTCATTACCAAGAATATCGAGTCGCTCTGCCGCGACCGTGCGCGTTGGCGCGTGGTCACGGGCGACATGCTGGCGAGTGCCTCGCGCGGTCGTGTACCGGGCGGCCCCTTTGATCTGGTCCTGCTCGACCCGCCCTATGCTTTTGGTGCCGAGCCGGTCGAGGAACTGCTGCAGAACCTGGCTCAGCAGGGTTTACTTGCACCTGGCGCTTACGCCTTGTTTGAGCATGCCGCTGCCGATGCGGGCGCGCATCCGGCAGGCTTTGAGACTGTACGTGAGAAGCGCTACGGCATTACCTCGGTCGACCTGCTTCGTTGGGTCGGCGATAACGATGGCGAGGGCGATAACGCCGGCACCGATGCTGACAACAACGATGCCACGACGTTTCAGGAGGACGCCCATGAATGACACCATCAACCGCGTGATCGTCCCGGGCACCTTTGATCCCATCACGTTTGGCCATATCGATGTGATCCGCCGCGCCCGCCGCATCTTTCCCAGCGTGATCGTCGCTGTTGCTGAGTCGCAGGGTAAAAACGGTGTGGGCACCACGTTTACGCTCGATGAGCGCGTGGCGCTGGCCCGCGAGGCGCTCGGTGATATCGACGGCGTCGAGGTCCTGCCCTTTACCGGCCTCTTGGTCGACTTCGCTCGCGAGCAGGGGGCGGGGGCCGTGGTCAAGGGCCTGCGCGCCATGACCGACTTTGAGTACGAGCTGCAGCAGGCCGACCTCAACTATCGCTTGGATAACGAGCTGGAGTCCATCTTTGTCATGAGCGCGCCGCAGTACGGCTATATCTCGAGCTCGGTTGTTCGCCAGATCGCCTCGCTCGGTAGTGACGTATCGACGTTTGTCCCGCCCAACGTGGTCGAAGCGCTCAAACATCGCTTTTCGTGACGTTTCTTATTGCCTGGTGGCATGTGGTAAACTAGCACAATGATATGTTACCTATGAAAGGAGACCGGATGCCGGGCGAGAATTTTCCTGGCGATAGGATCGTCAGCTTGGTCGATGAGCTCGAAGGGCTGATCGAGGAAGCCAAGCCGCCTTTCGGCAAGAACGCTCAGTTCAAGGTCATCGACGCCGACGTGTTCTTCAACATCCTCGACGAGATCCGCATGAGCTATCCCGAGGAGTGGCAGAAGTCCCGCCGTATCCTTAAGGAGCGCGAGGAGCTTATGGCTTCCGCCGCCGCTCAGGCCGATTCCATCATCGCCGACGCTCAGCAGCAGGCCCTCACCATTGCCGGTGAGCAGGAGATCGTCCGCCTTGCGCAGCAGCAGGCCGACGACATCCGCGATCGTGCCCAGCAGTACGAGCGCGAGACGCGTTATGCTGCCGAGGACTACGCAGAGCAGGTCTTTACGCACCTGGAGGAGAACCTCAAGAGCCTGACCGGCACCGTTACCCGTTGCCGTCAGCAGCTCAACGAGGGTGCCGCCCAGCAGAATGGTCAGTGGTAATGGCTGAGTTCCCGAGCGTTACCGTCGATCTTTCCGAGCAGCTCGAGTTTCCTGGAGATTCGTATCCGCTGACCGGTAAGGTCGATGTCGCCACCTACACGGTGGGCGAGAAGGAGTACCAGCTACAGGACGGCATCGACTACGACGTTGTCTTTACCAATGCCGGTACCGGTGTCTTGCTCACGGGCATGGTTCGCGCGCACGCCACCGGCGAGTGCGACCGTTGCCTGGAACCCGCCTCGTTTGATATCGCCGGCGAGATCGAGGAGTTCTACCTCTTTGAGGAGCCCGAGGATCCCGAGGCCTACGAGGACGGCTACGAGCTCCTGGGTGAGGACCGTATCGTTGATCTGGGTGAGCCTATCAATGACGCGGTCGTTATGGACACGCCGTTTGTGGTGCTCTGCAAGCCCGATTGCCGTGGTCTGTGCCCCACATGCGGTTGCAATCTCAACGTCGAGCAATGCGATTGCGCCGCCCAGGCAGAGGCAGAATGGGCCGCTGCCACGGAAAATCCATTTGCAGCATTGAAGAATCTCAAGCTTGATGAGTAAAACTGTGGTAGTATCGCTACTTGCGCGTAATCGCCACACTGGATAGTTCATAAGGAAGGTCACTATGCCCGTACCTAAACAAAAGCAGGGTCGTATCCGCACTCACACCCGTCGTTCCGCCAACATGAAGATCTCGGCTGCGGCTCAGTCCACGTGCCCCCGTTGCGGTGCTGTCAAGCTCCCGCATCACGTGTGCCCCAGCTGCGGTTTCTACAAGGACCGCGAGGTTATCGTTACCGAGTAACGGTATACTCTGGATGCGATGCCGTTCCAAATGGAACCACAATGGCCGGCTCAATGAGTCGGCCATTTTTGTATAAGGAGCATGTATTATGAGTAACGTTCGCGTTTGTGTAGACGTTGTGGGCGGAGACGAGAAACCTCAGGTTGTTCTTGATGGTATCGAGGCTGCGCTTGCCGCCGATCCCGATATCGAGGTCTTGGCAGCTGGTCCCGCCGAAATCGTCAATCCCTTTGCAGCTTCCCATGCACGTGTTGAGGCCCTTGAGGCGCCTGACGTTATCGCCATGGATGACGATCCCATTCGCGCCGTGATGACCAAGCGTAAGTCGTCGATCGTGCTTTCTTGCCGCGCCATTAAGAAGGGCAACGCGGATGCGTTCTTCTCCGCCGGCTCCACCGGTGCCATGACCGCCGCCGCCACCGCCTATGTGACGCCGTTTAGGTATCAGGCCGAAGGCAAGAAGCAGCCGGTGCGCCCCTGTCTGACCAATGCGCTGCCCAATCGCGCCGGCGGTCTGACGGTGCTGTGCGACATGGGTGCCAACCCCGATGTGGAGGTCGATGACATGGTGCGTTTTGCCCAGATGGGTAGCGCCTATGCCCGCGTCGTCCTGGGCATCGAGCATCCTCGCGTGGGCCTGCTTGCCAACGGCACCGAGGATGAGAAGGGCTCCAACTTTACCAAGGCCTGTTTCCCTGCTATGAAGGCCGCCGTTCCCGGCTTTGTTGGTAACTGCGAGGGCACCGACCTCACCTCAGGTAACTTCGATGTCGTCGTTGCCGATGGCATGTCGGGTAATATCGCTCTCAAAGCTACCGAGGGCGCTGCCAAGTTTTTGCTGCAGGAGCTCAAGGACGCCTTTATGGCCTCGCTCGGCACCAAGATCGCCGCGCTGCTCATTAAAAAGCAGATGCGCGAGATTAAGGCCAAGCTCTCTGGCGACGCCAAGGGCGGCGCGATTCTTCTGGGCCTGCGCGGCGTGGTCCTGATCGGCCATGGCGCCACCTCAGTCGAGGCTGTCAAAAACGGTACGCTCGCGGCGGCCGAAGCCGTGCGCGCCGGGCTGGTTGAGAATGTCGCCAACTCTATGGACGGTATCGTTTTATAAGAGCGAGTTAGGGCGCTGTTATGTGCTTCGCGGCGCACGTCGTGGGGTAGAATCAGAACCGTGTCTTGGTACCGCCCGGGCGGTACCATTCTTTTGGTATTCATGCACTATGAGAGGAAGCGCTATGGACCGCTCCGAAATCTTCGACAAGATCGCCGAGGTCGCTGCTGACGTTCTGGGCGTCGATGTTGCCGAAATTAGCGAGGAGACCACCTTTGACGACCTCGATGCCAACTCGCTCGAGCGCCTGCAGCTGGTTACGGCTATCGAGGACGAGTTCAACCTCGAGATCGATGACGAGACTCTGCTCTCGCTCAACTCTGTCGCCGACGCCGTCGACGCTATCGAAGCTGCCAAGGAGGCCTAAGTCTTGGCTTTATCCGAACGACTTACGCGCGCCCAGGAAATCTTGGGCCACGAGTTCAACAATAAGGTGCTGCTGCGCGCGGCGCTTACGCATCCCTCGGCAGTCGAGGGCCAGCCGGTTTCTGCCAGCTATGAGCGCCTTGAGTTCTTGGGCGATTCCATTTTGGGCGCTGTGGTCGCACGCTCCCTGTTTGAGTCCTATCCGGAGTTTGACGAGGGCAAGCTCACGCGCCTGAAGGTGTCGCTTGTCTCGGGCGCTACGCTGTCCGAGGTTTCTCACGAGCTGGGCATTGACGACATCATCATCTTTGGTGCCTCCGAGACCGGTACCGGTGCGCGCGGCCTGCATTCGGCCCTCGAGAACGTCTATGAGTCGCTCGTGGGCGCGCTGTACCTGGATGCCGGCTGGGATACGGCGGCGGAGTTCATTCACCGTACGCTTAAGCCGCACCTGGCCACCGAGCGTGCCGAGCACCCCGCGAACCCCAAGTCGTTTTTGCAGGAGTGTGTGCAAGCCGACGGTCACGAACCTCCGGCGTACAAGCTCGTTGGCTCCGAGGGCCCGGCGCATGCGCCCACCTTTACCGCTGTGGTTTTGATCGATGGTATTCGCCAGGGTCGCGGCTCCGGTTCCTCTAAGAAGGAAGCCGAGGGAGCCGCCGCGCTTGAGGCGCTCGACCGTATGGGTTACACCACCAACGGCGTGATTCTCAATAAGAAGCACGTGTAAGCGAGGAACCGTGTATCTCAAGTCCCTCACGCTCAAAGGGTTCAAGTCGTTTGCCGACCGCGCCCATATGACGTTTGAGCCGGGCCTGACCGTCATCGTCGGTCCCAACGGCTCGGGAAAATCGAACATCTCCGACTCCATCCTGTGGGTCCTGGGCGAGCAGAGCGCCAAGCAGTTGCGCGGCCAGGCCATGGAGGATGTCATATTCTCGGGCTCGTCAGCGCGCAAGCCGGTGGGTGTCGCCGAGGTCACGCTTGTGCTCGATAACTCGGACCATATGCTGCCCGTCGATTTTGACGAGGTCGCCATCATCCGTCGTATGTATCGCTCGGGCGAAAGCGAGTACCTCATCAACTCGAGCCCGTGCCGCCTGATGGACATTCAGGACATCTTGCACGATTCGGGCCTGGGCAAGGATACGCATTCCATCATCAGCCAGGGCAAGCTCGACGCCATTTTGCAGAGCCGCCCCGAGGAGCGCCGCGCCCTCATCGAGGAGGCCGCCGGCATCTCCAAGCACAAGCGCCGCAAGGAGCGTGCGCTCAAAAAGATTAAGTCGATGGACGAGCACCTGACGCGTGCCCGCGACATCAATAAGGAAATCGCCCGTCAGCTGCGACCGCTGGAGCGTCAGGTCGATCGTGCGCGCAAGTACAAAGAGTTGTCCTCGCGCGCGAACGAGCTTACGCAGATGCTGGCTGTCGACGAGCTGCGTTCGCTGCAGTCGCAGTGGAACGACCTGGAGAGCCGCTCCAAGGAAGGTGCCGCCGAGCTGGAGCTTGCGCAGTACCGCATGGGCGAAAAGGAGCGCGAGCTCGAGAAGCTCCAGGTCATGCTCGAGGAAAAGGGCCTGTTTGTGGGCGATCTGGGCGAGCAGCGCCGCCATATGCAAGATGTGGTCGGCCGCATTAACTCCGACATGCGCCTGCTCGAGGAAAAGGGCCACAACATGGTGTCGCGCCTGTCTGACATGCGCGGGCAGATTTCGAGCTCCGAGCATCAGCGTCGTCGCGTGGTCGAGGAGCTCGAGGACGCGCGTGCGCAGCTTGAGGAAGTGACCGGCGCGCACATGCAGGCCCAGGAGGACGTTGACGCCGCTGGTCCTGCCGCCGCAGAGCTCCACGAGCGGCGCGTGGCGCTCGACAATCAGATTTCGCAGCTTACGCGTGAGCAACGCGATGTGCAGCGCGTGGCCGACAACGCCGCGCTCGAGCTCGCCAAGGTGAAGGACTCGCTGAGCAATGCCGAGGTCGAGGACAACATGTATGCCTCGCGCCTGGAGCAGATTGACGAGCAGCTCGAGGAGGTCACGGCCTCGCTCGAGAGCCGTCGCAACCGCGCAGAGGAGCTTGAGGGTGCTCTTGAGGAAGCGCGCCAGGCCCAGGCCGATGCGCGTGAGGCCACCGAGGTCGCCCGTGCAGCCCTGAAGGACTTGCGTAATCGTGAGAGTGAGGCGCGCAACAAGCTGTCCGAGGTGCGCTCGGAGCTTGCCAGCCAAAAGAAACTCGATGCCCGCATGGCCGACAGCTCGCCGCTCGTGAGCCGTCTGGTGGGTGCGCTGGGCGACGATGTCTTGGGTCGTCTGGGCGACGTGCTGGAGGCCCCGCGCGAGCTTGAGGGCCTGGTTGAGCAATTGCTCGCCGGCGATATCGATGCGCTGCTGTTTGATGACGCCGCCACGCTTGAGCGTGCCGGTCGTGCGGCTCTGGACCAAAAGAAGGCCTCGGGCGAAGCACTGCTGGTGACGCGCGGCGTGAGCGGCTCTACCGCCGCTGAGGGCGCTGCCGGTACCCGCCTGGTTGATCGTCTGTCCGTGCGTGCAGGCTACGGACCCGTCGTCGAGGCGCTGCTCGGCGGCTATTACGTGGTCGATGACTTGGCTGCCGCGCTGGCTGCGCCTGTCGTTGACGGTGTGACCTATGTGACTCCCGATGGCGCCCGCGTAAGCTGTGGCGGCCTGGTGCGTGTGGGCCTCGATGCCGGCGAGGCGTCGGGTGCTCTGGAGCGTAAGCGTCGCATTCGCGAGCTGGAGGGGCTTGAGCCCGATCTGGCTGCCGTGTTTGAGCATGTGTCGGATCAGGTCGTCGAGGCCAACGTTGCCGTCGAGGAGGCCCGTGCCGCCGAGGGCGATGCCGCCGGTGAGATCGCCCGTCTTGAGGGCGAGCGCCGCTCGCTGCTCTCCGAGATCGGCCGCTTGGAGCAAAGCGCCAACAATGCCGAGGTCGAGCGCGTGCGCATCTCCAAGCGCCGCGAGCAGGCTGCCGAGGCCGTTCGTGCCGCGCGCCCGCGCGTTGACGAGCTCACCCGTTCGCGTGACGAGGCGCGTGCACAGGCAAGCGACCTGGGTCTCCAGATTGCCGAGGCCAACGATGAGCTCGATCGCGTTCGCCGTGACGATTCCGAGGCCGCCGGTAAGCTCGCCGATGCCAAGGTGCGCCTGGCCCAGACGAGCGAGCGCCTGCGTTCGCTGAAGGGCCGCGTGCCCGACCTTGAGCATCGTCTTGAGGGCATCGACCGTCGTATCCGCGGAACACGCCAGGCTTCGCGCTCGCTCGAGCTGCTGCGCCTGCGCGTCGACCCCATGCACGAACGCTATTCTGCCCTGTTGGAACGCGCGTCGGATTGGGCAGCGCGCCTGCGTGACCAGGCCTCTCTGGAGGAGGCGGACTCCGCTTCGCTCAAGAAGACCATCGAGGATGCCAAGGCAGAGGTTGCCCGCGCTAAGGAGCGAGTCGATACCGCCTCCGCCGCGCAAAACGAGTTCAAGGTCGCGCGTGGCAAGCTCGAGGTGCAGGTAGAGGCCGCCATTAAGGCCATTACCGCCGATGGCACCACGGTACTCGAGGAAGCGCTCATGCTTCCGGCGCCCACGGACCGCGATGCCGCCGAGCGCGAACTCAACCAGCTTGTGCGCCAGATCAACAACCTTGGTCCCGTTAACCAAGTTGCCATGGAGGAGTACGAGCAGCTCAAGCGCCGCGCCGATTACATCGAGGAGCAGCTGGCCGATCTGGAGAGCGCGCGCAAGGCGCTCACCAAGATCACCGTGGCTATCGACCGTAAGATGCGCAAGGCGTTCCTGGTGACGTTTGAGAAGGTCGATGCGAACTTCCGCGAGATCTTCGCCATGCTCTTCCCGGGCGGTCAGGCTCATCTGGAGATGACCGATCCCGAGCATCCTGCCGAGACGGGTATCGAGGTCGTGGCGCAGCCGCGCGGCAAGCGCATCACCAAGATGATGCTCATGTCGGGCGGCGAGAAGAGCCTGACGGCGCTCGCCCTGCTCTTTGCTGTGTACCGCACGCGCACGGTGCCGTTCTATGTGCTGGACGAGGTCGAGGCGGCACTCGATGACGCCAACCTGTCCAAGCTCATCGGCGCACTCGACGTGTTGCGTTCCGATACGCAGCTCTTGGTTATCTCGCATCAGCGCCGTACTATGGAGGACGCTGACGTCCTCTACGGCGTCTCGATGCAAGCCGACGGCGTCAGTCGCGTCGTCTCGCAAAAACTCGATCGCGAAACCGGAAAGGTCGTGAATGCATAATGGGATTCTTCGATGCTCTCTCGCGCGGACTTGAGCGCAGCCGCGAGGCCCTCAACGAGGTCTTCTACTTTGGCGGCGAGGTCGACGAGGATTTTTGGGAGGACCTGGAGGACACCCTCGTCATGGGTGACATGGGCGCCGAGGTCGCTATCAAGGTCTCCGATGACCTGCGCGATGCCGCGGCCAAGAAGAACCTCAAGACCGCTCCGCAGCTTCGCCGTGCCCTGGCCGAGCAGCTCGAGCAGCACTTTGTGCCCATCGAGCGCGATCCGTTTTCCGATACGCCGAGCTGCGTGCTGTTTGTGGGCATTAACGGTGCCGGCAAGACCACGACGGTCGGTAAGATCGCGAGCGTCATGGCCGCCCGCGGCAAGAACGTCGTGATCGGTTCGGCCGATACCTTCCGTGCTGCCGCTATCGAGCAGCTCGATGTGTGGGGCCAGCGCGCTGGCGTCCCCGTCATCAAGCGCGACCGCGGCTCCGACCCGGCAAGTGTTTGCTACGACGTGCTCGACGAGGCCGACAAGCGCGGCAGCGGCCTGGTGCTTATCGATACCGCCGGCCGTCTGCACACGAGCCCTGAGCTCATGCGCGAGCTTGCCAAGGTGGTTAACGTGACGCGTAAGCGCGCCGCCAATATGGCCGCCGGCCCCATGCCCGTCTCAGTCGTGCTCGTGATCGATGCCGCCACCGGCCAGAACGGTCTGAACCAGGCGCTCGAGTTTAACGAGGCGCTGGGCCTGGACGGTATTATCATGACGAAGCTCGACGGCACGGCAAAGGGCGGCATCGCCATGGCCGTGGCCGAGAAGCTCAAGCTCCCGATCCTGCGCGTCGGCGTGGGCGAGCAGGTCGATGACCTGCAGGAGTTCAATGCCAAAGATTTCTGCCGCGCCCTGGTGGGCGAGTCCAATTAAGGAGTGACTAGTGTTTGATTCCCTGAGCGATCGCCTCAACGACACATTTGACCGCCTGCGCGGCAAGGGCAAGCTGACCGAGGCCGATATTACTTCGGCCATGCGCGATATTCGCATGGCGCTGCTCGAGGCCGACGTTAACTTTAAGGTCGTCAAGGAGTTCGTCGCCAAGACCAAGGAGCGCTGCATGACCGCCGAGGTCATGGAGTCGCTGTCGCCGGCGCAAAACGTCGTCAAGATCGTGCTCGACGAGCTCACCGAGATGCTTGGCTCAACCGAGAGCAAGCTCGTCTTTAGCAATCGCATTCCCAATGTCATCATGCTCGTGGGCCTGCAGGGCTCCGGTAAGACCACGGCGGCCGTAAAGCTGGCCTACCTGCTCAAGAAGCAGGGCCGCTCACCGCTGCTCGCCGCGTGCGACGTCTACCGTCCCGCCGCTGCCGACCAGCTGGCCACGCTTGGCGGAGAGATTGGCGTGCCGGTCTTCCGTGGCGATGGCGAGCACCCGGTTGACATCGCCAAGGGCGCCATTCAGGAGGCCGTTGACCACCTGCGTGACGTGGTCATCGTCGATACCGCCGGTCGTTTGCAGATCGACGAGCAGATGATGCAGGAGGCCGTGGACATCAAGAAGGCCGTCAAGCCCGATCAGGTGCTGATGGTCGTCGATGCCATGACCGGCCAGGACATCGTCAACGTCGTCTCGACCTTCGCCGAGCGCACCGACTTTGACGGCGTGATCATCTCCAAGCTCGACGGCGACGCCCGTGGCGGCGGCGCGCTTTCCGTGCGCCAGGTGACCGGCAAGCCCATCAAGTTTGTTAGCATGGGCGAGAAACCCGATTCGCTGGAGCCGTTCTATCCCGACCGCATGGCCAAGCGCATCTTGGGCATGGGCGATGTTGTCGGCATCATCGAGAAGGCCCAGGAGGCAGCCGACGCCGAGCAGCTCGAGGCTGCCGAGCGCATGCTGCGCGAGGGCTTTACCATGAACGACATGCTCGACCAGATGAAGGCCGTCAAGAAGATGGGCGGCATGAAGGGCATTCTGGGCATGCTCCCCGGTGGCCAGCGTGCGCTTAACCAGATGGGTGGCAACCTGGACGAAGGTATCTTCGATAAGAACGAGGCCATCATCATGTCGATGACCAAGGAGGAGCGCCTTCGCCCCTCCATCATCAACGGCCAGCGCCGTGCCCGCATCGCCAAGGGCGCCGGCGTGACCCCCACCGAGGTCAATAGCCTTATGAAGCAGTGGGGCGAGATGAACAAGATGATGGGCCGCATGCGCACGATGGCCAATCAGGCACAGGCCGGCGGCAAGAAGGGCAAGAAGGGTAAGAAGGGCAAAAAGATGCGCATGCCCAATATTCCCGGTCTGGATGCCATGGGGCTGGGCGGCATGGGCGGCCTGGGAACGGGCGGCCCCAAGTCCGATATGGACCTGCTGCGCCAGATGGAAGCGCAGATGCGCAACAAGAAGTAACGACTAGTTGAGTCGTGTATGGCGAAGGCCGCCTGGATGGTATTCCAGGCGGCCTTCGCCGTTTGTTCGCTGGTTGTCGCACGCGTGGAAGCGCGTTCTCGACGAGGTGCTTGCCGCTAGTGGCAGCCGCAGCCTTCGTGCCCGTCATGGTCGTGGTGACCGTGGCAGCCGCAGGACTCGCCATGCTCGTGGATGTGCTCGTGATCATGTCCATGGCAGTCGCAGGTGGCCTCGCCGTTCTGTGCGAGCGTGCCGGCAATGAGGGCCTCGACGCAGGCATCGCAGCTGCCCTGGGCGCCCGCATAGACCGTGATGCCGGCTTGGGCAAGCGCGTTGATAGCGCCGCCGCCGATACCGCCGCAAATGAGCGTGTCAACGCCACCGTTGGCAAGCAGGCCCGCCAAGGCGCCGTGGTCGGTGCCGCCGGTGCCTACGACCTGCTCGTTGAGCACCTTGCCATCCTGGATGTCGTAGATCTTGAACTGCTCGCTGCGGCCAAAGTGCATAAAGATGTTGCCGTTGTCGTACGTCGTTGCCACCCTCATGGTGCCGACCTCCTTTGCTGGCCATGCGGCCGTCGTCGTGGCGATGGGGGAGTACGCGATATTGCCGCCCTCGATGACGAGCGCTCGTCCGTTGACCAGCGCGTTTGCCACCTTGCGATGCGCGCGACTGCTGATTGCCGCCACCGTGGCGCGGGCGATGCCCATGTGCAGGGCGACGGCCTCCTGATTGAGGCCCTCCAGATCGCACAGGCGCAGCACCTCAAGCTCGTCGACGGTCATGTCGATGGCATCACCGCTGGCCAGGCCATCGGGGGTAAAGCCGCGGTATTCGGGGATGATCCCGACGCGGCGCAGTTTTTCGCGTCTTCCTGCCATGCACACTCCTTATCTGACATATGTCAACAATAGGATAACGCGTTAGTCGTTGGGCGCAAGGCATTTCTGTCATATGTCAGAAAAAGGCTAAGATGCCTCGTTGCCGCATGCGGAGCCGCGCTGCCGTGCATTGCGTGTGCCGGACTAAGTGTCCAATTCGACACTCGCGCGCCTGGGCTACAATAAATCTCGCTTATAGGCGACTGACAGGAGGGTCAATGAGCAAAGCTGATCAGCAGTTTGTAACCATGTGCCGCGATATCTTGGACCATGGCACCACCACCGAGGGCCAAAAGGTCCGTCCGGTGTGGGAGGACGGCACCCCTGCCTATACCATTAAAAACTTTGGTGTCACGGCGCGCTATGATCTGCGCGAGGAGTTCCCCGCGCTCACCCTGCGTCGTACGGCGCTTAAGTCTGCCATGGACGAGATTCTGTGGATCTATCAAAAGAAGTCCAATAACGTGCATGATCTCAACAGCCATATCTGGGATGAGTGGGCCGATGAGACCGGTTCCATCGGTAAAGCCTACGGCTATCAGATTGGTCAGAAGAGCCATTACGTCGAGGGCGACTTCGACCAGATGGACCGTGTGCTGTACGACCTTAAGCACACGCCGTATAGTCGCCGCATTATGACCAATACGTACGTGTTTAGCGATCTGTCCGAGATGCACCTTTATCCGTGCGCCTATAGCGTGACCTATAACGTGACGCAGCGTCCTCAGGACGACAAGCCGACGCTCAACATGATTCTCAACCAGCGCAGCCAGGACATTTTGGCCGCGAACAACTGGAACGTGTGCCAGTACGCCATTTTGCTGATGATGGTCGCGCAGTCGGTCGATATGATTCCCGGTGAGCTGCTGCACGTGATCGCCGACGCCCATATCTATGATCGTCATGTCGATATCGTCCGCGAGCTTATCGAGCGTCCGCAGTTTGCGGCACCCAAGGTAACGCTCAATCCCGATGTGCATGACTTCTATGCGTTTACGACCGATGACCTGATCGTCGAGGGCTATGAGCACGGCCCTCAGGTCAAGAACATCCCCATTGCGGTGTAGGTGACGCGCATGACGTGTAAGCTTTCTGCCATCGTCGCCGTGTGTGACGACTGGGGTATTGGCTGCGAGGGCGATATGGTGGTGTCCAATCGCGCCGATATGCGCCATTTTGTGGCCTGCACCAAGGGCTGCCCGGTTATCATGGGACGCAAGACGCTGCTGAGTTTTCCCGGCGGGCGTCCGCTCAAGAACCGCCGCAATATCGTGCTTACGCGCGATATAGGCTTTACCCGCGAGGGCGTCGACGTGGTGCATAGCGTTGACGAAGCGCTCGCTGCGGTTGCCGATGAGCCCGTTGCCTGGGTGATCGGTGGCGGCGATGTCTATCGGCAGTTTTTGCCGTACTGCGTGGAGGCCGAGGTCACTCATAACCACTGCGTCCATCCCGTGGACACGTACTTTCCCGACTTGGACGCCGATCCCGCGTGGGAGATTGCGCAGCGTAGCGAGGTCGCGACGATTGCCGCCGGTGAGGGTGACGAGGGCGTCGATTATGAGTTCGTGACGTATCATCGCGTTGAGGCGTAAATCGTCTGGCGTGAACGGTATCATCGGGTTGATTGAATGCATGGGGCGGCGCTTAGCGTCGCCTCGTTTGGTATAGATGTGCTGTAAAGAAGGGTGCGGGCTGGCTGCTATGACTGATGCCGTTGAGGTTCTGCGAATTGATTCGCTCGATGACGAGCGGCTCGATGCCTATGTGCGACTGACCGAGCGTGAGCTTCGCTGCGTGCTGGAGCCGCAGAAGGGCATTTTTATCGCTGAGAGTGCCAAGGTCATCGAGCGTGCGGTTCGCGCCGGATATGAGCCGGTGAGCTTTCTTTTGGGCGAGCGCTGGCTCGACCAGATGATGCCGCTGTTTGACCAGCTTGTCGTGCGCGAGGGAGCGGGTCCGGTTCCCGTGTTCGTGGCCTCCATGGAGCTCATGGAGCAGTTGACGGGCTTTAACGTGACGCGTGGTGCGCTCGCGGCGTTCCGTCGCCCGCGTCAGATTCCGGTTGATGAGTTCTTGGGCGGTGTCGTCGAGGCGGCGGGGGATCGTCCGGTGCGTGTGTGCGTGCTTGAGGGTATTGTCGATCACACCAATGTTGGCGCTATTTTCCGCTCGGCTGCCGCATTGAACGTTGACGGTATTTTGGTCAGCCCGACGTGCTGCGACCCGCTGTACCGTCGCTCGGCCCGCGTGAGCATGGGCACCGTGTTTCAGGTGCCTTGGACGCGCATTGGCAGCGAGGCTCGTGTGTGGCCGCATGATGGTCTGAGCGCGTTGCACGATGCCGGTTTTTCGTGTGCCGCTATGGCGTTGACGGACGATTCCGTATCGCTGGACGATTCCGTGCTGCAGGAGATTGACCGCTTGGCAATCTTTATGGGTACCGAGGGTGCCGGCTTGGGCGCCAAGACCATTGCCGGCTGTGACCACGCGGTGCGCATTCCGATGGCGCACGGGGTCGATTCGCTTAACGTGGCCGCGGCGAGCGCCGTCGCCTTTTGGCAGCTGTGCCCGCACGTGAGCAATGAGTATCACTACCAGCCGGGTTTGTATCACTAGGCAGATATTTCGCACCTGGCTCTGATTCGGGGTGTTTCGGTCGACGCCAGTCGGTGCTAAGCTGATATTGGCTTTGGTCTTAAATTGCCGTTTTGCTGTTTGACGTATGCGTGTGGGGAGGGCGTGTGGCTAAGAAATCTACGGCGATCGATGTAACGCAAGGTGTCATTTGGCAGCAATTGCTGTCGCTGTGCGTCCCCATCTTTTTAATATGAGAAAGCCATTGTCAATAGGCGTGTTTGTTCGAGCCCGGTTTTAAACCGGGCTTTTTCGTTTCCCGTCG
>NZ_JADNJQ010000036.1 GCF_015555045.1 Collinsella aerofaciens | reverse complement strand
GTCTCAAGAAGGAGTAACATCGGGACTTGCAGCGACGGACCTCAGGACACTCTTACACCACGTCTGCGCGCGCGACCTCGCTGGAAACTGTGTCCCAGTATTTCGGCTCGAAACGGGACACAGTTTCCCAAACGACCCCGTTCCGGAAACTACATCCCGGAATCGGCGCTCGAACTGGGATGCACTTTCCCGATCGAGTCCCATGGGAAACTGCGTCCCACTTGGGGGGCGCTCTTTAATGACTAGTTACCTTTGTGGAAGAGGTTTTTGATAACGGAGGGGATGCTCTTGGCGCCCTTGGCCGTCACATCGATAAAGTCGGGCGAACGCACGAGCTTATCCTCGTCGACGTACTTGCGGACCGCACGAAGCGTCTCTTTGTCGTCGCGCGTCGAAAACGTAAAGTGACCGTTGTCCTTGGTGAAGATGGCAAAACGCGTAATCTTCTTGGTGCCGCGCAAAACCTCGGCGGCAATATAGTCGACCTCGTCCCACGGGATTTGAATATAATCCTCGGGATTGCGCTCGTTATAGTACTCGAACGCCTTATTGCCCACCATCACGTTACCGTGGCTGGTAAGCCCCATCAGGCAGGTTGCCGGCGTTGCCAGATCGACCTTGCTGTTCTGAGATTGCGCCATACGCGCCTCTCCCTCCAATAAAAACAATCGGACCGCATCCAGTGTACCCACCGGGTGCGGTCCGTTTCAATGGCTCAAAAGCCCTTACCTAGCAACTCTCGGTCTTAAGCCGAAGCGTGCTTACATGAAGCCGCAGAAGCGACCGATGATGCCGACGGCGAAGAGAGCCAGGATGATGACGATCGGGCTGACCTTCTTCTTGAGGAGCTTGCAGACCAGCAGGGTCAGGCACACGGCGGCAAGGCCGGGGATGAGCTGATCGAGGTTACCCTGGAGCGTGGTGACCTTCATCTGATCAAGGGCGGTAGCACCGACGGAGTTGTACATCGTCAGCGCTTCCTTGATACCCTCGGAACCGGAGGGCAGGCTAGCCCAGTCGATAAAGGCGCCAGCAGACTGCTTGACCGTGGAGACGATCGGGGTGAAGGAAATGGACACCCAGCGCTCGACCAGGGCGCCGATGATGAACATACCCAGGATGGAAGCGCCCTCGGTGACCTTGCCCATCAGACCGCCGGAGAGGTCCTTGGCGATAGAGGAGCCGACCTTGTAGCCAAACTCCTGTGTGTACCACAGGAAAGCGTAACGGATGATGTTCCACGCGAAGAAGAACAGCAGCGGACCGACGATGCTGCCGGACATGGCCAGGGAAGCGCCCAGAGCGCCCAGAATCGGGCGAAGGGTGAACCAGAAGACGGGGTCACCGACGCCGGCGAGCGGGCCCATCATACCGACCTTGACGCCCTGGATGGCGACGTCATCGATCGGAGCACCGTTGGCGCGCTCCTCCTCGAGGGCGAGGGTAACGCCAATGACGGGGGCGGAAACATAGGGGTGGGTGTTATAGAACTCCAGGTGGCGCTTAAGAGCGGCAATCTGGTCATCCTTGCTGGTGTAGAGCTTCTTGATCGCAGGGATCATTGCGAAGCACCAGCCGCCGTTCTGCATACGCTCGTAGTTCCACGAGCCCTGAAGGAACTGATGACGGAAGCAAACCTTCTTACGGTCAGCCTTGGTGAGCTGAATCTTGTTCTCTGCCATATGTATCACTCCCCTCCTACTCGTAATCGTTCAGAATGTCGCCGAGCGGGTCGCCGGAGCCACCGCCCATGCCGCCACCCTGCTTGGCCAGATCCTTAAGGCCAAGGTAGATGAGGGCAAGGGAGATGCCGATGAGGCCAAGGGCGATCAGCGTGAGCTGAGGGATGGCAGCAAGGACAAAGCCGAGGATAAAGAACGGCCAGGTCTCCTTGGTGGCCATCATGTTGATGACCATGGCGTAACCGACGGAAGCGACCATGCCGCCGCCGACGGCCATGCCGCCGGACAGCCAGTCGGGCATAGCGTTAAGCGCGTTGGTAACAGCCTCGGCCGGGATGACGCACAGAAGTACTGCCGGGATGGCGATACGAAGGCCCTGCATGAGGATGGCAGCGTACTGCCAGCGCTCGATGCCGGAGAAGTCGCCCTTCTCGGCGCAACCGTCCATGGCGTGAGCGATAGCGGTAGCAATGGTACGGCAGATCATGGTCAGGAACAGACCAGCGACCGACAGCGGGACGGCGACGGCGATGGCCGCGGTAACGGCCTTGGCCGAATCAGTGGCGCCGCCGTTGAGGGCGAGCACCATGATGATCGAAGAAGCGACCGAGGCCAGAGCGGCGTCAGGCGCGACGGCGGCGCCGACGTTAGCCCAGCCAAGGGCCATCATCTGGAGCGAACCGCCCAGGAGGATGCCCTCCTGAAGGTGACCGGTTACGAGACCGATAAGCGTGCATGCCACGAGCGGCTGATGGAACTGGAACTCATCCAGAATGCCTTCCATACCGGCAAGCAACGCGACAATCGCAACAAGCAGAATAGTGATTGCAGACATGTATCGGACCCTCCTTTACTATGCTTGAGCGGCCAGTTCGGCCTTAGCTTTCTTCAACATGGCGTCGAGATCCTCGGAGGCATCCGAAGGAACCTTGCGGACCTCGAACTTGACGCCCTTGGCCTTGAGGGCCTCGAGGGTCTTAACGTCGTCATCGCCCATAGCGACGGCGTTGGTGACGACGACCTTGCCCTTGGAGTGAGCCATGGAACCGATGTTGACTTCCTTGATGTCGACGCCGGCCTCGATGGCCTTGAGCAGATCCTGCGGGTTCTCGAAGAGCAGCATGGCCTTGGTGTCACCAAAACGCGTGTCCTTGACGACCTCAGCCATCTTCTTGATGGGCACGACGTTGGCATGGACTCCCGGAGGGGCAGCCTGCTCGATCATGGTCTTGCGGAGCTCGTCGTGAGCAACGCCGTCGGAAACCACGATGATGCGGTTGGGGTTGATCTGCTTGGTCCACGTGGTGGCCACCTGACCATGCAGCAGACGGGTGTCGATACGGACGTGGGCGATCTTGATGTGCCCGTCGCCGATGACCGTTCCCGGAGGGATGGCGCCTGCAGGAGCAGCGGCGGCCACAGCCGGCTTCTTCTCCTCGGGCTCCAGAGACTCGGGCTTGACGCGCACGCCAGCCTTTGCCTCAGTCACGAGATGTTTTGCGATCGCATGTGCAGTGTTCTTTGCATCAAAACGCTGCGAATATGCCTCGATGAGCATAGGCAGGTTGACACCGGTGACGATAGCCCAGGAATCATGGCCCTCGATGAGCCCGCTAATCTGGTTGAACGGCGTGCCGCCCCACAAATCAACGAGGAAGAGCACCTGCTCCTGGTCCTCGAAGGAAGCGACTGCTTCCTCGACCTTGGCACGGAAATCGTCGGGGCCCATGCTCGGCTCGAGCGAGACCACGGCAACAGACGGCTGATCGCCAAAGACCATCGAGCCCGTCTGCTTGATTCCAGCTGCCAAGTCCCCGTGGCTAGCAAGAACAATACTTACCATCACATAACCTCCTTTTTGTCTACGTATTTCCTACACGACATGAAAGGAGTATACCTGTTTGGATTGTGGAATTATAGCTAAATTCGCAAAAGGTTGGATTATTTGTTTAAACGTCTATGTTTGTTACAAATTGATTACGTTGCTGGCTTATAGCTCATTGCCTGATAAAACGTGATTTGCTGATTGTTTTCAAAGACATATAAAGGTGCACCGTTCGTTAAGACCGCTTTTAGGTGAATCCCAATGCGTCTGCGTGCCACCATTTTGTTTAAACAGACATGACTTGACTAACCGAAGCAAATATGTTTAGAACTCTAGCCCATGTAGACATTAGATGTTAGGCGATGTGGAGAGGGTTGGCGGCGTCGACGGCATCGGGGGCGTCGGAGAGGCCGTCAGGAGCAGCGTCTGCCGGTTCCTCGTCGGGGGTCTCAATCTGCTTGATCATGACCTCTTGGCCCTGGAGCAGATAGGTATCGCCGCTACCGCAATGGGGGCAGGTCTTCCCGTGCTCGACCGTCGCGTAGTCGCAGCCGCACGCCTCGCAATGCGTCACGGCCTCGACGGGCTCCACAATAAGCTCCGCGCCCTGCGCGATGGGCTTTTTATCTGCCGCCCAGCGCCAAGCGTCGAGCAGCAAGTCGGGAACGACGCCCGAGACCTCGCCCAGCAGCAGCGTGACGCTCGAAACGCGACTCACGCCATTGGCGCGCGCCACGTTCTCGACATCGCGAATGATGTGGTAAACGATTCCCAATTCATGCAAGGTAGAAACCTTTCAACAACGGTTGATGCGATGCAAACTCAAAGCAAGGGGACGGCAAAATCTAGCCTGCGCCGTCCCCTTACCCGCCATGGTTACCTATTTACGACCGAACTTGATTTTGATTGCACGCTTTAAAGCATACTTGCCAAGGCTCGGAAGCTTTTGCTCGTATTTGACCATCGTGGAGCACTCGGGGCGATCGCGATCCAGGTGGATGGCATCGAACGCGCACTTGGTGGTGCACAGACCGCAGCCGATGCACTTGTTGGGGTCGACGATCGAGGCACCGCAGCCCAGGCAGCGGGCGGTCTCGGCGCGCACCTGCTCCTCGGTAAAGGTCTCGACGTACTCGCTAAACGGCGCAGCCTTCTCGCGCTCGCGGTCGACATGCGCCACCTCGCGGCTCGCGTTGTCGTAGCTCTCGATCACGACATCGTCGCGGTCGAGCGCGGTGTAACGACGCTGGTTGCGGCCGATGGTGAGCGTGGATCCCGGCTGCACAAAGCGATGGATGGACACGGCGGCCTCGTGACCGGCGGCGATGGCGTCGATGGCAAAGCTCGGACCGGTGTAGACGTCGCCGCCCACAAAGATGTCGGGCTCGGCAGTCTGATAGGTCTGGGGATCGGCAAGGGCGCCCTGGCCGCGGCCAAGCTCCACCTTGGAGCCAGCCAGCAGGTCGCCCCACACAATGGACTGGCCAATCGACATAACGACACGATCGGCATCGACACGGCGCAGATCGTTCTCGTCGTACTCGGGCGCAAAACGGCCCTCGTCGTCAAAGACACGCGTGCAGCGCTTGAAGGTGATGCCGCACACGCGACCGGCCTCGTCCAGGTGAATCTCCTTGGGGCCCCATCCGCAGCTGATGTGAGCGCCGTCCTCAACGGCCTCGCGACGCTCCTCCTCTCTGGCGGGCATCTGAGCCTCGCTCTCCAGGCAGAACATCTCAACATGCTCAGAGCCCAGACGGCAGGCGTTGCGGGCAACGTCGATGGCCACGTTGCCGCCGCCCACCACAATGGTGCGGCCGGACAGGGAATCGATCTTGCCGCTGTTAACCTCGCGAAGGAAGTCGACGGCCACGGTCACGTCCTCGGCACCCTCGCCCGGAATGCCCGCAAGGCGGCCGCCCTGGCAGCCAATGGCAACGTAGAAGGCCTTAAAGCCCTGCGCGCGCAGCTCGTCGAGCGTCACGTCGCGACCGACTTCCACGCCATAGCGGAACTCGGCACCCATCAGGCGAATGATCTCGACCTCGACCTCGATGACATCCTTCTGCAGCTTAAAGCTGGGAATGCCGTAGGTGAGCATGCCGCCCGGGCGCTCGTTCTTCTCGAACACGACGGGCTTGTAGCCCTTCTCGGCCAGGTAGAAAGCGCAGGACAGGCCGGCCGGACCGGCACCGATGATGGCGATCTTCTGGTCGAAGCCGCCGGCACGCGTCGGGGTCACCACAGGTGGGACATAGCGGGTCGCGGCATCCAGATCGCGCTGGGCGATGAACTTCTTGACCTCGTCGATGGCCACGGCGGCGTCCACGCGGCCACGGGTGCAGGCATCCTCGCAGCGGCGATTGCACACGCGGCCGCAGATGGCGGGCAGCGGGTTCTCGCGCTTGATGAGCGCCAGCGCCTCGTCGTAGCGACCCTGGGCAGCAAGCTTAAGGTAGCCCTGAACGGCAACGTGCGCGGGACAGGCCGTCTTGCAGGGTGCGGTGCCGGATTCATACGTCTCGATGCGGTTGTCGTTGCGGTAGTTGGGCGACCACTTGGTGTGGTCCCATTTGGTGGCATCGGGCAGCTCCTGGCGCGGATACTCGGGCACCTGTCCGCCGGCCTTTTTGCTGCAGAGCTTCTGGCCCAGCTTAGCGGCACCGGCCGGGCACACCTCAACGCAGCGACCGCAGGCCACGCACTTGTCCTTCTCGACCTTGGCGACATAGGCCGAGCGCGACAGGTTGGGCGTGTTGAACAGCTGCGAGGTGCGCAGGGCGTAGCACACGTTGACGTTGCAGTTGCAGATGGCGAAGATCTTGTTCTCGCCGTCGATGTTGGTGATCTGGTGCACAAAGCCGTTGTCCTCGGCCTGGCGCAGGATGTCGTAAACCTCGTCGCGCGCCACGTAATGGCCGCGGTCGGTCTCGACCACGTAGTCGGCCATATCGCCCACGGCGATGCACCAATCGGCCGGGTCGTCGGCGCAGCCCTCACCCATCACGCGACGGCTCGCGCGGCAGCTGCAGGTGCTAGCGGCATATTTGCCATCGTATTTGTCGAGCCAATGCTCGATATGCTCGATCGGCACCGACGTGCTCGCGGCATCGATAGCCTTCTCGACCGGAATGACATGCATGCCGATGCCGGCACCACCGGGCGGCACCATCGGCGTGGCCTTGGACAGCGGTCCCTTGGACGCCTGCTCAAAGAACTTGGCATAGACCGGGTGCTCCTCGAGCTGGCTCACGCGCATGTTGAGAAACTCAGCGGAACCCGGCACCAGCATGGGCAGCACCCACTGCTTGGCGCGCTCGGGGTTTTCCCAGTTGTACTCGAGCAGGCCCGTGTAGCTCATATCGTCGAGCATCTTCTCGATATCGGCTTCGGGCATGCCGGTGAGCTTGACCATCTCGGGCAGCGTATAGGGACGGCGCATCTTCATCTTGCAGAGCACTTCGGCCTGCTCGTCAGTCGCGGCCTCGGCAAACGACCAGTACTCGTAGCCCAGCAGCTCATCGCGATGCAGCAGACGGTTGGTGCAGTGCTCGCACAGCTTGACGATGGCCTCGCGCGGATGCTCCGGCAGCGGCGGCACGAACTCCGAACCGATGTCGGGCTCGGTGTAGCTAATCCCCGGTCCGTTGAGAATCATGGTTGTCCCTTCTCTTGCCACAGCCCGGCGAGACCGCGGCACCCCTCTTTTTTGCAGGCCGGGCATGCCCCCATGCCGTTCACCCGCCATTAGTTGACATTGTGTCAAAAATAGTATTGACGAACCGTCAACAATATTCAAGACTGTTAGGCGAACGGTCAGGCAAAAGAGGATGAAAGGCGGCAAAACATGAGCAACAACACAGCAGATACCTCTGTGGTCGATGCCGTCCCCGCATCCGATAGCGCGGCAAAGCGCTTGACGGGCGACGAACGCCGTCGCGAGATCCTCGCCGCCGTGCGCACCGTGAGCTCTGAGCTAGGCGTGTCGCATCTATCCGTCTCGGCCGTGACCAAGCGAGCCGGCTGCACGCGCTCATTGTTCTACCACTACTTTGCCGACATGGACGCCGCTGTCACCGCCGTCATGGACGAGGCGATCGACGGTTTTATCTCCGAGCTCGAGCAGTGGAATGCCAACCGCACCGTCGGTGATATCGAGGGCGCACTCGACACCGTCGCCCCGCTCTTTAAGCGCCTGGTCGTCAGCGGCCACGAGCTGCCGAGTACGCTCACCTCAAGCAGCGGCGCGCTCTACGGCGGCTTTTTGCACAACGTGGTCCAGCGTGTGGCGCAGTATATCTGCGACACCACCGTGGTGGATTTTGCCGCCCATCATGAGCTACGCATCGACCATGTCTACGAGACGTTCTACACCCTCATCATGGGGTTGTTGATGTATATCCGCACGCACCCCGATGTGCCCGACGAGACGGTCAAGGAAATCATCGCCTCGACACTCCACATCGAGGGCTATACCGCCAAGTATCCGGAGCGCAAGCCCCAGAACTGACGACATTTGGCCAAACTGCCCGCGATTAGAAGAGGGGCCGCGGGCGTGTGGAAGGAGAGCAGCATGCTGTTCGATGTTTGGAGTAGCGATACCCTTATCCACTGGGCCGGCTGGGCCATGGTCTTTATTGGCCTGATCGTGCTCAACGAGGTCGGCCGCCGCACCAAGCTGGGCGCGGCAATCATCTTTGGCGTGGCTCCGCTGGCCATGACCATCTATTGCGTCGCCATCGCCATCGGCGTCTCGCAGGGTGCCGAGTGGGCGCTCACCAACCCCACCCATGTGTACCAGAACAGCTGGTTCCACTACGCCAAGGTATACGCGGCGCTGGCCGGTTGCTGGGGCTTCATTGCCATTAAGTACCAGTGGGGCAAGATTGGCAAGGCGCATTGGTTCCGCGCATGGCCGTTTGTGATCGTCGCCATCAACATCATGATCGCCGTCGTGTCCGACTTTGAGAGCGCCTATCACTTCTTTGTCCTGGGCGAGTCCACCTGGGTCACCTCCGAAGGTGCTACGCAGCTGGCCGGCTGGAACAACGTGTTCAACGGCATCGCCGGTATTATCAACATCTTCTGCATGACCGGTTGGTGGAGCGTCTACGCCTCCGAGGATCAGACCGACATGCTGTGGCCCGATATGACCTGGGTCTACATCATCGCCTACGATATCTGGAACTTCTGCTACACCTACAACTGCCTGCCCACCCACTCCTGGTTCTGCGGCTTTGCGCTGCTTCTGGCGCCCACCGTCGCCGCCTTTATCTGGAACAAGGGCGGCTGGATCCAGAACCGCGCCTTTACGCTGGCCATTTGGTGCATGTTTGCCCAGGTGTTCCCGTACTTCCAGGAGGAGTCCATCTTTGTGACCCACTCCACGCTCGACCCCGGCGCCGCTACCGCGGTCTCGATCGCCGCTCTGGTCGCCAACGTCGCCGCGATCATCTACATCGCCTACCGCGCCAAGAAGCTCGGCCGCAATCCCTACAAGCAGGATGTCTTTGAGGGCACCAGCGATTGGGAGAAGGCTACCGCTCGCCGCGCCAAGGTGGATTACGCGCACGCCGAGTAACGCGCCTGACGCAAACGCCGCTTGAATGTGAAGCCGCCTGGCCGACTCCGCGCAATGCAACGTATTGCATGCCCCCGGAAAGCGATTTGTCCGCTTTCCGGGGGCTTTTTGTTGTTACGCGCATCCACGCACATATTCAAAACCTCTCGCACAGATAAAATCAGATTTCCAATCGCCTGACAGCTCTATATGACTCTGTTTTTGGGTACAGTGTTGTCCCGATATTGAGCTTGGGGGATATATGAAAGATGAGACGATGGGCCAAGAGGATGCGGCCCAAGATGCAGAAGCTTGCGCTGAGGCCTTGGAGAGCTTAGACCGGATTTCACTCGATGAGATTGCGTTTGACGATTCGGGCGTTGATGTGCAGGATGAGCCGGAAACCGAGGCGCAATCCGATGATCAGGATGCAGGCGACGTTGAGCCTGCCGAGGATGAGGCAGATCACGAAGACACCGAAAGCGAGGCCGGCAATCAGCCCGAATCCGACACGGGTGAGGAAACCGTCTTGCTCGACAGCTTGCCGGCCGAGGATTCGCTGACCCGCGAGCTTCCTGGCCTGGGTTCCGCACCAGCCGTGGACGAGACCATCGCCATGGGCGATATTCCCCTGCCGTCCGTTCCCTCGGCACGCGAGGCCGAGGTTCGCCATCGCAAGATGTCGCCCAAGCGCCGCAATCTGATGGTCGCCGGTGTCGTAGCCGTCGCGCTCGTCGCCGGCGGTGCAGGCTATGCTGCTTGGAACGGATATCAGCAAGAGCAGGCTGCCGCTGCCGCCGCCAATGCCCACACGATGATGTCAGTGCAGATTGGCGTGCATGCCGCGGGCCTCGACTGTTCCACCGGCTCCAAGATTCCCGTACAGGTGAGCGGTCAGGACGCTGATGGCTCCTCCGTGAGCGAAACACTCTATGTTGACGAGCACGGCCGCGGCATCAAACTGCTGCCCGGCGATTACACGCTCTCCATCGCCGCCTCCCCCATCGCGGCCGACGGCACCGTCTATACCGTCCCGACCACCAAGACGCAGGTCACCGTTAAGAGCGATGGACAGGATTTAAGTGCCCAGGCCACCTTTAAGCTCAAGGTGCCTTCGGCCGACACGGTAACCGACGACCAGATCGATGCCGCCGCCAAGTATGCCGAAGAGGGCGGTGCGAGCTCCGCCGCGGCTGCCAAAGTGCTCCAGCAGGCAGCAACCGCGCGGCGCGACGCCGCCGTCAATGCCGTGAGCGTGCAAAAGGCACAGGCGTCCCGTGATGCTGACGCTCGCCACAAGGCAACCGACCTCTACCAGCTCGATATTCCCGTCGAGTGGTACGGCAAGGTCGCAACTTGGCAAAACGGAAGCACGCTATGCATTTATCTGGGCGACGACGCCAATACGCCGCTCGTGACGCTCGTCGCGGTGCGCGAGGGCGAGAGCTTTACGCCCGATGAAGGCGATACGGTTTTGGGCGCGGCCAATCTAGGCAACGGTTATACCGTCTACGCCAGCGGCCCCGTCTATCCGTACGTGGTGCCCCAGACCATCAACGGACGGACGCAGAACCCCGTGTCAACCTACCCCATGGACACGGCCATTGAGCTTGTCGAGCTTACGACCGGCAACCGCTACACCTATAGCCAGATCAAGAACGACCTGGTTGGCAAAGACGGCAACGCAGACGCCGCCACCAAACTCGAGACCGACTACCTCGCCCAGATTCTCCTGCCGAGCATCAAAGCCCAGGACTAGCCTGGCACAGCAAGGTGCTCCCCAACCGTGATGAAGGAGCCAGGAGGTCCTGACCCCACAGGCCCATAGATGATTAGGCAAGGAGCCACTTCCATGCGGGCATAACGTGTACCACACCGTGCTCGCATGGAATATCGGTCTGTTCATCCATGGTAACGATTGCCGACTCGCCAAGATCGAACTGGGCCATCGAGGCATCAAGCGCGGCAATTTCGCGCTCGCGCGTTTTCTCACTTGCCATATCCGCGCTCACCTGAATCAGGCTATAAGCCCGCATGAGAAGTGCGTCCCCAGCAACAAAGTCCACCTCATGGCTTTTACTCTTCTCTTTGATTAGCAGGCGGCAGACCGAGCCGGTCCTCACCGCGGGAGTCCTTCTTCTTAGCGCATTGAACACTGCGGTCTCGAGCCTCTGGCCCTGGTCCAATGCCGATGCGGGAGAGAATGCTCCAAACATCGCAGGATCGACAGCGTAGACCTTAGACGCAGACCGCATGTTATTTGCCAGTGAACGCGTGAACTCCGGCACAGAAAACAACAGGTAGGCGTCCTCATAATACTCAAGTAAGTCGCTGAGCGAATTACGACTGACGGGTATCTGCCTGCTCTTGAACTCGTTATACACTTTGTTCACCGACAGCTCTCGTCCCGAAGATGCCATACACCGCGTCAGGAACAGCGATGCCAGGCGAGGGTTCTTGACGTCGTAGCGTTCAACGACGTCCATGGCGACCGTTCGCGAAGCATATTCCTGTAGCAGCTGAATCGCGTCTGCGGGCGTCTGCCCAAGTGTCGCGATGAATCCCCCTCGTTCAAGATATCCGATCAGATGATGTCGAAGCAGCGCCGCATCGCTCGGGGAAAAGGTCACATCTGGCTCGGGAACGTTCCCCGTCTTATATCGAACGTATTCCGAAAAGCTCAATGGAAAAAGCTCTCGCACAAGAGAACGACCCCTGAACTCGCTCTTAAGTTCTGAGGACAGCATCTTAGAAGAAGATCCCGTCACATAGACGGTCGCTTTCTCCGTATCGACTACACGCCGCAGAAACGCACCCCATTCGGGAATTTCCTGGATCTCGTCAAAGAAAATATAAGCGCCCTCGGTTCGAGCAGCAGGATACAGCGCATAGAACGTGTCGAGCACGTCCGCCAGCAGCGATGGCTCATACGGGCGCAAGCGCTCATCCTCAAAATTGAAGTAAAGCATCCGGTCAAGCTCGACGCCCCGGCTCTGAAGCCGCCGCATCTCCTGATACAGGCGATACGTCTTTCCACAACGGCGGGCCCCCACAATCACATTTACGATGTTGTCGCGCTTTGGCTCCTGTGGATTTCCTAGATCAAGGTCTCGCTCAAAGACCCGCGGAACCCCCTGCTGTTCAAAGTCCTTTATTTTCCGGGCGACCAAGTCGTTGAATGCCATAATTCTCCAATCTTGCTCTCTAGCTAATCAAAATTATACCTATTCTTGATTAATTGAAGAGCAAGATTGTGTCTTACTTGATTAACACTTAGGCAAGTTTTTTCACTATTACTGCTCGAAGGATGCCGAGTGGCTGAGAGGACAACCAAGCTCGAATGCGACTCCCTGGACAGTCGATTTGGGACGGGACTTTTTTGACTACCCGTCCCAGAAAATCATCGCCAAATTAGCTACTTGATGCAACTAGCGCCAGGGGTCGGCTTCGAACAGCGGCTCGCGCTCGGGGCGGCGATCGCTGTAGGGATCGTAGCCGTCATCGTCCTCGTTCTCGGCACGGATGCAGGGGTCGCACGGCTTGGGCGCCGGTTTCGGCGCGGGCCTTGGTGCGGCGGACGCTATCTCAGCCGCCGGTGCGTTCGTCTTGTTCTCGTCTTTCATCTGCATAGCTCCTTGCATCGCATCCGTTCAACATTATCGATTGTCGCACGAAAAAGGGCGGCGGACCCAATTGGATCCGCCGCCCTTGGCGTTTAGAGACGGCTGGCAGATTTTAAGGCATGTCCCATAAATCTATTCGGCGTCGGGGACCTCATAGGTGGCCGCCGGCGTGTTGTCGCACACGACGGTAAAGCCGCCGTCCTTGTCGGCATCGACCGTCACCTGATCGCCCTCGCGCACCGTGCCGTCGATGATAGCGGCGGCGATGGCATCCACGACCTCGCGCTGAACCAGACGCTTGAGCGGACGGGCGCCAAAGACCGGGTCCAGGCCGCCCACGGCGAGCATCTGCTTGGCCGCCGGGGTGATGGCAAGCGTCATGCGCTCCTTGGCCAGACGCGCGCGGACGTCGGCGAGCTGGATGTCGACGATCTTCTCGATCTGCGCCATACCGAGCGGATGGAACACCACGATATCGTCGATACGGTTGAGGAACTCGGGGCGGAAGGTCTGAGCCATGGCAGCGTCGACCTGATGGCGCATCTCCTCCTCGTCCTTACCGGACAGATCGGCGATGGCCTTGGAGCCCACGTTGGACGTCATGATGATAATCGTGTTCTTGAAGGACACCTGGCGACCCTGGCCATCGGTCAGACGACCGTCATCAAGCACCTGCAACAGCACGTTAAAGACATCCGGATGAGCCTTCTCCATCTCGTCGAGCAAGATCACAGAGTACGGACGACGGCGCACGGCCTCGGTGAGCTGGCCGCCCTCGTCGTAGCCCACGTATCCCGGGGGCGCACCAATCAGACGCTGGACGCTGAACTTCTCCATATACTCGGACATGTCGATACGCACGAGCGCGCGCTCGTCATCGAACAGGCACTCGGCCAGCGCCTTGGCGAGCTCGGTCTTGCCCACGCCGGTGGGGCCCAGGAAGAAGAAGCTGCCGATGGGCTTGTCCGGATCGGAGAGGCCCGCACGGCTGCGGCGCACGGCCGCGGCAACGGCGGAGACGGCCTCATCCTGACCGATGACGCGCTTATGCAGCTCGCCCTCCAGGCCCTTGAGCTTGTCGAGCTCGCCCTGCATCATCTTGGACACGGGCACGCCGGTCCAGGCGCTCACGACCTCGGCGATCTCATCGGAGGTCACCTGCTCGTTGAGGCCCTCGCCGTCCTGCTGCTTTTGCGCCTCGAGCGCGGCCTCGGAATCCTGAATCTGCTGCTGCAGGCCCGGAATCACGGAGTAGCGCAGCTCGGACGCACGACCCAAATCGCCGTTGCGCGTCGCACGCTCCTCCTCGCTCTTGGCCTCGTCAAGCTGGCTCTTAAGCTCCTGCACGTGGTCGATGGCGTTCTTCTGGTTGAGCCAGCCGGCCTTTTGCACGTTGAGTTTTTCCTGGACCTCGGCAATCTCCTGGCGCAGGGCCTCCAGACGCTCCTTGGAGGCGTCATCGGTCTCTTTCATGAGCGCCTGTTCCTCGATCTGCAGCTGAGTGAGCTGACGCGTGGTGGCGTCGATCTCGACCGGCATGCTGTCGAGTTCCATGCGCAGGCGGCTTGCCGCCTCATCGACCAGATCGATGGCCTTGTCGGGCAGGAAGCGGTCGGCGATGTAGCGATCGGAGAGGTCGGCAGCTGCCACGAGCGCGCTATCGGTGATATGCACACCGTGGAAGATCTCGTACTTCTCCTTCAGACCACGCAGGATCGAAATGGTGTCCTCGACGGTAGGCTCGCTCACCATAACGGTCTGGAAACGACGGGCGAGCGCCGCGTCCTTCTCGATGTACTTGCGGTATTCGTCGAGCGTGGTCGCGCCGATCGCGTGCAGGTCGCCACGGGCGAGCGCCGGCTTGAGGATGTTGCCGGCGTCCATGGAGCCCTCGGTGGCACCCGCGCCCACGATGGTGTGGAGCTCATCGATGAACAGGATGACCTTGCCCTCGGACTTCTGGACTTCCTTGAGTACGGCCTTCAAGCGGTCCTCGAACTCGCCGCGGTACTTAGCGCCGGCGACCAGCGCGCTCATGTCGAGCTCGATAAGGTCGCGGTCGCGCAGGGTACTCGGCACGTCGCCGGCCACGATACGCTGGGCGATGCCCTCGACGATGGCCGTCTTGCCGACACCCGGCTCGCCGATGAGCACGGGGTTGTTCTTGGTGCGGCGGGACAGGACCTGAATGGTGCGACGGATCTCGTCGGTACGGCCAATGACCGGGTCGAGCTTGCCGGCGCGGGCAAGGTCGCAGATATTGCGGCCGTACTGTTCCAGCGCCTCAAACTGGGTCTTGTCCTCGGCGGACGTCACGCGGTCATCGCCACGCAGCTCCTCGTAGACCTGCTCGATACGCTCCTTGGTAACACCGGCGTCGCGCAGCACGCGGCCCGCCTCGCCCTTGTCCTCGGCAAGCGCCATCAGCAGATGCTCGGTCACCACAAAGCTGTCGCCCATCTTGGTGGCCTTCTTCTCGGCCTTCTCGATGACGCGGACGAGCTCGTTGGACAGGCCCATCTGCTGGCCCTCGCCCGAAACCTTGGGCGCGTGGTCGATGGCATCCTGTGTGGAGCGTGCAAGCTGAGCCGGGTCGGCACCGATGCGCTCAATGATCACGGAGATATTGCGCTCGCCGGCACCGAGCAGGGCGGACAGCAGGTGGATCGGCTCCACCGCGCCGGCCTGCGCATCGGCAGCCGTGCTCATGGCGGTCTGCAGCGCCTCGCGCGACGTCATTGCTAGCTTATCGATTCTCATGGAATCACCTCTCTTGGGGTGGCCGCCCTACGGGGCGGCTTCACGTTGTTCGAGAAGTATTGTTGCCAGCTTTGTACGATCTTATACACAAATCTAAGTCTCTATATATAAGATTTTCTGAGTGATTGAGAGATAGGGGTAAAGATGTCGGCCCGCCGCCGCACAGGTGCGCTACCGTCTCAATCTGTAACATCTATCGACCGTTTCTGGCTCCAGATGTTACAGATCGAGACGAATTGTTCAGCGGCACCCGTTTGTCTCAATCTGTAACATCTACTCGGCAAATAGAGCTCTATCTGTTACAAATCGAGACGAACAGAAGACACCCGAATCGAAAATCTAAATCTGTAACACCAGGCCCACTTTTAGCGGCCAAGATGTTACAAGTCGAGACAAACCGAGAACCACCACAAAGGTGCCTGTTCCCAATGTGGTGGTTTTCGACAAAAAGAAGCCGCCCCATTAACAGAGGTGGCATCAAGCAAGTCCATTTATTAGCGTCCCTCAAGACCCAACGAAAACGCAGCGATGGAATCGAGAACCGACAATAGCCCGTTCGCACAGATAGAGGCAGAGATTCAAGGTCAGAGTCCGGCTTAAACGGCTTAGCTATCGCACGTCACATTGTTCTCGTCGTCCCCCTATCATATTTATAGTGCTTATAGTGAAAATAGTGAGTTTAGTGAGAAGAGTATCGCTCAAAACTCGTGGACTCAATTATTGACCTCACGCCCAGAATGAGTGGGGCAAATATTTCTATTAGAGGTCAAATCGAAGCCCAATAGGGCCTTTTCACCCCGTCATTTCGATCGATCGCTTTCTTTTGAAGATTGTCGTAAGCTGGTATCATTTATCTTAATGAATGCATACTATTTGCGAGGTACCCGCCGTGAAACGCTCCACCTATATCGGCCTGCTCGTCTTAGCGTTTGCGATTACCGCAGTCGGCGTAGGAATTATCTATCTCGCATTTCTCCCCGCCTCTGCGACGCAGGCGGCGGTTGAGACCGTAAGCTATCCCATCGAGGTCCTCACCGATATCGTCAAACCCGATTCGGTCACCGTCGATTTTGACGGTACGCCCGCAGCGCTTGGTGTCAGCAACTATCCCCGCATCGAACTTGGGGCCAGACGCTACACCAAAGATGAGCAGCTTATCGGCAAGGCAACCAGTTTACTCAAAGGCAAGACGTTTAAGCGGTGGTACGGCGCCGCAATATATCGAGCCAAGAATGGCCAAATGGTTGGCGGATATTATTCGACCCTTGAGCTCGATGCGGCAAACGGGAGCAAATTGTGCAACGTCTCATACGACCCCGGCTGCGTGGACAATGAAGGACCGGGGGTCTATATCTCGGATGGCGACGTAATCTACGTCATGGAGGGCGACCAGACGGCAGTCGTCGATTTTATGGATCGGTGTACCGAGGATGCCTACGAACAAACCTGCGAGCCCGATCCGCAGACAGCGCGCAACAGTGGCTCGGCACGCACTTGGCTATTTGACGATGAAATAACCTGGACCCCATCGAAATAAGGACCCGCCGGGCAGGCAACTTTGTGATGGTCCCGGTCAATTATTAGCGCCCCTCAAGACCCAACGAGAACGTCGCGGTAGCCCCGGCCACACCTTTCCCTCGGGCGACCCTCGCGAAGCGCGTGAGCACGAGGGAAAGGTGTGGCCGGGGCGTACAGCAGAGTTACTCGGCAGCGGCCTTGAACTTGTTGTAGTTGATCAGGCAGCCGGCCTTGACGATGGCACGCTCCTCTGCCGTCATATCGGCAATATAGAGCTCAATCTGCTCAACCGTGCCGTCGGCGCGCACAACGTAGGCGGCGATGCCCCTCAGATCGCCGTCGAGCGCGGCGCGGATACCCGGCACAAAGACGTAGTCGCCCACCTCAAAGTTGGGCTCGGCCTCCATCTGGAAGGGCACCATGCCCCAGTTCATCACGTTGGAGCGATAGCGCTTGGTGGCGTACTCGTGGACGATGTTTGCCAGGCCGCCGATGACGCGCTGGCAGCTCGCGGCCTGCTCGCGGGCAGAACCGTCGCCGGGCTTCTTGGCATAGAGCATGGAGCCGTACTCGGTCGCCTTGGCATCGGCCGCGACGCCGGCGCCGGCCAGTGCCTCAAACACGCCGGCAAGCTCGGCATCGAGCGCCGCCAAGTCGCCTGCTGCCTCGCCGGCAACGCGGCGCTTTTCCACCGCGTCGACCTCCTTGGAACGACCCACGTAGGCCGGATCGCGGCGGCTGAGAGTAAACTCGGCCAGGCCCAGCGGGTTGGAGCGGAAGGAGCTCGTCTCGCCCGAGGGAATGAGCTCGTCAGTCGTGGTGACCGGGTCCATGATCTTGGAGCACACCTTGAGCAGGATATCGTCGCCGAGAGGCTCCATCGCGGGCCACGGCTTGATGTTGGGACCCTCGACCAGCTCGTCGGCAGGCTCCGCCTTGCCAAAGCCCCAGTACACGCGCTTTTTGTACGGCGCGTCGTCAAAGGTGTACTCGCAGGCCTCGTCCCAAGTCTCCTCGGGCAGGTCGGTCGCCGGCGTCAGGACGCCGCCGTTGGCAGCCGTCGCCGCAATGGAGCGGGCGTCCATCAGGGCTACGGCGCTCAGCTGGCCATTACCCGGCTTGGAACCCTCGCGGTTGGGGAAATTGCGCGTGGTGTGGCGAATCGAAAGGCCATTGTTGGCGGGCGTGTCGCCGGCGCCGAAGCACGGGCCGCAGAACGCCGTGCGCACAATCGCGCCGGCCTCCATAAGGTCGTAGATGTAGCCGCGGCGTGTAAGCTCGAGTGCCACGGGCTGGCTTGTGGGATAGACCGACAGCGAGAACTCGCCGCAGCCGGTGTTGGCGCCCTTGAGCACGCGGGCAGCCTGGACCACGGAGTCGTAGTTGCCGCCCGAGCAGCCGGCGATAACGCCCTGCTGCACATGCAGCTTGCCGTCGATGATCTTGTCGAGCAGGCTAAAGTGCGTCTTGCCCTCGCCGATCTTGGCGGCCTCGAGCTCCACCTCGCGCAGGATGTCCTCGAGGTTCTCGTTGAGCTCGTCGATCTCAAAGCCGTTGGAAGGATGGAATGGCAGCGCAATCATGGGCTTGATGCTCGACAGATCGACCTCGACGCAGCCGTCGTAGTAGGCAACATCGGCGGGCTTGAGCTCGCGGTAGTCGTCGCCGCGGCCGTGCATGGTCAAAAACGCGTGCGTGTCCTCGTCGGTGGCCCAGATGCTCGACAGGCAGGTGGTCTCGGTGGTCATGACATCGACGCCATTGCGGTAGTCGGTCGTCATGCTCGCGATGCCGGGGCCCACAAACTCCATGACCTTGTTCTTAACGTAGCCCTTGGCAAAGACGGCGCGGATGATGGCGAGCGCCACATCGTGCGGGCCGACGCCGGGACGCGGGGCGCCCGTGAGGTAGATGGCAACGACGCCGGGATAGGCGACGTCGTAGGTGTCGCGCAGCAGCTGCTTTGCCAGCTCGCCGCCGCCCTCGCCCACGGCCATGGTGCCCAGGGCGCCGTAGCGGGTGTGCGAGTCGGAGCCCAAGATCATCTTGCCGCAGCCGGCGAAGTTCTCGCGCATAAAGGAATGGATGACGGCGATGTGCGGCGGGACGAAGATGCCGCCGTACTTTTTGGCAGCCGAGAGACCGAAGACGTGGTCGTCCTCGTTGATAGTGCCGCCCACGGCGCACAGCGAGTTGTGGCAGTTAGTGAGTACGTAGGGCAGCGGGAACTGCTCCATGCCCGAGGCGCGCGCCGTCTGGATGATGCCGACAAAGGTGATGTCGTGGCTCGCCATGGCGTCGAAGCGAATCTTGAGTGCCTCGGGATCTCCGGACGTATTATGTGCCTGGAGGATCGAATACGCGATGGTGCCGCGCTTGGCATCCTCGGGCGTCTGCGTAATACCGCGCTCGGCAGCCTCAGCCGCAGGCACAACCTCGCTGCCGCCGCGCAGGTAGATGCCGTCCTCGTACAGCTTAACCATACTGTCTCCCACTCTGCCCGAAAGGCTCGGGCGCATAGCATACATTCGTTCAATATCGTGCCATAGAACGGTTGCGAGCGGGTTACGAATCTGCGCGTTCACTTTATCTCAGTAAAGTAAAGGATGAACCCAGCGAGGGCTGGCAGATTTGGTGCAAGAGTGTCCCTTTCGACTAGTCATTTAAGAACGTCCCCAATGACTACCCTACCGTATCCGGAGCAAGGCAACGCCGCAGGTAGAGGACGGACAGACACTATGACCCAATCCGAGGGCACTAAAAAGATAGGAGCCCCCGCTCGTGACCGCGGGTCGGGGCTGCGACAATGATGTTGAAGTGCCATAGGCGC
>NZ_JADNJQ010000035.1 GCF_015555045.1 Collinsella aerofaciens | reverse complement strand
CGGCAGGCCCCGCCGACCGATTGCAAGCGGTCGGCGGGGCCATTGTGGCTCTTGACAGCGGATTGGGTCATATGAGCGAGCGACGTCCAGAGCGAACAAGTTGGCATGGAAAAGGCAAGGCATAGACCTTCTGGTCATGCCTTGCCTTTTGAATGGCAAATTGTCGCTCTGGGCGGCGCGCAGCGTCGGCCCGTTACGCGGTTTGGTAAAACCGCGTAACTACAAATCCCCGCCGGCACCCAGCAGCTTGCGCATGACCTGTTCGGGGTTAACCGAGCCGTCGCGCGGGGCAAGGGCGGTGATCTTCTTCTGCATCTTGTACTCGTGCAGCTCGTCCTCGAGCTGGCGCACGCGGGCGCGGAGCTTTTCGTTCTCGCGCTCGCGCTCCTCGGCACGCTCCTTCATATCGAGGATGCGCACCACGCCGGCAAGGTTGATGCCCTCGTCGGTCAGCTGGTTGATGAGCTCCAGGCGCTCGATATCGGCACGCGAATACAGACGCGTGTTGCCGCCCGAGCGCTGGGGGTTCACCAGGCCCTTGGACTCGTAGACGCGCAGAGTCTGCGGATGCATGCCGGTCAACTCGGCCGCCACGCTGATCATGTACAGCGGTTTATTCCTATTGTCCTCGGCCATGCTACCTGACCCCTTTCCGTCTCGTTATCGTCCATCATAAGCCCGCGGGCGCGGGTGTGCGCCACGACCGCCCTAGTACGTCGCCTTGTAACGGTTGACCTTCTCGCGATAATCGCGCGTGTCGGCCTCGCGCAGCTTGGTCATAGCATCGCGCTCGTCATCGGACAGGTTCGTGGGGACCTGTACCTTGATTTCGACGAGCAGCGCGCCTGTGCGGCCACGGTGCTTAACGTCGGGCGCGCCCATCTCCTTAAAGCGGAACTTCTTGCCCGTCTGGGTGCCAGCGGGCACCTTCAGACGAACCGTCGCGCCGCCGGGCGTGGGCACATCAACCGTGCAGCCAAGCGCCGCCTCGTAGACCGAGATCGGCACCTCCATGGTCACATCGGCACCCTTGCGCTTAAACAGCGGGTGCTCCTCCACATGCGTGGTCACGACCAGGTCGCCGCGCTCGCCGCCGGCAACGCCATACTCGCCGCGACGCTTGTAGCGTAGCTTGCCGCCGTCGACCGCGCCCGCGGGCACCGAGACCGTAATGGTCTGCTGCTCGCCTGTCGAGGGAATGCGATAGGTGACCTTGTGCGTCACGCCGCGAAACGCGTCCTCGGCCGTCACATCGACGGTCAGCGACAGGTCGCCGCCCTTGCGAGCACGGCTGCGACCCGCGCCGGCACCGGCAGCGCCCGCAGCCCCGGCAAAGCCCGAGCCCCAATCGCTGCCCCAGGCGCCGTTGCCGCTAAAGATGCTGTCGAAGATGTCGCCCCAGCCGCTGGCACCCGCGCCGGCACCGTAGCCGCCGCCATACGCGCCGCCCGCGCCCGGCATGCCGCCAAACATGAGCATCTGGTCGTACTCTTTGCGCTTCTTCTCGTCCGAAAGCGTCTCGTAGGCCTCGCTGATCTCCTTGAACTTGGCCTCGTCGCCGCCGGCATCGGGGTGATATTTTTGCGCGAGCTTGCGAAACGCGCTCTTGATCTCTTTGTCGGAGGCGCTCTTGGATACGCCCAGGATGTCATAGAAGGTTTTGCCTGCAGCCATCGTAGCTCCTCTCCTGTTTCATCCGCCGCCCAGCGGGCGGCGGCTCATGCTTTCATATGGCACTAGGCCAGAAAGGGCCCCGGGTGTTGCCCCGGGGCCCTTCTCAATTACTCCTCGGTGCTCTCGGCCGTATCGGCCGCAGCATCCTCGGGCGCCGCTTCGGGCTCCGGTGCGGGGCGTTTCTCGCCGCCGTAGGTCACCGTCACCATCGCGGAACGCAGGATGCGATCCGCCATGCGGTAGCCCTTCTGGTACACGTCGTTGACGGTCTCATCGTACTGCGACGCGTCCTCGACGCGACCCACGGCTTGGTGCTCGAGCGGATCGAACGCCTCGCCCTTGGGGTCGATGGGCTCAACGCCCTCGTGCGCAAACACATCGAGCAGCTTGGCATGCACCGCGTCGACACCGTCGACGAACTGCTTAAAGTCGTCGGCAAGCTCCTGACTGCGGGCATGGTCGATCGCACGCTCGATATCGTCGACCACCGGCAGCAGCGCGGTGACGAGCTTCTCGGTCGCGCGCTCGCGCTCGGCGATACGCTCATTGGCGGTGCGGCGACGGAAGTTCTCCCAGTCGGCCTGCAGACGGGCGGTGCGCTCGGTGGCGTCCTTTGCCTTGTCCTCGGCGGCCTTCTGAGCCTCTGCCGCAGCATCGAGCTCGTTGCGCACGTCGGCAAGCTCTTTCTGAGCCTGCTCGAACTTGAGCTTAAAGTCGTTGTCGGCGGCTTCCTCACCGGCGCGGATAGCGGCTTCCACCATCTCGTCCTCGGTCATCGTCGCCTCCTTGTTGGAATCCTCTACTTGGTTCTCGGCAGCCTCGGCGGCCGGGGCCTCGTTGGCCTCGGTATCGTCAACGGCCTCTACGGGAATCTTCACGTCCTTCTCCTCAGAGTCAACGGGGGCGGCACCAACGGCGGCCGCCTCCGTGCGAGCTTTACGGGCGGACATGATTACTTGTCCTCGTCGTCCACAACCTCGTAGTCGGCGTCGACGACGTCATCGTCGGCAGGCTGGGCGCCGGCGGCACCGTCGGTCTGCTGCTGAGCGTCGGCGTAGACAACCTGGGCCAGCTCGTAGGCCACGGACTGCAGGGACTCGCCGGCGGCCTTGATGGCCTCGACGTCAGAGCCCTCGAGCGCCTTCTTGGCGTCGGCGATAGCGGCCTCGGCCTTGGACTTCACGTCGGCGGAAACCTTGTCACCGAGCTCGTTGAGGGTCTGCTCGGTGGAGTAGCACAGGCTGTCGGTCTGGTTGCGGACCTCAACCTCTTCCTTCTGCTTCTTGTCCTCCTCGGCATGAGCCTCGGCGTCCTTGACCATACGATCGACTTCGTCGTCGGAAAGCGCGGTGGAGCCGGAAATGGTGATCTGCTGCTCCTTGCCGGTGCCCTTGTCCTTAGCGGAGACCTTGACGATGCCGTTGGCGTCGATGTCGAAGGTAACCTCGATCTGCGGCACGCCGCGGCGGGCAGCCGGGATGCCGGTCAGCTGGAACTTACCGAGCGACTTGTTGTCGCGGGCAAGCTCGCGCTCGCCCTGGAGCACGTTGATCTCGACGCTGGTCTGGTTGTCGGCAGCGGTGGAGTAGACCTCGGTCTTGGAGGTCGGGATCGTGGTGTTGCGGTCGATCATCTTGGTCATGATGCCGCCCATGGTCTCGACGCCCAGCGACAGCGGGGTAACGTCGAGCAGCAGGATGCCCTCGACGTCGCCGGTGAGCACGCCGCCCTGGACGGCAGCGCCGTCGGCAACGACCTCGTCGGGGTTCACGGACATGTTGGGCTGCTTGCCGGTCATAGTCTTGACGAGCTCCTGGACGGCGGGCATACGGGTGGAGCCGCCGACGAGGATGACCTCGGTCAGATCGGAAAGCTTAAGCTTGGCGTCGCGCAGGGCGTTGGTGACAGGTTGCTTGCAGCGCTCGAGCAGGTCACGGGTGATCTTCTCGAACTCGGCGCGGGTCAGCGTGTAGTTGAGGTGCAGCGGGCCGGACTGGTTCATGGTAATGAACGGCAGGTTGATGGTGGTCTGCTGGGCTGCGGAGAGCTCCTTCTTGGCGTTCTCGGCGGCCTCCTTCAGACGCTGCAGGGCCATGGGATCCTGACGCAGGTCGACACCGTTCTCCTGCTGGAACTTATCGGCCATCCAATCGATGACGCGCTGATCCCAGTCGTCGCCGCCCAGGTGGTTGTCGCCCGAGGTGGACAGAACCTCAAACACGCCGTCGGCGAGGTCGAGGATGGAGACGTCGAAGGTGCCGCCGCCCAGGTCGAAGACCAGGATGCGCTGGTCGGTGCCCTGCTTGTCCAGGCCATAGGCAAGAGCAGCAGCGGTCGGCTCGTTGACGATACGCTTGACGTTGAGGCCAGCGATCTTGCCGGCGTCCTTGGTGGCCTGACGCTGGGCGTCGTTGAAGTAGGCCGGGACGGTGATGACGGCGTCGGTGACGGTCTCGCCCAGATACTTCTCGGCGTCGGCCTTCATCTTCGCGAGCGTCATGGCGCTCACCTGCTCGGCGGTGTAATCCTTGCCCTCGATGTCGACGACGGCACGGCCACCCTGGCCCTCCTTGACCTCATACGGCACGGTCTTGATCTCGGAGGTGCACTCGGAGTACTTGCGGCCCATGAAGCGCTTGATGGAGAACACGGTGTTCTTGGGGTTGGTGACAGCCTGGTTCTTAGCGGCCTTACCCACGACGCGGTCGCCGTCGGCACGGAAGCCCACGACGGACGGGGTGGTGCGGTCGCCCTCGGCGTTCACGATAATGGTCGGAGAACCGCCCTCGAGAACGGCCATTGCGGAGTTAGTAGTACCAAGGTCGATACCAAGAATCTTGCCCATTAGAAATTCCCTCTCTCTTGTGCGTTTGCACCAACTCGGCGGTCTGCCGAGCGGTGTTTCGGCTTGTCTTTCAGGATGTAGTGTATCCCCTTATGGGCCGGAATATACAAAATCTAAGTCAATTCATATAAGATTTCTTATTGCTGAGAGTTTAGGTTCTTAAATGTGCAGGTAGATGCGCTGATTGAGTTCTCGGCAAATCTATCGAGATCTATGTAGAGATGGCTGAGGTTTGAGCTTGGGGCGTGTGGAGCAGTCTGGGGCGGCCTTAGGGAGAGCGCATCCCGTTTTGAGCGTCGATTTCGGGATGCGGTTTCCGGTCGAGCCCTCAACCGGAAAGGGTATCCCGGTCTGAGCGCGAATTCTGGGACACAGCTTCCGCCGGACGGTCCAACCGGAAACTGCGGCCCGTGTTTCGGCCAAATAACGGGATGCCCTTTCCGCAGGCGCGCTCAATAGCTCAATATTTCAAGTCACCTTTAGCTAACATTTGCGCAGCTCAACGGCCCCACCTGCGCATTTTTTAGTAAACCTTGGCATACTCGGCGAACGGTATGAAGATGCCGGTCAGAGGGTATTGCAAACGGTCGCTCCCGTGGTATGTTTTTGCCCGAATCAAACCGGCGCGCATCGCCTGTAGCGTCGGTCAACAGAGAGGAAACTACCATGGCTCATCCCGTAATTGATGCCGACGAGTGCATCGCTTGTGGCGTTTGCGTCGACTCCTGCCCCGCTGGCGTTCTGGAGCTCCAGGACGTCGCTACCGTCGCTGACGAGGACTCCTGCGTCGCCTGTGGCGCTTGCCAGGACGCTTGCCCCGCTGGCGCGATCACCGAGATCGTCGAGGAGTAACAACTCCCCCACCTGCACACTCAAAAGTACACCGTGCACAAAAAAGGAGGCCTCCGCATCGCCGCGGAGGCCTCCTTTTGCATTCGTGGGCAGCTAATTGGGGACAGTGTCGGGCTAGGACAAATCATCCTCGTAGGGCATTAAATCGGCTAGGTAGCCTTTCTCCTTGAGCATCGCCTCGATCTCGTCGAGGGTTTGCTCGTCCTCCGCCGCGATGCGATGGAAGTGATAGCCGCTTGTCACCGTCAGCAGTGGAAAACTCTTGCCGCTGGCAATACCCTCCAGATAGCGCTCGATATCGCGACGGTTGCGAATGTCCAGATCGGCTGTGATCTTGCCGTACACGCGGTGATTGACGATCACGTTGAGCACGGCGCCTCCGGCGTCGACGATACTCGTGAGCTCATCGCCTGCCTGCTCCACGCTGTGGCGAACCTTGACCAAGCGCGTGGGCACGGCGGGGCTGCTGGGGGCCTCCTGCAGCACGTAGCCGCGGTTGGTCGCCACGATATCGTGCCCATCGGCGCGCAGCAGGGCGATGTCTTGCACGACAATCTGGCGGCTCACACCCACCTCACGAGCAAGCGCACTGCCCGAAACGGGCTCCTTGGCTCGCTCGAGCACGCCTATGATGGCACGGCGACGCTCGCGGGCGTCCATTATTTACCGTCCAGCAGACGCAGGTGCTTAAGCGAGAGGTCGAGAATCGGCGCAGAGTGCGTCAGCGCCCCCGAGCTAATAAAGTCAACGCCCAGGTCGGCGAGCGCGCGGATATTGCTGGCGTCCACGTTGCCCGAGCACTCGGTTTTGGCGCGACCGGCGATAAGCTCAATCGCAGCAGCCATGTCGTCGTGGGTCATGTTGTCGAACATGATGATGTCGGCGCCGGCCTCCACAGCCTCGCGCACCATGTCCAGGTTCTCGCACTCAATCTCGACCGTCGCGGTAAACGACGCATGAGCGCGCGCCATCTCGATCGCGCGCGTCACGCCACCGGCGGCATCGATGTGGTTGTCCTTGAGCATGACGGCCGTCGACAGGTTGTAACGATGGTTGCTGCCGCCGCCGATCTCGACCGCGGCCTTCTCGAAGACGCGCATGCCCGGCGTGGTCTTGCGCGTGTCGACGAGCACGGTCTTGGTTCCCTCGAGCGCCGCGGCCATGCTGTGCGTGTAGGTAGCGATGCCGCTCATGCGCTGCAGGTAGTTGAGCGCCACGCGCTCGCCTGAAAGCAGCACGCGCGCATCGCCGCGCACCTGACCCACATGGTCGCCGGCGTGCACCTCGTCGCCATCGGCAACGTCGAGCAGCACCGAGCTCTGCGAATCCAGCAGCTCAAAGGTGCGGGCGAACACATCCAGGCCCGCGATGATGCCATCGGCCTTGGCGATAAGCTCCACCGTGGCGGGACGCGCCGTGGGGCACACGCTCGCCGTGCTCACGTCCTCAAAGGTAATGTCCTCGCGCAGAGCCTGCAGAATCAGATCATCGACGACGAGCTTCATGGTAATGGGATTCATGGTCTACTCCTCCACGGCCTGCGTGCCGGCGGCACGGGCCAAATCATCGATTGCCAGGGTGTCGGCGCTCAGGGCGCGATGACGGCCATCGAGCGCGGGGTCGCCCGCCTGCTCCACGGCCAGCGACTCGCCGGTGCGCATGTACCACGCGGCGCGACGACCCCAGACCAGCGCCTCGAGCAGGCTGTTTGATGCAAGGCGATTCTTGCCGTGAACGCCGTTGCAGGCCGTCTCGCCCGCGGCGTAGAGCTCGGGCATCGAGGTGCGGCCGTCCTTATCGACCCATACGCCGCCCATAAAGTAGTGCTGCGTGGGCGTAACGGGGATGGGCTCGTCCAAAATGTCGCGGCCGTCCTCCAGGCAGCGCGCGCGGATATTGGCAAAGTGCCCGGTCACCACGTCGCGCTCGACGGGGGCAAAGCTCAGCCACTCGTGCTCGGTACCGTCCTGCTTCATCTGCTCGCGAATAGCGGCGGCGACCACATCGCGCGGCTGAAGCTCGTCGGTAAAACGCTCGCCGGCGGCGTTGAGCAGAATCGCGCCCTCGCCGCGGCAGCTCTCGCTGATCAGGAAGGTGCGGCCCGGCTGCGGCGAGAACAGGCCCGTGGGGTGGATCTGCACGTAGTCCAGATGCTCCATCCTAATGCCGTGCTCCTGCGCGATGTAGCAGGCGTCACCCGTGAGCTGCGGGTAGTTGGTCGAGTGGTCATATACGCCGCCGATGCCGCCCGTTGCCCACAGCGTGTGGCGGGCATGGATCTTAAACGGCTCGCCGGCATGCACACCCTCGGCGGCATTTGCCAGCTCGTCGGCGGGACGAACCGAGTTGTCCTCGTCCACGGGAACGGCGACGACGCCGGTACACACCGTGGCGCCGTCACGCTCGCCCGTCAGGATGTCGGTCATGGCCACGTGCTCCAAAATCTGCACGTTGTCCAGCTTGCGAACGGCCTGGAGCAGCTTGGTCGTGATCTCCTTGCCCGTAATGTCGGCATGGAAGGCAATGCGCGGACGGCTGTGCGCGCCCTCGCGGGTAAAATTGAGGCTGCCGTCGGCCTTGCGCTCAAAATCCACGCCCATCGCTAGCAGGTCGTTGATGACCGAGCGGCTCGAGCGAATCATGATGTCGACGCTCTCGCGGCGGTTCTCGTAGTGGCCGGCGTGCATGGTGTCCTCAAAGAAGGCATCGTAGTCCGAGCCTTCGGGCAGCACGCAGATGCCGCCCTGCGCGAGCATCGAATCGCACTCATCGACCGCGCCCTTGGAGAGCATGATCACGCGCGTGCTCGTCGGCAGATTGAGGGCCGCGTACAGACCCGCCACGCCGCAGCCGGCAATGACGACGTCGCACTCCATATCGGGGTATTGCTTGGTTTCCACAGGAATCCTCTCCCTTGAATGTAACATAAGGGACCGTCCCTCATGCAACATTGTTCTAGCGTGCTGCGTACTCGAGCATACGGTCGAGCGTGAGCTTGGCCTGGTCTGCCGCCTCGTCCGAGACGCCGATCTGCACCTCGCCCTCGCCCGTCTCCAGGCAGCGCACGAGCTTTTCGAGCGTGATGAGGTCCATGTTGACGCAGGTGGGCTGCACCGCGGGGAAATAGAACTTCTTGCCGGTGCCCTGGCAGCGGCGCTCGAGCTCGTAGAGCACGCCGCGGACCGTCACGATGATGAACTCGCTCGCGTCCGACTCCTCGGCATACTTGATGATACCGGCGGTGGAGCCGATGTAGTCGGCCTCGGCCAGAACGTCGGCCTTGCACTCGGGGTGCGCCAGCACGAGCGCGTCGGGGTGGGCCTCCGTCGCGTCGACGATCTGCTCGACGGTGATGATGTGATGGCGCGGGCAGTAGCCGTTGTTGAGGATGACGTGCTTTTGCGGCACCTGCTCGGCTACGAAGCGTCCCAGGTTTTGGTCGGGAATGAACAGAATATGCTGCTGCGGCAGCTCGGACACGATCTTAACGGCGTTGGAGCTGGTGACGCACACGTCGCTCCAGCTCTTGATCTCGACCGTGGAGTTGACGTAGCACACCACGGCCAGGTCGTCGCCGTACTCGGCGCGCGCCGCGTCGACCGTCTCGCGCTTGACCATGTGCGCCATGGGGCAGTCCGCGCCCGGCTCGGGCAGCAGCACGGTCTTGGTGGGGTTGAGCAGCTTGGCGCTCTCGCCCATAAACTCCACGCCGCACAGCACGATAGTCTGCTGCGGCAGACTCTTGGCAAGCTTTGCCAGGTAGAAGCTGTCGCCGACGTAATCGGCCACAGCCTGCACCTCGGGCGCCACGTAATAGTGCGCCAGGATCACCGCGTCACGTTGGGTTTTTAGTTGCTGAATGGCCTCGACGAGCTCTGCGGGCACCAGTGCCGCACGCTCCGTTGCCGTCGTTGCCGATGCCAGGCCGGCCGCGATATCGCGTGCAAGCTCCGACGCATCCATGTTCGCGCTCTGTGCCATCAAGGCCCCTCTCTTTTGGCGAATCTTGGGGCTTTAGTATGACACCTAGGTTTACAGCTGACAAGACAGCTGTAAACCTAGGTGTAAAGTTGAAATAAAGATTCAATCATGTGGCAGGTCCATTTTCGAACTGGCAAGCTGAGGATAGCCGGGCTTTCGATAGCGCAGGAGGCATCTTTCGCCACCGCAACACCGCTTGGCGCGAGCTGCACGCCGTGAGGCGCAAACGGTCCGCACCCCCGCAAGCGGCGCGTGCCCGATGTGGCAAAATCGAACTACTTAAGGGGGCCGAATGCTCAAGATTATTGCCTGCGACGATGATGTCGCTTTTCTAGATAGACTGCACCGGATGATCGACCGTTGGTCGACCGAGACGGGCACGGCGGTCGATGTTGCGCTCGTCACGCGCGGCGAGGACCTGCTGGCCCGCCATGCCGCACCGCGCGCCGACATCATCTTGCTCGATATGATCATGCCGCTCGTCAACGGCATGGACACCGCACGCGAACTGCGCCAGGCCGACACCGCCGTGCGCCTGGTGTTCCTCACCTCGTCGCCCGAGTTCGCGCTGGAATCCTACGAGGTCCGCGCCTTCGACTATCTGCTCAAGCCCGTGACTTACGAACGCCTGGCGCGATTACTCGACGAGCTTTCGAGCATGCGCCCGGCGGCAACCGACGAGCTCGTGATCAAAACTTCCTTTGGCTACCACGCCCTGCGCCTGTCCGACATCGAATATGCCGAGGCGCGCAACAAGCACGTGGTCTTCCACCTGCGCGACGGACGCGATATCGAGGCACTCGAGTCGTTCCGCAGCGTCGAGGACCGCTTGGAGCAAAACGCGGTCTTCTTTAAATGCCACCGCAGCTACCAGGTCAACCTGCGCAATATCGATCACTTTGACCGCACGGACATCGTCATGCGCTCGGGCGCGTGCATCCCGCTTTCGCGCAGCTGCAAGCAGGGATTCCAAGACGCCTACTTTGCGGCGCGCTTTGAGGGTGGGAGACACTGATGGTCTCCTCGGTCGAAATGGTCCTTTGGGCAATCCACCACGCCACGACGCTGCTCTTTGGCGTCTTTGCCTCGGCGGCGCTGTGCGGTGTCGAGATCAACCGGCGTCATGCGCTTGAACTGGTGCTGGTCGGCGTCGTGACCGGCGCTGCCTTTTCGATCGCCAATGCCGTCGGCGGCGAGCTTTTCGCCCGCCAGGTATATCCGCTCGTCGTGCATTTGCCTCTCGTCATCTATTTGTGCGCGCGCTACCGCCTGAGCCCGCTGCTTGCCGTGCTCGGCATTACGAGTGCCTATCTGAGCTGCCAGTTCAGCAATTGGATGGGCATCGCCGCATTTGCCGCAACCGACTCGCAGATCGCGTACTATCTGGCGCGCATCGCGACCACACTCGCCGTCTTTGCCGTCCTGTTGCATTGGGCCGGCGACATCGGTCCACGCTTGGCGATTAAAAGCACCACCGAGCTGGGCATCCTTTTAATCCTGCCGCTCGTCTATTACGTCTTTGACTATGCCACCAACGTCTACACCACGCTGTTCCACTCGGGCTCGGTGGTAACGGTTGAGTTTTTGGCATTTGCGCTCTGTGCCTTCTATCTTATGTTTCTTGCCGTTTACCTGCGCGAATACGAAGAAAAGGAAACCGCCGAGCGAGAGCGCTGGATGCTCGAAACCCGCGACAGCGCCGCCATCAAAGAGCTCGAGGCTTGGCGTCAATCTGGGCGCGAGCTGTCGATTCTTCGCCACGATATGCGCCACTTCCTACGCGGCCTGGCCGCTTTAATTGAGGAGGGCCACACCGACGAGGCGCTCAAACGCATCGATGAACTCTGCGAAGCCGGCGATCGTACCGCCGTACGCCGCTTCTGCGCCAACGAGACCGTAAACATCGCGCTTTCGTCATTTAACTCGGATATCAATAGAAACGGCATTACCGCCAACCTGCGCGCCGCCGTACCCGAAACCATCCACGTAGGTGACGCCGACCTGTTTAGCGTGCTCTCAAATGCCTTGGAAAACGCTATCACCGCCGCAAGCGCCGCGCCCCAGGGAAAGCGATTCGTCGACTTTGACCTGCGATTAGAGGACGGCCAGCTGCTGCTGTTAGTTTCCAACACGTTTGACCGCGCGCCGCGCATGGTCGACGGCATGCCCGTAGCCGGGCACACCGGACACGGCTTTGGAACCAAGAGCATTAAGCTTGCCGTCGAACGCATGAACGGCAACTGCCAGTTCCGCATTAACGGCGATCGGTTTGAGCTGCGCGCTGTGATGTAGAAGTGCGGCGCCGATCTCGCGGCGTGTCTTGCCCGCCAGGCAATCGCTCACCGGCGCCAATCCGCTACAGCGGAGCGGCCGCCGGGGTCAGCTGCTTGATGTATGCCCACATGCGCTGCTTGGCGGCTTTGTCAGTGAGCGCCGCCTCAAAACCGTCGAGCGCGAGCACGCGGCGACCCTGCACATGGGCGACCAAGCCGGGCTTGAGCATGGCGGTGTCGAAGTCATCGATTGCCACGAGCATATCGGCGTAGGTCTCGCGCATGGCGTCAGCCGCGTTGTTGTCGAGCAGTAGCACCGCCTCGGGGTCCAAAGCCTCAAGCGCCTCACGGAACAGCTCGCACGGCAGAGTCTCGCCCACCGCGACCGCTCCGTCACCCACGCCGGCGACGCTTGCCAGCACGCAAAAATCCTCGGGCGCGTAGCCGATGGCCCCAAGCGCCTTGCGCAACGCCGCGCCATCCGGGCCGGCGGCAAGCTCGCCACCCGAACGCTCGGCCTCGTCCAAATCGCCTTTGACCAGCACGATCGGCGAGCACGCGTTGCCCGCGATACGCACGCCACGACCCGCGAGCGATGCGAGCTCCTGCTCGGTCGCCTGGGCGATGGCTTCTTTTTTCTGGCTTTGTGACGTGGGCATGCGCTCTCCAATCGTTTGCGTGCCCACCATTATATAAAAGAGCTGCCCGCGAGTGGTTGCTTTGCGGGCGGCTGGGTATAAGCACGGTCGTACTGAGTTTTACGCGGCTGAGCCGCGTCGCATTATGGAGGTCACCATGGCTGACATTAAGCAGATTACCCCCGAGAACTTCGATTCCATCGTTAACGACAGCCTGCCCGTGCTGGTTGATTTTTGGGCTCCGTGGTGTGGGCCGTGTCGTTCACTCTCGCCCATCGTGGACGAGGTCGCCGATGAGCTGGCGGGCAAGCTTGCCGTTGCCAAATGCAACGTCGACGACAACCAGGACCTGGCCATGAAGTATGGCGTCATGAGCATCCCCACGCTGATTGTGTTTAAGAACGGCGAGGAGATTGACCGCTCGGTTGGCGCTCTGCCCAAGGCGAGACTGCAGGCGCTGCTGGAGAAGCATCTGTAATACGCTTGTTACATGTTGCCGTCTGCCTGCCGTCCATGAGCGCTTTTACGCCGCTCGCCGGACTTCTGAATGCACCGAGTGCAACCACGGATAGTATGGTAGTCACAAACAGCCCCCAGTGAACGGGTGCGGGTCGCACAGACTCGTACCCGTTTTCTTATGCAGCTGCGCGCAGAGCGGGCGTAGTAAAATCTGAACCACTGAACTGCCCCATACAAAAGGAGATTTCCCATGCATGATGTTGGAATGAACATGAGCCAGCTTGCCATGAGCGTCAAGCAGGTCGACGACACCATCGAGCTCGCTCACGAGTGGAGCCATCAGCTGCTGCATGCGACCGAGAATTTTGACATGGAGCGCATCGGCGCCAAGCTCGAAGCCGCCATGGCCGCGCTCCACGAGGCGCATGACGCGCTCGAGGGCTACGAGGAAGCCATCGAGGCCGACCACAACTCCGTCGGCTCCGTGAAGCTGGTGTAAGGTGGCCGAACACGAGCACTGCTGCGAGTACGAGCACGAGCATCCGCACGGGGCGGACGGTGACGCGGGCTGCCACTGTAGTGGCTCCGGCTCCGAGCTGGTCCGTTTTTCGGTTACCGCACCCGACGACCTGCTGCGCCGTTTTGACGAGCAGATCGCGCGCCGCGGCGACGTGGCCAACCGCTCCGAGGCCGTGCGCGATTTGATTCGCGCCTCGATCGCCAAAGAGCAGATGCGCACGCCCGATGAGCACGTTATCGGGTCGCTCACCATGATCTACGACCATCACACCGGCGATCTGACGCGCCGCCTGGACGAGGTGCAGCACGACTACACCGACGAGATCGTATCGACGATGCACGTGCATTTGGATCACCACAACTGCTTGGAAATCCTGGCACTCAAGGGTCGCGGCGAGCGCGTCTACGAACTAGCCGACCGCCTGCTGGGCCTGCGCGGCGTTAAGCACGGCGAGCTCACGTGCGCCGCCACCAAGCAGAGCCTGGGGCTGTAGCGGGATTTCCCGCAGCGCACCTGCCAAATAGGGACAGGTTTGTTTTGGCAGGTTTAGAAGTTTTACCTACCAAAATAAACCTGTCCCTTTTTGGTCGGTTTTGATGAGGGGTGTCGCATGCGGCATGCGCATATTCATGTGACGGGCATTGTGCAGGGCGTTGGCATGCGACCGTTTGTGTATCGCGAGGCCATGGCACATGGCATTTGTGGATGGGTGCTCAATGCGGGCGACGGCGTGCATATCGAGGCGCACGCTTTGGCCGATGCGCTCGATGCTTTTGTTGCCGCGCTTTCTGAGCATGCGCCTGCGGCAGCTCGCGTTGAGCGAGTCGATATTGCGGATTTGGAGCCTGGCGGCTGGAGCGCTGCCGATGAGCAGGGCTTTCACATTGTGGCGTCGCAGGACCAGACCGCGCACACGACGCTCGTCTCGCCCGATATCGCCACCTGTGACGATTGCCTGCGCGAGTTGTTCGATCCCGCCGACCGACGCTATCACTACCCCTTTATCAACTGCACTAACTGCGGCCCACGCTTTACCATCATCCGATCGCTGCCTTATGACCGAGCGGCCACGTCGATGGATTGTTTTCCCATGTGTCCCAAGTGCGCTGCGGAGTATGTCGACCCACTCGACCGGCGTTTTCACGCGCAGCCCGATGCCTGCTTTGATTGCGGGCCGCATATTACGTGGCGCGAGGCTGTAAACGGCAATGCGTGCGGGAATTCGTCCGCGACACCGACCGTCGGCACCACACGCGAGGCCAGCGACGCTATCATCGAGCGCTGCGTTGAGCTGCTGGCCAGCGGTGGCATCGTCGCCATCAAGGGCCTGGGCGGATTCCATCTAGCCTGTGACGCTGCCAACGAGCAGGCGGTGGCCGAGTTGCGCCGTCGCAAACGCCGCAGCAACAAACCACTTGCCGTCATGGTACGTAGTCTTGCTGATACCGAGCGCCTGTGTCATATCGATGATGCTGAACGCGATCTGCTCGCTGGCAGTATCCGCCCCATCGTGCTGCTGCGCCGGCGCACTGTTAGCGAGGACAACGACGGTTCCCCCGACATCCTCGCCCTCGCGCCATCTGTCGCGCACGACCTGCCCGAGCTCGGCGTCATGCTCCCCTATACGCCGCTTCAACATCTGTTGCTTGCCGCGGCAGAAGTCTGCGGTATGCACGCGCTCGTCATGACCAGCGGAAACCTGAGCGAAGAACCCATCGAGACCGACGACGACCTTGCCTGGGAACACCTCGTTGCCGCCGGCATCGCCGACGCGTTGCTCGGTAACGACCGCGCGATTCTCTCGCGCTATGACGATTCCGTGGTGCGCGTGGTCGACGGCGCCGTTATGCCCGTGCGCCGCGCTCGGGGATATGCACCCCAGCCGCTGCCGTTGCCGGCGCTCGACGGCGCTCCGTCCTGCGTGCTCGCCTGCGGGCCACAACAAAAGGCCACGATTGCGCTCACACGTGAAGGGACGAACGGCGAGGCGCCCTGTTTTGTGTCGCAGCATATCGGCGATGTTGAAAACGGCGGGACCTTCGATGCCTGGAACGCCGCGCGCACGCGCTTGGAAGATCTCTTTGATTTGGCGCCCGCCGCCTTGGCCTGCGATGTACACCCCAGCTATCTATCGGGCCAGTGGGCGCGCGAGCAGGCGCGAAAATGCAATCTGCCGCTCGTCGAGGTGCAGCACCATCATGCGCATATCGCGAGCGTAATGGCCGAGGCCATCGCCGCGGGCCAGCTTACAACCGACGCGCGCGTCCTTGGCATCGCCTTTGACGGCACCGGCGCCGGCACCGATGGGACCATTTGGGGCGGCGAGTTTCTTGTTGCCAGCCTTGGCGGCTTTGAACGCGCCGCGCATTTGCGCACCTGGGCGCTCCCCGGCGGGGCGGCCTCCGTGCGCGACGCCCGCCGCAACGCCTTTGCCCTGCTCAGTGAGCTCGGTCTGCTCGAGCACCCAGGTGCCGCTCGGCTTTTGGACAGCCTCGACGAGCAAACGCGCAGCGTGACAGCCACCATGATCGAGCGCGGCATCAACAGCCCGCGTACCAGCAGCATGGGGCGTCTCTTTGATGCCGCGGCAGCAATTCTGGGCATCTGCGACAAGGCAACCTACGAGGGCGAACCCGCCATCGAGCTTGAGGCTGCCGCCTGGCGCGCGCTCGACAACGAAATCGCCCATTTTCCCGACAACAACGCCGGCTATTTCGCATCTGGCCCATCGTGGCTGGACGGCCCCTATGTTCTGGACCAGAAAGCACTCTTTGAGGCACTTTTGGGAGGAATTGAAGCCGGAGCGCCCGCCGACAGGCTCGCACTCGATTTCCATGTCTCCGTCGCGCGCTCCTCGGCGCGCATCGCCAGCGATATCTGCGTGCACGAGGGCATCGACACCGTCGCGCTCTCGGGCGGCGTCTTCATGAACCGACTTCTGCTTCAGCTCCTCGCCCGCGAGCTCAAAAGCGCAGGCCTTACTGTCCTTGTCCCCCACACCGTACCCGTCAATGACGGCTGCATCGCCTACGGTCAGGCGGCAGTCGCAAGCGCTCGTCTTGCGCAGGTTGCATCGCAGTAGCTCGCCCTCGCACGCCGCCGCGCCCAGCCGTCTCACAGGCGTAACGCGTTTGCCCGCGAACCCCGCGAGCGCTACCATCAACTGATGGATTATTGAGCGCCCGTCCAGCGCAAAGCGTATAAAAGGGGAACAATATGTGCCTTGCCGTTCCCGGTAAAGTAGTCAAACGCGACGACGACCTCAAGGCCACCGTCGACATGATGGGCATCGAGCGCCCCGTGTCGCTGCGACTCGTGCCGACGGCGCAGGTTGGCGACTATATTCTCGTACACGCCGGCTTTGGCATCCAGATCGTCGACGAGCAGGAAGCGCAAGAAACGCTCGAGCTTGTTAATGCCATGTCCGAGCTGGTCGAAGAAGACCAACTGGCCAGCAACCCGGCCGAGGCATACTAGTGGCGGCCGAGCAGCCGGCGCGCTCCGGTATCGATTTCTCGGCATTCCGCGATCCCAAGCTGGCTCGCGAGCTCATCGAGCGCATTCATGAGCTTGTCGGCGACCGCGCCATCAACCTTATGGAAGTCTGCGGCACGCATACCGTGAGCATCGGGCGCTATGGCTTTCGCTCCATCATGCCGGCTGGGCTCAAGCTGCTGAGCGGCCCAGGCTGCCCCGTCTGCGTCACCGCCAACCGCGACATCGACCACGCGATCGCGCTCGCCAACATAGACCGCGCCATCATCACCACCTTTGGCGACATGATGCGCGTGCCCGGATCGTCCACCTCGCTCGCTGCGCAAAAGGCGGCGGGGCGCGATATTCGCATCGTCTACTCCCCGCTCGATGCACTCGATATCGCCGAGCAAAACCCTGATCGCCCGGTCATCTTTATGGGTGTGGGCTTTGAGACCACAACGCCCACCATCGCCGCCGCCATCCTGGAGGCAGACGCACGCGGGCTGCAGAACTTCTCGGTCTACTGCGCCCATAAGACCACGCCGCCGGCGCTGCGCGCCATCGCCAACGATCCCGAGACCACTATCGACGGCTTTATCCTTCCGGGGCACGTCGCCACCATCACGGGCCTGACGCCCTTTGGCTTTTTGGTCGACGAGTTTAAGACCCCAGGCGTGGTAACGGGATTTGAACCGGTCGACATCTTGCAGGGCATCTGTATGCTGGTCCAGATGGTTGTCGAGAACAAGCCGGCGATCGACAACGCCTACCGCCGTGGCGTCAACGCAGACGGTAACCCCGTGGCGCGCCAGCTGGTCGAGCAGGTGTTTGAGCCATGCGACACCACGTGGCGCGGGCTGGGGCCGATTGCCAACTCGGGCCTTTCCATCCGCCCCGAGCTCTCGCGCTTTGATGCCCGCACCCGCTTTGACGTGCCCATCGAGCCGACGGTCGAGCCACGCGGATGCCGCTGCGGCGACGTGCTGCGCGGCGCCATCACGCCAAACGACTGCCCGCTGTTCGGCCACGCATGTACGCCCGAGCATCCCGTCGGCCCCTGCATGGTGAGCTCCGAGGGCAGCTGCGCAGCATATTTCCGCTACCGAGGCTAATAGGTTCCGCCGTTCTAACGAACGGCGGACCAGTCGACGGTGCGCCTCACCCATATAATTCCACCCACGATTGGAGTTTTCGATATGTCCCATAGCGTTACCGATAGCACCGTCCTGCTGGGCCACGGCTCCGGCGGCCAGATGATGAAACGCATCATCGATGAGGTCTTTTTGGATGCCTTTGGGTCGCCCGAGCTGCTCGCAGGCAACGATGCCGGCGTCGCCGCGCTGCCCGCGAGCGGGCGCATCGCCATGTCGACCGACAGCTTTGTAGTCTCGCCGCAGTTCTTCCCCGGTGGCAACATCGGCCGCCTCGCCGTGTGCGGAACCGTCAACGACGTCGCGACCTCGGGCGCCAACGTGCGCTACCTGTCGTGCGGCTTTATCCTCGAAGAGGGCTATCCCATGGATAAGCTCCGCCAGATTGTGCAGACGATGGCCGAGACGGCGCGCGAGGCGGGCGTGTCCATAATCACGGGCGACACTAAGGTGGTCGAGCGCGGCGGGGCCGACGGCGTCTATATCAATACCGCCGGCGTGGGCGAGGTGCCTGCGGGCGTGGCGCTCAGCGGCGCAAACTGCCAGCCCGGCGATGTCATCCTGGTCTCGGGTACACTGGGCGACCACGGCATCGCTATCATGAGCCAACGCGAGGGTCTGGCGTTTTCGAGCACCATCGAAAGCGACGCCGCGCCGCTCAACCACCTGATTGCCGATGTGCTTGCTGCAGCACCCGACACACGCTGCTTTCGCGACCCCACGCGCGGTGGCCTGGCCTCGACGCTCAACGAGTTTGCGCAGGCCAGCGGCGTTGCCATGGAGATCGACGAGGACGATGTGCCCGTGCGCCCCGACGTGCAGGCAGCCTGCGAGATGCTCGGCTACGATGTGCTGCAGGTGGCAAACGAGGGCAAGATGGTTGCCGTGGTGCCGGCTGAGCAGGCCGATGCCGCGCTGAGCGCCATGCGCGCCGCCCGCTACGGCGAGAATGCCGCCGTCATCGGTCGCGTGCTGCCGCTTGCCGAGGGCGCCCGTCCCGCCGTGCGCGTGCGCACCGGCTGGGGATCGACTCGCATCCTCGACATGCTCGTAGGAGAGCAGCTGCCGAGGATTTGCTAGGGCGAAACCACACGGTCGGCGCGATGCGGCCTGATACCCCTGGAGATGTTCAGATTCCAAGCACGCCCAACGCGGAAGCCCAGTATTATGGGGTGCGTTTTAAACCCAATGACGGGAGTTTTTATGGCAGCAGCTTTTTCCCATGTGATCTTTGACCTAGACGGCACCATCCTCAACACACTCGAGGACCTGGCGGCCGCCGGCAACCATACCTGCGAGATGCACGGCTGGCCCTCGTTTGCCGTAGACGAGTACCGCTACAAGGTGGGAAACGGCATGCTCAAGCTGGTTGAGCGCTTTATGCCCGCCGAGTATGCGGGCGACGGTCGTATGTTTGAGCAGACGCTTGCCGAGTTTAGGGCTTACTACGGCGAGCACAAGGAGGACCACACCGCCCCCTATGCCGGCACAATCGAGATGCTCGACCTCCTGCGTGCCGCGGGCGTGCAGCTTGCCGTGCTCACCAACAAGGACCACATCTCGGCGGCTCCGCTTATCGAGAAGTATTTTGGTTCCGAGCGCTTTGCGCTGGTACAGGGCCGCGTCGATGCGTTTCCTCCCAAGCCCGAGGCGCCTGTTACGCTGCATGTGATGAAAGAGCTAGGCGCCGATCCGTCGACCACGCTCTATGTGGGCGATTCCAATGTCGATATCCTGACCGGCCACAACGCCGGCCTTAAGAGCGCGGGCGTCAGCTGGGGCTTCCGCGGCCGCGCAGAGCTGGAAGCCGCCGGCGCCGACTACGTGGTGGACACCCAGGACGAGCTAGCGGCGCTGATTCTGGGCGAGTAACGAGCGACACCGCTTTACGCAGCTGCGACAATTCTTCCGCGCGGAAAGCGCATCCCGTTTTGAAGGTCCGGAATGGGATGCGCTTTCCGTTTGAGGCACATCAGGGAAACCGCATCCCGTTTCAGAGCAATATTCCGGGTCGCACTTTCCGCAACCCACCCCATCCGGAAAATGCGACCCACTATTCGGCCAAAAACCGGGTCGCAGTTTCCCAAGCACTCGATGCAACGCTGGCACAAGGAATGTCCCCAACTGCCGGCAGAGACGATATGAGCAGGACATAAAAACATTGAGAGCCCCTGCTGCATGAAAGACCGCGGATTAGGCCGACAATGGTGA
>NZ_JADNJQ010000034.1 GCF_015555045.1 Collinsella aerofaciens | reverse complement strand
GCGGTGTCCCCTCCCTTTCAAGAAAGGGAAGAGGCGGGGCATGCCCCGCCTCTTACACCACATCTCTGCGCGCTACCGGATCTTCGGGGCCGGGAGCTAGACCGGCTAACAAGGTGGGCACCTTAGCGACGTGCAAAATTGCGAGTATTCAGCAGAGCCGGGTGTCTATCACCCTCGAGTGGATCCAAATGTGAAGCGAAATCACTCTTGCGTGAGAGCGTTAGGCAACATTTGAGGAAGAACTCATCGGATTAACACCCTAAGATAACTCTTTAGCTGCATTATTTGGCCTGCGATAAATTAACGGACCCCCTATCGTTGCAGAATACTCCAATTTTTGCACGGCTCAAGGGCACCCACCCCGGCATCGGCTATCAAAACCGCTCAGTCCGGGATCTCGTCCACTATTCCCCATCATTTTGTGCAACGAATTACCTGAACGTCATTGAAATATGAACATACACTCATATAATCGGAAGTAAGTTATTTGAGCGTATGTTCATATGAAAGGATATTGCAATGAGCATCCGCGTTGATGAAACGAAACCCGACACCGAGGCCACCGAGCCAGTGATCCCCACCACCTGCTCGCCCGAGGACCTTCCCGACGAGGAGCTTCTCTACGACCTCGCCGACCTGTTCAAGGTCTTCAGCGACACCACGCGTATCAAGATCCTTTACGCCCTCATGGGCCGCGAGCTCTGCGTGGCAGACATCGCCGAAGCGACCGAAACCTCGCAGTCCGCGGTGTCGCACCAGCTGCGCACACTCAAGCAGTCGCACCTGGTTAAATTCCGGCGCGACGGGCGCAATATCCTCTACTCGCTCGCCGACGACCACGTCTACACCATGCTCAACCAGGGCATGAGCCATATCTGCGAATAGCAACCAACCACGGTACCAGCGCGGCCTGCACCAAAGCCGCAAAAACGGGAAAGGAACCCACCATGAAAAAGCAGTACAAGCTCGATGAGATCGATTGCGCCAACTGTGCGCGCGAGCTTCAGGACGAGTTGGCCAAGCTCGAGGGCGTCAAATCCGTTTCGGTCAACTTTATGACCCAGAAGTTGACGCTCGAGGCCGATGACGCCGAGTTCGACGAGGTCCTCGACCGCGTTGTGGAGTTCACCGCCGACGCCGAGCCGGACTGCGAGATCATTCTCTAGCCAAGGTTTACGCCAACCTGCAAGGCCGCGCTTGCTGCGGCCTTTGCTCGCGAAATTATATGAGCGAATGTTCATACATTCAAATGGGAGGATACGAGTCATGGCCACCGCCGACCCCAAAAAGAAAAAGAAGAAGCGCAAGAAAAAAGAATCACTCGAGCATAAGCGCAACCGCATCCTGGTAGCGCTGGGCATTTTTGCCGTGGTGTACGCCCTCGATGAGCTCGGCACCCTCACTGCCGCATTCGGCACCCCGGGCGACATCTACGCCAGCTTTGTGCTGTTCCTCGTGCCGTTTTTGATTGCCGGCTACGACGTACTGCAAAAGGCATTCAATAACATCCGCCGCGGCAAGGCCTTCGACGAGAGCTTCCTCATGGCCGTCGCGACCATCGGCGCGTTTGCCATGGTGCTCTTCCCCGATACCGACCCGCACATGGCCGAAGGCGCCGCCGTCATGCTGTTCTACCAGGTCGGCGAGCTGTTTCAGGCGTACGCCGTGGGCAAGAGCCGCAAGTCGATCAGTGCCATGATGGACATCGCGCCCGACTACGCTAACGTCGAGCAGCCCGACGGCACACTCGAGCAGGTCTTCCCCGATGACATCGCCGTCGGCACCGTGATCGTGGTCAAGCCCGGTGAGCGCGTGCCTATCGACGGCGTCATCGTCGAGGGCGAAACCCAGCTCGACACCGCCGCCCTTACCGGTGAGTCGGTCCCCCGCCCGGCCAAAACCGGAGACGATATCATCAGCGGCTGCATCAACATGACGGGGCTCATCCACGTGCGCACCACCAAGCCCTTTGGCGAGTCCACCGTCGCACGCGTCCTGGAACTCGTGGAGAATGCCAGCGAAAAGAAGGCACGCACCGAGAACTTCATCACGCGCTTTGCCCGCATCTACACGCCCGCCGTCACCGGCGCTGCCGCGGTGCTCGCGCTCGGCGGTGGCCTGGTCACCGGTGCCTGGTCCGACTGGATTCTGCGCGGCCTGACCTTCTTGGTCGTCAGCTGCCCGTGCGCGTTGGTGATCAGCGTGCCGCTCAGTTTTTTTGGCGGCATCGGCGGCGCGTCCAAGCTGGGCGTTCTCATCAAGGGTTCTAACTACCTCGAGACGCTTGCCGACGTGGACACCGTCGTCTTTGACAAGACGGGCACCCTCACCAACGGCACGTTCTCGGTGGTCGCGGTACACCCCGAGGCCGGCTATACCGAGCAGTCGTTGCTCGAAGTCGCAGCCCTTGCTGAGTCGTTCTCCGATCACCCCATCGCGCAGTCCGTACGTGTCGCCTACCAGGGCGAGGTCGACCCCAAGCGCGTAAGCGACTCCACCAACGACGCGGGCCATGGCGTGACGGCAACCATCGACGGCAAGCACGTCGTCGTTGGCAACGCAAAGATGCTCGCCGCGGCCGGAGTCGAAGCGCCCGATTGCGAGGTCATCGGAACGATTCTGCATGTGCTCGTTGATGGCGTGTACGCCGGCCACATCGTGATTGCAGACACCGTCAAGGCCGATGCTGAGCAAACGATTCGCGACCTGCACGCCGCCGGTGTCAAGCGCACCGTCATGCTCACGGGCGACCGCGAGGAGGTTGCGGCGTCTGTGGCCAAGCAACTCAGTCTCGACGAGTTCCACGCGCAGCTGCTGCCGGGCGATAAGGTCGAGCGCGTCGAGGCGCTGCTTGCAACCGAGAGTGGCAAGGGCAAGCTCGCCTTTGTGGGCGACGGCATCAACGATGCGCCCGTGCTTACGCGCGCCGATGTGGGCATTGCCATGGGCGCTATGGGTTCTGACGCTGCGATCGAGGCCGCCGATGTCGTGCTCATGGACGACAAGCCGTCCAACATTTCCCGCGCGATCCGCGTGGCACGCAAGACCATGGCGATTGTTTGGCAGAACATCATCTTTGCGCTGGGCATTAAGCTGCTGATCCTTGTGCTGGCAGCGCTGGGCATCGCCAACATGTGGCTTGCCGTGTTCGGCGACGTAGGCGTGGCGATCATCGCCATCCTGAACGCCATGCGCGCGATGGGTGTCAAGAACCTGTAGCACTCGTGGCCCCTCCAGCCGGGGTCGGGCTTGGCTTTGAAAACGTCCTCGCGCATGAGGCCCGTCTTTCCTGCTCCTGCGGAGCAACGGAAAGGCGGGCCTCGCGCTGCGGAGTGTTTTCAAAACCAAACCCGGTCCCGGCCTGCATTGACACAGCTGAAGGTTCTTGGGCATCGCTTGCTGGCGGGGTTCCTTGTCTGAGTTGGACTTGGTTGGCGGGGCTACTGGTCCCGGTCGCTGGTTCGCGCTTTGCGCGAACTCCGCGCCACTGTAAGTCAGTTAGGCTTCCGTTGTTGGGCCCGCCGCATCTTCCCGTCCCAGCATCGCCCTCAGCTTCTCGAAGCTTTCCTCGCTTAGGCAGTGCTCCATGTGGCAGCCCTCTTGCGACGCGACCTCAGCCGAAACACCCGCATCCTCCAGCAGCCCCACGAAAAAGCAGTGACGCTCCCACATTTGACGAGCGACCTCCAGACCACGCTCCGTCAGATGAACGTCACGCTTGCCCATTTCGACATAGCCGTTGCTTTCCAGCGTCGCCATGGCCTTGGAAACACTCGCCTTGGTTACGCCGAGGTACTCCGCAACGTCGATCGAGCGCACGATGCCCTGACGTTTCGACAGAACGTAGATCGATTCGAGATAGTCTTCTCCGGATTCACGTAGGGCCATGGGCCGCCTTTCGCGATGATTGCTAGTTAGCCTTTGGATACTTTCCACGGCTAACTTTACCGCAAAAGTTGCCCATGTCTTACTACTTTGTCTAAAAGTTAGCCGTGTTTCACAAAACGTGCGGGACGAAAACAAAATGGGGACGCCCCGCAAGGAGTGTCCCCAGCTGCCGGCAGAAAAGGAACGTCCCCAGGTGCCGAGCCGCAGCTATAACAGTCCAAAGTGCTTCGCGGCGTTGTAGATGCCGTCGTCGTCCACGGCTGTCGTCACATAGGTCGCCGCAGCTTTCACCGTGTCCTGTGCGTTGCCCATGGCCACACTTGTGCCCACGGCCGAGAACATCGACAGGTCGTTCTCGCCGTCGCCAAAGGCAATCGCCTCGCTCGCGTCGATACCAAGCCGCTCGAGCGTCGCCGCCACGCCCAGGTCCTTGCCGCCGTTAGCGGGAATAATGTCGCAGAACAGGTCGCACCAGCGCGTGGTGAGCGAATGCGACACGGCGTCGGTCACGATATGTTCGTCGGCCGGGTCCACAAAGGCGCAGAACTGGTAGACCGGTGCGTCAAAGGCGTGCTCAAACGGCTCCTCGTGGTAGACGATTCCCGCGTTGCTGCCAGCCGTCACCACGCGCTCGGACAGGCGGTTCACAAACGAGTTCTCGCCCTGCATGCACAGCGAGTCATAGCGCCCCTGCGCCACCTGGTCCACAATCACCGCAACGTCGTCCGGATCGATCGGACAGCTGCGGTAAACCCCCTCGGCATCAAAACAGTGCTGACCCGAGAGCGTAATGTACGCATCCCAGCCCAGGTCGAACAGCCAGTCCGGCATCTGGTAGGTCGGGCGACCCGTGGCGATCACGCATGCGATCCCCTGCTCGTGAAAGCTGTCGAGCACCTGCTGCGCCGACGCCGGAATCCGGTGGGTCTTAAAGCTCAGCAGCGTGCCGTCGATATCGAAAAACGCGGCTTTGATCATCCTCGTCTACTCCTCGCCCTCGAGCTTTTCGCTCGCCTCGAGCCACGCCATCTCCAGCTCGTCCATGGCGGCGTGAGCCTCGTCGATCTTTGCCTGCTGCTCGCCGAGCGCCGTGTAGTTGGTGGGATCGACTTGGGCCATTGCTGCCTCGGCCTCCTCAACGCGGGCGCGCTGCGTCTCCATCTTGCGCTCGAGCGAACTCACCTCGCGGCGGAGCTTCTGGCGCTCGGCGTTGGACAGGCCGTTGGGCTGACCGCTCGACTTGGGCTTTTCGGCCGCAGCTGCCGCGGCACCGGTGTCAAACGTGCCGGTCTTGGCGCTCGGCGCGCCCACGGGCTCGCCCTCGGCGGTGGCGTTGCACAGGCGCAGGTACTGGTCCACGCCACCGGGCATATGCGTCAGGTGGCCGTCGAGCAGCGCCCACTGCTGGTCGGTCACGCGCTCCATCAAAAAGCGGTCGTGCGTCACCAGGATCAGCGTGCCGGGCCAGCCGTCGAGCAGATCCTCGACAATCGCCAGCATGTCGGTATCCAGGTCGTTGCCGGGCTCGTCCAGGATGAGCACGTTGGGCTCGTCCAGGATTGTCAGTAGCAGCGACAGGCGACGGCGCTGGCCGCCCGAAAGATCGCCGATGCGACTCCAGAGCTGCTGCGTCGTAAAGCCCAGACGCTCGCAGAGCTTCTCGGGCGAAGTCTCCTTGCCGTCGATGACGTAGTACTTCTTATAGTTGCCGAGCACCTCGCGGATCGTGTCGCCCATGTAGGGCTTGAGCTCCTCGAGCTGCTGCGACAGCACGCCAAAGCGCACTGTCTGGCCAATCTTCACGCGGCCGCGCGTGGGCGCGATCTTGCCCTGGATCACGTCGAGCAAAGTCGACTTGCCGGCGCCGTTCTCGCCCAAAAGACCATAGCGGTCGCCCGCACCAATGAGCCAGGTCACGTCGTTGAGCACCTGCTTGGGCGCGCCATCGGTATCCGCATAGCCGGCGTCCACGTCGACCACATCGATAACCTGCTTGCCCAGGCGGCTCACGGCCAGGCGCTTGAGCTCCAGCTCGTCACGCACGGGCGGCACGTCGGCGATCAGCTCGCGAGCGGCATCCACGCGAAACTTGGGCTTGGTGGAGCGCGCCTGGGCACCGCGGCTCAGCCACGCGAGCTCCTTACGTGCCATGTTGCGACGGCGCTCCTCGATAACCGCGGCCATGCGGTCGCGTTCCACGCGCTGCAGGATATATGCCGAATAGCCGCCCTCGAAGGGATCGACCTGGCCGTCGTGAACCTCCCACATGCTGGTGCAGACCTCGTCCAAGAACCAGCGATCGTGCGTGACCACGAGCATCGCGCCCTGACCGCGCTGCCAGCGGGCCTTTAAGTGACGCGCAAGCCAGTTGATGGTGCGCATGTCCAGATGGTTGGTGGGCTCATCGAGCATGAGCACGTCATAGTCGCCGATCAGCAGGCGCGCGAGGTCCACGCGGCGGCGCTGACCGCCCGAGAGCTCGCCTACCATGCCCTCCCAGGGCACATCGCTAATGAGGCCGGCGAGGATCTGGCGCGTACGGGGGCTCGACGCCCACTCGTACTCGGGGGCGTCACCCACAACGGCATGATGCACGGTATCGGTATCGACAAGCTGGTCCTTTTGGCCGAGTAGACCGATCGTGATGCCGCGGCGGTGCGTCACGCGTCCGTCATCGGGCTCCAGCGTGCCGGCGAGCACGCTCAGCAGCGTCGACTTGCCGTCGCCGTTTTTACCGACAATACCAATGCGGTCGCCCTCGCCCACGCCGAGCGTCACGCTATCGAAAATATGCTTGGTGGGAAACTCTAGGCTGACGGAATCGCATCCCAAAAGAATCGCCATATGCCCTGCTCCTTCGTAGAAATTCAACGTTCTCCATGATAGCGAAAACCACCACAAAGGGGACGGGCGCCTTCGTGGTGGTTTTGGGCAAGCGCACCAGCACACGACACAAAAAGGCGGGCCATCTCCCGCAAGAGATGACCCGCCTCTCCAATCAGTCCCGCGGCAACCGTGGCCGCCGCGGGCCTCAAGCATGTCCCGGACTAGGAGAACATGCCGGTGAGGTAATCATTCAGCCGCTTATCCTTGGGCCGTTGGAAAATCTCGTCGGTCTCGTCGTACTCGACCATATCGCCCATGTAGAAAAACGCCGTGCGGTTGGACACGCGCGACGCCTGCTCCATGTTGTGCGTCACGATGACGATGGCGCGGTCGGCCACGATCGACGACATGAGGTCCTCGATCGCCAGCGTCGAGATGGGGTCGAGCGCCGAGCAGGGCTCGTCAAACAGGATTACGTCGGGGTTGAGCGCCAGCGTGCGCGCAATGCACAGACGCTGCTGCTGACCGCCCGAAAGCGCGTAGGCGCTCTTGTCGAGCTTGTCTTTGACCTCGTCCCACAGCGCGGCACCGCGCAGACTTTCCTCGACCATGCGGTCGAGCTCGTCACGGTCGGTGATGCCGTGGCGCTTGGGCGCAAAGGTGATGTTGTCGCGAATGGACTTGCGGAAGGGGTTGGGCTGCTGGAACACCATGCCGATGGAGCGACGCAGCTCGTACGTGTTCTCGGTCTTGGTGTTCACGTTGCGCCCGCGGTAGTTGATCTCGCCCTCCACGCGACAGCGGCGAATCTCGCGATTCATCAGGTTGAGGCTACGCAAGAAGGTCGACTTGCCGCAGCCCGAAGGCCCGATGAGCGCCGTGATCTCACCCTTGTGGAAGTCGAGCGACGTATTGTGCAGCGCATGGTGGTCGCCATAGTACACGTTGACGTCCTTGGTGGAGACCACGACCTCGTCGCTCACGGCCTTGCCGCTCACGCGAACACGTTTCTCGCTCTCCCCCACGCTCGACAAAAAGTCCTGGGTGTCGGACGATGCCGCCTCGGTTGCGGGCGTCGCATTCATCTCGCTCATTCGGCCGTCATCCTCCTTGCCAGTTGCTTGCCCACGATACGGGCGACTACGTTAAACAGCAGCACGCAAATCATCAGCAGTGCCGCGGTGCCCCAGACGATCTGCTGGGCCTCGGGGCTGCCCTCGCCATAGATCTTGTAGATGTGCACGGCCAGCGACTCGCCGGGACGGAACACGTTCCAGGCGCAGGTGGGGCTCGACAGGTTAAAGCTCAAGAAGTTCAGGCGAACCGGCGAGCTCATGCCCGAGGTAAAGAGCAGCGCCGCGGCCTCGCCAAACACGCGGCCGGCCGAAAGCACGATGCCGGTCACGATGGCGGGCATGGCCTCGGGAATCAGGATGTGCAGTGTGGCCTCCCAGCGAGTGAGGCCCATGGCCAGGCACGCATCGCGCTGGGCCTGCGGCACGTCCTCGAGCGCCTGCTGAATCACGCGCACCAGGATGGGGATGTTGAACATGGTGAGCGCGACGGCGCCGGAGATGATGGAGTACTTCCAGCCCAGCTGCACCGAGAACACCAGAAAGCCGAACATGCCTACGACAATGGAGGGCAGCGAGGACAGCGTCTCGATGGCGGTCGAGGCGATGTCGCGAATAGGCCCATCGGGCGCGTACTCAACCAAAAAGACCGCGCCGCCCAGGCTGATGGGCACCGAGATGATCAGGGTGATCAGCAGCAGATAGAACGAGTCGAACAGCTGGTAGAGCACGCCGCCCTGCGTTCCGTTGGCGCGTGCGGGCTGTGTGAGAAAGCCCGGCTGGAACAGCGTCGAGATACCCTCGAACAGGATGTAGGCCACCATGGAGACGACGATGAGCATGACGATGGCGACGATCGCCGTCAGCACGCCCGTGGCGATGCGGTCCTGCCTTTGGACACGCCCGAGTCTCGCCTCGTCGATATGGATGCGCGTGCTAGCCACGAGCCTTCGCCCCCTTGCGGCCAATGAGATGGATGATCAGGATGAAGATGAGGCTCATGCCCATCAGCAGAAGACCGAGCGCCCACAGGACGTCGTCCTGGGCCGAGCCCTCGGCATAGACCGCCATGGACGTGGTGAGCGTGGTGGTGATGGTGGAGGCCGGCGACAGCAGCGACGTCGGCATGGCCTCGATACCGCCGATAACCATGCGCACGGCGAGCGTCTCGCCAAAGGCGCGGGTCATGCCAAGGATGACCGCGGTCATGAGCGAGGGCATGGCGCTCTTGAGCACCACGTGCCAGATGGTCTGCCAGCGGGTGTAGCCCAGCGCGAGCGAACCCTGACGGTAGCTGTCGGGCACGGCACGCAGGCCATCGACCGAAAGCGTGGTCATGGTCGGCAGGATCATGACGGCCAGCACGATGGCGCCGGGCAAGATGCCCAGACCCGTGCTCACATGGAAAACGCTCTTCATAAGGCCGACGACCACGTGAAAACCGATCAGGCCAAAGACGACCGAGGGAATGCCGGTCAAAAGCTCAATAAGCGGCTGAAAGACCTTGGAGCCAAACTTAGGCTGGATCTCGACCGCAAAGATGGCAGAGCCGATGGCGATGGGCAGCGCGATGAGCGTGGAGAGTACCATGACCGCAAACGAGGTGACGATCAGGGGCAGGGCGCCGGTGTAGGGCAGGCCGTTTTCGGCCGTGTTGGCCAGGTCCCACTTGGTACCGGTAAAAAACTCGACGATCGAGACGCCGTCCTTGAAAAAAGCCGAGAGGCCCTTTTGGGCGACCATAAAGATGAGCGCGGCAACGACAAGCGTCACGAGCGCTACGCACGCGCCCGTGACGCCCAGGCCCACGTTCTCAAGGTCGCGCTTTGGCAGCTGTTTTGCCATTGCAAACCTTTCCGGGGCGATTACTTATTTAGCGGAGACCTTGCCGCTGGCGTCCTTGACGACCTTCATAGCAGAGACGGGGATAAAGCCCTGCTCCTCGACGAGCTTGCCCTGGACGTCGTCGGAAAGCATGAACTCCAGGAAGGCCTTGGTGGCCTCGTCGGCGTCCTTGGAGCAGTACATGTGCTCGGTCGCCCAGATCTTGAAGGAGTCGTCGGTGACGTTTGCGCTCTTGGGCTCCACGCCCTCGACCTTGATGGCGTTGAACTTGGAGTCGTCGAAGTGCGAGAAGTCGAGGTAGGAGATGGCATTGTCGGTGCTGCCCATCTGAGTCTGGACATCGCCGGACTTGTCGAGCTCGGCGTCGCCCTTAAAGTCGACGGCCTCGTCGCCAAAGACGGCGGCCTCGAAGGTGGCGCGGGTGCCGGAGCCGGCCTTGCGGTTGAGAACGACGATCTTGGCGTCGTCGCCGCCGACCTCCTTCCAGTTGGTGATCTGGCCGGAGAAGATACCCTTGAGCTGCTCGAGGGACAGGTCGTCGACGTTGACGTTCTTGGAGACGACGGGGCCCATGCCCACGACGGCGACCTCGTGGTCGACGAGGTTCTTGACCTGGTCGGCCTCGAGCTTGGTCTCGGCGAAGACGTCGGAGTTACCGATAGTGACGGTGCCGGCGGCGACAGCGGTCAGGCCCTTGCCCGAACCGTTACCCGAGCCAGAGACGGAGACGTCCGGGTTGGCATCCATGAACTTCTCGGCAGCAGTCTCGACGAGAGCCTGGAACGAGGAAGCGCCGTCGTAGGTCACCTCGCCCGAGACGGACTCGGCAGCAGCGGCGCTGCCCTCAGCAGCGGTGTTGGCGGCGTTGGAGCCGCCGCAACCAACGAGACCGAGACCGACGATGCTGGCAAGACCACCAGCAAGGCCGAGGAACTGACGACGAGAATAAGCCTGATCGAGCATGATCTTCCTTTCATACATGCGACTCGCGGGCACCCTGCCCGCTTTGCTGTTTGGAAAGATACGGTCTCGATCGGGCGACGACCGCCTTATCTGCGGTTTCTTACGGACATTTGATAGACCCTTACCGCAAGCTCTGCCCAGCCTTTACAAACGGATAACAAACCCGCCACCAAGCATGACCCGCCTTTTACACCAATAAAAACAAAGTTGCGGTGAAATAGTTCCTGCTTGGCCATCAAATGGCCCATTCTAGGAACTATTCCACCACAACTTAGATTGGGAAACCGCGAGACCTTAAAGCTCCAATTCATTCAAACGGAGGATCGCAACAATATAGATCTTGAGCGCTTGTTTGAGCTGTTCCTCGTTGGCGCACTCGTTGGGGCCGTGCATCTGGCCGCCCCATGCGGGCAGCTCCAGACCGGTCTCCTCGGGGCCAAACGACACGGCGCGGGCAAAGTTGCGCGCGTACGTGCCGCCGCCCATGGCAAAAGGCTCGGCGTGCTTGCCCGTAAACTCGTTATAGGTATCGATAAGCGCCTTCACGGCCGGATCGTCGGCAGACACCGAGAACGGCACCTTTGCATGACCCAGGCGACACGTCACGTCAAAGCGCCCCACGAGCGGCTCGAGCTGCTCGCGGATGGTATCGGCGCTCGTGCTATCAGGGAAACGCACGTCGATGACCTGCTCGATATGGCCATCCACCACGCGGATGACGCCGGGGTTGCAGGTGAGCGGGCCAAACGCCGGGCTCGTCGCGTCGATACCCAGGCCGCGACCATAGGCGTCCGCATGCACAAAGGCCAAAAACTTGACAAACTCGTGCTCGGCAGGCGTCAGCAGGCGCTCGCCGCGGGCACCAAACGCGTCCTCGGCCTCGCGCAGATACGACACGATCAGGCCGACGGCATTGATCGTCCCCTCGGGCATCGAGGCGTGACCGCCAATACCGTGGGCGAAAATCTGCACATGACCATTGTCGAGAGCCGTGATCTCCAGGCGGTCAGCATTCTCGACCGGCGCCGGCAGCTCATCGGCGGCAATCGCGAGCTCGCAGATGGACTGCGACGGAATGGCATTGCTCGCCTCGGCGCCGCTCCACGACACGATGCGCCCGCCGTCGATCTTGGGACTCACGAACGTCGCCCCAAACTGGCCCTTCTCGGCATTGCAGACCGGGAACTCGGCATCGGGCGTAAACAAAAAGTCGGGGTCTGCGTGGTTCTCCAGATAATGGTGAACGTCGGACATGCCCACTTCCTCATCGCAGCCCAGCAGCGCGCGGAAGGTGTAGCACGGAACAATGCCGTGCTTGAGCAGGTACGCGCCGGCATAAAGCGACAGCACTGCCGGGCCCTTGTCGTCGATCACGCCGCGACCGAGCAACCAGCCCTCGCGACGCTCCATCGCGAACGGATCGGTGTTCCAGCCAGGGCCGGCGGGAACCACGTCCACGTGGCAGATAGTCGCGAGCTGCTTGTCGCCGCGGCCCGGGATATCGGCGATTCCCACATAGCCCTCGTCGTCGCTCGTCTGATAGCCGAGCTTCTGCGCGATGCCGAGCGCGCAATCGAGCGCGTCACGGACCGGGCGGCCAAACGGCGCGCCGGGCTCCGCATCGGCAGAAACTGCCACGGAAGGATAACTCACCAGCTGCTCGATATCAGCGACGACATCCTCCCAGACCTCGTCGACATACTCAGCGACGCTCTGCTCCACCTGATTCATGGACGACCTCCTTACCAATGAGCGACGGGTACGCCCGCCCCTCACATTATGTCTATTAGATAGCGAAAAGTTTAGCAAGCTCGGCCACCGAGTGCACCACCGCATCGGCGCCCGCGGCCTCGTGCTCCCCCGGCGCTGCCGCGCCCGAATAGATGCCGATGCACGGCACGCCCATCGCGTGTGCCCCCTCCACATCGTTAAAGCGATCGCCGATCATCACGGCATCGTCGGCCGTCGCGCCGAGCGCCGCCAGGGCATCGCGAACCGAATCGGCCTTGGTCTCGCGTCCCTGCGGCGGATTCATGCCAACCACCGCCTCAAACTGCGAAAGCCCCAGCTCGCCCACCATGTCAATGCACTTTGCCTCCATGCGTGACGTCGCCACGACCAAGCGATGCCCCTGCGCGACAAGGCCATCGAGCAGCTCGGGGATTCCATCGAACACGGGATACTCTTCCGGTCCCAGCTCATCAAAAAAGGCACGGTACTCGTCAGCCACCACAAGCGACTCCTCGCGGGAGAAGCCATAAAAGTCGTGAAAGCTCTTCCACAGGGGCGGCCCGATCATGCGGCGCAGGTCACCCATCTGCGCCTCCGAAAACCCGCGCGCGGCCAACGTCTTGCGCGTCGAGCTCATCACCGCCCGGCCCGTATCGGCCACCGTGCCGTCAAAATCGAACAGCACAACCGGCCGCCTGTATATCTCCAACGCCTCCATCGGCATTCCTCTTCCCCAGTTGATGATTTCCACACCGACACTTCAAACTGTTGACTATTCAACAATTGAACCTAGAAATGTGGAACGACTCCACTATACTTGTCGCACTTTGCTCTCAGAAGGCGGCGCGCAAGCGCCCCAATGAAAGGTGCAATTATGTCTTTTGCCATCATAACCGACTCCACGTCGGACATCTCCCCCGCCCGTGCTCAAGAGCTTGGCATTTACGTCATTCCACTGCATGTGATTATCGAGGGCGAGGACCTGCTCGACCAGGTACAGATCACCGCCGAGGAGTACGTCGCCCGCATGGCCGGCTCCGAGCAGCTGCCGCACACCTCGCAGCCGAGTGCCGGCGAGTTCAAGGCACTCTTTGACCGCGTGCGTGCTGACGGCCACGACAGCGCGATCTTTATCTCGCTGTGCAGCGAATGGTCCGCCTGCTATTCCAACGCATGCCTGGTCGCCGAGACCCACGAGCTCGACGTGCGCTGCATCGATTCGCGCACCGGCTCGGGTGCCGAGGGCCTGCTGGTGGAGTACGCGCTCGCCATGCGCGAGGACGGCCGCAGCCTGGACGAGACCGAGGCACAGATCCGCGCGACCCTGCCCGACGCGCACCTGCTGCTGATTCCCCGCACGCTCGAGAACCTCGTTAAGAACGGCCGCGCGCCCAAACTCGCCGGCCAGCTCACGCAGATGCTCAATATTCGCCTGGCCGTTTCGCCGGAGTGGCAGTCGGGCGAGATCAAGGCCATCAAGAAGGGCCGCGGCGCCAAGCGCATCGTCGCCAACACCATGGCAGACTGCCTCGCGTTTTTGGCCGAGCATCCGGGCTCCAGCGTGCGCGTGCTCACGACCGGTGCCGCCGAGGAGCAGGAGCTTGTCGACGAGGCACTCGCAGGCCAGGACTACGTAGACGCCGGCACCGGCCCCATCGGCTGCACCATCGCCACCCATGTAGGCGTCGACGCCATCGCCATCAGCTACTGCCCCCGCTACCAGCCAACTCACTAGGGACGCCCACATCAGTTGCGGTGGAATAGGGACTGTTTTTGGCTTATTAGCCGCCAATCAATCCCTATTCCACCGCAACTTAGAAATCGGCAATCAGCCCTGCGGACCCTGGAACAGCTCCTCATGAGAGCCCATTCTGACCAGCCGGATCACAGGATTAGTCTTATGCGGCAAGTAGAGAACGACCACGTCGACCAAGCCATCGGATAGATGGAAATCGATGTGGCCGTTGTAGTTGCCGCCCGGGTTTGAAAGCTCATGGGCGCCATATTCCGCGGGAAGCGAGCCGTGAGCTGCAAGCTCTGCGACCGCCGCCCTAAACTCGGTTTTTAGCTGCGGATGGATGCGCATCGTCCGTTTGTAATCCGCCTTAAACTGAGCCTCGACTTTAATCTCAAACATCGCTAGTCCTCATCGAGGAACGATATAAGCTCATCAGCGTTATTGAATGACGGGCTGTCGTCCGTCAAAATCCCCAACTCATGAGCCTCGGCGATCACCATGGCGCGTCTCGTCGCCTCGTTGGGCACCTCTGCCCTTCCTACGATCTCAAAAGGAATCTTTCGCTGATTTACCAGCTGCCGAACAGCAAGGTTGAGATACGAATTGAGACTTAGACCAACCGTATCCAAGAACTCAGTCGCCTGCTCCTTGAGCCCCTCTTCGATGCGAACCGTCGTAGGCTTAACCGTTGCAGTGGACATACGCGACCTCCTCGCCTCGTCTTTTGCATCAGTATACCCAATTTAGATGGCAGACTGATGTTAAATAGCATCAGTCTGCCATTCACAATACTACAACGACAGGCACGCTCGCCCTATATCAACCCGCTGAGCGCAATGTCAACGGCCTCGTTGAGGTCGTCGGTAATGTGTACCAGATCCGGATCGAGCGGGCTAATCATACCGGTGCTCATCACCGGGCCGTTGAGCCAGTCGAATAGGCCCTGCCAGTACTCGGTGCCCACCAGCACGAGCGGCATGCGCTTGACCTTGTGCGTCTGCACCAGCGTGAGAACCTCGAACATCTCGTCGAGCGTGCCAAAGCCGCCGGGAAATACGATGGCGCCCGAGCTGTACTTAACGAACATGGTTTTGCGCACAAAGAAGTAGCGGAAGTCCATGCCGAGGTTCACGTATTTATTGAGCCCCTGCTCGTGCGGCAATTCAATGCCTAGGCCAACTGACTTGCCGTTGACACTCGCCGCTCCCCTGTTGGCCGCTTCCATGATGCCGGGGCCGCCACCGGTGATGACCGCCACGCCACGTTGCGCGATCTTGCGCCCGACGGTACGCGCCGCCTTGTAGAGCGGATCGGTCTTGGGCGTGCGGGCGCTACCGAAGATGGTCACCGCAGGTCCAAGCTCGGCAAGCGCGCCAAAACCATCGACAAACTCTGCCTGAATTCGCAGCACGCGCCAGGGGTCGGCGTGCAGCCAGTCAGTCGACTCCTCGGGCGCCAGCAGGTTGGCGTAGGTGTTGTCCTTAGGAATCATGGGGCCGCGCATGACCACGGGGCCGCGGCGGTACGTCTCGTCGTAGGCAGGCTCGCCCTCGACGTTCTCATTCTTAATCATGGGTACTCCTATCGAGAAAAAGAAAAACGGGCGGGGTCGACGCCATGCGTCAAACACCCGCCCGAACATCAACTATTCGGTATGGTACCCACGATGCATCAAGCACTTGCAAGCTATCGGTCAGCGGTCGCGCAGCCGGTGTCAGCGAATGTGACGACCAGCCGGCGCCCGTCCCTTGCCGTTGCCCGCGCTTTGCAAGCGCCCGCGCCGCTCTTAGTAATCCACCGCCGCTGGGCTGTTCATCCAGTCACTCACGAACGCGCCGTAACGACCCTCGATAATGGCCTGGCGGGCGCGCTGCATCAGGTTGAGCAGGTAGTAGATGTTGTGCATCGACAGCAGAATGCCGCCGAGCATCTCCTTCTGCGTGACCATGTGACGGATGAGCGCGCGGCTGTAGCCGCCCGTGCACACCGGGCAGGTGCAGGTGGGGTCGATGGGGCCGTCGTCGTGCGCAAAGCGAGCGTTGCGGAAGTTGAGGCGACCCTCGCTGGAGAATGCCGTGCCCATACGGCCGGTGCGCGTCGGCAGCACACAGTCGAACATGTCGATGCCCACGCCCACGCCGCGTACGAGCGTGGTGGGGTTGCCGACACCCATCAGGTAGCGCGGCTTATGCTTGGGCATGTACTCGCTCACGAGCGGCGCCAGGGTCTCGAACATGGTCTCGTGATCCTCGCCCACCGAATAGCCACCGATACCATAGCCCGGGAAGTCGCCGCACTCCTCCAGATGGCGCAGCGAGCGCAGGCGCAGATCCAGGTGCATGCCGCCCTGAACGATACCAAAGAGTGCCTGGTCGTCGCGGGTATGCGCCTTATAGCAGCGCTCGGCCCACATGCTCGACAGCTCGACGGCACGCTCAACGTAAGCGCGCGTGGCGGGATAGCCCGGGCACTGGTCCAGCTGCATGCAGATGTCGGAGCCGAGCTTCATGGCGATTTCCATGTTGTCCTCGGGCGTCCAAAACACGTGGCGGCCGTCGTAATCGTTGACGATAAAGCGCACGCCCTCGTCGGTGAGCTTGACGGCATCGTTGTGGCTGAAGACCTGGAAACCGCCCGAGTCGGTGAGGATGGGGCCGTGCCAGTTCATGAACTTGTGCAGGCCGCCCAGCTCGGCGATGCTGTCCTCGCCGGGACGCATGGACAGATGATAGGTATTGGCGAGCACGATCTGGGCGCCGAGCTTCTTGACAGTCTCGGTAGGAATGCCCTTGACGTTTGCCTTGGTGCCCACGGGCATAAAAATCGGCGTCTCGATGTCGCCGTGCGGGGTGTGCAGTACGCCGGCACGCGCGTGCGTCGTCGGGTCCTCGGCGATCAGGTCGAATTTAAAAAGGTTCTGGTCCATAAACTGGAACTCCTTGGTTGCGGTTCATACGCAAACCATTATACGGGCAACCCGCAAAGAGCACCGACTCGACAGAAACTAGTGCATTAGGATCAGGTTCCCGAGCCGGTCGTTGGGGACAGTCTTCAGCGCCATCTTGCAAAGGAATGTCCCAATCTGCCGACACTTAGGGACTGTCCCCAAGTGCCGGCAAGAGTGTCCCTTTTGACTAGTCATTTAAGAACGTCCCCAACGACTACATCTGGGATTATTTCCAACGGCCAAGGCAACGCCGATGCTCTGACAACGTCAGCGAGCGGTCGCCAGAGCGAACAAATTGGCATGAAAAGAGGACGGCATAGACCTTCTGGTCATGCCGTCCTCTTTGAATGACAAGTTGTCGCTCTGGTGACCGCGCAGCGTCGGCTGGTCCGCCGTTCGTTAGAACGGCGGAACCTGAGACGTAACCCCTAAGGACGCTGGCCCATGCCACCCTCGAGGGTGACGGTCTCGCCGTTCATATACTTAAAGTCGGGACCGCAAAGCTGAACGACAACGCGGCCGATTTCCTTCTCGACGTCGCCGTAGTGGCCTGCCGGCGGCATGTGGACGTTGGCCTTGAACGCCTCGGGATAGGCATCCTGGAAGTTCTCGAGCGCGGCGGTCCAAGCAAGCGGGCAAACGATATTGACGTTGATGCCGTCCTTGCCCCACTCGTTGGCGGCAACGCGAGTCAGACCACGGATGCCTTCCTTGGCGGCGGCATAGCTGCACTGGCCGTAGTTGCCAAACAGGCCGGCGCCCGAAGCAAAGTTGACCACGGAGCCCTTGGTCTCCTTCAGGTGCGGATAGGCCTTCTGCATGTACAGGTAGGTGGCATACAGGCCAGAGTAAATGGCCAGGTTAAACTGATCCATGGTGTGATCGGCAATGGTCACGCCCGAGGCGCTGGCCTGAGCGTTGTTGACGACGGCGTCGATGCGACCGAACTCCTCAATGGCCTTGTCGATGACGTTCTGGACGACAGCCTCGTTGTCCTGACCAGCAGAAACATCGGCCTGAACAGGCAGAACCTTGACACCGTACTCGGCCTCGAGGGATTCCTTGGCGGCCTCGAGCTTGGCGACGTTGCGGCCGGTGATGACGAGGTTTGCGCCCTCCTTGGCAAAAGCGATATCGATGCCGTAGCCGATGGAACCAGCGGAGCCGTCCTTAAGCGTGGCCTTGCCGCCGCCGGTAACGATCACGGTCTTACCAGTGAAAAGTCCCATACAAAGTCCTTTCAAATCGCGACGGGCCTGCCCGTCGACTGCGCGCATCCAACTTCACGCGCCAAAAGCTGAAATGCAACTTTAGCGGATTCAAGCGAAAAATAAAGCCCATGGCAGGCGAACGGCGCAACGTCTTTCGGCGAAGGGAATGTCAAGTACAAACTGGATAAAGTGGCCGAGTTTTTGCTATCGACGCGAGCCATCGAACACGTTTTGAAACTTTGCTGCAGCGCGCGGGATGTCGGCGCGAGACTTTATCATAGGGTGACAAACTACGATGAGGAGCACATGCCTATGACAGACGAGCTGGACCCCCAGACTCAACAGCATATTGATGATTCCGCAGACGTCACTGCAGATGCCGACGCTGTGACCTGCGATGATATTGACCTCGACGACCCCATCTTAGACGAAAGCGCTACGGCGGAAACCCCCAGCGCCGAAGATGCGGGCAAGCAAAACGACGATGCGCCCGCTCAGGACGACCGCCCCGTACAGGATGCTGCTCCGCAAGCTGCGGGCCCTATCGAGATTTCTTCGGAAGAAGAGCTCGACGCCGTCATGGACTCCATGATGGATGCCGTCAAAGCGATGAAAGACGCCGTGGCCGACGCTGACGTTGACGCCGAGGAAGAGGAGGCCGCCGAGGCAGCCTCGACCTTCGTACCCGGCGAGACTCCGGTTGCCGACCAGGACAGCGCCATGCCCTCGTTTCTGCAGCTCGAGCATCCCACGATTGGCGCCGATGCGGTCGACCCGCACGCAGCAGGCTTTTCTGTGGTCGAGGGCGGCACCGGCAATATCGCCGCGCCGCAGGCTACCGATGCGGACGCTGCCGACACCGCTCGCCCGACCACCCCGCACTCCCCCGCCGCGAGCCGCGATCTGGGGACCGCCGTTTCGAACACCGCGAACGCCGTGGGCACCTTTATCGCCCAGGGCGCCTCGGCCATGCGCGAGATGAACGCCGCGAAAAAGGCACTTGCCGATGCCCGTGCCCACCTGGCCGAACTTGAGCAGCGCATTGCCGACCAGGCCGAGGAACTCGAGACGCGCCAGGATATCGCAGGCCGCTACGACCAGATCGTCGCCGACCAGCGCCAGGCGATTGCCACGGCCCAAAAGACTGCAGCGGCCGCCGAGATTGATCGTGATGCCCACGCCTCCAAAGCGACAGAGCTCAAGGGTCAGCTCGAACAAATGAAGACAGAGGATGACGCGACTGAGCTCCGCCTGAAGGCCGCGCTCGACGCCGTGGAGGCCCGCGAGGCAAGCTCTCGCGAGACCGGCAACCGCCTCGTTCGACGTCTTGAGGATTCCAAGCGCATCCGCGACAAGGTGAAGGCCGAGCGAGACGCCGGCATTGCGGCCGCACAACAAACCGTCGACGCCACGCGCGCCCAGCTCGAGACGCTGCGTCATGAGTATGCCGAGCTGCAACGCAATCCCTCGGCAAATCCCGCCAACTATACGGTGCGCACCAGCGAGCTCTCGATGCAGATCTCCGACACGGCAGATGCCCTGCGAAAAGCCGAAGAAGATGTCCCGCGCATCACCGCCGACCTTGAGCACTCGCTTGCCGCAGCCGAGCAGGCCGTCGAGCAGGCTCAAGCCCCCATTGCCGAAGCCAAACGCGCACACCAAGCCGTGACGACTGAGGCCGATGCCGCGCGCGACGAGCTGCAGACGGCGAAAACTGCCGCCACGACGCGCCAGCGCGAACTGCGCGAGAAGATAGCCGCCGAGGACAAGGCACGCCGCGACCAAGAGCAAAGCATCGCCAACGCCCAAGCAGATGCCGCACATGCACAGTCGATCATCGAGCAGGCGACCGAGGTGCATGACCATCCAGAGATCACTGAGTCGCTTGCAGGATCCTTGGCCCGAGACAAAGCCGAACACGCCGAGACCGAGCAAGAAGTCGCCCAGCTCGAGGCCACCGAGGACGCGGTGCGCGAGCGTACCCGCGACTCACGCATCAAATTCACTGGCGCCATCGTCTGCATCGTCGCCGTGATTCTGGTAATCATCCTAGTCTGGCTGTTCGCGAGCAAGTAACCACTCCCCAAAGACTACAAGGAGTGTCCCCAAGTGCCGGCACAGACGATATGAGCAGGACATAAAAACATTGAGAGCCCCTGCTGCATGAAAGACCGCGGATTAGGCCGACAATGGTGA
>NZ_JADNJQ010000033.1:3535-20946 GCF_015555045.1 Collinsella aerofaciens | reverse complement strand
AGCGGGTAGTAGATCATGGGCTTGTCGTAGACCGGCAGCAGCTGCTTGGAGGTCACGAGCGTGAGCGGGTACAGGCGGGTGCCGGACCCGCCGGCGAGGATGATGCCTTTCATATAATCCGTCCTCTGTAATCGAAAATAGTTATAAATCAAGCGGTTAGTAAGAGTTTGATATTCTTTAAGTTAAACCTTCTCAATATTAACGAAAGAAGCAATTGATGAACAACCGCAAGGACACAACCCGTAGAGACGACATAACGAACGTGAGGGCCCTTGCAATATTCCTTGTAGTCCTAGGCCACAGCATTATTCTGTATTCAAGTGCGTGGGGATATTATCCAACTGAACAAAAATCAATTCTGTTGGATAATCTCAAATTCTTAATTAACGGAATCCAGATGCCCTTGTTCTTTTCGTTATCTGGCTTTTGTTTTTTATGGAGCTGGAATCGATCAAGCGATTTTATAAATCAGGTCATTAAAAAAGCTCAACGCTTAATTATCCCCTATATCATGATTGGAATATGTTGGCTCTTCCCCATCAGGATGCTCGTTAAGTATCCCTACTACAATGGCCTATCTATACCGCACATCATTTTTAAATCAATTCTGTTGGGAGAAGACAACGGTCACCTTTGGTTTCTCCCGACCCTATTTTTCATTACAGCAGCCACGTCGTGCATCTTTCAAATACTCGATAAGAGCCCTCTAGCATGTTTTAAGGTTCCGATAGTTTTCGGCGCTTCAATTTATCTTTACCATTTTGGAATACCGTCATCGAACAGGTATATCAATTTGGCAGAAGCGAATGCGATATGGTTTACGCTTGGCCTAACAATCCACTACTTGGAAGCAAACAAATGGTTCGAGAGTTATAAAAAGCGTAAAAGCCTATCAATAGTCCTAATACTAGTATTCCTTGTAAACTTACTAAAACAAGTGGTGCCCCCCATTGCTTCCACCGCCCTTACTTGCATGGCGGTTGCATCAATTTATTGCGTCATCCCCCAAAAGGCAAACCTGCTAACCGAAAAGGTTAGCAAAAACAGTATGGGAATTTATCTTTTTCATTCTCCACTGGTTTACATTTCTTTTACCTACTGGGCCAACATAGCCCCAATGGCGATGGCAGCAATTAACCTGATTGGATTTGGATCAGTCGCCTATATGTTGACAAATCTAATTCGAGCCACAAATATGGGTTGGATAATCGGAGAAACGCCAGGGGCGCCGCACGATAAGAAATAGGAAAAGCAAAAGCCAAGAAATACAGCTAATTAAACTGTTTCTTCCATTTATCAATGCTTGCCCAGGGAAGGTCGATCTCCGTTTTTACGGGATGGTTAATCCAATCAGCCATCTTAAGGAGATACACAGCCTCGCGCTCAAGAACGGGAAGTCCCGTATCTTCACCGATCTGACGGGCTCGATTATCAATTGCAATGATTAGGGAGCGATGACCTCCATTTAAACAGCGAATGCCCGCATGGAGACGCGTCCCCACATAATCAAACTCCTCGGTTTCAATTACACGATTAAGGTCTTCGATATTGGGGCCAATAACATTAAATTGCGTCAGATCGACTATTTGATCAAGACACCAATCAACATCATGGCTTCCTTGAACCCAGATCGTTACCTTTTCGTATTCCGACGACAGCAATTCCAGCATCTTACGGTCACGTTCCGCATCGAAACAATAATCGGTAATTGACGTAACAACGTTTTTAGAACGCTTGGAGGAAATCTCGAGTTGCTTAGATAGGGTTAACGACCACATGGTCGGACATGCGGTATTAAGAACATTCTCTATGCCAATAGAGTTAAGCCTCTTCTTAGTCATTTCATCTCGAACACTATGAAGATATTCATCGGATAGCAAGGTTTTATAGAACTTCTTTGTATAGGCGTCGATAGCATCGTCCACCCCAATGTCAGACATGCCCACGCCGAACAAAACAACATTTCTATTATTGCCCAACCGCTTGGCAAGCGCCCATTGCTGCTGATCAGCCATATGCGTATACAGAATATTTGTGCCGCACAAGAGCTTTACGTGTTCAGGATACATTTCAAGCTCTTTGGAATAATAGTGCGTTGCCACATGGGGCAACGCACCGCCAAAGATTTGATCCGCGATACAGCCACAGGCATCCATGATCACATGGTCACCAGAGTTCTCGCTTCCCATAGCCGTATCCAAAAGGAGATAGCGTTCTTGCTTAACACCATCGGATTTTTCATCGTGCCTGCGCGATGTCGCAGAGGCTTTAAGTAGCTGAGTCCATTGGTTAAAGCGCGCCATTAGTTTCTCCGAAATAAACGTTTGAGTAGAGCAACGTGACCGCCATCGACACCCGTCGATGCAGAAGGCTGACACGGTTCACAATATTCATCAGATAGGTTAAAAACGGCAGACACGCTGCATGTGCCACTTTCAACCGAACGAACAACAGGACGAGCGTTGCAAGAAGGCGAAAGACAGACAAGTTGGCTTAGCTCGGCGACACAAAGCGGATTTTTGCCGTCTTCCGCAAAAGAGTATATATGAATGCGAAGATACGCCTCTTCATCATCATTTAAAAACAGTGGAACATGCCCCGCAAAATGGCCGTCCCTAGATTCAAGACTAATCCAGCGAATATCAGACTGATCATCGGCACGCCAAGCAGCCGCGCGAACATTCACAGGCATCAAAGCCGACTCAAAACGCACAGTCAAATCAACAGAAGAAGCTTGAATGAGCGTTTGAGACATGGCAGACGATCGCAATCGAGCATCAGCAAGACGATCGCTGAGCAAGAAGACCTTACTTTGTTCTTCAGTTTTTAGTACATTCCCGAAGGCGGACTTCCCGCTAGCCAAAGATGGCTCTTCATTCAGATAACGCGTAAAGGCCTCGAAGAACATTTCATTTTCACGCTCAATCGACGTACAGCTAAATCGATTAGGCGAATCGCATTTTGAGCCTGAAAGAGCCTCAAGAATAGAAGAAGCAATGCCACAAGCAGAGGGCTCAGCGAGGTGGATGGTGCCCTCCGGAAAGTCGAGTAGGTTATTCTCACGGTATATTTCAATTACCGAGAGCTTCGATGCAAGCATTTCGAAAGGCAGGCGAGAGGGATTAGTCACGCTCAACGATACGCCGGCAACACACTTGGCATAAAGCGAGGCGCATTCATCAGCAGTCAAGATGCCGAGGCTGCGTACACGTGGATCACGAATGGGAGGCATTGCGTCTTCGCCGTATAAATATACGACAACTGCATCGTCGAGCTTGAGAAGCAATTTAATTGCATCAAGCAACATGCCAGACAAACGCCAATCCTTATTGGATTGATAAATAGCACAGACGGCATACTCTCTGCTTAGATTTTGTTCCTGCGCAGTATATATATCGCTAACGCCAAAATCACAATATGGGACTTCATGCGAATAATAGGGTTCAACTTTTTTAGAAAGCCATCTGCCTATCGTTATGGGGTTTAGTTCATAACGATAACTTGCTTCGGCATTTAGATACATCTCCCCCATCGGATAGAACCAAGGTTCAAAATCCTGAATGAAGTAGAACTTATGGGCGCACATCTGCATAGATGCAAAGTGCGCCGTATTCCAAGCGGTGGCGATTACTGCAAAAAAATCCTCGGGCACACTCGGAGCCACAAGAACCTCTTTAGGCGAATAACCAAACCAATCCTTTATTTCGGTCTGAACTCTATGAGCACTTTTGTATGCTTCACAGCCCGGCATAATGTAAAAGTAGTTCTCATATCCGCGAGAATCTAGAAAGGAAGCCTTGCTGCAGATGGTTCGAAAGCCGCCAGAACCCTTTACCGGCGGAGATATTATCCAGGCAATTTGTTTCATTTAAAGCACTCAAATCGCTTCGTAGTCAAAAGGATCGAACTTATATAACGCTGCGCGCTTGGGATCTCGAGAAAAGTTAACGGAGAACCATGGATCTCCCTCAGAGAAACGCTCGGACCAGTTATGCAACAATCGTGCCTTATCCTCAAAATGCTTATGAGAGCGAGATTTACTATCAAGGGATTTGTCAACACATGCCATATGGTAGAGACATGCCTCTGGTGTATAAATCACTTTTAACCCAGCTTGAGAAGACTTGAAGCAAATATCAACATCCGAATAGTCAAGAAGATACGACTCATCAAAACCACCCAGACGATTAAAATGTTCGCGTGAAATAGCTAAACAGACACCACTCACCGCCGATACATCCCTCACGGTCAATGGCAAATAGATATAGCCAGGAGAAGAGCGATGAATGCCTTGCGATAGGTTGACGATTGATTCTCCAACATAAGACAGGCCTGCCTGCTGCACAATGCCGTCAAGATCGCACGTCATTGTTCCAACAACGCCAACATCCTCTCGTTGGGAAAAACCAACGAGAGTCTTTAGCCACAAGGAGTCTAGCGCCTGAATATCATCATGAACAAAGACGAGTTGCTCGCCATGCGCGGCAAGAGCACCGGCATTTCTCCATGCAGATATATTAAACGGGTCATCAAGCGCGTGAACGATATGGCGACAACGAAGTCCAGAGACCGATTGTTGAACAGCGGCTTCCGCATCCTGCGAGCACACGAAAACAACTTCAAGATCATCAAAATCGGTGTCATTGATTGAAGATACAAGAGTCGAAAGAACCGAAGAATTGCCGCGGGTGGTAACGATTAATGAACAGGACTCAGATGAAGAAACATCATAAATAGGGCTATATCTAAAAGCACGATTATGAGAGTTGACCACAGTCGCCTTGATACCGCATCTATCAAGGTGCTCCTGAACCGCTTTTATTCCAGCAAGGGTTGCATAGGGCTTACTATCGGAATTACCCGCAGTCGAATTCTCGCTTATTCTCCAGTGATACAAGATTTTAGGAACGTGATGGATCGTCCCACCAAGTTCGGCAATCTTCAGCACCATGGCATGGTCTTGGGCGCCATCCAACTCGCCGTTAGAAAGGTCAATTCTGTCTAAACATGCCCTTTTAACAGTAAGAAGGTGGCAAATATAATTGTTGTCACGAGCCATATCAAGACTAAAATCCGGCTTAAAAGTAGGATGAGCCAAGGACCCGTCAGGCAATAGCTTATCTTCATCACAATAAAGAAGATTGATTTCAGCATTTTGATTTAAAGCACAGGCGTACTCAAACAAGATATTCGGTTCGAGAACATCATCATGATCGAAAAAGCAGAGGTAGTCTCCCTTGGCCATCTTGATTCCGACATTGGTGTTCTCAGTGATACCTAGATTGCCCTCAAGATTAGTCACTTTAATTCTAGAGTCTGCAGTCACATACTCGGAGACCAAGTCGCTAAGGCCCTCGTAATCTGGCGTAGAGTTAACCAGGATGAGTTCCCAATTCGAATACGTCTGAGCAATGACAGAATCAGCCATATCCCTGAAGAAATTCAAGGGAGTCTTATATAGAGGAACGATGATTGAAAACAAGGGCTGGTATGCAAACTTTATTTGCGCTTGTACCCGCGAATCGGATCCAGTCAATCTGCGCCCAGAAAACCAGGACAAATAACGGGGTTGATCGAATGCGGACACATGGTTCCGATCGACCTCATCCAAAAGCTCCTTGAGCATATCTTTCTTTAGATTGATAAACGTATCCAGATGACCAGAAGCCCTGTGCATGCAAATGCACAGGCGATCCCCGACCTCAGGAATATGAAGCGAGAAATTTGTTAAACAAGGATTCGCATCGGCTATTAAGTTATTAAATAACAAAGATTCCCCAACAACGCAGGCTTCTTCATTAAAAGCGATAATACGATCACCCTCAAGGCAATCAGTACCCGAAAGAACACCTCTAACGATTACGCCATCAACGCAGGGAATAAAGCTCTCAATTTGGATAGAAGCGAGCGCATGCACGCCAGAACGGTCAATATTGCGAAATCGTCCACAATGCTCCGCGTGCAGCAAGCCGTTAACTTTCGACTCAATCGAAAACTTGCCAGGATTGATGCGACGCTGATAAATTATTTTATCTCCGCTAAAGAAAGAAAGAGATTGGTCGACACCAAAATCGGCAAGGACAACAATAAATTCAGTCTCTGAAAAAGGGATGATTCTTGCGGGCAGAATTTGCCCATTGGGTGATTGCGACTCCACAGCATCCGGGAAAACGGATGAGGCTTTATACAGTAGATATAGCTTGCCGTCGCCACGGCAATTTAGTTTATTGTTAAATTCGGTATTAAAAACTATGCCCATATCAGCAACACTTTCCAACAACTAAAACAAACTCGCAAATCGTAGCCAAAGCAAACGGGAATACGAGGCATATCAATATGAATCGTTTACTGTCCCCAAAGACCAAGCGGCTCTGGTTAAGAATAAACGATAGGCACGGAACCAGAAGTGGCAAAAGGTAGCGACTCTGGCAACCATTAACTGTCCCCAATCCAACGGGAGTAAAAGACACATAAAGTGCAGTTGCCACCAAAATCACCGTAAACAAAAACACAAATGAGGCCCAAAGAAATTGTGCGAGACCAATATGATTCACGCTAATCGAATCGGCCGAAAAAAGCCCAAACAACAATAGGCAAACAGCTGGAAGCACCTGAACCAACCCACGGATTGCATTTACAGAAATCTGAGCAGCAAGCGATCCAAGGTATGCAAAGTTCAATGCATATCCAGAAGAGGTTATCGGATTTAAATAATAAGTTGAAAAATAATTGGCGAGTATTTCCGCGTAGCGCAATGGATCGGCGAGAATGAAAGCGATTTGCTGACCAGAGTTAACATCGGAGCCGCCTCGCATATCGCCAACGTTAGATCCGCTGGCCGTTGAAAACAAGAACGGAAGCGCAAATGAGGCAAAAGCAATCAAGCCCAAAACAAACACGGCGGCATAGTAATGAACTCGTTGCTTCGAGCCCGCAAAACGATTACGCGGAACCATAAAGAAAAGACCGATTATCGGAAAATACACAGCTTTGACTGCGAGTCCTAAAAAGGTAAATAAAAATGCGAGTGCTATATTGCGAACTGTAAATTCATTTAAATCACCCCATGCATACCTCAAAAAATAAGCAAAACCGAGAATGATAAACGAAATGAGCCATGCATCATAAGAGAAACATGACGCAAGAAAGATCGAAGTTGGCAGCATTCCCACAAAAGCAAATAGTCCCTTTTTTGAGGGCGTAACCTTGATTGCAATGGCAATTGCAAGACAGTAACTAAATAAATTGCAAATCCGAGCGAATTGAATCATAGAAGAAAAATCGAAATGCAGAAGGCGAGCGAGCCAAAGGCCAATTGCCGATGGAATATACCCAATGCTGCTAAGCGTATAAACGAATTCTTCATGCTTGTTAACTTGCACATGACCAGAAGCGATATCAGATCTATAGGAGCCATTCAACTGCCTAGCATGCTCAAGAATTTCCGCTCGATCAAAATGGGAAAGAGAGGGCTCTTCATAGCCCTGTGCACGACGGACCGCTTCGTCAGTAAATTTAATATCCGTATCAGTTTTTTGAGTTTCAAATAAATAAGATGTCGAAAGGGCATTGGAATAGTGAATTTGATCATCCCATGAAATACCCGTCGTTATCGGAGTGCTCACCACAAGGAAAACACCAATTGAGAATGCAGCGATAAAGAAAGCAACAGGAAGGGCAGAGTTTCTCTTTCGAATGCCCGAGCAAGCCGTGAAAACCGAAGTTATGACTACCAGCAGGAAATAAACAACAGCATTAATGAACCCATTCACGAATGCAATCGTAGAGCAGCCAAAAACAATAAAGAATGCGATAATCAGCAGGGAAACGTAGTCGGTAGCCTTGACCCTCGCCGAAGCAGAATGGAACAACGCTTTCAGAGAAAAGCCGCTTTGGAATAAATAGAGTATTGCGCAATAGGAAATCAGAAAAAAGAATATGAGCCGCTTTTTATTCCAGTCAGCAATATTCGAGAAATGAGAAGCCGGCGAGCCAAGAACGGTACAGCCCTCCCAGATGACCGCCACAGCAAATGCCGCAAGCAACAGGACTAATAATTGAGCGCAGCGACCAGAACAGTTGTCACGCTTTTTTTCATCATCTGAGGAAAGGAAGACACAATATGATTGCCAAATGGCAACATCTACAACGACGCAATAGAGCGCTAAAACAAACAGCTGTGAGACAGAGTGGTTCGCATAAAAGTGCTTCATGCACAGAAGCTCGACAATAAAGAGAAGAGCAACGAAGACGGCTTTCATTATTTGCTTTTGGTTTACGCATCGAGACAACACGGAGCTAATTCACCTTTATCCGAATCAAGCTGCAAGGGCCCTAGAAGAATCGTTCCCAGTCGTCTGGATGACAAGTATGGGCACCAAGCACTGTTCACAACTGTTGAAAGTAATATAAGTAGGGACATTCACATCGAGATGATTTATACGCTAAAGCGAAACGCATAGCCTACTTTTCCTTCTCCCTACTTAACGCAACAGCCTGAACAAGCGAGTTTAAACGCTCTTCCTGTCGAGAGAGGCGAAGAGAATTACAGAAATCACGGACCACAAGAACGGCAATAACGTAAAGGAACACGAAGTTAGAAGCCGACATGAAACCAAATAGACTTGAAAGCCACATTGCAACTTGTGGAAAAACGCCCAAAATTACAAAACTGACGCTGAATAGCAGCCAAAACAGAGAATCCAAAACTTGCATTTGGGATTTTTTTAATTTGCGCAATACGAACACGAATACCAAAACAGCGCAAACAAGAAGCAAAATACGAAGAGAGACCGGCAAATGGATCACCTAAACCACTGAACGACAAGGAGCGTAACGAAAACACGAACCATATACTGCATAGACCTAACAGGGTTAAGATAGCTCTCGCCACCTTGACGCTCGCGCATCTTAACCTGTACCTCTGAAATGGAATACCCTTGCTTCAAAAAGAGAGCGAGAGATTCTGGTTCCGGATTTAAGGTATTGTCGTAATAGTATTTCTTAAGAATATCCCGCCCAAATAGCCTAAATCCAGACGTTGGGTCACTGATCCTCTTGCCTGTCAGAATCTTTATTAGCACCGTAATCATACGCGAGCCGATCATGCGAAGCGTCTTGTCTTTGCGCACGCTTACAAACCTAGAGCCAATGACAATATCTGATCCATCAGATTGAGCCCTATCAACAAGGACCTTTATATATTCCGGACAATGCTGGCCGTCAGCATCAAACTGAACCATATAGTCATATCCATGATCAACCGCATAACGCGCAGCCGTCTGAAACCCAACGGTCAAACCACAGTTAATGGGCATATCAATGATGTCACAACCAAGATCCTTGCAGATAGCTAGCGTTCGATCTCGAGACCCATCATTGATAACAACAAAATCAAACTCAGGTGCAAATTGCCTGAGCTCGCATATCGTCTTTTCTATGCATTCCTCCTCATTATAAGCAGGAATAGCGATAAGAGTTTTGGGTGTCATATACACATAAACCGATCTCTAGTTTTTCTCATTATTATAGCGAGAGATATACAAATGGTTAAATAGACACAACGAATGGTGCACCCTTGATTATCAACTTAATCAGAACACTTCCCACATTCATCCGTACATGGACGGATGAATGTGGGAACCCGTTACCCTGAGAGCCGAACCGGTTGGCCCCGGGGACTCGAAGGACAGCATGTCCGGAAAAAAGAAAAAGGGTTCCGAGAAGGCAACCCCGAGTGTCTACGGCAGGCTCACCAGACACGAAAGGGACACGGGCCAGAAGATGCTGGAGCTGGACGCCCGCGCGCCTCCAAGGCGATGCTCGGCGGCGATGCGGAGGCGCTGCTAGACGCCTACAGCCTGGAGGACGTGCCCATCGGAAGACTCGACCTGACGCCGAGCCTCATCGAGAGGGCACGCGCAGAGAGGCGCGTCGCCCCGCTGGCCTAGCCCAAAGGCAAAACGGAATAGGCGGACCGACCGTCCAGCTGAGTCTGGAAAGAGGTGCCAGACTGAGGGCGGAGAATGGCCCCCGGACCTATCGAACACATATCCACCGTTCCTTCAACTGGGGAAACGGAGCCCCCGGGGTCCATGGGGGCCGCGGGGGCGTTCGGCTAGCCGCGGATACGAACTATCTGCGCAGCGTGTTCGGCTGAGATCGGAAATCAACCACGAATGGTGCACACGGCATCGAGAACCCCGCAACAAACCTCGCCCTAGATTTCAAAGCTAGCAATCTTACGAGTGTCGAACGGCATGGTTACGCCATGTCTCTCTAAGCGTAGGTGCACAACTACGAGGTTTTCTCAAAAGTTTTAATTGCAACCACACGCGCCATATTAATGACATTCATTAAATACGACTTAGAGCAAAATGGGATTTGAAGCAATTGGAAAATACCTTTTGCTCGATTACCAGAATGAATATTTCTCAACCCATTATTAAATAATGCATTTGCCTTTAGATAGTTCTCAGCTCGGCGCCGATCGAACCGCTCGGCGACGATTGTATCAATCTTATCGACATCCAGTGATCGACCCTCTTTGAAAGCTGAACGTAAACACTGAGAAACAACGAACTGTTTATACAAATTGCTACGCGAAATGCTATTAACAGTCATTCTGTATCGAATGAGCGGCTCTGGAACATTTCCAATAGTGAACCCTTCCAGCTCGGCACGCAACAGTAAGTCATAATCTTCTGCTAGCGGAACAGACCGATACCCCATTTCAAATACAGACCTTCTTCCAAACCAACTCGGATGAGGTACGCAATTTCTAATCATAAGAGAACGCCTAACGCCTTCACTCGAACTTGGAATTGAATCAACGAGATATAATTGACTACCGTCTTCGTCAATGGCGTTCAAATAAGAACCCACTAGGTCAAGCTCATGTTCTTCAAGATACGACAACTGCCGTTCAATGCGCTGCGCCTCAGAAATGTCATCTGAGTCCATTCGGCAGATATACTGACCGCGTGAGACCTTGAACGCCCTTTCCAAAGATGCAGCAAGACCAAGATTGCGTTCATTTCTCACGAGGCAAATCCTGCTGTCATGAGAGCTATAGTTTTGAGCAATATCGTAAAGTGTGTTGTCATCTGGATTATCAAAAACAACAACCACCTCGATTCGATGATAGGTCTGCTTTAAAATAGACGCTAGTGCCTCAGTAAAATCTTTGACGCTCTCCCTATAACAAGGCATGAGCACTGAAACCAACTGTGAATCTGTCAACTAAAACCTCCAACACCGCTGCGGGAGCAAACGCTAATGAAAACTACCGATAGTTTAATAGTCCTTCATGTGGCATATATTACAAGTGATTTCGCTTCTGGCGTGTCTACAGTGGTGCCTCAATACCTAAATGAGCAGTCAGAAATACAGGAAATGAATATAGCTCTATTAAATCTTACAAACTACAGACCTAAAGATGCGAAATATCCCGTCTTCTTTCAGTCATGCATAGAAAAACTTCCTGAACCGTTTTGCAATCCGTCACTCGTAATATTTCATGAGATATATAGGCCGGATCACATTAAACTAAGCCATTGGCTCAGAAGACGTGCGATCCCATACATCATCACACCACATGGGTCTCTAACATATGTGGCGCAAGAACAGCATCATTTAGCTAAACAATTGCTTAATGTTTTCTTCTATAACGCCTTTATTCGCAATGCTGATTGTATCCATTTTCTATCGAAAAAAGAGGCGATGAGTTCAAACGGCTTTAAACATAGGAAAGCAAGAATTATTCCAAATGGTGTTAGCATCCCAAAAGCCAAAGCCTCAAACTTAGACAGCCGCATCGCGCTTTTTATTGGCCGCCTAGATATAGAGGTCAAAGGTCTTGATCTACTGATCAAAAGTCTGCCGCTAATTGCTGATGAGCTAAGAGGACTCGGAGCTAAAATCTACATCTACGGTCCAGACGAAGATGGGTCTATGGCCAAACTGGAACTACTTATTGCCGACAATCAAGTATCCGATATTGTTTTATTAAATGGTCCAGTTAATGGTCAATCTAAAGCGGACGCTTTTCTCAAATCGCAGTTTTATATCCAACTTTCACGCACTGAAGGTTTCCCGACGTCTGTTTTGGAAGCGCTAGCATATGGCCTCCCAATTATTGTTACCGAGGGAACCACATGGAAAGAAACGGCGAACAATAAAGGAATTGGAATCGGTGTAGAATCTGATCTCGAAGCCATTTCTAACGCAATTCTCACCCTGTTCAATGACGATGAGCTTCGTTGTAAACTTGCAAATGCAGCTAGAAAGTATGCAATTGAACACTTTCAATGGAAGGCCATTGCCAAGCGTCAATTTATTTTATACAGGGACATTGTAAACGGGCTTTCTAACTAACCATCTTGTTCTTCCAATACGGAAAGGAACTAAATGCTGTTTTCAATTATTATCCCTGCATATAATGCGGCATCCAGTTTGCCAGAAACGCTATCATCCATCTACCAACAAACATATGACGGCTATGAAATTATTCTCATCAATGATGGATCAGCGGACGCTACTGAAAGTGTCTGCAAAGTGTTTTGTGAATCTCACAACAATACTCATTACGTTAGACAAAATAATATGGGCGTATATGAGGCCAGGCGAAAAGGCGCGGAGATAAGCGCCGGAGATTACCTGGTCTTTGTTGATGCAGATGATTCTTTGCGCTTCGATACCCTATCTATTCTTGCTCACGAAATCGATAAGTGCAATCCAGACATAATCTGTTTCAGCTATACAAGAAACCCAGACTATTCAAACGATCCGTTTATCAATCCCGCCCTTCCGTCTGGCATCTATGAAGGTGACGATCTCGCCGAAGTCAGAAAATGTTTGGCACGAGGGAAACTCAATTCAATTTGGGGAAAGGCAATCAAAAGAAACTGTCTGATTGACGATTTAAGCAATACCGATACAAAGAGAATCGATTTTGCAGAAGATTTTCTGCAAATGATACCCATAGTCGATTCAGCCAGATCGGTTTTACAAATAAGTGATGCGCTGTATTATTACAATTGTCAAAACGGACAAAGTGCAACACACAGCTATAAGGAAAAACAACTTTCAGATTTAACCTTCGTCACCTCAAGCCTAGTGAAAATCGCTGCTCGTTGGGGAGAAGAAACAGAAAGACTGGCATGGAAAACAAGAACGGAACAGTATCTTTATCTCCTATCGATCAACGAGCTCAGTGACAATAATGAGACCAAAAAACGTAACTTTGTTTCAATTTCAGAGGCCTTATTTAATCCCTCAATTAAAGCTGATGTCCCTTGCAGCACCTACAGGCCTGACAGCTATTTACTGTTCCTTGCGGCAAAGAATAAGCACTATTTGTTATCTCGAGTAGTAATACGCTGTTGTGAACAGCTAAAACTATTGATACTGAAAGTCTTGAGCTAATCGCCCTGTTGCCATCGCTCATTTTTCCTGGCACCGAGTAATAAAACCAACCGACTTAGCCTTCGATAATCAAATGTCAGGCAAGCCGGTTGGTCATAAAAGTAATGAAAGTACATTAGGCTATTCTGCTTAATAAGCGTCGCAGATTATCGCTTGATAAATGCAGATATGCTCGTCTTTTCGGATTCGTTTAGCCCAAACATCAAAACCAAGAAGAAATAGATAAAGAAATAAATTATTGCTGAAACCAAAACCACCACAAGGCCAGATAAAAGGCTTTTAATTAGGTTATAGAGCAGCAGCAAAGCCCCCGTACCGACAATAACCAAGACGGAAAGTTTGGCAATTTCAAGCCAAAATTTCTTTATGTTCAACCCAAGCTTTTCAGAATAATACCAATTCATACAGAAACCGTTGCCTATAACCATAGCGATGGCTGTTGAAACTGCTGCGCCCACTATGCCCATAAGCTTGAGCAGTATAATCGTCACGACCACGTTGACAAGCGCAATCGCAAGATACATATACCCCCTATACAGGTAAACATTCGCAACCTGCATTATGGTAAGTCCCAGGTTCTGAATTAAGTCAATGGTAAATGGAACCATTACGATCAAGGCGATATAGAAAGCGTCTATATAGTCCTTACCAGCCCAAATAATGATGAAATCTTTCCCCAGAACAATAAATAAACTAAGAACAAATCCGCAGACGATAAAGGAAATGCGACCAACTTTAATGAAGAGATCCGAAATTTCAGACATATCCTTATTCTGGCAATACAGTTCTGAAACTCGAGGAAGAAAAACTGAAGAGGCTGCCGTACCAATTGTCATATAAATCGTGTAGATTTGAGATCCAACAGAATATACCGCAACGGCGGCGGCACCAAAATAATAGCCGACAATTAATTGATCGGTTTTCCAGAAAATCTGGTCAGCAATCGTCACCAATACAATCGCGCCACTAAAAAATAGCAAACCTTTAGCCAGTTTCATGTCCCAGCCATGATATCTGAAACTAATATGCAGATTATATTTAGCAAACAAACGCTGGCTCACCGCGCACAACACATTTGTAACAAGCACAACTAAACATACGGCTAATGCATTCTTAAAAATTGTCGTAAGTCCATACACAATGAAAGGCTGAGCTATTAGGGCGGCCAATTGCGAGCCCTTCAAAAAAACGAACCTTTCATTAGCAGTTATCGCCGCAACGCTAATAGTGTTGTTCATGATAACAATTGTGTTGATCCCTAATACAACAAGCATTGCGGAACACTCATCAAGCTGTGAGTTTGTAAAACTGGCTGAATATACAAACCGAACAACCACGGCGAGAACGCAACTTATTAGCATCACGAACACAGATAGGACCCAGTACAGACGCCTAGCTATTGCGAGTGTATTCTCCATTAAGTCATTTTTGCCCTCTGCCATATACTTGCAATAAAAACGCCCAACACCGGCAGACAAAATCCCATTAATGGAAACTATATAAGACATGATAGAACCTATCAATTGATAGAGTCCATATTCGTCTTGTCCAATGTTTTGCAACAACATCGGAACATATACAAAGCCGACTAAAGCCTGAGCCAGTATATAACCATATGTAATTATTATGCCAGTAAGTCTTCTGCTTGCGCTACTTATCAGAATCACCGTTTCACAATTAGTTGCTTCAAATACCATTCAGAAATTAAAGCACTATTTAATCAGAACAACCGATTGCCGAACCTCTCCTTTGTTCGCATTGTTAAAGCAGGGTCCGATTAAATTCCCAGGCAGAATTTGATGCCACATTTTATTGTCATGCGGATTATCTCCCCAGAAGAACCCAATATGACAGTCGATTGATCCGTCAGTCTTAAAGAAGATAATATCTCCCTTTTGAGCATAACCACTATTTAGCATATCTTGGACAGTACGGAACTCATACATTTTGCATCCCAAATCTCGAGCATAGCCATACCATCTCCAAGCGTTAATATAGCCGCCACCGCCTGGCCCCCCAGCCCAAGGAGAGTGATTATTATTCTGCGCAATACGATTGACATCGCCACCAACCGCAGCATAAGCATGAGCCACGAAGCCAGTGCAATTCATGCCAGTATAGCCATCCCATCTCGGGGCACCTTTTGGGTAAAGGCAACTATCATAGGAGAAGCCACCGGAATATCTCGTTCCTAAATAATAGCCATCAAATTGATGCGACGTAAGCCAAGTGACGAGTCCAATACGACTAACCCCCAAAACCGTTGAGCTACCAAATGGGCTGTAGTAAATCTGAGTCGACTTCGACTGGAGAGTGCCATCAGGAAGCAAGACATCGCAGTAAAGATCGTAATAACCATCTTGCAATCCAAGTGCAGATGGATTGAAATAAGCGTCATTCACACTGGAAAATTCTTTTAGAACACCCCATTTACTCCAGTCGGACTTGGCCCAAACAAATTTAAACTGAAATTGCCCAGATTTTTCAGCTGCAAGCGTTCCCAAATCAGCTCGAACTCCCCAAGAATTATTGCCATCAGTCGAAATTGCAGTAATCCTCGAGAAATCCCAACAGCTAATGATTGTTCTTTTTGTTTGGACAACTCCATCTGACCCCGAAACGTCACAGATCAATTCATAGTCTCCGGCGTCTTTTGGAGCCCATTGCAAGTGTGAACTTGCGCCCTGTTGAGCAACGCCCCAGTCAGCCCAATTATTCTTATTCCAGACGAACTTATACTGTAAGTAATTAGTATCACCCGAGCATCTGACATCGATCTCAGTGCTTTCATTAGGCCTGACAAGCGTTGCAGAAGAACTCAAGGACTCGTAATTCCACTTCTCGGAGCCAATCGAGCATTCAGTCTTCGAGGTCATCGTCTGATCGTTGGCCTCATCAATAACATCAACAAAAACGGTGACAGCGCCAGATTTATCGACTCTCCAGTCAATTGAGGATTTACCTCTGCCGGAGTCAATCACACCCCATTCAGCCCAGTTGTTCCGCATCCAAACATATTTGTATGAAATCTGGTTATTCTTTCGGATGGTAATCCGAGGTGTAATTGAAAGCGTATCCCCTACGCACAAATTGGATGAATCAGATTTCAAATCTATTGAAGTGAAGTTAGATAGATTTCTCTCCACCCTGACGGGGAACCTCCAGGTCCTCACGTTGCCGGCCGAATCGACGGCGTCGACCAAGATGTTGACGTCGCCGGCGACCTCCGGCACCCAATCGCAGGAGGCCTCGGGCCCGAGCTGGCGGATGGTGCCCCACCTGGACCAGCCGCCCTGCTCCCAGACGAACTTATAGCGGACCGAGCCCGAGTTGCCGGACGCGGTCAGGCCGAGCGAGCAGCGGTCGCCCAGGAGAGGAGACCCGCCATCGGACGCCTTGGCCGAGAGGCCGTCGACAGAGTAGTCCTCTGAGATGCGAACGGGGAGTCTTGACGTCGACGTGAGCCCGCCGACCGTGACGTCGGCATAGAGAGTATAGGAGCCGGAAGACGGGGGCGTCCAGGTACAGGCGGCGGACTCAGATGCTGCCTGGATGACGCCCCACTTGGACCATGAGCCCCGTTCCCAAAGGAATTTAATCTTTGCGCCGGGAGCCGCCGCGGCGGAGATATTGACCTTCATTCCGCCGCTCCACTCGAGCGTATCCCCGCCGCTCACGGAAAGGCGACAGGCATCCACCCTGACGGGGAACCTCCAGGTCCTCACGTTGCCGGCCGAATCGACGGCGTCGACCAAGATGTTGACGTCGCCGGCGACCTCCGGCACCCAATCGCAGGAGGCCTCGGGCCCGAGCTGGCGGATGGTGCCCCACCTGGACCAGCCGCCCTGCTCCCAGACGAACTTATAGCGGACCGAGCCCGAGTTGCCGGACGCGGTCAGGCCGAGCGAGCAGCGGTCGCCCAGGAGAGGAGACCCGCCATCGGACGCCTTGGCCGAGAGGCCGTCGACAGAGTAGTCCTCTGAAAC
>NZ_JADNJQ010000033.1:0-3439 GCF_015555045.1 Collinsella aerofaciens | reverse complement strand
CGAGCAGCGGTCGCCCAGGAGAGGAGACCCGCCATCGGACGCCTTGGCCGAGAGGCCGTCGACAGAGTAGTCCTCTGAAACCGGCGAAGTTGCACTTAAATCATCGGCCCGTGTTGAATCTTCAATCTGTGATGGAGACAGGCCCGCTTCACTCAAACCAAAGCAAGGAGTTACGGCCAAACAGAAATAAAAGAAGAAAAAAGCGACACGGACAGCCTTACTTCTAAAGAAATGCATATAGAACCTCCCCGATAGTTCACTCCAACATAATATTGCTAGCAAGTAACAATTTAAGGCCAAGATTTACCATACAAGTAAGGTCGACTACAACCAGCGCAGTCGACCTAGAGAATTCATATTGATATTAGCCAATTAAAGAAATAATGCGCGCAATATTCTGACCATATGTGTCACCCGGAACAGCCCAGCGGCCATTTAAATCTTCCAAATATGGCGCAACTCCGAGAAAACCCTTAGACTGAAGGACTTCATATCGAGGATCCACACAAGTGTTATTCAACGCCGCACCAGTAGCATATCCTTTAAGATGCTGGACTTGGGCAAGCAAGCCCTGATATACATCGTCAAATCTAGCGCCTCCCGATTGTTGATTGACGGCGCCCAGTCCGGCGAAATTGCACTGATTCGGCTTTACGGAACCTCCAAATTGCAACCATCCAGTCTCAAGCATAGCCTGAGCAAAAACAACTTCCGGGCGAACCCCTTCAGAAACAGCGGCTTCGACAATTAATGAACAAAAATCACGAATAGTAGGTGCTCCCTTTGAAACAAATGCGTCTGAGGGATATGTATGTCCTGTTGATTCATATAAGTTCACCATAGCATCAACTGAAGTCTGCAGACTTCCCATAATTGGAGTACCCTCCACCGTGACCTTGCGGGTCAGGTGCCTCTCGGCGGAGCCGTCGATCACGTCGAGGTAGACGGTGTACTCGCCCGGCCCGGTCGGGGTCCACTCGCAGGAGGAGGAAGCGGAGGGCTGCTGGGCGACGCCCCACTTGGCCCAGCCGCCCTTCTCCCAGACGAACTTGTACTTGAGGCAGGAGGCGTCGCCGGACACCTTGGCCTGCAGCTTGACCGGCTTGCCGCAGAGGGCGGAGCCCGAGACTTCGAGCGACTCGACGGAGTAGCGCTCGCCGACCGTGACCTTGCGGGTCAGGTGCCTCTCGGCGGAGCCGTCGATCACGTCGAGGTAGACGGTGTACTCGCCAGGCCCGGTCGGGGTCCACTCGCAGGAGGAGGAAGCGGAGGGCTGCTGGGCGACGCCCCACTTGGCCCAGCCGCCCTTCTCCCAGACGAACTTGTACTTGAGGCCGGAGGCGTCGCCGGACACCTTGGCCTGCAGCTTGACCGGCTTGCCGCAGCGGGCGTCGCCCGAGACTTCGAGCGACTCAAGAGACCAATTAACAACTTTGTATTTAGAAGTGCTAGTCACATATCCATTGGAGTCAATGACATCAGCATAGATCTCATATTCACCAGCCTGGGGCAGGGTCCAAGAAATCGACGGCGAAGTTAAGTCTTGACCGATTACACCCCAATTGGAATCACTCCAATCAGACCCAGCCCTATGCCAAACAAACTTATATCTAAGGCCATCAGTCTTGCCGCTAACATTTACACCGATTTTTACCGTTGACCCCGCATGTCCCAGTTCTTCCGAGAAGGAAATTCCATTGACGGAGTAGAGATGCGGGAACTGCGCGATGATTGCAGCAGCGTCAGCCTCGCCAAGACGGCGGCAACCATCGTCCGAGAAATAGTTGGCCACATCACCGTAATTCGAGATAAAGCCATGTTCGATAAGAATACCTGGAATTCCCTGCTCGCGAGCGCAGCGGATAACGGCGAACTCGTCGCCTACCTCCATTTGAAATACGCCGCGGTATGTTAGTCCCATAGCAGCAAGGTTGTTCATGACCTTGTTGGCAAGCTCAACAGAGACCTGCGTGTAGTCGGTGCCATTTGCGGTAGGAGCATAAACTTCTGCGCCGTGAGCCCCAGAAGACCCAGAGTTGATGTGAAAGCTAACAAAGGCCTGCGCGCCCTGATCAATGCAGCGCTGTACGCGGTAAAGATAATCATTGCTGGGATAGTAGCCAGACTGCTCGCGCGCAAGAACGATCTTAAAGCCGTAAGCTTCAAGTTTATTTTTGCAGGCTGTCATGATCTTCCAGGTAAGGTCGGCTTCGCTCTTGCCATTACCCTGAGCGCCAGAATCCACCCCGCCATGTCCCGCGTCAAGTGCAATAACCCCCACATTACGCGCGGAGCGCTCAGCATAGGTGGAAATGCCATCGGGTGAATCGGCGCATTCCAATGCCTGCTGAATCGACTGGGCTTCAACGGCATTGCCATCGCCGTCCGCATAGTAAACAGAAGTGCCCTCGGAGCTCACGGAGCCATTAATGACCGTAAACGAATAATCCCTGTCAGAAAGATCCACCTCATGCTCAGAGCCATCGCCCTGCAAAGCATAGGTTATCGATGTGAGGAAATATGAATTAGATTCCAACTGCGAACCAAAAATAAAAGCAGCAGAATTATCAGCCGTTGCAGATGCTTCAATAGTCCCCTGAACCCCATTGGCACTTACATAGTTGAGAGTTGCGGAGGCAAGGCTATCGCCGTCATCGGGAGTAGCAAAGGCAACGACCTGATCAGTCCCGCTGGAAAGGCTCGGGTAGGCAAGATATACATACTGGAAAGAAGAATCGACCGGTTCAGCCTGCTGATGGTTCTCAGATACATCAACGCCAAAATCCTCATCAGCCGATTCGTCAACGTTCGTTGCCGGCGATGAATCATCAGCAGCGTCGACATCAACAGAACCCGCATCACGCGAGGCCTCGCCATCATCGTCTGCAGTAGCAGCGTCCACGGCAGCGTCCGCAGACGGGACGTTGCTCGCAGCGTAGGCAGCAGCCACAGGACCCATCAAGGATGAAATGGTCAAAAGACCAGCAAGAGAAAAAGCTGTTGAGGCACGCAATGCCTTTTTCATATTGAATCCCCCGTCACAAATAATGTTACTAAGAGAAGATTATCTTACAATCTCCTCTGCATCGGAAGTCCAGTTATTCGAAGCGCGGGAATTGTTATAAAGGCAGGCAGAAACCTGCTCTTATAAAAAGCAGGTTATGTTCTCAGCAAACTTTTGTTTTTTCGTCCTTCCATGGACACAGTGCTAGCTCTAGTTTTTGAAGCAATTAGCGGCGCCCCAAACAGCGCAAGTGCCAGTAACACGAAAATCCACTGAAGCACGCAATTCGTTTAAGCACGTGACGGACGACGAAAGCGTGTACGCAGCCGCGAAATACAGACACTATGACCCAATCCGAGGCACTAAAAAGATAGGAGCCCCCGCTCGTGACCGCGGGTCGGGGCTGCGACAATGATGTTGAAGTGCCATAGGCGC
>NZ_JADNJQ010000032.1 GCF_015555045.1 Collinsella aerofaciens | reverse complement strand
CGACGGGAAACGAAAAAGCCCGGTTTAAAACCGGGCTCGAACAAACACGCCTATTGACAATGGCTTTCTCATATTAATAAAAGAAAGGCCACCGTCGCTAAGACGATGACCCAACTTCATTAAGCAACGGCTCTGCCCAGCTCTCTACAACTTGGGCTGCCGTCGGCACCATTTTACCCTCCTGATGAGGAATTCGTCCATATTTCAAAAACCAAATTGCGTTTGCTATCGAAGCCTTGATTATCAACTTCATCCGAACACCTCCCACATTCATCCGCACATGTGCGGATGAATGTGGGAACCCGATACCCTGAGGGCCGGACCCGCCGGCCCCGGGAGATCGGAGGACGGCCGGTCCGGAAAGAGGAAGAAGGGTTCCGCGGAGGCGGCCCCGAGGGCCAACGGCAGGCTCACCAGGCACGAGCGGGACACGGTCCAGAGGATGCTGGAGCGCAGGGCCTCGTGCAGGGAGATCGCCAGGGAGCTGGGCAGGTCGCCCTCGGCGGTGAGCGCCGAGGTGGCGTCGCACAGGTTCGTGACGGCGCCGAAGTCCAGGCGCGGCGAGCGCGTCGACGGCTCGGCCGACCTGTCGGCGGCCTGCCCGCGCCTGGCGGCGTGGCCGCGCTGCTGCAACGGGTGCGGCAGGTACCGTGCGATCGGCTGCAAGCGCCGCCCGCACGTATTCTGTGTTTCGTCAAGAGGATTTGAGCAAAAAGAGCATCGGAAATTGAGCAGTCACAGCATCGGAAGCGCGCACGCTTTTTGAGCGGCTAGCCCTCCTGCATGAGGGCATGGCGAACGCGGTAGGACTCGCCGCGGAACTGGACGAGCCTCCCGTGGTGGACGATGCGGCCGATCACGGCGGCGGCCATCTGGTCGTCCCCGAACACCGACCCCCACCTGCTGAACTCCAGGTTCGTGGTGATTACCACCGACTGCCTCTCGTATGCGTCGGCGAAGACCTGGAAGAGCAGTCTCGCCCCGTCCGCGTCGAGCGGGAGAAACCCGAGCTCGTCGATGACGAGCAGGCGGGCCTTGCCGATGAGCGCGGCCTCCCGGTCGAGCCTCCCGTCGTCGCGGGCGCGCCTCAGGCGCATCACGAGCGAGGACGCCGTGAAGAAGCGCGCCTCGAGCCTCCTCTCGCACGCCAGCGCGCAGAGGGCCGACGCCATGTGCGTCTTGCCGGTGCCGACGTCGCCCATGAGCACGAGGTCCTCCCTGCGCTCGACGAAGTCGAGCGCGAGCAGCGACTCGCGCCCCATGCCCTCCGGCCACGACACGGCCGACCAGTCGTAGCCGTCGAAGGTGAGCGAGCACGACCGCCCGGCCTCCACGACCCTGCGGGCCAGCTCCTCGCTAGCTGCCATCGGCGACCGCCCCCTTCAGGAACCCGTCGTAGACCGACAGGTCGGCCCCGCCGGCCCCGCCGAGAGGGCGCGCGCAGAGAGGGGCGATGCCCCGCTGGCCTAGCCTAAGGGCGAAAACGGAATAGACGGACCGACCGTACGGCTGAGTCTGGGAAGAGGTGCCGGGCGGCGGGCGGAGCATGGCCACCGGACCCATCGAAACACATCTCCACCGTTCCTTCAACTGGGAAAACGACGCCCCCGTGGCCTGAATGGGGCCTCGGGGGCGTTCGGCTAACTGCGGGAATGGCCTATCCGCTCAATGTGTTCGTCTGAGATCGGAAATCAACCATATTATGGGCACAGTCGGCAATTGGGTTGGATAGCCTCGCACCGGAGGAATCAACATGAGTACAAGTAGCTACAAACCGCAAAAAGGCCGTGGCCTCCCGTGGCCTTTAGACACGGACGCTCCATCGGTTGCCGATCAGGCCGAGACGCCTAGCGAGATGGAGGCGGCGCTTGACGTTCGACAGGATGAGATTGCAAAGAGCGAGATCCTGAGTGGAATCAACAGGCCATCCTACGACTCATTATTTGCGGTCGCGAAGAATCGCGTCCAGCTTGCGATTCTGATCATGATTTGCTCCTTCCAGACGTCCAAAGGGCCTAATAGGAAGGATGCCAACGGAAAAGAACTTACAAAAGGTCTTTTCATGCGTCAGGACAAGCTCGAAAAAAAGTCTGTTCGACTCAACCGACTGTATCGAAAGCTCTGGGCGAGCTGGCTCATCGAGGCATCATCATGAAGACCGATGGGGTGTGGGTCATCGTTTGGGCTCAGCTCGATATTCAAGCGCGTGAGGCCGGATGGGATCCGCGCGCGGACGCGGGCGGCGAGGTCGGACGTGAAAGCCGGACCGCAGAGGTATCGAGCGCACGCGGCCAGGGCCTCGAGGGCGCCTGGCGGGTAGGGAGATCCGAGCATGAGGCAGGACAACGCGCAGGCCCGCGAAAGGTTCACGAGCTCCCCCGCGACGCGGCTGGACCCTTGGCTGCCCCTCGTAAAGGATGCAGAAGACACGGTCGAGGTCCGACGGTTCGACCAGGCTGTACCGGCAGTCCGCGTACAGTGCGAAGCCCCTCCCGCGCGGGTCGCCGTCCGAGTCCTCATCCGGCTCATGATGGCGCACCTCAACCCAAAGGCCCTCCAACACGTCGTCGAACCCGAAATCGAGCTCCGCCTGGACGCTCTCGCCGAGCGCATCGCCCAGGGCGAGCTCCGGCACCTTCGTCACACGGCCGTCCAGCCACTCAATCTCTGTCATCGCGCGCATGGTGCAAGCCCCTTCCGACACGGGATTGTCAGCTCAACCCGACCCTTACCCATACGGACGAACATAACTCGCCAGGGGGAAGCCCCTGAAGGCCGTGCGCCACAACATGAGGCCGAATCCGCCCCCGGCTGGACAGGCCAACAACGAAGGAGCACACGGAACCGGCGCGGCGTTACAACCGTCCCGGCAAGCGTGTCACTTGGCCAAGTCATGATGCCGACAAACCCGGAAATGCTCCAACGGAGCGCCGAACGAGCGTAACAATATAAAGCCGTGCAACACGTGTTGGACGACCGGAACATCCCAAACAAAGGCCTGTAGGTCCCACCTTCAAGCCCAATAGCAAAATGTGCATCAGCGGATTTGCAGCGATACAAGTCTCAACCGTCACCATCACACCGCAGCGCGCCTAGTCCCACTCATCCTACTGCAAATGTCCCAGAACGAGAAAACGACCAGCTTAACATGCCAACCTTTATATCCGCACGCGCGTAATTCAACTCATAAGGACCGGCTATCCCTTACCTGTGACACAATCTCAAACGCACAGAACAGAATCATCAGTCCAATCATCGTATAAGAGGCAGCCGAACCTTCAAGCACTATTCCACAAAGAACAATCTCCGCGCAGCCAATAAGAACTGTTATCAGGCGCTCTGCCTTTTTGCTCTCGCCGCTCGCATAAAAAGGCGGCAAAGCGCACAAGATCACATATAGCCCGGGAAGGGAATACAGGATCGATAGTCCAAGTCCCCCATCAACCGCAGTGCTTTGCGTAAGAATCAACTGAACCCAAACGGCAATTATCACTGAGCAGGTTGTCGATAAAAGAAGACTAGAAATATAGCACGCAACAAAGTCCCCTCGCATTCGAGCAGTGAAATCCGCGAACTCTCTTCGCCGCGTGGAAACAATAAGGTACACAGAAATTGCAATAGAACCAATCAGAGAAAACAGCGGAACAACCAGCAATTCAAGCTTATTACCCCATCGATCAACCACACCCCCACTCCAATGAGCGGGAATTGTATCAGGGAGGACTGACCAAGCCGCCCATAGAATCAGAAATGGAAGAATAGAGAGGATGAAAGATGATAACACTGCAGTAGTTTTTTTGAGGCTCTCATCGATTCCGCATCTCCTTGCGCGCCCACATTCCACTCCGCCTTAAATCAAGTATACGTTTTGGAACGGGATGTCACTCCGAACGCCTTACCCTCTTAGTGTGAATGCCGCTGCGGCATTGTTGACTCATCCTTAGTAATCGCGTCTATCCTCTGCAGCATCAGCCAAAGCAATCCGAGAGGAGCCGCACATGCATGCAGCGGAAATTCCTTTCGGGGGGGGGTATCTCCCAGATTTACCCGCCGCCCGAAGGGGCAGTCGACAGTCGAGTACGTACTGATCATCGCGATCATCGTCCTGGTGGTGCTGATCGCGGGACCGTGGGTCTCGTCGGCGATCACAAACCAGTTCAACACGGTGGCGGGGACGCTCGGCAACGGAATCTCAAAGGGGAGCTGGGAGTCGGGCGGCACGGGCGGCGGCAACGGGTCGTTGACCGACGCCGACATCGTGGACCCCGTTCACGGGATAGCGTTCGCCGTGTACTCGGAGGACGACCACAGCCTCATGTTCTACAAGCGCCGCGGGGTCCCCAGAGTCGGTGACATGCTCAACAGCCGCCGCGTGACGGCGGTGTATACGGGGTTCGAAAATGGATACGCCACCGCGACCGTGGGAAACGACGGCAAGACGACTGCCCCCTGGTGGCCTAACAGAAGTAATATCGTGGCCGTAAAGGCCATTGACGATGGCATAGAAATCCACTCGTTGGCATTTTGCTTTCAGTACATGGAGAACTGCAAGAGCTTTGATCTGGCAAAGTTCGACATGTCGAACTGCACAAATCTGCAGCACGCATTCGCGTATTGCGGCAATGCGACTTCCTTCAGTATTTCAAGCTGGGATACGTCCTCGGTCGTCGAATTCGACTCGGCGCTCAAAAACCTTTACAAGGTCGAGGAGATTGACATCTCCGGATGGTCGACGCGGAAAGCCGGCGATTTACGTCTCCTTTTTTCCACCGACAGTTCGCTGAAAAGCGTGAAATTTGGACCAGGGTGGAAGACCTCAGATGTTATGGATATGCTCGGCATGTTCAGCTATTGCAAAAATCTAAACCTCGACTGTTCCGATTGGAATGTCCCAACCTATGCCAATCATAGTGACTTCAATCACTGCGCCCCCGGCGTTATCCTCCCGAAGGCGTGGCAGTAGGTCTGAAGAAACAAAACGGCAAGCAGTTTATGTGGCGCGGGCACCCGTGCCGCCGTTGCCTCAGCGGCACGTTACGGGCTAGTCGGTTCGCTTTAACGTACGCTCTGCATGCAATATCAATCCCCATGCGAAGGGAGTGTCGCATATGCATGCAGCGGCAATTAACCTTCGGGGGGTGGGTATCTCCTAGGAATACCCGCCTCCGAGGCCAAGGAGCCATCGAGTACGTTCTGGTCATCGCGATTATCGTCCTGGTTGTGATGATAGCCGGCCCTTGGGTCTCGTCGGCAATCAGGAACCAGTTCAACACGGTGGCGGGAGTATTGGTAAACGGGACAGCAGGTGAGACTTGGGAACCGAGCGGTTCCGGCAGCGGTAACGGCGCGGGTTCCGCGACCGTCCAGGCGGCGCTCGCCAAGGACGCGAAGGACACGCGAAGGACTGGACCCTCGGTGAGCAGAAGGCAGTTGCCGAGGACATCGCCGCCAAGGGCGAGGCGTCGCCCGCCTACGCCAAGGCGAAGGCCGCGATGGATGCCGGCACCGAGTTCTCGATGAAGCTCACCGATGGCAAGACGCTGACTTACCGCATTATCGGCATCAATCTTGATGACCCTGCAGGCGGATCCGGCAAGGCGGGCCTCACGTTCCTCACCACCACGACGGGCATTTGGTCCCCCATGAACGCGATTGACACCAACGCCGGCGGTTGGGAGAAGTCTGAACTCCGTCAGAAAATGAACTCCGGCAAGATCTGGAATCTGATGCCCTCCGATTTCCAGTCCAAGGTGAAGGCCGTCAAAAAGCTATCGAACAATGTCGGGGGCGGTGATGAGAACAAGAACGCCGCCGTGACGGCTACCTCGGACAAGCTGTTCCTGCTCAGCTACTCTGAGATCGCCCCCCACCTCCTATTGGGCATCCTATCCCTGGACTTCCTCCGAGGGCACCCAGTACGAGGCCTTCAAAGGCAAGGTGACGGAGAACTATTCTGTTAATGCCTGTCTGAAGATTGGCAGCAGTTGGTGGGAGCGCTCGGTGAATCCGAGCAACTCCTACTACTTCCTCAATGTCGACAGCAGCGGCGACCCGACGTACGCCGACTACGCGGGGTACTCGTATTGCGTCTGCCCCGTTTGGTGCTTCTAGCTCAAATTTGATCTGATGTAAGGCCCGTGCAATCCTGCATGGGCCTTTCTTTTGGCAATTGCTCGACCGATTCGTGGCTTGAAACACAAATTATCGAGTTAAGGAGACATGGGGTCATACAGCGGCTCTCAGAGCGCCTGCCGCACTTCCCCGCCATTACCTTTGCGGCATCCTCGTATGGAGTCCATCCTGGTTGGCGTTTTGTTGTAACCGCTCACTTGTCCACAGATCAAGTGAACTGCTGGAATAAATACAGCGACACACTAGTTCGTTACAGTCGCCATATCTGCGTAAATCGCCGCGATAAATACAGCCTGTACTCGTCTGTATACCAGCTACGCGTATGTAGATTCATGTCGCGTTAATAAATCGGCTCAAGCGCGTGCAAAACGCGCAAGTAACCGCAAAAAGCGATTATCGCGCAGGTAGATTTTTGGCACCCTGTTGCTTAATCAAAATTAAGCAATTGCTTAAAACAAAAAAGGTCAGGCACTAGGTGCCTGACCTGCGAAACTTCTGGTCGGGACGACTGGATTCGAACCAGCGACCCCTTGACCCCCAGTCAAGTGCGCTACCAAGCTGCGCCACGTCCCGAAGCTTTTGTCTGTTGCTCTGCTCTCGCTCGCAACAGGGAGTATATTAACCCGAAACTTTAGACTTGTGCAAGAACTTTTTTACAAATTTTGAAGCAAGTCCAAAATTGTATCTGCGAGCTGGGGCTTTGTTAGCACGGGAAGTTCTTGCGTGCCCGCTGTGCTCACGATCCAGGCCTTGTTAGTGTCGGTTCCAAAGCCCGAATCGGCGCGCGAGACATCGTTGGCGATAATGGCATCGCAGCCCTTGCGGGCGAGCTTGCGCTGCGCGTACTCCACGACGTTATCGGTCTCGGCCGCAAATCCGATCACGCATCGCTCGCCCTTCTGGCGTGAGAGCTCGGCCAAAATATCGACCGTCTCGACCAGTTCGATGCGATCCAGGCGCTCGTTGGCCTTTTTGAGCTTATGGTCCGCAGGGGCCGCGGGGGTGTAGTCGGCGACGGCGGCCGCACAAATTGCCGCATCGGCCGTCTGGAAGGCGCTCGTCGCCGCCTGCAGCATCTCTGCGGCGGTCTGCACGCGTACGCACGCCACGCCGCGGGGAACATCGAGCGATGCCGGTCCCAGCACGAGCGTGACCGCAGCACCGCGGCGAGCAGCCTCCCCCGCCAGGGCGATGCCCATCTTGCCCGAAGAGCGGTTGCCAATGAATCGCACCGGGTCGATCGGCTCGTGCGTGGGGCCGGCGGTAATCACGATGTGCTTACCTACCAGGTTCTGAGGCGCGGGGTTCAGCACCTCACAGACAGCCTCGACGATGTCCTCGGGCTCGCTCATGCGTCCCGTGTCCACGTCGCCGCAGGCAAGGTAGCCGCTGCCCGGGCCCACCACATGCACGCCGCGGTCGCGCAGCGTGGTCATATTGGCCTGCGTCGCCGGTGCCTTCCACATGCCGTTGTTCATAGCGGGTGCGATCACGATGGGTCGCGGCGTCGCCAGCAGCGTGGTGGAGATAAGGTCATCGGCGATGCCGTTGGCCATCTTGGCGATGATATTGGCCGTCGCGGGCGCCACGACCACCAGGTCGGGCTCCTGTGCAAGCGAAATATGGTGGATGGGGTCGGAGGGATCGTCGAATAGGCCCACGGCAACGGGCTCGTTGGTGAGCGCACGGAAGGTGAGCGGGCCCACAAACTCGGTGGCATGCTCGCTCATAACGACCTTGACGCGCGCGCCGCGCTTTTGCAGCAGGCGCACGATATTGCACGACTTATAGGCGGCGATCCCGCCGGTAATGCCCAGCAGGATCGTTTTTCCCTCAAGTTGCATTGAATTGTTGGATGCCGCCATCGTTTAAGCTTCCTTGCTCGGGAGCACCAGGAGGCGGTGGCAGTACGGGCAGTGCGTAATTGACCTACCGTCGTGGTTGAGGTCGCTCATGGACGATGCCTGCAGCGCGGTGTGGCAAACCGTGGGGATATTGCCCTGGATGGTCTCGACGGCTAGGCCGCGGAACTGCTTGAGCAGACGCTCGTAGTCGGTGAGCACGTCGGCCGGCAGCGTGGCGGCAAGCGCAGTGCGCTCCTTAGTGGCGGCGTCAATCTGAGCCTGCAGGTCGGCAGCCTTGGCGCGGGCGGCCTTGGTATCGGCCTTCACGCCCTCTTCGAACTTGGCGATGATTGCCTGCGCGCGGGCCTCGCGGTCGAGTGCCTCCTTGTGGGCGATAACGACGTCCTTGCGGGTGTGCTCAATCTTGTCCAGACGCTTGGCCAGGGTGGCGAGCTCGTTTTCCAGGTCCTGAACCTCGCGGTAGTCGGAGCCGTCGACATGGCGCTTCTTGGCAGCCTCGATGGCGTTGTTGGTCTGAATCTCGGTGGTGTTGAGATCGTCGAGCTCAATGTCCAGATCCTTGCGCTGGGCGTAGAGCTTGGTCATCTCAGACTTGAGCTTCACATAGGTCTTGCGCTTGGAAGCGAGCTCCTTAAGCTCCGGCATATTGGCAAGTTCGCTCTTGTTGCGGGCGAGCTCCAAATCGATCTGTTGCAGCTTGAGTAGCGTAGCGCCGGCGCTCATAAGTTCTCTCCTTTTGTCACAGTCCACCATTGGCAAGGGTTCAGTATTTTAATCGCATGACGGGGGTCGACCCCGGCGTCAACTGCAGAGTTCATCAATATATCAACGAACGGCTCCTCGGAGCGGTCGTGGCCGAGCAAGATCGCCGACAGCCCGCGCAAGGCAAGGTCTTGCGCCACGTGGTAGCCCGCTTCGCCCGTCACGACAACGTCCGCGCCCGCGGCGATGGCGAGCTCTCCAAAGTCGCCCAGGGAGCCGCCCAAAATAGCGACGGTGCGGCACGGGCGATCGGCCTCGCCCCACACGCGCGGGTCGCTGCCGAAGGCCGTGGCAGCACGGGTGGCAAGATTGCGGAGCGTGCACGGGTCGTTGAGCGTTGCAAGTGCGCCCAGACCGGTGGCCTCGGGTTCGTCCACGTGCTCCAGTGAGCTCACGGGTGCGGCACCCAGCAGCTTGCTCAGGCAGACACGGGCTTCGTGCGAGCGGTCCAGGTTGGTGTGGAGCGATATGATGCTCACGCCGCAACGCGCTGCCTCGTAGAGCGCCGCGCTGCATTGGGGGCGTGTGGCATCGGCCGGACAAAAGGCCTCGGGCGCCTTGATGTATATGGGATGATGCGTCAGCAGCACGTTGGCACCGGCCTCGAGAGCACGGTGCACATTGGCTTTGGTCGCATCGAGTGCGCAGGCAACACCGGTGATCTCTGCAGCGGGATCTCCCACAGATAGCCCAACATGATCCCAGCCCTCGGCGTCCGCCTTGGGGTAGCGCTCCAGCAGCGCACGTTCAAGCTCGGCGACGATCATGCGGCACCCACGATCGAGAGCAGCGTCTGGGCAAAGTCGTCCAGGTCGGCAGGGTTCACACGGTCATCAAACGAGATACGCAGAGCGCCCAATGCCTGCTCGCGACCGATGCCCATCGCACTCAAAACGTGGCTGGGGTCCATACTGCCGCTCGAGCATGCCGAGCCTGCCGATACCTCAAAGCCGGCGGCGTCGAGCTTGACGATGAGCTCCTCGGAGTCCATGCCGTCGACGTAGATCGAAACCATACCCGGCAGACGATCGGCCTGTGCGTAGTCGCCCATGGTGGCATGAATACGCGGATGAGCCGTAAGCGTGGCGTAAAGCTTGTCGGATAAGGCCTGCAACGTTGTGCGCTCCTGGGCAACATTCGGCAACAGTGCGGAAGCGGCAGCGGCAAAAGCCAGCTGTGTACGCAGGTCCTGCGTGCCGGCACGTCGTCCGGCCTCCTGTCCTCCGCCAAAGATGCGGGGACGCAGCGGCGTGCGGTTCTTAAGGTAGAGTGCGCCGGATGCCACGGGGCCGCCGATCTTGTGCGCGGCAACGGTCATAGCATCGACGCCCAGCTCGGTGACATCGAGCGGAATATGCAGATACCCCTGGATGGCATCGGTGTGGAACAGGGCGCCCACGGTATGCGCGGCCGCGGCCAGCTCGCGGATGGGCTGCAACACGCCGGTCTCGTTGTTAGCAACCATAATGCTCACGAGCGCCACGTCGTCGCCGAGCAGCTCGACAAGCGTGGCAGGCTCAATGTAGCCCGCGCGGCAGGGCTGCACCAGGTCGACGGTAAAGCCGGCAGCACGCAGCAGCGGCAGGTTGTCCAGAATTGAATCGTGCTCGATCGCCGACACGATCACGCGGTCGCGCTTGCGATCGCGCTGACGGGCGCCCTCGGCAAGACCGAGCAAGGCTAGCTGGTTTGCCTCGGTACCGCCGTTGGTCAAGATGATCTCGGACGGGCGGACGCGCGCGCCAAAGCTGCGGGCGATCTCGCGACGTGCAACTTCCAGACGCGCGGCAGCCTTGCGGCCGAGCGAGTGCAGCGAGTTGGGGTTGACGCCTGCAAGCTCGCTATCGTCGTACTCACGCTGCGCAAGGCGCGCCTCGGCGCGCATGGGCGTCGAGGCGGCGTAGTCAAGATTCACGGGTATGCGGTTTTGACCTGCGGTCATAAGGGTTTATGCCTCCTGTGCGGCCTCGTTGCCCAGCTTCTGCAGCAGCGCAACCTCAGCGGCGGGATCTTCGGACTTAAATACGGCGGAACCGGCCACGAGAACGTTGGCACCAGCCTTGACAACCTCGGCGATGTTCTTGGAAGAGATGCCGCCGTCGACCTCGATCAGGGGCGACACGCCGTGGCGCTCGCACATGGCTTTGAGCTCGTGGAGCTTGGCGATGGTGCCCGGGATAAAGCTCTGGCCGCCAAAGCCGGGATTTACGCTCATCAGCAGCACCATATCGACGACGTCGATGATGCTCTCGAGTACGCACACGGGGGTGGCGGGGTTGAGCACCACGCCGGCCTTGACGCCGCGCTGCTGCAGATGCGTGAGCGTGCGGTGCAGGTGCGTGGAGGCCTCGTAGTGCACGGTGATCATGTCGGCACCGGCGTCGGCGTACCAATCGACCGTCTCGTCGGGGTTCGACACCATCAGGTGCGCGTCGACCGGTACATCGGTGGAGCGCTTGACGGCCTTAAGGATGTCAACGCCAAAGGTGAGGTTGCCGGTAAAGTGACCGTCCATAACGTCGAAGTGCACATAGTCGGCGCCGGCGATCTTGTCGAGGTCGCCCTTGAGGTTGGCCATATCGGCCGAAAGGATGGACGGAGCGATTTTAATGGAGCCCATGGTAGAAGCCTTTCTGCGCTAGTCGGTGAGTCCGTAGAACTCTTGGGAGGGTACGCGGTCGGTAAGAATCTCGAGCGCCCTATCCAAAGTAACACCGTTGTAGAGCGTTTGCTCCACGGCAAAGGTGAGCGGAATGTCTACGCCCAGTGAACGGGCAAGCTCGCTCACGCTGCGGGCCGCGACGGCGCCCTCAACAACCATATGCGTGCGCGTCTGATACTCGTTGAGCGACACGCCGTGGGCAAACTCGTAGCCAAAGGTGCGGTTGCGCGAATGCTCCGAGGTGCAGGTGGCAATGAGGTCGCCCATGCCGGCAAGTCCCATGCAGGTCATAGCTTGACCGCCGCGGGCGTGCACCAGACGGCTGATCTCTGCCAGGCCGCGCGTCATGATGAGGGCAAGCGTGTTGTCGCCCGCACCGGTGCCGGCGGAGATGCCGCACACGATGGCGATAACGTTTTTCATGGCGCCGCAGACCTCGACACCGGTCATGTCTTGCGACAGGTAGATGCGAAAGGCCGTTGACAGGAGCAGGTCCTTAAAGGTCTCCCCTACCTGCGTATCTTCGCTGGCGATGACGGCGGCAGAAAGACCTCCGCGGCAGATTTCCTCAGCATGGTTGGGGCCCGAGAGCGCCGCCACGCGTGACTCGTTGCCAATCTCGCTGGCGATGACCTCGCTCATGAGCAGGCCGGACTCGGGCTCAATGCCCTTGGTGAGGCAGAGCACCGGGGTATCGGCGGCGATAAAGGTCGCGGCCTGGTGGCACACGCTGCGAAGGTGCGTCGAAGGAACGGCAAAGATGATGGCCTCGGCGCCGTCGAGCGCCTGCGACAGGTCCGTGGTGGCGACGACGTTGCCGGGCAGCTCGTAGTCCACAAGGTAGCGGGGGTTGTGATGCTCGTCATTGATGCCGGCGGCCGTCTCCTCGCTATGGGCCCACATGGTCACGCGCTCGGCTCGCGCGGCGGCGAGGCCGGCGACGGCGGTTCCCCAGGAGCCGGAGCCAATCAGCGCAACATTCATGACTCTCTCCTACTTATCGTCGGGCTCGGTGACGCGCTTGGTAAACGAGAGCTTGGACTCCTTACCAGCCATGAGCTTTTGGATATTCGAGCGATGGGCCCATACCACGGTGATGCCGATCATCGCCATGCAGAACTTGAGCCCCAGGCTGCTGTACGGAAAGACCGCGCAAGCAGCGATGGGAAGACCGATGGCAGCGGCGAGTGAGCCCACCGACACAAACTTGGTGATGGCGACAGCCACGATAAACATGCCCAGCAGCGACAGGCCAATTGGCCAATACCAAGCAAGGATGACTCCCAGACCAACAGCGATACCCTTGCCGCCATGAAAGTTGAGGTAGGGCGAGAAGATGTGGCCCCACACGGCTGCCAGACAAATGACGCCGAGCATCCAGTCGCCGGGGGCTCCAGGCGCCATAATGTTCGGCGGAAAGCCATAGCCCAAGTCGGCAATGAGCGGACGCGCGATAAGGACGCAGATGGCGCCCTTAAGGCAGTCGAGCAGCAGCGTGAGCGCGGCCACCTTGGGGCCGGCCACACGCAGGGCGTTGGTGGTGCCGATGTTGCCGGAGCCCGCCTTGCGAATGTCGGTGTGGTTGAACACGCGGCCCAGGATCAGGCCAAACGGAATCGCCCCGATAAAGAACGAGACCACGGCGCAGATGGCGGTCAACAGAATCGGATTATGCATCCTTTTGCTCCTTCTTCCTAAAGAAGAGTCGAATGGGTGTGCCGGCAAAGTCGAAGGTCGAGCGCATGCGGTTCTCGACGTAGCGCTGATAGGTGTCGTTGACCAGGTCGCTGTGGTTGACGAAGAACGTGAACGTCGGCGGGTTGACGCCCGTCTGGGTCACGTAGTGCATGCGCAGGCGGCGCTTGCCGTCCACCACGGTATGACCGAACTCGCGCAGGTCGGTGAGGAACGTGTTGAGGCGCGAGGTGCTGATCTTTTGCGAGCGCGTCTTCTCGGCGGCGTCGACCATCGCCCAGATCTTCTCGACGCTGCGGCCGGTCAGGGCAGAGATGCGCAGGTACTGGGCCCAGGGAGCCATGACGCCCAGACGGCGGTCGATGGTCTCCATGCAGGCCTCGCGCTTACGGTCGTCGTCGAGCAGATCCCACTTGTTGAGCAGCACAACGATGGCGCATCCGCGCTCGATGGCCAAGCCCATGACCTTCTGGTCCTGCTCGGTAACGCCCACGGAGGCGTCGACGACGAGCAGCGCCACGTCGGCGCGGTCGATGGCGCGCAGGCCGCGAACCATGGAGTAGTACTCGATGTTCTCGTACACGGTGCTCTTCTTGCGAATGCCCGCGGTGTCGACCATGCGGTAGTGCTTGCCGTTGCGCTCGACGACCGTGTCGATGGCGTCGCGCGTGGTGCCGGCAATGTTGGACACGATGGAGCGGTCGGCGCCCAGGATGCGGTTGAACAGCGAAGACTTACCGGCGTTGGGGCGGCCGATGATGGCGACGTTCAGCGCGTCGGGGAACTCATCGGCGACCTCGTCCTCTTCCTCGGGAAGCAGGGCCACGATGTCGTCGAGCAGGTCGCCCGTGCCGTGACCATGCAGGGCCGAGAGCGGCGTGGGCTCACCGATGCCGAGCGAATAGAACTCCCAGATGCTGTCGTTCTCGCGATCGGGGTTGTCGAGCTTGTTCACCAGCAGAAAGACCGGCTTGTCGCAGCGCTTGAGCATGCGAGCGACCGACTCGTCCTCCTCGGTGACGCCGGTGCGGCCGTCGACCACAAACAGGATGACGGCGGCTTCCTCGGCGGCGGCGAGGGCCTGGTCGCGAATGGACGTGGCGAAGACGTCATCGCTCTTGAGCGGTTCGATGCCGCCCGTGTCGACGATGGTGAACTCGCGGCCGTTCCAATCGGCCGTGTGATACGAGCGGTCGCGCGTGACGCCGCGAGACTCGTGGACGATGGCGTCCGAGGTCTGGGCCAGGCGGTTAACGAGCGTGGACTTGCCCACGTTGGGGCGTCCGACGACGGCGACGATAGGTTTCATCTGCACTCCTTTAATGGGTAGGGTCAGCGGAATTAGTAGAGTCGGCAGGCACAATGCCAAGGATGTGCTCCAGGGTATCGAGCAGCTCATGCGGCATGGTCGACACCACATGAACCTCGGCGCCGCGACTGGTAAGGCTTGCGAGTAAATCGTCACGATGATACTCGTCAAGCGTCATGCCGTCAGCGTTGAACATGAGCTTAGGCACAAAGAGCATAACCCCCGACAGGTCCTGTGGCAGCTGCTCCAGAATGTCACACGCGACGATGAGGCCGGTCACGTCCACGTTGCCGCCAAAGTAGCGATTCTTGATGGCCGTGACGGTGCCGGCGAGCCCCTGCGGCGACTCCACAAAGCGCGCCACGGTGTCGCGTGCGCTGGCGCCTGAGAGGCATAGCAGGTGCTGGCTGCGAGCGGCGATGGCCTCGCGGACGCGGGCCAGTCGCTCGGCATCGGCGGCAAGCACATCGTCCGTCTCGTCTAGGTATGAGCGGATCATGCCAATACCGTCGTAGTACTGCGGATAGCCGTCGTAAAAGTCCGCCTCGGGCGGATCGATGCCGGCGTCCAGGTAGAACTCGTCGCTCATCTGGAAGGTGTGGCGGCCAAAGCGCTCGAAGGCACGATCCTGGAAGGGCCTGATCATGGCGATGGTCTCGCGTGCCAGTTCGGGTTTGTCGCTGTAGGACCAGCTAAAGCGGTTTTGGTGTTTGGTAAAACCGAGCGGCACAATGCCCAGGCTTGTTATTTGCTCGTGCTCCTCGCAAAAGCGCAGGGTCTTTTCCAGCTCCTCGCCGTCGTTCATGCCGGGGCACAACACGATTTGGGCGTGAATCTCGATGCCGGCGGTCATGATGGCCTCGAGTACGTCCATGCCTCGCTGGGCGTTGCGGCCCATCATACGACGGCGGACGTCGGGGCTCACGGCATGGACCGACACGTTCATGGGGCTCATGTTGCGCTGGATGACGTTTTGCACGTCCTCGTCGGTGAGGTTCGTGAGCGTGACAAAGTTGCCCTGCAAAAAGCTTAGGCGATAGTCGTCGTCGCGAATATAGAGCGTCGAGCGACCGCCCTTGGGAAGCATCGTCATAAAGCAGAACACGCAGGCGTTCACACAGGTACGCATGCCATCGAAGATAGGGCCGTCGAACTCCAAACCCCAGTCCTCGCCCGGGAAGCGGTCGAGCTCGACGGGGGTGACGGTGCCGTCGCGCGGGTCGAAAACCTCGAGGTCGACGGTGTCGTCGTCGGCCTCCCAGAGCCACACGATCATGTCGGTGAGCGCCTCACCGTTGACCGTGAGCACGCGCATGCCCGGCTCGATACCCACATCCCACGCGGGCGATTCGGGACGCACGTTCTTTACGAGCGCGCCCTCACCCGGCTCGGGGTCGCGGCTGCGCCCGTAATCGGCCACCTCGGCGGCGTATGCGGGTACGGTCTGGTCCATGATTAGCGGCAAAGCTCCTTGATGCGCTCGACGGCGCGCTCGATGTGTTCTTGCGGGGTGGAGGCTCCGGCGGTGATGCCGATGTGGTGAGCGTCGGTAAACCATGCGGCCTGGAGCTCGGAAGCTTCCTCGATGTGATACGTGCGCTCGCAGGCGTCTGCGCAAATCTGCGCCAGGCGGCGGGTGTTGCCCGAGTTCTTGCCGCCCACGACGACCATGCAGTCGCAGCGGTTGGCAAGTGTGGCTGCTGCCTGTTGACGCTCACTCGTGGCGGCGCAGATGGTGTTGATCACACGCAGCTCCTGCACGCGCGGGGTGATAGCTGCCACGACCTCGGCGAGGTTCTGCGCGGTCTGGGTGGTCTGCACGACGAGGCCTACCTTGCCCTTGAACGACAAGGCGTTGGCGTCGGCGGCACAGCTCACGACCAGCGCATCAGTGCCGGCGTGGCCCAGGATGCCCTCCACCTCAGGGTGACCTGGCTCGCCTACGACCACCACGCGGTAGCCCTCGCGCACCAGGCGCTCGGCTGCCATATGGACCTTCTTCACGTAAGGGCAGGTGGCGTCGACGACGTTAAGGCCACGCTCGCGAGCGGCATCGATCACCTGTGGCACCACTCCGTGCGCGCGAATGATTACGGTGCCCGATGCGGCGTCGTCCAGGTTCTCGGCCAGGCCAACGCCTGCCTCAGCAAGCTCGCGCACCACGATAGGGTTATGGATGAGCGGACCCAAGGTATGAACCTGAGTGCACTCCCCTGCCTGCGGCGCGGCGGCTAGCGCCATATCGAGCGCACGCTGTACGCCGTAGCAAGTACCGGCGTGGGCGGCGATCTCGATGGTAGGCGCGGTTGCCTGGTCGGACGCAGTCGCGGCGGTGTTCGTCACATTCTCGCTCATGGCTAGAACCTGCCCGGATGCTCGGCGCACAGCTCGTCTCGCATAGCGTAGACGCGGTTCATGGCCTCGGACTCAAACCATTCCAGGCGCTCCGTGCGTTTAAGCCCGGCCGGTGCGTCGGAAAGCGAGACGGCCTTGCCGGCGCGGATCCAGCACTTCTTGGGGCGCATGAGCTTTTTGCCCGCAGGCGTAATATCGGACCAGCCGCAGATGGCGAGCGGGTTGACGGGCGCCTTGCCCATCTGGGCGATGAGCGCAAAGCCGCCGTGGACCTCGGGCTTGATATCGCGCGAGCGGATGCGCGTGCCCTCGGGGAAAATCAGGACGTCCTCGCCGCGCTGCAGCGCATGCTGGGCGGCGCGCAGGCACTTCATATCGGCAGTACCACGCTCCACGGGGATGCCGCCAACGCGGCTGAAGGCCCAGCGCACAATCTTGCTCTTGGCGAACTCGGACTTAAAGATGGGACGAATGCGGCGGCCCCCAAAGAACAGCGCCGTCTCCACGGCCAAGAGCTCGGCCATCGAGGTGTGGTTGCAGATGACCACGCTGCCGCGGCCTTCCTGGCGCTCAAACAGAAGATCGGCGTCCTCGACCTTCCAGCGCCACATGAGCTTGGAGAAGGCCCAAAGGATGGCCATGACTACGACGACGGTGCCGCGGATGAGCGCTGGAAACTCGGCGTAGGGGGCGTTGTAATAGTCCTCGGGCGTCTGCTGAAACAGGCGCATGGGCTACCTCCTTTGGTTGATAAGGTCCTCGATTATCGAGACGACCTCGTCGATGGTGTGGGCGGTGGAGTCGACGTGCACGGCGTCCTCGGCGGGCACGAGCGGGGCGACCTCGCGGCTGCTGTCAAGCTTATCGCGCTGCTTGAGGGCGTCGAGGGTCTCGTCGACCTCGGCTTCGAGCTGCTCGGACGTGAGCGGCTGGGCGTCGTTTTGGTGACGCTGCAGCACGCGGCGGCGGGCGCGCTCACGCGGGTCGGCGGTCAGGAAGACCTTGACCTGCGCGTTAGGGAACACGACGGTGCCGATGTCGCGACCCTCGGCCACGATATCGCGGTCCTCGGCGGCGCGGCGCTGGTGGATGAGCATGGCGGCGCGCACGCCCGGATAGGCCGAGACCTTGGACACGTTGGCGTCGACCTGCGGGGTACGAATGGCGGCCGAAGCGTCCTGGCCGTCGATGGTCAGGCGCGTGTCCTCGCCGGTACCGTTGGTAAAGCGGATCTCGATTTGCTCGGCGAGGGCGTCGATTGCCGCCTCGTCGTCCAAATCGATGCCACGGTCGAGCGCGGCGAAGGTGACGGCGCGATACATGGCGCCCGTGTCGAGCTTGTTAAAGCCCAGCTGGCGGGCGATCTCCTTGGCGATGGTGGACTTGCCGGAACCGGCGGGGCCGTCGATGGCGACGATCATGCAATGCTTCCTTTCGATGGGTGACGTGCTGGTATGGTTCGCGGGCGTTGGGGCGCGGCGGGTTGCCTAGCCCGTGTAGCGCTCGCGGTAGGTGTTACGCTTGGGAGCGGAGCCGTGGCTGCCGTGGTGACGCGTGCGGCTGGCGGGCGTGTCTTGGGGCTTGCCGCCGCGTATGGCGCTGGCCTGCTTGGGAGGGATGCCACCGCTTTTGAGGATTTGTACCTCGCGCTCGGTGAGCTCGCGCCACGAGCCTTTGGCCACGTCCTTGAGCTCCAGGCCGGCAAAGTTACAGCGGTGCAGGCGGATCACCGGGTGGTGGATCTTGCTCAGCATGCGCTTGACCTGATTCTTGCGACCCTCGCGGATGATGACCTCCACGGCGGTGGTGCCGGGCTTGACGCCTTGCGGAGCCACGGCCTCGGCCTCGCGCGCGGTAATGACGCGGCAGATCGTCGGCTGGCACAGGCCGTCGTCGAGCTCGATGCCGCGGCGGAGCGGTTCTAAGTCGCGATCGGTCAGGTGGCCGTCCACGAGCGCCTGATAGGTCTTGTAGACGTGCTTGCTGGGGTGCAGCAGGTCCTGCGACAGATCACCGTCGGTGGTAAAGAGCAAAAGGCCCGTGGTGTCGCGGTCCAGGCGGCCCACCGGGAAGAGCCCCGGAAAGCGGTTGCGCGGTACCAGGTCGGCCACGCAGGGGCGCTCCTGCGGGTCGCTCATGGTGGTGAGGTAGCCGGTCGGCTTGTAGAGCATCAAGTACACGGCGCCCTGGTTGAGCTTGACGGGCATGCCGTCGACCTCGATATGGTCGCGGTCGACGTCGACCTTGGTGCCCAGCTCGGTCGCGACCTGACCGTTGACGGTCACGCGTCCGGCGGTCATCAGGTCCTCCGAGCCGCGGCGGCTCGCCACGCCCGCGCGCGCCAAAAAGCGCTGCAGGCGCATGGTGTGCGGATAGACGGGCTGGGCGTCGGTTGCGGGTACTGCGTTGCCCATGGCGCGCGTCTCCCCTACTTCGTTAGTCCTCGTCATTCAAATCCTCCGAGGTCTCGTCGACGACCAGAGTCTCCAAGTCCTCGACTGCCTCAACATCTTCAACATCGGTATCGATCAGTTCGCGCTCTTCGTCCAGGTTCTCGGCCTGCTCCTCGAGCGTGGACTGAATACTGCGGCCGCTCAGGCGCTCGCGGATAAACTGGCGCGACTGCTCGTCGGGGGCAAACTGCTCTAGGTCGGGCAGGTCTCGGGTGGAGCGCAGGCCGAATTTTTCCAAGAAGGCGTTGGTCGTGCCGTAGATGATGGCCTGACCGCGCTGGGGGTCGCGGCCGAGCTCACGCACCAGACCCTTGTCCACGAGCGACGCGATGACGCCGTCGGAATTGACGCCGCGGATGCCCTTGACCACCTCGCGCGTCACGGGCTGGTGGTATGCGATCACGGCCAGGGTTTCGAGCGCCGCCTGCGACAGCTTCTGCGTGTCCCAGCTCAACACATAGGCCTCGACCACATCGTGGTAGGCTGGGTGCGTAAACAGGCGCCAGCCGCCGGCGACCTCGCGCAGCTGAAAGCCGCGGTTGGCCTCCTCGTACTCAACCTTGAGCTCGGCGAGCATCGACGCGCACTCGCCGGGGGCGATATCCAGTGCGCCGGCCAGCGCGGGCGCACTCACCGGGTCGCTTGACACCAGCAGCAGCGCCTCGAGGGCGCCTTTGAGGCTGTTTGCCTCCAGCGTGGAAAGGGTTGACATGGTTGCGGCTCCTATTCGGTGAGCTCGGGGCCCTCGCCGGGCACATAGGCCTCGGCTCCCTCGACTCGGTTGATGCAGATGGTTCCAAAGATCTCGTCCTGGCTCAACGTGAGCGAGCCGCGCTTGGCAAGCTCAAGCATGGCCAGGAAGGTGACGACGAGCTGCTCGGTGGTGGCATCGCCGTCCAACAGCTCGCGGAAGGTGCAGGTTTGGTGCGCCATGGTAAAGCGGTCAACTGAGGCCACGGTCAGGTCGAGCGGCACGCGATGCGGCGCCACGTGCTCGGCCTCCAGCAGGAAGGTCTGGCGCTTGCCGTCCAGGTCGGCGCAGATGACGGCGAGGCCGCGCAGAGTAATGCCGGCCAGGTAGTCGGGCATAAGGCCTAAAAACTCGGGGTCGGGGCCGGCTACGCGCGGATGCATGCGGCTTTCGGCCTGCATGCGGGCACCGAGGGCCGCAGCCGCGCCTTTAAACTGCTTGTAGGCAATCAGGCGCTGGATCAGGACCTCGCGCAGGGCGTCGCCGTCGAGCGCGCTGAGCTCCTCGAGGTCTTCGTCAAACTCGTCATCGTCGTCATCGACTTTGCGCGGGGCCTCCTGCGGCACCAAGGAGGCGGCCTTGATGTCCAAAAGTGTTGCCGCGACCAGCAAAAAGTCGCTCGCCACGTCCAGGTCCAGCGCCTCGATGCGCTCGGCCTCGGCAAGGTATTGCTCGGCCACCTCGCTGATGGAGATGGCGCCGATATCTACTTTTTGGCGGGTTACCAGCTGCAGCAGCAGGTCGAACGGTCCGCTGTAGACCTGCGTCGACACGCGATACGACATCTTCGACCTCCTTTGACGGCGCCTTCGCGGCGCGGTTTGGGTGCATGTTGCGACCGTTTTGCACGGTCGACCTGTAAGTTTACCTTAGATGCCGGCGATTGCGAAGTTGAGCAGCTGCTCAGCAAGCGGATACACGGTAACGTCGAAATAGCGGCCGATCACGTCGATGCCGGTCCACATGGGCAGCAGGTACAGCACTAGGATGAGGATGGGCATAGCGTATTGCTGCAGACGATAATAGTTGTTGAGAGCCTTGCCTTTAAGGAACGGCACAATGATCGAAGAGCCGTCGAGCGGTGGGATCGGGATGAGGTTGAAGAACGCGAGCGACAGGTTGACTACGATAAACGTGGCGCCGAAGTTCATGATTTGGGACGCCACGGCAAAGGACATGCTGGCGTAGAGGTTGCCATAAGCTGCGTGCATGAGGGCCGCGGCCAGGCACGCGAGTGCGATGTTCGATGCGGGGCCTGCCGCGCTCACCAGGACCTCGTCGCGCTTGGGGTGCTTAAGGTTGTTAAGGTAGACGGGCACCGGCTTAGCGAAGGCGAACACCGGGCCGCCGGCCGCGAGCATGAGCAGCGGCAGGATGATGGTACCGAACGGGTCGATATGGTTGAGCAGGTTGAGCGAGACACGGCCGCGCGAGCGGGCCGTCTTGTCGCCGAGTGCCCAGGCAGCGGCGGCGTGTGCGCTCTCGTGGATGACGATGCCAACGATGACGGCGACGGCGCTGGCAAGCAGGTTCATGAAGTAGCTGCTGGACATGGCACTCCCCTAGCGGACGCGGCGCGAGGCGCGCGTGAGCAGGTAGTCGGCCACAAACAGGATGACGGCCACGATGGCGTAATCTAAGCGGAACACGCCGCCAAAGGGCGAGGTGATGACGCCGTAGCCGGCGATGGCACTCGGCAGTGCGCGCGAAAGCTCAACGACAAAGCCGACGATCTGCAGCTTGGCGGTCAGGCCGCTAAAGCACAGCAGCACGGTCATCGCGCTCATAAAAATGCCGCAGATGCGACAGGCGATGGCGATGATGCTCATCGCCACGGCAGCGGCCTTACGAGAGTTCACGCGCGGTCTCCTCTTCGATCTGGGTGGAAAGCTCCAGCCATTCGTCCTCGAGCTTGGGCAGCTCTTGCTTAAGGCCGTTATATTCCCCCAGCGCGGCGTTGAACTTGTCCTGATCGGCATAAAGCTCTTCGCTGGCCATCAATTCCATAAGCTCGTCATAGCGGGCGCGTTTTTTGTCGAGCTCAGCCTCGATCTTCTTGAGCTGGTTGCGCACGCCCTTGAGCTTTTTGTTGAGCGCAGCGCGGGCCTGGGCCTCGGCGCGCTTTTGCTCCTTGGTCTTTTTGCCCTCGGCAGGCTTGGAGGCGGTGGCGGGGGTGTCGGGCTGGGCCGCGGTGACCTTAGCGGACTTGGTCGCGGCCGGTGCGCTCTCCCCTGCCGCATCGGCCGCGGCGCGGGCTGCGAGGTCCTCGCGCTTGTAGAGGTAGTAGTCGTAGTCGCCGTCGTAGACCGTGACCTTGCCATCGCGGATGTCAATGATGCGGTTGGCCACGGCGCGCACCAGATGCTCGTCGTGGCTGATCAGCACGATGGTGCCGGGGAAGTTTTGCAGGGCGTTCTCGAGCATGTCCACCGAGTCGATGTCAAGGTGGTTGGTGGGCTCGTCCAGGCACAGGAGTGCCTCGGGGGCCACGAGCATCTTGGCCAGGGCCAGACGAGCCTTTTCGCCGCCGGAGAGAACGCGTACCTGCTTTTCGATTGCGTCGTTGTCGCTAAACAGGAAGGCACCCAGCAGGCTGCGCTGCTGCGGCACGGTCCACTTGGGCGTAACGGTGTCGATCTCTTGCAGGACGGTGTTGGACTCGGTCATACCCTCGAGAGCGTGCTGGGCGTAGTAGGCCACGCCCACGTTGGTGCCCAGGTCGCGGGTGCCGGTGGTGGGCGGCTCCAGGCCGGCGAGGATCTTCATGAGGGTGGACTTGCCGGCGCCGTTGGGGCCGACGAGCGCAACATGCTCGCCGCGGTAGAGCTTGAGGTCGATGTCGCTGTAGATGTGCTTGTTGCCGTAGGACTTGGACACGCCCTCCAGGCCGACGACCATGTCGCCGGAGCGCGGCGGGTCAGGGAACTTAAAGTCGATGTGCTTGTGGCCCTCGGGCAGGATGACAAGTTCCTTTTTAATCTGCTCGATCTTGCGGATGCGCTCCTGCGCCTGGGCGGCCTTGGTGGGCTTGTAGCGGAACTTGTCAACGAAGACCTGCATGTGGGCGATGTCGCGCTCCTGAGCGGCACGCTTGGCGCGCATCTGCTCCAGGTTGTCCTCGCGCTGTTTAAGGTAGCTGCTGTAGTTGCCGGTGTAGGTGGTCACGCGGCGGTTCTCGAGCGCGGCCACGTGGTCGACGCAGGCGTCCATAAAGGCTCGGTCGTGGCTGACGATGAGGACGGCGCCGTCGTAGTTAGCGATAAAGCCGTGCAGCCATTGGACGCTTTCAAGGTCCAGGTGGTTGGTGGGCTCGTCTAGAAGCAGCAGGTCGGGGTGGCGCAGGAAGAGCTTGGCCAGCGCGATGCGCATCTGCCAGCCGCCCGAGAACTCGGAGCACGGGCGCTCAAAGTCGGTGACCTTAAAGCCCAGGCCGGACAGGATTTTGCGGGCGTTGCTCTCGAGCTCGTAGCCGCCCAGGTGCTCAAAGCGGTCCTGGACCTGGCCGTACTCGTTGAGGAGCGCGTCGACGTCCTTGCCCTGCTCGGAGAGTTCGGTGATCTGAGCCTGCAGCTCGTTGGCACGCTCCCCCATGCGGCGGATTTCCTTGGCGGCGGCCATGACCTCGGCGAGGATGGTGGTGTCCTTGTGCTCAAGGTTGGTTTCCTGCTCTAGATATCCTACCTGGCAGTCCTTTGCGTACTGGATCTGGCCGGCGTCGGGGCTGTCGATGCCCATGATGATCTTGAGCATGGTGGTTTTGCCGGCGCCGTTGGGTCCCACGAGCGCAAAACGCTCGCCGGGGTTGATCTGGAAGGACGCGCCACTAAAGAGGACGCGCGCGCCGAAGCTTTTTTCGATCTTGTCGACCAGGAGGATCATGGTGCCGCCTTTGACCTTGTGTGCCTATATGAAAAAAGGCCCCAACTTGCGT
>NZ_JADNJQ010000031.1 GCF_015555045.1 Collinsella aerofaciens | reverse complement strand
GCGGTGTCCCCTCCCTTTCAAGAAAGGGAAGAGGCGGGGCATGCCCCGCCTCTTACACCACATCTCTGCGCGCTACCCCGTGCGCCGGCATTGGCACAGAAAAAGGGCCCGGAAGGCAATGCCTTCCGGGCCCTTTGCAATGCAAGTGTGCTTGCAAGTGCGTTTTAGCGCACCTGAGCGACGTAAGCAACGTTGGTCGAGGAGACCTTGTCCTCGAGCTGGACGCTCATGCGGGGATCGCCAGCGGTGGCGACGGTCAGGTCTCCGGTCTTGACGTAGCCGAGCTCCTTAGCGGTCTCAATCGCCTTGACGATCGTGCCGTTGACGGTGCCCTGGGTAATCTCGGCCTGGTGCGGGATAACGCCCCAGTACATGATCATCTGCTGGACGGCCCACTCGTGGCGGGAGAACGCGCAGATCGGCATGTTGGGACGGAAGTGCGAAATCAGGCGAGCGGTACGACCGGTGGTCGTCGGCACGGTGATGCACTTGGCGCCAACGGTGGTAGCCATGTTCACAGCGGACATACCCACAACGTTGTTGACAACACGGGTGCCGTGGGCATCGGCCGGAACCTCGAGCGGAGCGTGAGCCGGGAGGTACTTTTCGGTCTCGAGAGCAATGCTGGCCTGCATCTTAACGGCCTCGACCGGGTACTTACCGGCAGCGGACTCGCCAGAGAGCATAACGGCGTCGGTGCCGTCGTAGATGGCGTTAGCAACGTCGGCAACCTCGGCGCGCGTCGGGCGCGGGTTCTGCTGCATGGAGTCGAGCATCTGCGTAGCGGTGATAACGGGCTTGTAGGCCGCGTTGCACTTGGCGATGATCTCCTTCTGGATGTGGGGAACGAGCTCGGGCTTGATCTCGATGCCCAGGTCGCCACGGGCGACCATAATGCCGTCGGAAGCCTCGAGGATCTCGTCGAAGTTCTCGACGCCCAGGGCGCACTCGATCTTCGGGAAGATCGTCACGTGCTCGCCACCGTTCTCGCGGCAAAGCTTGCGGATGCCGCGGACGGACTCGCCGTCACGGATGAAGGAAGCGGCGATGTAGTCGATGTTCTCGGTCAGGCCAAAGAGGATGTCCTGACGATCGCGCTCGGTGATGGCGGGCAGCGAGATGTTGACGTTGGGCATGTTGACGCCCTTGCGCTCGCCGATCAGGCCGTCGTTCTTGACGACGCAGGTCATGTCCTGGCCGTCGACGGACTCGACCTCGAGGGCAACCAGGCCGTCATCGATCAGGATGAGGGAGCCCTTCTCGACCTCGGAGGGCAGAGCCAGGTAGTCGAGGGAGATGTGCTCAGAGGTGCCGTGGAAATCCTCGGACGTGGGCTGAGCGGTGACGACGATCTTATCGCCGGTCTTGACGGCAACCTTCTTGTCGTCGACCAGAAGGCCGGTGCGGACCTCGGGGCCCTTGGTGTCGAGCAGGATGCCGACGGGCAGACCGAGCTCCTTGGAAATACGACGGACGCGCTCGATGCGACCGTGGTGCTCGTCGTAGGATCCGTGCGAGAAGTTAAAACGGGCGACGTTCATGCCCGCCTTGATCATCTCGCGGATGGTCTCGTCGCTATCGCAGGCGGGACCCATGGTGCATACAATCTTGGTGCGCTTGTACATTCAGACCTCCATCTGACATCGTCTTGCGCTGATAGATAAACCATAAGAAATAAAACTGAGATGATTATAACGAAATGGCGACCGAATACCCCAAAAAATCGACCGTATGCCGAATTAGAAGTTCATTTTTTGCGGAAAAACGGTATATGCAAAACTTTACCAACTGTTCTAACCGCTGCTATCTGGGCGATATTTCAGTTTGATGATGCGCCGAAGAAAAAACGTTTTATCAATGTTGAGCATCACACGGTCTGCACCGTTGCGCCTGTGCCATATTTCCAAATGGATTGTTTTGGCTAGACGCGTTGCTTTGGGGTACCATAGCTCCACTATCAACTGCCGCTCAGCACGGCAGCCTTGATGAGCCCTTGCCCTTCTCCTGGGAATTATGATCGGGCATCAATCTGCTGAGTGGCCCGAATCCCAGGAGGGGACTCTATATGCAAAAGGAATACCTGTCCGCCGCGGCGGAGGTGCTCAGCGACCAGGGTGTCGATGAGAACCTCGGCCTGAGCGACGACGAGGCGTCGTCGCGCCTCGCTAAGACAGGCCCTAACAAGCTCGAGGAAGCCGAGAAGACGCCGCTGTGGAAGCGTTTCTTTGAGCAGATGGCCGATCCCATGGTCATCATGCTGATCGTTGCCGCCGTCATCAGTGCGCTCACGGGCATGGTCAAGGGCGAGCCCGACTTTGCCGATGTCGTCATTATCATGTTCGTCGTTATCGTCAACTCGGTGCTGGGCGTGGTCCAGGAAGCCAAGAGCGAAGAAGCCCTCGAGGCCCTGCAGGAGATGAGCGCGGCGCAGTCCAAGGTACTGCGCGACGGCAAGCTCGTGCACCTGCCGAGCGCCGAGCTCGTGCCCGGTGACGTGATCATGCTCGAGGCGGGCGACTCCGTTCCGGCCGACTGCCGCGTGCTCGAGAGTGCCACGATGAAGATCGAAGAGGCTGCACTCACCGGCGAGTCCGTGCCCGTAGAGAAGCACGCCAACGTGATCGAGCTTGTCGCGGGCACCGACGACGTGCCGCTCGGCGACCGCAAGAACATGTGCTACATGGGTTCCACCGTTGTGTACGGTCGTGGCCGCGCCGTCGTGGTCGGTACCGGCATGGATACCGAGATGGGCAAGATCGCCGGCGCCCTGGCCGAGGCCAAGGAAGAGCTTACGCCGCTGCAAGTGAAGCTTGCCGAGCTCAGCCGCATCCTTACCATCATGGTGATTATCATCTGCGTCGTGATCTTTGGCGTTGACATCCTCCGCCACGGCGTGGGCAACGTCCTTACCGACCCGACCGCCCTGCTCGACACCTTTATGGTCGCTGTCTCACTCGCCGTCGCTGCCATCCCCGAGGGCCTGGTCGCCGTCGTGACCATCGTGCTGTCGCTCGGCGTGACCAAGATGGCCAAGCGCCAGGCGATTATCCGCAAGCTTTCTGCCGTCGAGACCCTCGGCTGCACGCAGACCATCTGTTCCGACAAGACCGGCACCCTTACCCAGAACAAGATGACCGTCGTCAAGCACGAGCTCGCTGCGCCTAAGGAGAAGTTCCTGGCAGGTATGGCCCTTTGCTCCGATGCCCAGTGGGACGAGGAGTTGGGCGAGGCCGTGGGCGAGCCGACTGAGTGTGCGCTCGTCAACGATGCCGGCAAGGCGGGCCTCACCGGCCTGACTGCCGAGCACCCGCGCGTGGGCGAGGCCCCGTTCGACTCGGGCCGCAAGATGATGTCCGTGGTCGTCGAGACCCTGGACGGCGAGTACGAGCAGTACACCAAGGGCGCGCCCGACGTGGTAATCGGCCTGTGCACCCACATCTACGAGGGCGATAGGGTCGTCCCCCTGACTGAGGAGCGCCGTGCCGAGCTCGTGGCCGCCAACAAGGCCATGGCCGACGAGGCCCTGCGCGTGCTGGCGCTGGCAAGCCGCACCTACACCGAGGTCCCGAGCGACTGCAGCCCCGCTGCGCTCGAGCACGACCTGGTCTTCTGCGGCCTGTCCGGCATGATCGACCCTGTCCGCCCCGAGGTCGCCGACGCCATCCGCGAGGCCCACGACGCCGGTATCCGCACCGTCATGATCACGGGCGACCATATCGACACCGCCGTGGCCATTGCCAAGCAGCTGGGAATCGTCACCGATCGCAGCCAGGCCATCACCGGTGCCGACCTCGATCGCATGAGCGACGAGGAGCTCGACGCGCACATCGAGGACTACGGCGTGTACGCTCGCGTCCAGCCCGAGCACAAGACCCGCATCGTCGAGGCCTGGAAGTCGCGCGACCAGATCGTGGCCATGACGGGCGACGGCGTCAACGACGCCCCGTCCATCAAGCGCGCCGACATCGGCGTGGGCATGGGCATCACCGGTACCGACGTCACCAAGAACGTTGCCGACATGGTGCTTGCCGACGACAACTTCGCCACCATCATCGGTGCTTGCGAAGAGGGCCGTCGCATCTACGACAATATCCGCAAGGTCATCCAGTTCCTGCTTTCGGCTAACCTTGCCGAGGTGTTCTCGGTGTTTATCGCCACGCTCATCGGCTTTACCATCTTCCAGCCGGTGCAGCTGCTGTGGGTGAACCTGGTCACCGACTGCTTCCCCGCGCTCGCGCTGGGCATGGAGGATGCCGAGGGCGACATCATGAAGCGCAAGCCGCGCAACGCCAAGGACGGCGTCTTTGCCGGTAATATGGGCCTGGACTGTGTGGTCCAGGGCTTGATCATCACCGTGCTGGTGCTGGCGAGCTTCTTTGTGGGCGTGTACTTTGACATGGGCTACATCCACATCGCCGATATGATCGCCGGCAATGCCGACGAGGAAGGCGTGATGATGGCGTTCATCACGCTCAACATGGTCGAGATCTTCCACTGCTTCAATATGCGCAGCCGTCGTGCGTCGCTGTTTAGCATGAAGAAGCAGAACAAGTGGCTGTGGGCATCTGCCGCGCTGGCGCTGGTACTGACGGTTATCGTGACCGTTCAGCCGACGCTTGCCGAGATGTTCTTTGGCCCCGTGACGCTTGAGCTCAAGGGCGTTATCGCCGCCCTGGGCCTTGCCTTCCTGATCATTCCGTTGATGGAGATCTACAAGGCGATCATGCGCGCCGTGGAGAAAGAGTAACGCACCTGTCCGGGCCCGACCGCCTGCGGGGTTTCCACGGGCACGTCCTCGCCGCTTTGCGGCTGCGGGATGTGCCCTTAGGAAACCCCTCCCGACGGGCGGGCCCTGCGGTATCCTTGCTGGCTTTTCTCCCGTGCGGATGAAAAGGGCTGAGGGAAAGTATGTGAGCTGGTCGGGCTTTGCCCGGCCAGCTCTTTTTGATTTAAAATACCTGCTCAGTTGTGATTTGTGGTGCTGGGAGGCGCTTGTGGGCAAGGCGAAGGCTAAGGCGAGGAAAAAGACGACGGGGGCGCGGGCTAAGCGCGATCGTCGTCGGAAGCTTGCGACCGAAGCTCCCGCGTCTGCCGAGGAGCTGCTGGCAAGCGTGCCGGGACTCGATGCGCTGCAGGATGTTCCGGCGTTCGACGATCTGCCGGTCGATGATGCTCAGCGGGCTGCCTTCGATGATTATTGTGCTCGGGCCGAGGAGCCCGAGCAGATGCAGCTTGGTGCCGTGGTGCGCCTGGATCGTGGGTTTCCGCTGGTGGCGACTGCCGATGACACCTTTCGTGCCGAGCATGCCGTGGGGTTTGCCAAGTCGCGTGGCGAGGACGAGGTTCTGCTGCCCGCCGTGGGCGACCGCGTGGCGGTGCGTCGTGCGCCCGGGCACAACATGGGCGTGATCGAGTGCGTGCTGCCACGCCGCACGAGTTTTGAGCGCTGGCGCGGACGCGCTCGCGGCGAGCGTCAGGTGCTTTGCTCCAACGTGGATAGCGTGCTGATCGTGCAGGCGCTCGGCGCCGGCGAGGTACTGCTCGACCGCGTGGCGCGCTCGCTGGTGTTGGCACTCGACTGCGATGCCGAGCCGGTGGTGGTACTCACCAAGGCCGACCGCTGCGACGCCGATGAGCTCGAGCGCGATCTGGACCGTGTGCACCGCTTGGTGGGTCCGGACGTGCGCGTAATCGTGACATCTTCTGCCGAGGGTCGTGGCCTGGACGAGGTGCGCGCCTGCGTGCCCGCCGGGAGCTGCGCCATGATCTTGGGTGAATCGGGTGCTGGCAAGTCGACGCTGCTCAACGCGCTGCTGGGTCACGATACGTTGGCGACCGGCGGCGTACGTGAGCGCGATGACCAGGGTCGCCACACCACGGTCGCGCGCGTGATGGTGGCGCTGCCGGGCGAAGCCGGCGTTATTGCTGACGCGCCGGGCCTGCGCAGTCTGCCGCTCGTGGGGCATGAGCGGGGCTTGGCACGCGCGTTTCCCGAGATCGTCGAGGCGTCGCGTGCGTGCCGGTTTGGCGACTGCACGCATACCCACGAACCGGGCTGCGCCGTTCGCGAGGCCGAGGATGCCGGGCAAATCGACAGCCTGCGCCTGGAGACGTTCCAAAACCTGGCGTCATCCATGCGTGTGAGTGCTCAGATGCTCGATCCCGATGTCCATCTGTAATTGAATCTACCTATGACAGCCGTCTCCCAATGGTACGGGAGGCGGCTTTTTTATTGCCGATGCGCCCCTAAACGTGCGTTTTGCTGACGTGCTGACCAAAACCTTGCCACGAGCTTGACGGGCCGGTCAGCTTTTGGTCGGCAATTGGTTTGACACTCAAAACCAAGATCGCGATCGCACCGTTTTGCTGCTTGCCCGCTCGGACAATGGTGCTACGGGCATCCGCCCGGTGCTACCTTGAGAGGAGCGGCCGTGAACAAGAGCAAGCGCATCGCCATCAGTCTAATCGCGGGTGTGCTCGCCGCGCTGCTCTGCATGGTCTACGCATCGTCGATTCGCTCGCAGGCTGAGCAGGTCCAGGCCGAGACGCTGGCCAAGTATGGCGGCGATCGCGTCGAGGTGTGCGTCGCGGCGCGTGATATCGATGTGGGCGAGACCCTCGACGAGACCAATGTCATAACCCAGGAATGGCTGGCGAGCCTGTTGCCGCGCGATGCGGCGACCGAGCTGCGCCAGGTGCGCGGCGACGTGACGACCTCGCGCATCCCTAAAAATGCCGTGATTTGCGATGTCTACACCAAGGCCGAAACCCACACGCTCGAGGTGCCCAAAGGCAAGGTCGCCGTTTCGGTGGCGGTCGATGCCGAGCATTCGGTCGGGGGCGCCACGGGCGTGGGCAGCTACGTGGACGTGTACGTGCAAAAGGACGGCGTGACCGATCGGCTGTGCGGCGCGCGCGTAATCGATACCAGCGAAGATGCCGGCGCCACGCGTGAAGGCAAGATCGAATGGGTGACGCTGGCGGCCGACCCCGAAGACGTTAAGGAATTGCTGGGGGCCTCGGGTAAGGGGACGGTCAGTTTGACGATTCCCGCCACGGTGCGCGACAAAAAGAGCGGAGGCGACGAGTGATGAAAGCGATCTGGCTTGCATGCTGCGCGTGCGGTGATTACGGATTGCTGCAGCGGGAAGTCGAGGGCCGCGATGCGGGCGCGCAAGTGCTTCGCGTGGGCGATCTGGATGGGCTGGTGTCCATGGCACGGGCGTTTCCGTCGCGTCGCGGGGCGGCGATTATCGCGGCAGCCCTGTTCGATGCCGAAGACGTGCGAAAGACCGTTGCGCGCCTGACGGCCGAGGGCCGCGTGAGCCGCGTGGTCGTACTGATAGAGACGCTCGATCCTTCGGATATCGAGGGGCTGTTTCGCGCAGGGGCGACCGAGGTTATCGCTGCGCGTAGCATATGCGGCAACGGGCGCGCAGGCGAGGGAACGGTTGATTACGACCGGTGTCTGACGATTGAGCCCGATGCTTTTGTTGATAGGGAACCCGGGGCGCCTCGCGCTACAAGAGGCCCGCGTGTTGATGATTGTGGAAAAGCGGAAGCCGAGCATGGTCGGTGTCCCCGGGACCCCCTTGCATACGATGAAGTCGGAGAGCCGGTGCCGTATGGCGAGGATCTTTTGGCTGTAGATATGGGATGCGTGCATGGCGTGAGCCTGGTCGATGAGCTCGACGAGGTTGAGGGACTTGCCGGGAACGACAATGTTCGTGTCGATGCGACCGTGAAGTCCCCAGATTCGGCCCCGCGGACCGAGCAGCCTGCCATGCCGGCTTGGGCGCAGCATATGAGCGCTGCCGGGGAGACAGGGACGTTGCCGCCCGTGCCGGCGCCGCCTGCCCCCACGCCGTCGGCGGATGCCGCCGCTTCGTCGCATCGAGCCCCGGTTGTCTGCGCCGTCTCGGGTTCGGGCGGTTGCGGCAAGTCGACGATCGTCGCCGCCATGGCGCACGCGGCGTCGCTGCTGGGCCTGCGCGCTGCCGTGCTCGACTTGGACCTGATGTTTGGAAACCTCTACGACCTGTTGGGTGCCGATGCCCCGCATGACATGGCGACGCTTATCGAGCCATCGGCTGCGGGCGCACTTGCCGAATCGGACATCGTGGCCGCCTCGATGCGCGTGGCCCCGGGCGTCACGCTTTGGGGTCCGGTCGCCGCGCCCGAACAGGCCGAGCTCATGGCGCGTCCGGTGGAGCTGCTGCTTGACGTCTTGCGTCACGAATCCGACGTGGTGCTTGTCGACACCTCGGTCTTTTGGGGCGACGCCGTGGCGGCCGCGGTGGCGGCGAGCGACCGCTGCCTGGTCGTGGGCGATCCATCGGTGTCGTCTGCGACGTCCGCGGCACGCGTCATCGAGTTGGCGAGCCGTGTGGGCGTGCCGCGTACGCGCATGAGCGCCGTATTCAACCGGTTTGGCGCGCGCGGCGCCGACGAGGATGTCGCCATGCGCTTTGAGATTGCCTGCGCGTTGAGCTCCAAGATTCGCATCGCCGACGGCGGGCAGGACTTGACGGCGCTCATGGCATTCGGCCGTGCTGACGAGGCGGTGGGCCAGAACAGCGCTTTTGCCACCAGCGTGCGCGAAGCCACGCGCGAGATGCTCGTGGAGCTGGGCTGCGCCGTCGGTCCCTGGAGTGACATGGTCACCGACCGCGCGACGCGCACCGAGCGCCCACGTATCCGTCTTCCCTGGTCGCGCGAGGGTGATTCGCGATGAGCTTGCAAACAAGGATTAAGGAAGCCGGTGCGGCCGCGGCGGCGGCGCCTGTTGATGCGGGGCGCCACCGTGCCGTCAAGCGCCGCACCAAGCGCGCCGTGATGGACCGCATGGGCTATGACGAGGTGGCGCGTATCAGCGCATACATCGATCCGGCGCGCGCCCGCTCGGAATTGCGTCCTGCGGTGGAGGCGGCGCTCAACGTGGAGGAGCCGGGCGACCTGGCGACGCCCGAGCGCGAGACCATCATCGACGAGATCTTGGACGACGTGGTGGGCCTGGGCCCGCTGCAGCCGCTCATCGAGGACGACACCGTCACCGAGATCATGGTCAACGGTTGCCGCTCGGCTTTCTTTGAACGCGGCGGCGTCTTATATCCCATCGAGCATGCATTTGAGGATGACGAGCAGATCCGCGTGCTCATCGACCGCATCATCTCGCCGCTGGGCAGGCGCATCGACGAGCGCAGCCCCATTGTCAACGCCCGCCTCAAGACGGGCTATCGCGTCAACGCGGTGATCCCGCCCGTGGCGATTGATGGACCAATCCTCACCATCCGCAAGTTCTCAGATCGCATCTGTTCGTTGGACGAGCTTGTGGGCTTGGGGTCGCTGCCGCTTTGGTATGCGCAACTGCTGTCCTGTGCGGTGTCGCTGCGTCAAGATCTGGCGGTTGCGGGTGGCACGGGATCGGGCAAGACCACGCTGCTCAACGCGCTGTCGTGCGAGATATCCACCGGCGAGCGCATCGTGACGATCGAGGACTCCGCCGAGCTCAAGTTTGCGCATCACCCGCATGTGGTTCGCCTGGAGGCGCGCGAGGCTTCAATTGAGGGCGAGGGCGCGGTGACAATCCGCGATCTGGTGACCAACGCCCTGCGCATGCGTCCCGACCGTATTGTGGTGGGTGAGGTGCGCGGTGCGGAATGTTGCGACATGCTGCAGGCCATGAACACCGGGCACGACGGATCGCTCACCACGCTTCATGCGGGCACCGAGCAGGAGACCGTGGTGCGTTTGACGCTGCTTGCGCGCTATGGCATCGATCTGCCGAGCGAGCTTATCGAGGAGCAGATTGCCATGGCGCTCGACGGCATCGTGATATCCGAGCGTCATGCGGACGGCAGGCGTTTCGTGTCCTCCTATTCGGGGGTGCGACGCGGCGCGTCGGGCGGCGTGGAGCTTGAGCGCTACGTGACGTTCGATGCCGCCACGCGCACCTGGACGCTCGATCGCGAGCCTCCGTTTATCGCGGAGGGCCTGCGCTCGGGAACGCTCACACAAGAGGAGGTGGACGAATGGAGATCGTTGTGCCCCTCGTCGTAGGGGGCTTGACGGGGCTTTCGGCCGCGGTGGCGTGTGGGGCGGAGCCTCGTGCGCCGCGCGTGCCGCCGGCGGAGCTGGTCAGTCATGCGCTTGAGTCGGTTGCCGAGAGGCTGCCGCGCGAGTTGGTAGAAAACGACCTGCTAAAAAAGATTGCCCACTCCTGGGCGGCGCTGGTTCCGGCACATCGCGTTGGCCTTGTCATCGAGGATGACAAGGCGCGACTGGCATGCTTACTGCTGTCGAGTGGTGTCTGCGGCATTGCCCTGACTGTCGTATCGCTGTCGCCTATCGGCTTTGTCCTGGGGCTGCTCGCACCGTTTGGCGTAGGTGCCGCTCGCGACACCTTCGACCGTCGCCGCGAGCAACACGATGTGGAAGAAGCCATGCCCGAGGCCTTTACGGCGCTCTCTATGTCGCTCGCCTCGGGTCATTCGCTGGCCCAGGGCATGAGGTTTGTGGGAACTCACGCGCAAGAGCCGGTGCATACCGAGTTTTTGCGCGTTGCGGCGGCGATCGACTGCGGCGTCTCGGCGACTGATGCGTTGGATGACCTACTCGACCGTATCGATGCCCCCGGCCTTTCGCTTGTCACTTTGGCGCTCAAGGTGTCGCAGCGAACCGGCGCCCCGCTTGCTGACCTGCTATCCGAGGCGTCGAGCATGGTGGGGGAGCGCATTGAGCTCAAGCGCCGCCTGGACGTCAAGACATCGCAGGCGCGCATGTCGGCACACATGGTCTCGGCGATGCCGGCGGGTATGTGCGCGGTGCTGGCGCTGCTTTCGGCCGACTTTCGCCGCGGCCTTGCAACGCCGGCAGGTGCCGGTACCGTGGTGTTGGGCCTTGCCCTCAACGCCGTCGCGCTGGTGGTTATCCGGCGCATTATGCGGGTGGAGCTATGAGCGTCTTGGTCGGGGCCGCGGCGTGCCTGTGCGCGCTCAGTGTGTTTATCGTGACGGGTTTGGAGCGTGCAGACGCATGCAAGATCGCCCAGGTCTGCAAATGCGAGGCGCTGCTGGTTGTCGCGGCTGCCCGCTCGGTGACCGATGTCCTGGTAACACGGTTGAAGGGCATGCTCGGCACGGGTGGTACGGCGCAGGTGTCGCTTGGCGAGGTGTCCGAGATGATCGACGTGGTGCGTCTGGGGCTTTCGGCCGGCCTTTCGTTCGATGCGGCGCTTGAGGTTTTTTGCGCCAATCGCCGATCGACGTTGGCGATCCGCCTTGAGCGAGCCTGCATGGCGTGGCAGGTGGGCGTGGGGACGCGCGAGGACGAGCTTCTGGCGGCCGCGCGCGACCTGGATGTGCGGGCGCTCGAGACCTTTGCCATCACAGCGGGGCAGGCGCTTGCCCTCGGTGCCCCGCTTGCCGAGACGCTGGCGGCTCAAAGTCGCGAGATTCGCGCGGCCCATCGCGCTGCAGTCGAGCGCGAGATTGAGCGCGCGCCGGTCAAGCTGCTGATTCCCACCGGCACGCTCATCTTGCCGGCGTTGCTTCTGTCCATATTGGGCCCGCTGCTGGGAGCAGGCGGGATGATGTAGGGAGGAATACATGAATACGATGACTGACGTTGCTGGCAAGGTCTGGAGCTGGGCGTTTTGCCAGTCAATTCACGCTCGCCAGCGTGCCGAGGAACTGCTGCGGGAGGAGAGCGCGCAGGGCACCACCGAGTACGCCATCCTGGTCGGTGTGCTCGTGGTGATCGCCATCATTGCCATCGTCGCATTTAAGGGCAAGGTCCAAGATCTATGGAGCGCTATCAGCGAGGGCATCAACAGCCTGTAGAGGGCGCCCGTCCCGTCGGCGCGTTGCTGGTGCTCGCCTGTGCGGTCGTGGCGGTGGCAGTGGCGGTTTGGGGGCTTAACGCAGCACGGCAACAACGTTTAGGGGCTGCCGCGGATGCGGGATCGGGTTCGGCTGCGGCGTCTCAAATAGACGATGCGCGAGACGCGGCCGATGCGAATGCCGCCGTCACGGCGCAAACGTTCTTGCAAGCACTCGACGAGCGAGCGGACGCTGCAACGGGTTCATCTGCAAACAATGCCGTCGCTGTTCGTCTCGCATGGTCCGAGTGCCGACCGATGACCGAAGCGGCGGCGGATATGCTGCGTGCCTATCGCGAGGTGCCCACGGCACAACTTGCTCTGAGCGGCTATCTTGACATCAAGGGCAACGTGTGGGGCGCCATCGTGCGTGACGGACGCGGCTGGGTCGATATGGTGACGGTTGCCGCGGATGCTGGTGATACTTCGTGTCGTCTGCGCGTGGTCCGCCTGACCCCGCAGACAATGAACTCAAAGGAGGGGTCGTGAAATGCATGATGTCCTGCGTGAGGAATCTGCCCAGGCAACGGTCGAATACGCCATCGTCACGGTGGCACTGCTTTCCATCGTGCTGGCGATCGCAGGGCTTTGGCGTGCCGGTGCCGATGGGCGCTTGGCGGCGCTGGTCGAGAGGACGGCGTCTCACGGCGTCACCTCGACATCGGTTGTCGACGCTGCTGCGGGTGCTAAGGACATCGTGCTCTATTGATGTCACGCGCGAGGACCGGGCGCAGTCTACGGTCGAGGCGGCATTCCTACTGCCGACGTTTCTGACGCTCGTCCTGTTGGCGCTGCAGCCGGTGTGCCTGCTCTATACACGCGCGGTCATGGAGTCTGCCGCCGCCGAGACCGCGCGGCTCATGACCACGACGACGGTGGGGGATGACGAGGATATTAAGGAGTTTGCCCGCCGCCGTCTTGCCGCGGTTCCCGACGTTTCGATTTTCCATGCCGGCGGGCCCCTGTCGTGGGATATCGAGCTTGGTCGGGCCGATGCGGGCGGCGTCTCGTCCGTTTCCGTTACCGGCGAGGTTAAACCGCTGCCCGTGATCGGTGCGTTTGCGCAGGCTATGGGTGGCGCAGGCCATAACGGCTATGTCGAGCTTAAGGTCGACGTCTCGTATCGATCGCGTCCCGAGTGGCTGGAGGGAGATTATGATTCATGGATTGCTGCATGGGATTAAGCGCTGCCTGTTGAAGGTGACGAGGGGGCTTGCGGGCCGTTGCCGACCGCGTGCTCGCTGCAAGCGAGGCGGCTTTATGGGTCGAGCCGGGATCGACCTGTTTATCGAAGACGGTGCCTATACCACGCTCTCCTCTGCGGTGGTCATCTTGGTGGTGCTCACGTTGCTGTTTTCGTCGACGGCGGCGATATGGAGCATGTCGCGTGCCGGGGACACCCAGGCGGCTGCCGATAGCGGCGCGCTGGCAGGCGCCAATGTGGTGTCGTCCTACCATACGGCTGCGACGGTGGTGGATGCGAGCATTTTGAGTTTGGGCCTGGCGGGGTTTGCCACGATCGGCACCGGCTTGGTCGCCATTCTTATTCCAGGTGCCGAGCTTGCCGCGGGCGATATGGTCGACACGGGGATCGAGATCATTAAAACGCGCAATAAGTTTGCCAAAAGCGCCTCCAAGGGCCTGCAGAAAATCGAGACGGCTCTACCGTATCTGGTTGCCGCGCGAGCTACGCAGGCCGTGTCGGCGCAGGATACCGAGGGTGCGACCTATACCGGTACGGCGCTTGCCGTGCCCAAGACGTCCGAGTCGGATTTCGTTGCGCTCGAGGGGTCCGAGATCTCGACCGATGTCATTAAAGACACATCGAAAGATCTGGAACGCGCAGCAGATGAGCTGCAGAAGGCCTCGGAGGAGACGGCGAAAGCAAAAGAGCGCGCCTGGCTTGCGGATTGCGGCGGGTCGGATCCGGCTTCGGTCGGCAGTTGCTCATGCATGTGGGAACGCGCGAGGAGTTTGGCGAAGCTTTCGGATATTGAGAATCCGCACTATGCCTCGAGCGTCACATGGGAGCCGCAAGTGGCGCTCGATCGCGCGAAGGCCTATTACCGCTTGCGCCTTGCAAACGAGGCGCCTCAAGGCTCAAGCGTCGAGACGAAGGCGGAGTCGGCGGCGCGCAAGGCGTTCTATACCTATGCGAGCGCAGAGGTCAATCGCGCATATATAACCGAAGACGGAGACCGGACCACTTCCTATATTCCGTTGTTGCCGCGCAACACTGACGAGGTGCGAGCGACGGAACTCTATACCGATGCGGCGTGGCCAACTAGTACCAACGATGGCAAAACGTATCTGCATTATGGAACGAGCTGCCCCAACTATAAGAAAGGGACGCCAGGCGGGCTAGCCTCGGTCGCTGCTTATGACGGGCAGGACAAATGCAACAGATGCCATTTTGGTGTTTCGTCGCTCGGCGCCGTTGCGGCTCCTTCGACTTCTATCGAAAACGGCTTCGAGTACCACTTTGATCGATTCAAAGACGCCCTGAAGAAATACGTCGAATGCCGCAACAAAGAGCTCGAGCTCATGCGCCAGACCGAGGACGAGGCAGACCGTGCGGGCAATGCGTTTGACGAGGCCATTAAAGCGCTTTCGGGCGAGCGTCCGCGTATCGCCCCGCCCGGCCGCAATGGCGTGGTTGCCCTTGCGGTTTCGGGTGCCATCTCGAGCCCCGATGAGCTCAACTCTTCGTTTAACACGACAGTCAGGCTTGGCGATCGCGGCGCGATCTCTGCTGCGGTGCTGGCGCCCGATGACGCGACGGCGCAGAACAACGTTCTCTCGCGGTTTTTCTCGACGCTGGAGGAGCGTTCGGGTGGCGTTGCCGGTGTACTCGATGACGTCATGGATGTTTGGGGACGGCTGCTTGTGGGATACGGAGACATCCAGGGCTCGGCCGACGAGCTTATGGATGAGATGATCGATGACCTGGGAGGGGACAGTGGCGCGCTGGGCTCCATTGCGTCGTGGCTCGGCGATACCGTTTCGGCGTCCGTGGCGGCGCTGGGCTTGGAACCGTGCGATTTGCGCCTGCGAAAGCCGGTGTTGACCGACACCGCCAACGTCATCAAGAGCCCGGGGTCTGACATCACAGGTCTTTCTAATGCGCAGGACAAGCTACGAAGTATTCCGCTGGGCGTGACCGATCCCAAGGCGCTTTGCGAGGCGCTGGAATATCAAGTCGAGCGCACCATCAGCGGCACGGTGTTCACGCTTGCGGAGATTCCGCTGCCCGGCGGCGGTTCCATCCCACTTACCGTCGATGTCGCCACGCTGGCGGGTGCCTTGGGCGGTGGGTCGTAATGGGCATCCGCACGCGCCTGTGCGAGGAGCGCGCCCAGGCGACGGTCGAGATGGCCGTGGTCACGCCCGTCCTGCTGGTTCTGGCGCTTATCGTGTACAACGTCATGGTCTTTGCCGACGCGGTCGCGCGCTTCGATCGCGTGGTGCCCGATATCGTGCTAGCGCATGCCGTGGCGCCGAGCGGGGAGGGCGATGGCAACTCCATCGATTCCTCCGCGACCGTTCAGGCTCAGATCCAACATGCCATGGAAGGCTATGACTTGCAGATCGAGGTCTCAAGCGAGCAGGGTGCGACGACATCGGATGGCGGTCTGCTTTCGCTTTCCGGCACGTTTAGGACCTATACCTGCACCATGCGCTACGAGCCGTGGCCGAGCTCGCTCAGCATCGCCGGCGTTTCGCTGGGGGCACCGGCACAGTTGTCGCACGAGCGCGCAGTGACAGTCGACCCGTGGCGTCCGGGGGTGGTCACGTGAACGCGGTCTCATCCTATATTGCCTACGCGCGGGCGCTCAGCAGGCTGGGTTGGACGCCTGCGGAGTTTGTGGTGGCGGAGTCGTTTGCCGTGCGCCTGCGTGGCATGCTGGGGCGGTCGCCGATTGCCGCCAACGGGTTGCCGCTCGTCATGGCGTTTCCACGCTGCTCTTCGGTCCACACCTGCTTTATGGCCTATCCCATCGACATTGCCTTTATCGATCGAAACGGCAGCATCCTCGCGTGCTACGAAAACGTCCGTCCTTGGCGCATGTGTTCCTGTCCCGGTGCCTGGGCGGTGCTGGAACGCCCTTCAATCCTCGCTACACCTCCCGCCTTTCAACAAGTGCCGGCGTAAGAATTGGCGACAGCGGACTTTCGTCATACGAAATTGGGTAAGATGGAGGAGAAGATGCATGGATGTTGAGATCCATCCCAACGCCAAAAAACACTTGACGGAAAAGCAAGTGCTTGGTGCCTGGTTCGCGGTTACTGAGTGCATTCGCCGCGAGTCGGAGGACGAGCCGCCGAGATGGCTTGCCATTGGATGGCTTCCAGATGGTCGAAGTATGGAACTTGTTGCAGTCGAACTAATTCGTGGATGGCTCATTATTCATGCCCTGTCTCCGGTTCAGAAGAAATTCTGGCAAGAGATCGAGCAAGCTCGGCAGAGGGGTCGATGATGAGCAAGGCGTATACGGCTGCCAATGGTCAGGTTGTAACGGATGAAATGATTGACGCGTGGTGCGAGTCGTACGAGCATGGCGGGTTTCCGGACGGCGAGCATACCGTTGGGGGGATCGTGCACGGGCGGCCTCCGCTCTCAAGCGAAGGGACGGCAACGCTATCGGTCAAGATTCCCCTAGGGATGAAGGAGGCGATTCGTCGTCGGGCGGCGGCTGAAGGAATGACGCCAAGTGAGTTTGCCCGTGCAGCCTTGAGCGAAAAACTTCTTGCGGTGGGTTGATGTCTCTAACGTGCTGTTCTATAGGGTCGGCCTTGTGGCTGGCGCCGTGCTCAAAAACTTTTTTCAAATTCTCGGTTGACCGGAGCGCGTCCTTGGTTATACTAATCAAGCCTTGAAACAAGGCACACCTCAAATGGCTGGGTAGCTCAGTTGGTAGAGCAGAGGACTGAAAATCCTCGTGTCAGGGGTTCGATTCCCTTCCCCGCCACCTTGAATTGACTAGGACCTCTGCAAAGGGGTCCTTTTCTTTTATGTGGACCATGCATGGAATCGAACCCCGTGAGGGCGCGGAGCTGAGGAAACGCGCAAGCGTTTTCCAGCGTAGCTCGCAAGGCGCGCAAGCGCCGCGGCGGTCCGTCCGCGCAGCGCGCGGACGCGATTCCCTTCCCCGCCACCTTGAATTGACTAGGACCTCTGCAAAGGGGTCCTTTTCTTTTATGTAGGGTTCCGCGGAAAATGCATCCCAGAATTGGGTTTTAGAGCGGGATGCGCTTTCCAGCGCTTGCTTCCGACGTGCGTGCACATCTCGGCGCACTAGCTCGGGCCCGCCCCAGACATTCCTCCCGCTTTTGCGCCACTTTGCAGACCGTTCGGTCGTCTGTCCGCACGCGCGGGTATACTCAAAACGATACTTTTCCTATGCAATACGATGCAGGCTCGACCTGCACGATCCGAAGGGGGCAGTGATGGAGAGGATACTCGGCGTTAATCTCTCTGGCTGGTTTATTCCCGAGCCTTGGGTGACCCCGTCGCTATACGCGGCGACCGGTGCATCCAACGCGGCCGAGCTGCAGGAGGCCATGGGCACCGCCGCCTATAACGAGCGCATGCGCCGTCATTACGAGACGTTTGTGAGTGAGGACGATTTTCGCCGCATGGCGCAGATCGGTTTCAATGCCGTGCGTCTGCCGGTGCCCTGGTATGCCTTTGGTTCGCAGGAGTCCGATGCGTCCTACATCTCGGTTGTCGACTACATCGACCGTGCAATTGAGTGGGCTGCCAAGTACGACATCCGCGTGCTGCTCGATCTGGCGACGGTGCCCGGTGGCCAGGGCGATTCCAACGATTCGCCCACCACGCCGGAGGCTGTTGCCGAGTGGCATTCGTCCACCAACGGCCGTCATGTCGCACTCGACGTGCTCGAGCGCTTGGCCGATCGCTACGGCGAGGCCGAGAGCCTGCTGGGCATTGAGCTGCTGGACACGCCGCAGATGAGCGTCCGCAAGAGCCTCTTTACCATGACGGATGGAATTCCGGCCCACTACTTGCGCAATTTCTATCGCGATGCCTACGAGCTCGTCCGTTCGTATATGCCCGAGGATAAGATCGTCGTCTTCTCGTCTTCGGGGCATCCCAGCGAGTGGAAGCATTTTATGCGCGGTGCCAAGTACAAGAACGTCTACATGGACCTTCACCTGTACCATTACCGCGACGAGTATGCGCTCGACATCACGAGCCCCCGCGGGCTGACGACGGCGATTTCGCGTAACAAGCGCGAGCTTAAAGAAGCGATCTCGACAGGGTTCCCCGTGCTGGTGGGCGAATGGTCGGGCGCGGCGATCTTTGCCAACTCGTCGGTTACGCCCGAGGGCCGCAATGCCTACGAGCGCGTGTTTATCGCCAACCAGCTGGCTTCGTTTGCGCCGGCTGCCGGTTGGTTCTTCCAAACGTGGAAGACCGAGAAGCGCATTGCAGCATGGGACGCCCGCGCGGCACTCGGTACGCTCGAGCGCGGCATGATTGAATAGGTTGATATGACGCAAAACAGCGCCCATACGGGCAAACTCTATGTGGTCGGCACGCCCATCGGCAACCTGGGCGACCTGTCCCCGCGCGTTGGCGAGGCCTTTGCCGCCGCCGATGCCATTTGCTGCGAAGACACGCGTGTGACGTCAAAGCTGCTGATGCACCTGGGCATTTCCAAGCCGCTTGTCCGTTGCGACGAGAATGTGATCGCCAGTCGCGCCGCCGGCCTGGTCGACCGCCTGCTGGCGGGGGAGACCCTCGCCTTTGCCTCGGACGCCGGCATGCCGAGTGTGTCCGACCCCGGCCAGGTGCTGGTCGAGGCAGCGCGTGAGGCCGATGTGCCCGTAGAAGTTATTCCCGGGCCCTCTGCTTGCGTCACGGCGCTCGTTTCGTCCGGCATTCCCTGCGAGCATTTTTTCTTCGAGGGCTTTTTGGACCGAAAGCACGGCGACCGCGTGCGCCGTTTGCAGCGCCTTGCCGTAGTACCCGGCGCGCTCATCTTCTACGAGTCTCCACATCGCATCGTGGCGACGCTCGAGGCCGTGGCGGAGGTCTTTCCCCAGCGTGAGGTTGCCGTCTGCCGCGAACTCACCAAGCTGCACGAGGAGGTCTTGCGCGGGCCCGCTGCCCAGCTCGCCGAGGAGCTGCGTGCTCGCGGCGAGGTAAAGGGCGAGATTGCGCTGGTCATCGCGCCGCCGAGCGAGGACGAGGAGGCTGGCATCGTACCGGTTGGCGCCGCGGCAGCGGATCCCGACGAGGCCCTGCGCGAGGATATCCGCGCCGCGCTCGAGGAGGGGGAGCCCGCCTCTGCGGTGGCCAAGCGCCTGTCTCAGAAGTATTCGCGCCGCAAGCGCGATGTCTATGCCATGGTGCTCGATATGCAATAGATGGAGGATATCCAGCCCTTGCGCTAGAATCATCCCCTGTATGCAACGTTTTTCTGGAGGACAAACCCCATGGATCAAAGCAAGCCTTCGTTCTTTATCACGACGCCCATCTACTACGTCAACGCCGATCCGCACCTGGGCACGGCTTATTCCACCATCATCGCCGACGTTCAGGCTCGCTATCGCCGCTCCGCTGGCTACAACGTTAAGTTCCTGACCGGCATGGACGAGCACGGCGAGAAGGTCGCCGAGGCCGCAGCCAAGCATGGCATGACGCCGCAGGAGTGGACCGACAGCCAGGCTCCGCACTTCAAGGAGCTTTGGAGCAAGCTCGAGATTTCCAACGATGACTTCATTCGCACCACCGAGCCGCGCCAGCATCATGCCGTGCAGTACCTGTGGGAGCGCATGAAGGAGTCCGGTTACCTGTATAAGGGCAGCTACGACGGCTGGTATTGCGTGCCTGACGAGACCTACTTCACCGATACGCAGGTCCAGAAGGGCGACGAGGAGTACGGCAGCGTCGGCCAGCACCTGTGCCCCGACTGCCACCGTCCGCTTGAGCGCGTGCAGGAAGAGTCCTACTTCTTTAAGCTTTCCGCCTTCCAGGACAAGCTGCTCAAGCTTTACGACGAGCACCCCGACTTTGTCGAGCCTGCGTTCCGCATGAACGAGGTGCGCAGCTTTGTCGAGGGCGGCCTTAACGACCTTTCCGTGAGCCGCACGAGCTTTGACTGGGGCATTCAGGTCCCGTTTGACGAGGGCCACGTGACCTACGTGTGGTTCGATGCGCTGCTCAACTATATGACGGCCGTCGGCTACGGCGTCGACACCGACGAGGCGCGTGCCGAACTGGCCTATCGTTGGCCCGCGCAGTTCCACATCGTGGGTAAGGACATCATCCGCTTCCACTGCGTCATTTGGCCCGCCATGCTCATGGCCATCGGTGAGGCCCTGCCCGAGCACGTCTTTGCCCACGGCTTCCTGACCGTGCGCAATGCCGAGACCGGCAAGGCCGAGAAGATGTCCAAGAGCCGCGGCAACGCCATCGCTCCGCAGGACGTTATCGACATGCTGGGCGTCGAGGGCTATCGCTATTACTTCATGACCGACGTCGTCCCCGGCACCGACGGTGCCATCAGCTTCGATCGCATGGAGCAGGTCTACAACGCCGACCTGGCCAACAGCTGGGGCAACCTTATCTCGCGTTCGCTCAACATGAGCGGCAAGTACTTTGACGGTTGCGCGCCCGCCAAGCCCGCGTCGTTCGATGCGTTCGAAAACCCGCTGGCAAAGATCGCCGATGGCCTGGTCGAGCGCTACATGGCCAAGATGGACGTGCTCGATTACGGTGGAGCTAAGGACGAGGTCATGGAGCTCATCCATGCCGCCAACCACTACATCGAGGACTCCGAGCCCTGGGCGCTTGCCAAGGACGAGACCAAGGCTGACGAGCTGGCATTTGTGATCTACAACCTGCTCGAGGCTATCCGCATTGCCGCTCACCTGCTGATGCCGCTCATGCCCCAGACTTCTGCCGAGGCCCTGCGCCGCCTGTCGTGCGAGGACGAGGCCGCGAGCGACGACCTCAAGGGCATTTGCGCTTGGGGCTTGCTTGCCGGTGGTCAGCCCGTCGAGAAGGGCGAGCCGCTGTTCCCGCGTCTGGGCTAAGCCGCCGCGCGCCATATCGGCAATTTGCTGTTTAGATGTAAGGGCATGGCCGCAACGGTCCATGCCCTTTTGTTTCAAGACGCCGCCACCATGCTAAGGAGGCAACTATGACAACTTCGCCTTTGGCAAACCCCACGGCAACAAGGGAGCTGCTGGAGGAGTTTGGCCTTGCGACCAAGCATCGCCTGGGCCAGAACTTCCTGATCGACAACCATGTAATTGAGCGCATTTGCGAGCTTTCCGAGCTTGCGGGCGATGAGCGCGTGCTCGAGGTCGGTCCGGGCGTTGGTACGCTCACGCTTGCGCTGCTGCAGGAGGCGGCGTGCGTCACGTCGATCGAGGCCGACCCCGAGCTCGAGCCGGTGCTCGATGCCCATGCCGCTGACTACGCCAACTTTCGCTTTATCATGGGCGACGCGCTCAGGGTGACGCCGGAGCAGATTGAGCAGGTTGCGGGCGGTGAGCCGACGGTATTTGTCGCGAACCTGCCCTATAACGTGGCGGCGACGATCATCCTGCAGTTCTTCCAGACGATGCCCGCGCTCAAGCGCGCCGTCGTCATGGTTCAAAAGGAGGTTGCCGATCGCATTGCCGCAGTGCCGGGCAATAAGACCTATGGCGGCTATACGGCAAAGCTCGGCCTGTATGCGCAGGTGACGGGTCGCTTTGAGGTGCCGCCGCGTTGCTTTATGCCGGCACCGCACGTGGACTCGGCCGTCGTGCGTATCGACCGTGTTGACGGCGTGGTGCCCGAAGGACTCGATCGCGAGTTTGTGGCCCGCGTGATTGACGCCGCATTTGCTCAGCGTCGCAAGACCATCCGCAATTCCATGAGCGCCAACGGCTTTGCCAAGGACGTGCTCGATGCCGCCTTTGAGGCTTGCGGTATCTCACCCACCACGCGCGCCGAGACGCTTGATGTTGCTGACTTTGTCCGCCTGGCCCAGGAGCTAATCCATGACGCTTAATGCCGAACGCGTGACGTTTACCAAGAAAAAGAAGACTGTTGCCTGCCCCGTGCCCTTGGCACCGCTTGCCGACACGCATGCGCATCTGCTTTCGTTTTGGGGCAAAGAAGTGCCCGAAACGCTCGTGCGCGCCAAAGCCGCGGGCGTCGATCTGTTGGTGACGATGCTCGACCCCATCGCCGACAAGCGCAGCGTGACGGACTATAGCGACTGGCTCGTGCGCGAAATTCTGCCGATGCGGGATATTCCGCAGATCAAGTATCTCGTTGGCGTTCACCCCTATGGCGCGCCGGATTATACCGACGACATTCACGCACAGGTTGTTGCTGCGCTTGATGACCCTTTGTGCGTTGGCATCGGCGAGATCGGTCTGGACTATCACATGGATTACGACGACGACATCGCGCCGGCGCCCCACAGTGTGCAGATTGATTGCATGGCACGTCAGCTCGAAGTTGCCGTGCGCCGCAATGTGCCGGTGGAGCTGCACCTGCGGCACGAGGACTCGGATGGGGAGCGCACTTCGCACGTTGATGCGTACAACGTGCTGCGCGAGGTAGGCGTGCCTCAGGCCGGTTGCGTGCTGCACTGCTTTGGCGAGGATCGAGCTACGATGGAGCGCTTTGTGGGTTTGGGCTGCTATATCGCCTATGGCGGCGCGGCCACCTTTAAGCGCAACGACGACGTGCGCGAGGCATTTGCGGCGACCCCGCTCGATCGCATTTTGTTCGAGACGGATTGCCCGTATATGGCACCGGAGCCCATTCGTGGTCTTGAGTGCGAGCCGGCAATGATTTCTATCACGGCAAACACGCTGGTCAACGACCGTGTCGATCGTACCGGCGAGGATGCTGAGGCAATCGCGCGAGCAGCTTGGGAAAATGCCTGCAAACTTTTTCAAAAATAGTTCTTGCGTTCGCGGTAGCGCTCCGTTATTCTAATTCCTGCACGCGGGCGTGGCGGAATTGGCAGACGCGTACGGTTCAGGTCCGTATGGGGGCAACCCCATGAAGGTTCAAGTCCTTTCGCCCGCACCATTGATTGAAAGAGCTCCCAGCAATGGGAGCTTTTTTGTTATGGGCCCATCACGGGGACTTGAACCTGTGAAGGAGCGAGCGCAAAGAAAACGCGGAGCGTTTTTAGCGGCTTATAGGACAAAATGTGTGTCTACTTTAGGGGCATCGGCGCAGGTCGATGCCCCTTTTTCAGCCGTTTAAATTCCGTGGCCGCTTTTAACCGCTCGGACGGAATGTGTGTCCGGTTGCCTATCGTTGCCGCAGGTAGATAACCTTTTCCGGAACCGTTAAATACCCTTTCGGAAGAGGTGCCCATGAAGGCCGTTTATTGCCCCTACTGCGGCGGTCGGACCAAGCGCAACGGCAGGACCTCATCGGGGTCCCAGCGGTGGAGGTGCACGGCCTGCGGCGCGTCGACGACGGTGAGGTACGACGACACGGCGACAAGGCTCGAGGAGTTCCTCGGGTGGCTCCTCTCGAAGGACTCGCAGGCCATGATGCCGGGCGGCGGACGGTCCTTCAGGCGCAGGACGGCCGAGTTCTGGGAGGTCTGGCCGATGCCCGTCCCCGACGGCGAGCTCCACCGCGTGCTCTACGTCGACGGGATCTGGGTCGCGCGCGACCTCGTGGTGCTCATATGCTGCAGCGGCGAGAGGGTGGTCTCCTGGTACATGGCCAGGTCCGAGAACTCGAGGGCGTGGTCGGCCCTCATGGCGCCGATCCCGGCGCCCGACGTGGTCGTCACCGACGGCGGGAGCGGGTTCGCCAGGGCCGTGCGCGAGACCTGGCCGCGCACCAGGGTCCAGAGGTTCACCTTCCACGCCTTCTCGCAGGTCAAGCGCTACACGACGACGCGGCCGAAGCTCCAGGCGGGGCGCGAGCTCTACCTCATCGCGCGCGACCTCATGGGCATCGAGACGCTGCACCAGGCCGAGCTCTGGGTCGAGCGCTACCTCGACTGGTGCGGGTTCTGGGCCGACTTCCTGGAGGACAGGACCGTGGTGGACGGCAGGAGGGTCTACACCCACGAGAGGCTGAGGCGGGCGCGCTCGTCGCTGTCGTCGCTGGTGTCGGCGGGGACGCTGTTCACCTACCTCGACCCCGCCCTGGCCAAGGCCGGCCCGCTGCCGTCGTGGATTGGCAACACCTATTTGGACGATTCCGGGAGGGACAGCCCCGCCTCCCTGAACTCGACCGGAGACATGTAGCC
>NZ_JADNJQ010000030.1 GCF_015555045.1 Collinsella aerofaciens | reverse complement strand
GTCTCAAGAAGGAGTAACATCGGGACTTGCAGCGACGGACCTCAGGACACTCTTACACCACGTCTGCGCGCGCGACCACACCTCGTTTTTTCGCAACAAAATGCCTGATAAACTAGCCTCAAAAGCCAGGTCTGCTCACAGGGTTTAGATTTTGCCGCATACTTCCGAATTGACACTGGCATCGCACGGTCCAAAAGCATATTTCGACCAGGAGGACGTCATGGACCTGACGCTATGCGGTCAATCCGCCTTTAACTATTACCGTATCCCGCCGCAGGTATTAGGACTTTACCCCGCTGTCAGTCTAGACAACATGGATCGCAGGTGTTGCGCCCTTGGGAACCATGCGCTTGTTGAAGACCTTCTTCATATGCCGCTTCATCGATTTGTGTTCAGTCGCGAGCAAGTCGGATCACGGAGTTTGTTCAAGTCACACCTCCTGACCCAAGAGCCACCTCCCGGGTCGTTTAGGCAGACTGAGCATGGATTTGATGTCACGTCCCCGGAGTTCACGCTGCTCAGCCTTGCCACGCAGGTCTCACGCAGCCAGTTACTCATGGCTTGCTACGAGATGTGCGGCTCCTTTGCAGTGTTTAAGCCCTGTGAAAGAACGCAACAACAACTCGATGAAGCTATTTCACTTAAGCTCATTCCACCCAACTGCGGCTGGGAGCGTGTTGTCAACACCAAGGGCAATGGCACTAACCTGTGGAAGTGCACGCCGCTTCTTTCCGCAGCGGATATCGCCGCGTTCGCCAAGCAGGCCGCAGGCCTGCGCGGCGTTAAACAACTGCGCTGGGCGACCGAGCACATGACAGGGCAGACCGCCTCGCCCTTCGAAGTACAAACCTCCATGCTTGTCTCGCTCCCCCGCGACGAGGGCGGCATGGGCATCGACATCACCAATAACGCGCGCATCCCGCTCAGCGAAGCCGCGCGTTCGCTGTATGACAAAACCTGCTGCTACGCCGATATCCTCATAGAAAGCGGTACCGACAGCATGGGCGTCATCCTTGAATGCCAAGGCCGCTCCGCCCACGACAGCGAAGCCGCGAGCCTCTCCGATGCCGAGCGCGCCACCGCACTCACAAGCATGGGCTACGACGTCATCCAAATTACCTATGATCAGATCAAGGACAAAAGGGGCTTTGGCAACCTAGCCAAACTCATCCATAAAAAGGCTGGACTTCCCTACACCCCAAAGACCGATCAGGAACGCACCGCCGAAGATGCCCTGCGACGGGAGCTGTTGGTCAATTGGGATGAGCTGTTCACTGCCGGGCCGGCCAGCTAGCAGCTAGCAATCAGGGGCAGCGCAGGCACATCAGACGATTCGACGCGGGCGGCAAATCCCGCCTCGGTTAGCTCGACGACCTCGGTAAACGTTGCGTCGAAGAACTCCTCGGTCAGCAGACGGTATGGCGGATGATCGGGCTCACCAGGGTTTTCGCGCACAATCTCGTGCATGACGCCAATGGTCTTGAGCACATACTCTTGCGGAATCGAATACTGACCAAACTGGGCCGCCGCGGTATAGAGGCGATCGGTCGCACGCGGGATAGAAACGATGCCGAGCGTCTTGCCAAACCAGTCAAAGTCGCCTTGCTTTTTAATGCGGAATTCCTCGCACGGCTTGCCGCCGTGCGCCTCCAGGTACTGGTTCACGCGGGTGTTCCACACGGTATCGGCCACGAGGTGAGACCAAACGCCCAGCGTCAGATCGAGCAGCGACTGCGCCACGTCATCGGGCGCGAGCGAAAGCTCACTAGCACCGGGACCGGCAACCGGCTCGGCGTCCTTGTAACGTTGGGGATAATGTACACGATTGAGTCGCTCACGCTCCTCGACAATCGAGGTCGCGGCAGCCGGCGTACCAACAGGCGCCCCTTTGAGCAACGGTGCCACATAGGTATCCCAGAACTCATGCTCACGAGGCTTGGGGATAGGCTCGGGCTTTGCAAAGTGCGTAATGCGGTACGGGATGGGATCGGCGATGCCAGGGACCATATAGCCCACGAAGATATCCGGAACCACGCAGCCAAACAAAAAGGCATTGCGGTCGCGCACGCTATTGGCAAGCGCACCGGTGCGCTCCAGCAAACGCTCCGTCTGAGCGATATGAATGTTCCAGCTTGGCATAGCCACCCCCATAAAAACCTGGATAACTATACCATCACGGCAAAGCCGCGCGGGCGGCTACGCACGCTCTACGCAGCAACTATTCCGCAGCGCCGCTCTCGGTTCCATACGACGACACCGGCGCCTCAACCACATGGTGATATCGATCGATATAGATGGCGCGGGCACCCAGGCGCCGCACCAAATCCTGATGGTGTGTGCTCATCAAGACCGTCTTGCCGGCAGCAACATAGGCCAGTAGAAAGTTGACCACGATGTCGCACGAGTCCTCGTCAAGTCCGTTGGTGGGCTCGTCGAGCACCAGGATATCCGGGTTCATCGACACCACCGCAGCCAGCGCAACGCGCTTCTTTTGCCCGCCCGAGAGCTGATAGGGAGAGACGTCGGCAAGATCGGCAACCTGGAACAGCTCCATGGCATCGCGGACGCGGCGCTCGAGCTCGTCTGCCGGCAGCCCCATTTGAGCCGGGCCAAACGCGACTTCCTCGCCGACCGTGGCACAAAAGAGCTGCGCATCGGCGTTTTGGAACACAAAGCCCACGCGCTGATGGAACCGCTGGGCCGTCGCGGAATCCTTGAGATATGCCGCATCGACCGCATGCCCGTCGAACAGGTACGCACCCGCGTCCGCAAGCTCAAGGCCGTTGATAAGGCGCATGATCGTCGTCTTGCCGCAGCCGTTGGGACCGAGCAGAGCAACGAGCTCCCCACGGCTCACCTGCAATGAAACGCCGTCGACCACCGTATGACCCGCATAGGAAAACACCACGTCGCGAAACTCGATGAGCGGCGTGGTCTCAGCGCCGGCAGCACCGCTCGCACCCATCGCGTTATTCGTATCGTTTGCCAAAACGTCGCCCTTCCCTACTCACATCGACGGTTCGACCGACCGCGCTACAGCACCGCGCACAACACGGCGAGCAACGCCACAACGGCCGCGTAAACGGCATCGCGCCAGCCAAAGCCGCTCCGTGCAGGCGCCGGATACACGCCGGCGAAGCCGCGGCAAAGCATGGCCTCGTCCATCGCGCGGCTGCATTCCATCGCCTTGATAAACGTCATGCCCATGATACCCGCCAGCGAGTCGGTGCGCGAAAAACCCGCAGGCGCGGAACCGACGCTGCGCAGCATGACCGATTCACACAGATTGTGCGCCGTGCGACCCAGCACCTCGATATGCTTGAGCGCCATATCAAACGTAAAGATAACCTCATCGGGCAGGTGCAGCGTTTTGAGCGCCGCCGACATGCGGCTCCAGGAGAGCGTCCACGAAACGCCCAGCACCAGCGACACATTAATGAAGGTCTTGAGCGCGATCTTGAGCATGGCGCCCGTGGCAGACGCGCCCAGCAGCAGGGCAGGCAGTGCCAGAACCACCGCAAGCCCCGTGGCGCCGAGCGCCGGTACAAAGGTCGCACGCAGCCCGCGTGCGGGGCGCACCGCGACCAGCACCAACGCGATCGCCGCCATCAACATCAGGTACAGCGGGCTTTGCGTCAGACACACGCACAGGACGCAAACGAACATCCCCACCAGGCGCACCGGAGCCGAAACGCAAGAAAGGGCGCGGTCGACCATCGACCCGCCCTCGTGCGCGCCTCCACCCAGGCGAACCCGCTCAAGCAGGCTCGCCAGGTGCAGGACATTCTTTTGCATCACACGATGCCGAGCCCCCACGGGCTCGTAACGCTGCTCGACCGCAAGCCAGCTAGGCAGCTCGGCTATTGCCATGAGCACCGCTTTCCTTGACCGTCAGCGAGATCAGGCGGAATGCGATGGTGAGCACCGCCACGCCAATCACACCGGAAAGGATATACATGGCAGCCTGGCCGGCAAAGCCAAGGCCCTGTTCCTCGGAATAGGCCTGCAGGTAATCACCCGTGGGCAGCGCGTCGGCAAAGGTCGGAGTATCGAGGCCGACCGAAGCCTGCAGGCTGTCGTCGCCAGCCTCCTGAACGGCAGTCGCGGCGCCCTCGGCGTCCCACTCGCCCCAGGCGTCTCCGGTGGCCAGCAGGCCCAGCGGCGTGGCCACCACGAGCACGGCGACCAGAATGAGCGTGGGAATCAGGGAAGTCTTCTTGGCGGTACCATCGGCGGCAAGCTGGCCATCGACGGCCTCGGACCCGACGATAATGCTCGGCGCCGTCTTCTTAATGAAACCGTAGATGGCGGCCGTCGCCACGCCCTCGATCACGCCGGCAACCAGCATATGCGGGATCAACATGGCCGGAATAGCCACGGACAGCGGGAAGGGGCAGTACAGCGGCGCGCCCGAAGCGTTGGTAAAGAGCATCGGCTGAATACCAAACTCGATTGCCGCGCACAGGGCCGCCAGGCACAGGCCGACCCAACCGCTCACGATGGCAGAAACCGAGGTGCCCCAGCTCTTGTCGTGCAGACGGCTGTTGAGCGCACGGAACACGATAGCAGCGGCAAACGGCAGCACAAAGGCCATGTTAAAGCAGTTGGCGCCAAACGACAGAACGCCGCCGTCGCCAAACAGCAGCGCCTGCAGCGCCAGCGCGACCGAGACAGCGATAGCCGCGGCCTCGGGACCCAGCAGCAGTGCGATGAGCGCGCCACCAACGGCGTGACCAGTGGTACCGCCGGGCAGCGGCACGTTAAACATCATGAGCAAAAAGGAGAACGCGGCGCAAATGCCCAGGAAAGCCATATGCTCGCGATCGAGCGTGGCGCGCACCTTTTTGATGCAGTGGACCCAAACAGGCACCATCGCCACCGCCATGACGGCATCGGTTTGCGGAGACAGGTAGTTGTCTGGAATGTGCATATACGCCTCCCGGTTGCCGGCGCACGGAATCGCAACGCCGCTTAAATCACCTTAAGAGTGTTACGTATTGTTAGATTCGTAACACGCCGCGGGCTATCATAGCAAAACGGCGCGCTGCCGACAAAGCAGCACGCCGTTATGTAATGCGCGTGTCATATATGCAGGCTCAGCAGCGCCTTATACCGAGCATAGCGGTCACGTAGGACTCGGCGGCAGCCACCGCTGGCCTATACCCAGCGCAAGACCTAGCCGCGGACCTCGCCGTTTACGCCCTTGCACACCTTGGTGACGATCTTCTGGTGTGCCTTCTCGACCTCTTCGCTGGTGAGCGTGTGGTCGTCGGAACGATACGTAAGCGCAAAGGCCATGGACTTCTTGCCCACGCCCACGCGGACCGGATCGCGGTAGACGTCGAACAGGCGCACGCCCTCGAGTAGCTTGCCGCCGGCACTGGTAATGCGGCGCTCAAGGTCCTCGCAGGTCACGGAGTTGTCGACCACGATAGCCAGGTCGTGCTCAACAGCCGGGTACTGCGAGAACTCGCGGTAGTTCTCCTGATTGCGGGCGCCCTTGATCAGCTTGTCCAGATCGAGCTCAAAGGCAACGACGACCTCATCGATGCCCATCGCCTCGCGCGCCTCGGGGTGAATCTCGCCGACCCAGCCCAGCACGGTGCCGCCGGACAGAACCTCGGCCGCACGACCCGGCTGCAAGAAAGCGTAGCCCTCGCCCTCGACGGGACGGAAGCGAACCTTCTCGATGCGCAGCTGGGCGAGCAGCTCCTCGACAATGCCCTTGCCAAAGAAGAAGCGCAGCTTGCGGTACTTCATGTTCCAGGACTGCTCGCTCCACTGACCCGAGAGCACGCCCGCCACGGACTTGGTCTCCTTGGGCAGGCTGGCGTTCTCACGACCGTGGAACAGGCTGCCGACCTCGTACAGGTGCACGTTGGGCGTGCCGTGGGCCTCGTTATAGGCAACGGACTGCAGCAGGCCCGGCAGCAGCGAACGACGCATCTCGGTCTGCTCGGCCACCAGCGGGTTCATGAGCACCACGGGGCAACCGCGGCCCTCGGTGGACATACCGATCTTCTCCAGGTCGCCCGGGGCGGCAAAGCCAAAAGTCGTGGTCTCGTTGAGGCCACAGGCGCGCAGGATCTCGCCGACCTTGCGGGTGAGCTTCTGCTCGCGGGTCAGGCCGCCGATGTGGTTCTTGGCAGCCGGAATGGTCGCCGTCACACGTCCCATACCCCACAGGCGCAGGACCTCCTCGATCAGGTCGATCTCACGCGGCAGGTCGGGACGGAAGCTCGGCGGGGTGACCATAAAGTCCTCGCCGTCGCGCTCGACGGTGCAGCCCAGGCGGGTGAGCGAACGCTCGATAAACTCGGGCTCGATGTCGGCACCGCAAATGGCGTGTACGCGGGCCAGGCGCAGCTTGATGCTGTCGATGGTCTTGGGCGCGGGGAACACGTCGACGTAGCCGGGAGCGACCTCGCCGCCGGCGATCTCCTCGATCAGCGCGCAGGTAACGTTGGCGACATCCACGCAGCCGGTCTCATCGACCTGGCGCTCAAAACGGATGGAGGCATCGGAGATCAGCGACAGGTCGCGGCTGGTGTGCGAGGTGCGACCGGCGTTGAAGCAGGCACTCTCGACCATCACGTCGACGGTGTCATCCTCGATCTCGGAATCCATGCCGCCCATAACGCCGGCCAGCGCCACGGGACGCTCGCCGTCGGTGATGAGGCCCATGCCGGCGTCGAGCGTGCGCTCCTCGCCGTCGAGGGTCGTGAACTTCTCGTCCTGTTGGGCGGCGCGAACCACCACGCGGCGATGGCCATCGCGTTCGGCAAAGGTGTCCAGGTCAAAGGCATGCAGCGGCTGACCGGTGAGCATCATCACATAGTTGGTGATGTCGACGATGTTGTTGTGCGGACGCACGCCCAGGGCGTTGAGGCGCTTGACCATCCAGTCGGGCGAGGGGCCGACCTTCACGTTGCGCACGATGCGGGCGACATAGCGGTCGCACAGGCCCTCGTCGGCAATCTCGACCGAAAGCTCGTCGTCGGTCGCGCGGCCGGTCTCGGCCTTGATGGCGGGCAGCTCAACGTGGAAATCGCGGTCGAAAATGGCGCCGGTCTCGCGGGCCATGCCGATCATGGACAGGCAATCGGGACGGTTGGGCGTGATCTCGCAGTCGAGCACGGTGTCGCTCGAGCCCACGTACTCGGCAAACGGCATGCCGCAGGGCGTATCCTCGGGCAGGATCATGATGCCGGAGTGATCGCCGCCCAGGCCGAGCTCGCGCGCAGAGCAGTTCATGCCCATGGACACGACGCCGCGAAGCTTGCTCTTCTTGATCTTAACGTCGCCGGGAAGCACAGCGCCAATCATGGCCGTGACGATGTGGTCGCCGGCCTCAAAGTTCTGCGCGCCGCAGACGATCTGCAGCGGGGCGGGGTTGCCGTCGGCGTCGAGGTTCTTGTCGCCCACGTCGACCGAGCATACATACATATGGTCGCTATCGGGGTGCGGGGTCTTGGTAAGCACCTTGGCGGTCACCACGTGGTCGAAGGACTCGCCCACGGTGTCGATCGCCTCGACCTCAGTGCCGGTACGGATGTATTCGTCCGAAAGGGTCTTAGGATCCTCCGGAATATCGATCATGGTCTTGAGCCAGTCGTAAGAAACGCGCATGTAGCTCTCCTAGTTCTTAATCTCCGCAAAGGGAGGAATATCAAATGAAGACGTTCACCTTAGGGTTGTCCAGGTGCCCCAGGTTGGCGTGAAAGAGGAGCGATGCGTACTTAAAGGTACGCGAGCGACGGTTTGAACGCCAAGATGGGGTGCCTGGGCAAGCCTAAAACTGATTCAGGAAACGCATATCGCCCGTCATGAGCGTTCTGAGGTCCGGCAGGTCGTAGCGCAGGGCCGCGACGCGCTCGGCGCCAATGCCAAAGGCGAAGCCGGTGTACTTCTCGGGGTCGATGCCGCAGTTGATCAGGACGTTGGGGTCGACCATGCCGCAGCCCAGGATCTCGATCCAGCCGCTGTGCTTGCAGAAGTTGCAGCCCTTGCCGCCGCACACGTGGCAGCTCACGTCCACCTCGCAGGAAGGCTCGGTGAAGGGGAAGAAGTGCGGGCGGTAGCGCGTCTTGCGGTCCTCGCCAAACATGCACTTAACAAAGTAGTCGAGCGTGCCCTTAAGATCGCCAAAGGTGATGCCCTCGTCGACGACCAGGCCCTCGATCTGGTTGAACTGCGGCAGGTGGCAGGCGTCGGCCGTGTCGGGACGGTAGACGGTGCCCGGGCAGATCATGTAGATGGGCGGCTTCTGCGACTCCATAGTGTGGATCTGCACGCCCGAAGTCTGGGTGCGCAGCAGTACGTCGGACTCGCCATGGGCGTGAGCCTCGGGGTGTGCGACGCTGCCAGGGTTGTTGTCGACCACGTAGAAGGTATCGCGGGCCGAGCGGCTCGGGTGATCCATGGGGGCGTTGAGCGCAGTGAAGTTGTAGTAGGAAGTATCGACCATGGGACCGGACTCGACGGTGTAGCCGATGCCGCAGAAGATGTCCTCGGCCTCCTCGATGATCTGCTTGATCAGGTGCTGGTGACCGATCTGCGGACGGATACCCGGCAGGGTAATGTCGACGGCCTCGTGCTCGAGAGCGTGCTTGAGGGCGGCGGCCTTCATCTCGGTGGTGCGCTCGTCGAGCATGCCCTCGATCAGTTGGCGCATCTCGTTGGCACGCTTGCCCATCACAGGACGATCCTCGGGGGCGAGCTTGCCCATCATACGCATCAGGCCAGTGATGCGGCCCTTGCGGCCGAGCAGCTCAACGCGCGCGGCCTCGAGCTTTGCGGCGTCATCGGCGCCTGCGACGAGCTCCTTGGCCTCTTCCTCGAGTTTGACCAGATCATCAATCAGACTCATGTCTTCCCTTTCGTCTCTCGCGCTCCCCGCTTGCCGAGGCGGCTGCCGCCGTCTGACGTTGCGAAAACGCGGCCCGGTTCGGTAACAAAAAACCGTCCTCGGGCATGTGTATTGCCCAAGGACGGTTGAATTCCGCGGTACCACCTTGTTTGACCCGGCGGATGTCTGGCCCGCCGCGCCCACTCTGCGCCCCTTATCGCGAGGCTCACGGCTTCCCTACTGGGGCTTCGCCGCCGCTGGCCGCGTGCCCGTTGAGGTCGCTGCTCGGGAGTGAACGCTTGGCCCTTGCCACCGCAGGAAGGCTTGCAGCCCATGACCTTCCCTCTCTTGCCGGCGACGCGACGGGCAAAACCCTCTCCGTCAACGCATTGGGCTATAGGATAACACATTCTGCGAGCATATCGCCGCGTTCCGTTTTGTTCGCACTGGGTACAAGTCGGGTAGCTGTGCAAACTGGCCGTGCGCCCACCCGTGGTGCACGGCTCGCGAGATCAAGGATATGGTATGGGAAAGAAACTCGATAAGAAGGCCAAAGCCGCCGTGGCCAAGGCCTCTAAGAACGCCAAGGCGGGCAAGGGCATCAAGAAGCTCCGCAAGCTCGAGGGCAAGCTGTGGACCCGCGAGTACCTGCTCAAGATTGCCGAGTTCGATGGCGCGACCATTGCTCCCGCCCATGGCGCCGCAGCGCGCGCCGACGCCATGGGCACCCTTGCCGGCGAACATCACAAACTCCTGACCAGCAAAAAGTCCGTTGAGCTTGTGCGCTCGCTGGCACGCGAGACCGTCGCCGGCGGCAAGATCGACGACCCGCAGCTGCTCGACGAGATTCGCGTACTCGGCCGCGACCAGCGCGAGGCAAGCGCCATCCCCACCGAGGAGGCCGAGGCCTGGACCAGGCTCACCTGCGAGGCCGATGCCGTGTGGCACAAGGCCAAGACGGCCAATGACTGGGCGAGCTTTGAGCCCTATGTGGACAAGATCGTCTGCCAGCTCAAGCATCAGGCCGAGCTCATGGACCCCAAGCGCGACCCATACGACGTTTGGCTCGACCAGTACGAGCGCGGCCTTTCCGCCAAGAGCTTCGACGCGTTTTGCGACGAGGTCAAGGCCACCGTCGTGCCGCTCGTGCACGCCATCGGCGAGCGCGGCCAGCAGCCCGCCGCCGACTTTTTGCACGCCCGCGTGCCCGAGGCCGCCCAGCGTGCCATGAGCTTCGACCTTATGAAGCTCGTCGGCCTGAACTTGGACGACACCACACTCGCCTTTACCGAGCACCCGTTTAGCGAGGGCTTCTCGGTGGGCGACGCGCGCATTGCCACGCACATCTACGAAAATGACTGCATCTCCAACGTCTATAGCATCATCCACGAGGCAGGACACACCATGTACGAGCTGGGCGTCAATCCTGCCTATGCGCGCACCTGTCTTGAGGGCGGCACCTCCATGGGCATCCACGAGAGTCAGAGCCGCTTTTTCGAGAACACCGTGGGTCGCAGCCGCGCCTTTATGGGTCCGCTGCTCGAGGTGCTGCGCCGTCACGCGCCCGAGGTCTATGGCAGCGTGGACGAGGATACGCTCTACCACGCCGTGAACATCGCGCAGCCGTCATTGATCCGCACCGAGGCCGACGAGCTCACCTATCCGCTGCACGTTATGGTGCGCTACCAGATTGAGCGCATGCTGTTTGCCGGCGAGGCCACGGCCAAGGACATCCCCGCGCTTTGGAATCGCTTTATGGACGAGTACCTGGGCATTCCCGTTCCCGACGACACGCACGGCTGCCTGCAGGATACGCACTGGAGCGGCGGCTCGTTTGGTTACTTCCCCACATATGCGCTGGGCAGCGCCTACGATGCCATGTTTGTGCCGGCCATGTGCCGCGACGGCGTCGACCTCAACGGCGCCTGCGCGAGCGGCGATTTGGGACCCGTCCGCGCCTGGCTCGGCGAGCACATTTGGCAGTGGGGCCGCGCCAAGGACGCGCCGGAGCTCATCAAGGGCGCGTGCGGCATGGCGTTCGATGCCCGCTACTACTGCAGCTACCTGCAGGACAAGTTCACCACGCTGTACGAGCTGTAAAGCCCTACTAGCACGTTAACTCAAAGGGGCGCCGCAGGATCTATCCGCGGCGCCCCCTTTTCCACCTAAGCCAGAGACCCGGCACTTGGAGCCGTTTGCAGCGTCGAGCAGTTACGCGGTTTGGTAAAACCGCGTAACTACAGAGCTTCGAGTGCGTTGGCGATGCGCTTCATGGCGGTGTCGGCGGCGGCTTGGTCGGGGGCTTCGGCCAAAACGCGAATCACCGACTCGGTTCCGCTCTTGCGCACCAGCACGCGGCCCTCGCCCGCCAGCGCGGCCTCGGCCTCGGCGATCGCATTCTGCACGCCCATGTTCTCGAGCGCGGCATCCTTGTCGGCCACGCGCACGGCAACCTGCGCCTGCGGCAACAGCTTGCACGGAGCTGTGAGCTGCGAGAGCGTCTCGCGCTCGGCGCGAATCACTTCCATCACGCGCAGCGAGGTCATAATGCCGTCGCCCGTGCGCTCGATATCGCCAAAGATCGTATGACCCGTTTGCTCGCCGCCCAGGCTAAAGCCGCCCTCGCGCATCTTGGCATACACGTGACGGTCGCCCACGCCGCTGGTCACGGCGCTCAGGCCGGCAAGCTCCAGCGACTTGACAAGGCCAAAGTTACTGGCAATCGTCGGCACCACGGTACCGCCCGAGAGGCGCCCGTGCTTGTTCAGATACACGCCGCACACGTACAGGATCTGGTCGCCGTCTACCACGCGACCGCGCTCATCCACGGCCAGGCAGCGGTCGGCATCGCCATCGTAGGCAAAACCCACGTCCAGGCCCTGCTCCACCACATGGCGCTGCAGGCGCTCCATATGCGTGGAGCCGCAGTCGACGTTGATGTTAAAGCCATCGGGCGCGGCATTGATCACGCGCACGTCGGCACCGAGCGCGTCAAACACCGGCTTGGCCACCGAGGAAGCCGAGCCGTTGGCGCAGTCGATACCGATCTTGACGCCCTGCAGCGAAAAGTTCGCACTTGCAATGAGCGAAGCAATGTAGCGGTTGCGACCCTGCATGTAGTCCACCGTGGCGCCGATGTGGTTGCCCGTGGCCAGCGGCACCTCGCTCTTGCCATCGATGTAGTCCTCGATGAGCTCCAGCACGTCCTCGTCCATCTTAAAGCCGTCGCTGTTGACGAGCTTAATGCCGTTATCGCAAAACGGGTTGTGGCTCGCGCTGATCATGATGCCGCAATCGAAGCAGCCTTCCACAGTCTGATGCGCTACGCCTGGCGTGGGGATCACGTGCAGCATATAGGCGTCCGCACCGCTCGCGACCAGGCCGCTCACCAGCGCCGCCTCAAACATATAACTCGAGCGACGTGTGTCCTTGCCCACGATGACGCGCGCCTTAGCACTGCGGTTGGCGCCGTAATACCAGCCCACAAAACGGCCAATCTTATAAGCGTGCTCTACCGTCAGCCCAACGTTGGCCTCACCGCGAAAGCCGTCGGTGCCAAAGTACTTCATGCGCTCTCCTTACAAAATAGGGGCGAACAGATTGCCTGTCCGCCCCAAAATGGTACTCGATTATCTGCGCTACCAGAAAAACCCTACGCCGACGCGCTGTCGCGAGCCGCCTGGCATGTAGGAGTCTGACGCAGCGTAAGCGGCTTGTCCCCCGCCTCGGCCGACGTGGTCAGCGTATACGTGATCGTCGTCGTCTCGCCAGCATGCAGGTCAACGGTTCCTGAATAGCAGGGAACTCCGTGCCAAGTGGCAGCGAACAGTCCAAACTGAGTCCCCTCGACGTTTAGATCGGTAATGCTGCCGCCTGTCGGCGCAAACAGTGATACATACAAGCGCTCATCGTCACGCGAGGTCCCAGGCGCACTGGCCGCTACGTAGTCGGGCAGCTTACCTGCCTCCTCCTGCGTCATGATGTTCGTCAGGGTAACGGTGATGCGATACGAGCAAGCGCCGTCGCCGTTCTTCACGCCCTGACCAATCTGCGTATCGGCGTTCAGATACCAGTCGAGCTTGGAGAAGCTCAGGTTGTTAAAGTAGACACCAGCAACGGGATCTTCACTCGGGTCATCCGGATCGGGCAGTGAGGCGTCGATGTTCATCTCCTTGATAGCGTTCTGCTCGTCATCGTTTTTCATCCACGCGATCAGGCGGCCCTCTTCGGCACCGCGCTCAACGGCGCTGACAAGGTTCGCAACATCGACGTCGCCGATACCGCCAAGGATCTTGTCGAAGGCAGCGCTGGCGACGGATGCAAAGATGCCGTCCGACTCCTCGACCGGATAGTTCCAGTACACATCATGCATAAGCACCTTCGCCGCGTTAGTGCCGTCAACGACTGTACCGTCGGGCAGTGAAACATTACCCACGAGGCCCAACAGATACTGCAGGAATACCGGATCGATACCAATGACGCCATCGACGTCCTGACCATATTCAGACTTCCACAGCGCGGCGACACGCTGCGAATTACGGGGCCAGTCGGGCGAATAGGTGTTGCCCGAGATGTATAGGTTGCTGTGGTCACCAAACAGCGTCTCATCTTCTTCGTCGACGCTCTCAACCGCCTCGTCTTTGCTGCGCGCAATGCAGGGAACAAACTCGCCAATCGACATCTGGCCGTCGGTGACCGAAATCAGACCCTGCGAACCGCCAAAGCCACCGCAAGCACGAATCTCGACGTTGTTCATGGCGTACACAAGGTAGTTGCGCGTCTGGCCGTTGGCGCCGAGCATCTGGGGAAGGACGGGGGCGACCTTCTCCGCCGCGTCAACCGCGCCGTTGAGGGTGGCAAAGCCGTCCTTGGCCTTATCGACCAGCTCGGTCACCTGGGAAATATGAGTATCGCCAATGCCCTGGACCTTCTCGTTGGCGCTCTTGAACACCTTCGAGCTATTGGAAAGCGAATCGGCGACCGCCTGTAGCGCGGACACGTTAATCATGCCGTCCTGGAACAGCTTGCCGGGCGTAGCCTGCGAGAGGTTGTCGGCCATGGGAACCAGCGCATTGCTCGAGACATCGGACAGGGCGTCAATCATGGTGCGGGCCGCATTGATATCGCTGCCATACACCGGGATAAACGAAGCCGCCGCCCACAGCGGGCTCGAGGTCTTCGCCTTCATGCTGTTACAGAGCTCATCGATCTTCTTCGCGTCGTCAGGCAGCGTCGAAAAATCGCCCGACGTGACCTTGTCCTTAAGGCCACCGACGATCTCGACAGCCTCCTTCGCTTCGCTCTTTACGGTCTTTGCCGAGTTAAGCAGCATAAAGCCGCTTGCGCCAAGCGCAACGAGAAGCACCGCGACTACAGCGGCAATAATGGCGCCGGTGTGACGCTTTTTGCGCTCGCCCTTGCGATGGCGATGACGGACCAGACCGTCAGAGGTCGAACTCGACGAAGCGTCGCTACCGTAGTTCAAGCCAAAATCGTAATAATCTTCCTTGGAACCCGAGCCCGCAAACTCGGCACCGCTATCATCCAGGCGGGCGAACGTACCAGTCTCGGAGGCGCCGGTGTAAATCGTGCCGAGGTTACCCGTAAGCCCCGCGCCACCGGCAGAGGGAGTATTGTTGTCGGCCTTGCCGGCATTAACGTTGCCGGCGCCATTCGCGGCGTTGGCAGCACCCGCGTTGTTCGCGGGTACCGAAGGAGCGCCGCTCGGCTGCGACGTGAAGGTTGCACCGTCCGCAAAGACATTCCCTCTTGCACGGCCGGTCTTTTTTGCCTTTTGAGACTGCTCGTACAGAGCGGTAAACATCGCCGTCTCGCCCGGGGACACGCGCTTACCGGAACCGCCCTGTCCAGCGCCGCCCGGCGTGCCGGCCTTACCAGCCCCGTTCGGACGCGGCGGAACTGCAGGGCGGCCGCTATCGCTGCCCTTAAAGTGATTACCAGCCATAAAGAAATCCTCGCAATTGAGTCGCAATGAAAAAGTCCATAACGTTACTAGTTTATGGCATTTTGAGCATCGACAGCTAAACTCCAGACACGGACATCAATTGGCGGAAATGCGGCACAACACCTTTTCTGTCTTGGCGGCGGCGCCAGCTACACCGTGAGGAACATCATCACGATGATCATGACAAAGCCGATAAGGTCGGTCGGCAAAAACACCGTCCCCAGCATAACGGCGCTGGTGATGGTCGCCGAGACGGGCTCCACAGTTCCGATGAGGCTCGCGCGCACCGAGCCGATGTCCTTAACGCCCTGCATATAAAGCATGTAAGCAAAAAACGAGCCGATAACCACGAACACCGCGAGCGCCTCGATGCCGGCAGCGTCGAGCGCCGGCATATGCGCCCAGGGCTGCACGAAGACGCACGAGACCACGCCCGCCGTGAGCATTGCCGAGCCCGTGACGATGGGGCTGCCGTATTCGGGCAGGATCTTGGCGGGAATCACCGCCATACACGCGGCGCTGACCGCACACATAAGACCTGCTGCCAGGCCAAGCGGCGAGATATTCAGGCTGGTGGGGTCGCCGCCGGTGGCGATTAAAAAGGTTCCACCCAGAGCCAGGCCAATGCCGATGACTTCGCGAGTACGCGGCATACGGCGATCGGTCACGCAGGCGTAGCCCATGATGATAACGAGCTGCAGGCACTGGAGCACCGTCGCGGTTCCGGCGTTCGTCAGGCGCACGGCCGAAAGATAGCAAAACTGGTTGAACAGCAGGCCAAAGGCGGTAAAGAGCAGCAGCTGCTTGCGATCGGCGGGTGTGGTCCAGAGCTTAATCAGGCGCTCGCGGTCGCGCGTAACAACCACGGCCATAAAGAGTAGACCGGCGAGAATCTGCCGTATGCTCATAAGCCACAACGTATCGACATGGTAGGTATCGAACAAAAAACTCGCGCTGGTGCCCGAGAAGCCCCAAAACGAACCGCCCACCAGCGTAGCCAAGACGCCCGTGATCATCTTGCGCGTCGAAGCGCTGTTCAGGCGGTCGCGCCATGCGCGACGGGTGTTGCGGCTGAGCTCGTCGGTGCCCTCGGGCACATCAATGTTCGATATATCGGTCATCGGCACCGAAGCCCCTGCGCCTTCGACCTGCTCGACACACTCTTTGCTCATTCCACTCCCCCGAAACAGCCTGGAAACAATTCGGTTTACCTTACCACGGCGAAGTCACCAGCTGGAGGCTTGTCCGCTTATCGGTAGGACAATTCCGCAGGCGTCTTTCCATAGCTCGATACCGCAATGGCCTTGCATTATGCGACAGCCAAATCGCGGCAGCAGGCTCTTTTGAAATGGATGCGACAAAGCCCCCGAATTCCACAATGTAAGCGATTTTTAAAAATGTTCTTGCCACCGAGTTCAGGCTCCGTTATATTATCTCTTGCGCGCTTGCGCACCCTTGATCGGGCGTTTAGCTCAGGGGGAGAGCGCTTCCCTGACACGGAAGAGGTCAGAAGTTCAAATCTTCTAACGCCCACCAAATGTTCGCAGCTCAGAGGCTATGTCCTCTGGGCTGTTTTGTTTTATGTCGCCAAATCCGCCGGCAGTTCCAACCGCCCAACTAGCCAAAAGCCGACCATCTACTTGCCGATCTATCCATCGGCATAACCAATCAGTCCGCACCGCAACTTCTCAGCAAAACGCCGCGATGTCTGCGCCCTGCGGTATCCTTGAGCCACTTGCACCTGCAGCACCAAGGAGCCGCCATGCGCACCGAGCTCGATGTCCCCTTTTCGCACAAAGAAGAAGCCAAGGCGCTGGGCGCCAAATGGGACCGGACCAAGAAGATCTGGTATGTACCCAGCGGCGTCAACCCCGAGCCCTTTGCCGAGTGGCTGCCCGGTGTTGACCGATCCGACCCCTCAGCGCCGTATATATATCTAGTACTGGGCAAGCGCGAATGCTGGAAGTGTCACAAAGAGACCTCAGTCGCGGCCTTCGGCATTCCCTATCGAACCGATAACGACGACAGCATCGCCATCGCGCACGCGCCCAACGAAGCCGGGTACATTGCCATCGACACGGCCAACGCCAACGCACTCGCCATCGTGCCCGCTCTTGGCTGCGTACCGGGCGAGATCCGCGACTACCTTCATAAGCGCTGCGGCTACAAGCCCGTAGGCGCGCGAGCCTCCAAAGCCCCGTCGCTCGGCAACACGTGCACCAGTTGCGACGCGCTGCAAGGCAGCCGCTATCTGTTCGAGGAGCCCTCGTCCCCGTTTGCCCTCACTGCCATCAACAAGCTGCCGGCACTGGAGTTTATACGCGTCGAAGTTGCCGGCGTCTTTGGCGTCCCGGTCACGCGTACCGACTTTGACCAGGCGCTCTTTACCTGGGCACGCGACCATCACGCCGAGTTCCACAAGCAACTCGGTGAGGGGATTTATTTGTAGAGGCAAAAGACACTCACAGCCAACTCCTCCGCATCACCTATCCCTCGTCGCCGGCGTCGTACACGATATCGAGGCCACAAACAGGGCATTTCTCCGGATACACCGGCATATGAACGCCTGTCCGTTTTCTCACTTCGTCGCTGAGTCTGTCGCGCGCATCGATAAACCGAATGTCGAGACACGGTATTTGCGAGCCGCAGCAAGGGCAGGTGACGACAAACGACGCGCAATCAACCTCTACGCTCGGAAACATATTGTTGTCTATAAGGGCACACGGCAGTTTTCCGTACTTCCCCATCGCAATATCGCCTCGCCAGCTCATATACGCTCCCCTCTCGCTATACAAATCAGGAAGAGCATGCACCGGCGGGCGTGCGCGAGATTGCATCGCCACGCGATCCGATCAAACAACACGATCGTCAAAGAATGCCAAAGCCAAATACGCTAATACGGCAGAAGCCCCGCCTTTTCACGCTTCTTTTCCGAGCGATCGAACTCAATGCGATGGGCCTCAAGAAACACCGTATCGGGTCGCCACTGACGCTCATCCGGCTGCCTTAGCGTCGCACCCGCAAAGGAAGCGTAGTCGGTCTTATCCAGCAGGTACGATCCGCACAGCCGATATTCGCCGCAAACAGGCTCAAACGAAATCAGGTGAGCATCAAATAGGGAATGAAGATCGCGCCGAAGCAGAATACCGTTGCTGGCAACCTGCGATTTGGGTCCCGAGTAATTCTCGATATGTGCAGCCTCCAGAGCTTCACTGACGCCGCAGTCCGACACCGCGCAACGGCCATCATAGGCGGCAACGAGCTGCTTGCGGAACCATTGCTGCCCCAATCGCTCGCGCCTTAACGCATAGCGGACCTTTTCGTCGTCGGTCGCACCCTGTCCGGCAAACTCAATATCGACGGGTATGTGCTTCAGATAACTCATGTCGGGCGCAAAACGAGGGTCCGGTCCGCCTTTATGAACAGGACCGTGCAGAACAAACCATCCATTTTCGGGCTCGAACCGCTCAACAAACGCAAGGCCGAGCACCTTATAGCCCACCTCGGTTGCAAATATGACTCCGACTGGGACGCCACATTCCATGCAGTTGAGCATTTTACGGTTGTAATTCTGGTCTCGAGAACCAACGGCTCCTGGCGCTTGGACCGAATACTTAATGACCCACGTACCGTCATCCAAATAGAGCGGAGGCACATCGGTGTAGAAGCTCTTTTTAGAGTTATGGACCGAAAGCGCAAAGATCTTATTGGGATCTTGCTTCACCCGATCCTGGCCCGGCCAGAAGATCCCTGAATCCCGCGTTACGGGAAAGAAGTCCGAGCCAATTCTCAAACGGTACTGATACTGAGGACTATCTTCCTTGGTGTGGTGCGGAAGGCTGGTCCAAACGCCGCCGCGCTGTTCCTCACCCAGAAACCACTCCCATGCCTCAACGTATTCGGAAGGCACGAGACTGCAGGCGCGGTCATAGCTTGGTCCATCCATCAACGGAACAGCAAGGTCAATGTCGTTCATCGCCAGCACCTACAACCATACGAACGCGAGTCATGCCCCTCAATAATATGGCCGAGAGTCAATTATTACGAGATCTCATTCCGCGATCGGCACATCGTTGATGCTCTCGGTTTGCCGCTGGCGCGCTTGTACCCCGCTACCCCACTTCCCTGTATACTGATGTAGCACGTGTTTCATCCGGGCTTGTTGGGCCGGGTCGTTCATGGGAGGTTCTTGTGGCTGTTTCGAATCCGCCTAAGGGAAGCGTTTCTTCTTCGTCCATCAAGCCGGTTACGCGCAAGGCCGTGCGTTGCCAGCGCGAGGTCGCTTGGCTTGTCACGCAGGCGGCGGGCAGGCTTGTGGCGACCACTCAGGACGTCAATGCGCCTACGCCGAGCTTTGTGTTAGCGGCGGCGCTGGATTTTGTGCGCCAATTGGAGGTTGCCGCGCAGGATGCCAACGGCCACCTCGACTACCAGAACGTTATGGCGCCCGACCTGCAAACGTTCTGCCACATGGCCAAGTTGCCTGCCGCGCCCAATGCGCTTTCGGACGCAGGCTACATGTTTACGCTCTCGGGCGCGGACCTTATCCGCGACATCTATGCATACTGCAGCGAGCTCGCCGAGCGCCACGTCTTTGACGCGGCAGAAGTCAAACCGGGAAATGTCATCAAGCTGGTTCTTAGGCTGTTCCTGATAGACGGGTTCGGGGCCATGCCGGCGTAAGCCGAGTCTTTAGCATCACCGTCGACTGGGCAACAACCGCTTTACCTTAATGGACGCCAATCGAGGGTCGATTATTGGGTCGCCTCGTCCACTAACGCATCTATCCCACGCGCTCCGACAGTCGATACTTGCGGTTGCGGCTCGTCGCCGGCGCCGTGGGCTCAAGCTCGCCTTGAGCAATGAGCGCGTTGACGCGCGACCTAACCTGGGAAATTGTGAGCCCTGTGTGCTCTGCCAGCTCGCGCGTCCCCAGCTCGCCGTAGTGTTTGAGTGCCGTCACAATTAAGCCCCCGCCATGATCGACCGGCTCGATCTTTGAACGGTAAAGTACGACCTTGAACCGATCGAACCCCGGGCAGAACAGGGGCTCGGCCAGACCATGCGCGCGCATGGCATCGATCATCATCGGGATGCCCGAGCCATTGCCCTCAGCCGGCGAACCTGCGCCATCCGGCAGCGGGACAATCGACATGAGCTTCACAAGCGTCGCGTTACGGCATCGGGAGCTGCCGTCAAACAAGTTCTCGCGAGTCTTTCCCCCGTAAAGGCCGCCAGGATTCGTCACCTCGACACGATCGTCAAAGACGTCGACGGCAATCGATTGTCCACAGAACCGATCCCCGTATTCTCGATGGATTACGGCGTTGGCGATTGCCTCGCGCAGAACCTCCTCGGGAATCTCAAGCGAGTCGACACGCGAGACGCCTTGGACGGTCGAGGTTCGCCGCAAATTCTTGGCGACGGCTGCGACGGCATCCGAGATCATTTCGCCCAACGTTCCCTCACAGATTGTGCGGTCCATGAACCTCAGCGACCCCGCCATGCCCTTCTGAGTTCCCGCATGGACAGCCACGTCAATGAAGAGCTTGGGATAGAACTGCTGAGGGTAGGTGCCCACAACTAGGAGTCCAGCCTTGGTGACATTGCCCTGGGAATCAAGGATATTTAGGCGCTCCAGCTTCGTTTGTTTGTCCGGCGCGCCGCGCATTGCCCGGGGCGTCAACGAGAAAGCCCGATCTATCGTACGGTCGACCAGCGTCTCGTCGAGATTGTCCGCGCCCGCACCCGCCACCGCGTCCCGATCGCTCGGAGTCGCTCGACCGTATGACGCCAATGCGAGCACTTCGGTCGATGAAAGCGGGACATCTTTGTCATCGATGCGCTTGTAGCTGCCGCCCTGGGCGCCCCGCTCTATGACATAGCAGGGCTTGCTCGACGGATCGAGCTCCTCAATCGTAATGATGAGAACGATGACGCCCTGAAGCTCCACTCGCTCGATCGTGTATTTAGGCGGATTGGCCAGCTTTCCTCGACCGCCCGCATCACCCATGCCTGACACAAATTGGTTGAGCACTTTCTCGGTCTCGAAGTTCTCAACCGGGACAAAACCTGCGCGCTCACTCACTCCGAGCACGATGGTTCCGCCGGCAGTGTTCGCGAATGCGCTCACCGTTTCCCACACGTCGCGGGAAAGCGTCGTGGCGCTCTCCTTCACTTCGACGTTAAGATCATCCGAGCCCATACGCCTTAAAGACTCAAGCAGACCGGTCAGCTCGTTTTCGTTCATCTGCACGTCCTTTCGCTCGGTCCTGCGGAGAATGCCGCGGATCGATTTCCCTCGTCTCTCAGTTATCTCTCGTAATTATCTCTCATCTATCTCTCTATCTCTCGGCTTAGAGATAGAGAGATAGATAGAGATGGAATGTCTACCATTTGCTTCATTTATACATATTTTTGCTGGTAGAACAATCGGTATTGAGACAATACCATGATTGCCCGTCTCTTTGCTGCTCAGTTATCTCTCATAATTTTCTCTCATCTTCCTGTCATCTCTCATATTAGAAACGAATGAGAGACGAGAGATACGCGAGTGATGGACGAGCGAGGATTTCCGGATATCCACTCTCGTTTGGCGAGTGTCCAATTTTCCACGCACGTGCGGCGGGCACGCGGGACCTATGCCCAATCCGGCTGCATCGTCTCCAGTTCGCCGCAGGGTCGCGGCCCCATATGGGTATACTCTCGTGGATTCGACTCGATTCGCCCCCGCTGGGGCGTCAAAGGAGACTGCATATGCCCACCACCTCAACCGACCCGCGCGCCGCAGCCGCTGCACTGCTGGTGCCCGGCACTACCTGCCACGGCTTTGCCGTCGAGCGCCGCGAGACCGTGCCCGAGCTCGACTCGGACGCTTACGTGCTGCGACACACTGCCTCGGGCGCTCGCCTGCTGTACCTGGCGTGCGACGACGAGAACAAGGCCTTTGCCATTGGCTTTAAGACGCCGCCGGCCGATTCCACCGGCGTGTTCCATATTCTTGAGCACTCGGTGCTGTGCGGATCGGCCAAGTTTCCCGTCAAGGAGCCGTTCGTGGACCTGATCAAGAGCTCCATGCAGACGTTCCTCAACGCCATGACCTACCCCGACAAGACCATCTACCCCGTTGCCACCACCAACGAGCAGGATCTGTACAACCTGATGGACGTGTACCTGGACGCGGTGTTCAACCCGGCCATCTATACCAAGCCCACCATTTTTGAGCAGGAGGGCTGGCACTACGAACTGGACCTGCCGGAGGGCGACGGCGACAGCAGCGCCGCGAGCCTGCACGAGGGCACGCTGCGTTATAACGGCGTGGTGTTCAACGAGATGAAGGGCGCGCTGTCCGACCCCATGAGTGTGCTGGACGATGCCGTCAACGCCGCGCTCTATCCCGACACCGCCTATGCACACGAGAGCGGTGGCGACCCGCGCGCGATTCCCGCGCTCACCTACGAGCAGTTCCTGGACACGCACGCGCGCCACTACAATCCTTCCAACTCCTACATCACGCTCTACGGCGACCTAGATGTGGACCGCGCGCTGGCCTTTTTGGACGAGCGCTATCTGTCGCAGCCGAGTGCCGTGAGCCGCCGCATGGACGCAGCCGTTGCCGCCGGCGAGGACCCGTCCGCGCTGGCACCCAATCCGCTGGACGTGCAGGAGCCTGTGACCTGCGAGTATAAGCGCGTCGAGATGGCCACCACGCCCGAGAACGCCTTGGTGGGCCTGGGTCTGGTGCTGGGCAGCGCGCTCGACCGCAAGCGCACGATCGCGGCGGATATCCTGTTCGAGGCGCTGCTGGGCTCCAACGAAGCGCCGGTTAAGAAGGCCATTCTGGCCGCCGGCCTGGGCGGCAACGTGGTGAGCTACACCGCGGCCGAAAGCCTGCAGCCCTACGAGCTCATCATGCTGCAAAACGCGCAGCCCGGCGTGGCGCGCGAGCTACGTCGCGTGTTCCAGGACGCCTGCCGCGACCTGTGTGAGCACGGCGTTCCGCGCGAGCGCCTGGAAGCCATCATCAGCAGCAACGAATACGACCTGCGCCAGCGCGACTACGGTATCGCCGACGGCGTGGCCATTGCGTGCGACGCGCTGAGCACCTGGCTCTACGATGACGACGCCGCGACGCTGGCGCTCAAGTACGGCCCGGTGTACGAGGAGCTGCGTGGCGAGCTGGATGGCAGCTACTTTGAGGACCTGCTGCGCGAGCTGGTGCTGCAGAACGATCACATGGCACTGGTCGAGCTGGTGCCGGTGGACGCCACCGAGGGTTCGGAGGGTGCCGAGGCCGCCGAGCTGGCAGCCAAGCGGGACGCCATGACCGATGCCGAGCTGGCCGACGTGGTCGAGCGCACGGCCGCGCTGCGTGCCGCGCAGGAGGCGGAAGACACACCCGAGGCCAAGGCCACGCTGCCGCGCCTGCGCGTGTCCGACATTGGCGAGGCGCGCCCCGAGCCGCCACTGGTCGTGGACACGACCGCGCCCATCCCCTGCCTGCGCCACGGCATCCCCACCAACCGTCTGGCCTACGCCATGCAGTATTTCGACCTGAGCTGCGTCGCGTTTGAGGACCTGCCCTATGTGACACTGCTCTGCCGCCTGCTTAAGCAGCTGCCCACGCGCGAGCATTCGGCCGAGGAGCTCGACAATTTACTTGCCGGCAAGCTGGGCTTTTTGAGCTTTACGACCGAGGTCATGACCCAGCCCGACGTGGACGGCGTGCGCCCCTACTTGCTGGTGAGCGCCGGCGCCCTGTCCGAAAAGATCGACGCGCTGGCGAGCCTGCCGCGCGAGGTGTGGTCGAGCACATTGCTGGCGGACGCCGATGCCGACCGCGTGCGCGACGTGCTCACGCAGATTCGTATTGGGCTTGAGCAGGGCTTTATCAACAACGGCCACTCGGCGGCGCTCGGTCGCGCGATGAGCTACAGCTCGCCTTCGGCCGTGGTGCGTGAGCAGCTCTCGGGCGTAGACTTCTACCTGTTCCTGCGCGATTTGCTCGACCACTTTGACGAGCGCCTGGACGGCCTGCGTGCCAAGCTTGCCGAGCTGGCAGGCCGCATCTTTGTGGCCGACGGCTGCCTGGCGAGCTTTACCGGCAGCGACGAGGACTTTGACGCGTACTGGGATGCCGCGGGCGACCTGGGGCTGGGTGCGGGCGATGGTGCCGGCCGCGACGCGCTCGTGGTGCCGACGCCGTGCGACCGCCACGAGGCTTTTGTCATCCCCAGCGACATCTGCTTTGCGGCAAGCGCGTGCGACCCGCGTCGCTTGGGCATTGACGTGACGGGCACCTGGGCGGTTGCCGCCAACGCACTCTCCTACGACTACCTGTGGAACGAGATCCGCGTGAAGGGCGGCGCGTACGGCTGCGGATTCCGCGCAGCCGGCGAGCGCCAGGCGGCGTTCTACACCTACCGCGACCCGGCAATCGATCCTTCGATTGAGCGCGTGGAGCGCGCAGGTGAATGGCTCGGCAGCTTTGAGCCCGACGAGGCCGCCTTTGAGGGCTTTATCGTGAGCTGCGTGAGCGGCATGGACGCGCCCGTGAAGCCGTACACGCTCACCAAGCGCCGCAACACGACCTACCTGGCCGGGCTCGATCCGCACGCACGCGAGGAGCGCCGCGCCCAGATGCTCGCCGCTACGCCCGGTGAGCTGCGCTCGCTCGGCGCCGATGTGACGCGCATCGCAGCCGAGTCGCCCACCTGCGTCTTTGGCAGCCGAGACGTCATCGCCAAGAGCAGCGCCGGCTTCACCGTAGTCGACCTGTTGGGCTAACGCACAAAGGTAGATTTTTGGGACATGACCGAAAATCTACGGGTATGTAAAACAAGTGGTTGGAAATTGGTAAATCTCTGGTTGGTTGCTGTTGAGTCTAAATCAACTCATCCAACC
>NZ_JADNJQ010000002.1:37662-119512 GCF_015555045.1 Collinsella aerofaciens | reverse complement strand
TGAAATGCCTCGGGTGCCTGGGGTCCCTCATATACGGCCCTCCCGTCTCCTGCGCCCCTCCCGGAACTGTCCACATCAGTGTAGCCAATCCATCGACCAACAACATGATCGAGGGAGGGGTGAACTCGCAGCTGAGGGCCGTCCTGCGCAACCACCGGGGGCTGACGTCGGTCAAGCGCGTTAAGGCGGTGTTCTGGTGGTGCCACGCTCATTCGGGGGACGCGAGGACGGCGCGCGAGAAGCTCGCCACGATGCCGACCGACGCGGACATCGACTTCCTGTTCAGCGTCTACTCCGCCTCGCCGTCGCGCGAGGACGGAGGGCCGGAGTGGGGCGACAGGGCCGTGTGGGAGGACCTCCACCACAGGGACCCGTACCCGTTCTGGCTGGATTAATGGATGGAAACGGATGTTCTATCGGGACACACATTTTGTCCTATAAGCCACAGAATGTGACATAGGGTCCTCGTATAGCGAAGCTTCCTGTGGGGCAAAAAATGTCAAATATGAGTAATGTCACTAAATGAATCACATTTTCAAAGGTGATCATTGCACTATTTACGCAACAAATGTTTGCTAACTTAACACTGCCTTGAGCTGAACTGAGTCAATTTGAAAGGAATCTTGGTCCAACAGTGCGTTTTGGTCTTTTAAACGCTGTTACTAAACTGGTAGCAGTACTCATATTTGGACTTTTTTGTCCACGGCTCCTCTCGTCGGGATCGTGTGAGGGTCTGAGATGGGTATCCTAGTGCCAACGTGTGCCTATCAGAGGAGAGACCATGCTGTTGTCCGGTATTATCGCTGCTCTTACGAGCTTTCTACTTCCCATCATCATTTTGTTGCTGCTGCTCCCCAACGCCTGCTATGTCGTTGAACAGCAGCATGCCGTGATCATCGAGCGTCTGGGCAAGTTTAACCGCATCGTCAACGCGGGCTTCCACATGAAGGTGCCCGTGATCGACCGCAAGGCCGCCACGGTGAGTCTGCGCACCATGAAAAACGGTTTTGGCATCGACGTTAAGACCCAGGACAACGTGACCATCGGCCTTGAGGTCTCTGCTCAGTACCACGTGAGCTATGACATGGGCGCCGGCCCGGCAGATTCGGGCATCTACAAGAGCTACTACATGCTGCAGGAGCCCGTCGACCAGATGCGTGATTTCATCACCGACGCCCTGCGCTCTTCCATCCCTGTCTATACGCTCGATGAGGTCTTTGCCAAGAAGGATGACATCGCCAAGGACGTTAATGCCACCGTGTCCGAGCAGATGGCTGCCTACGGCTTTACCCTCGTGTCGACACTCATCACCAAGATCGCGCTGCCGACCGAGGTCGAGAACTCCATGAACGACATCAATGCTGCCCAGCGAAAGCGCGCTGCTGCGCAGGAGCTCGCCGAGGCCGACCGCATCAAGCGCGTCACCGAGGCGACCGCCGAGGCCGAGGCGATGGAAAAGGCGGGCGAAGGCATCGCCAACCAGCGCAAGGCCATCGCGCTGGGCATCAAGGATTCGCTCGAGATCATCCAGGAGACGGGTGTCGGTAACGACGAGGCCAACCAGCTGTTCATGTTTACGCAGTGGTCCGAGATGATGACAGAGTTCGCTCGCACGGGTAAAACATCGACGGTCGTACTGCCGAGCGATTTCTCGCAGTCGGCCTCGATGTTCGAGCAGATGCTGACCGCCAGCAAAGTTCAAAACGATTCGAAGGAGTAGACGCGCGTGAAATACACCGTCGTTTGCGTCGGTAAGCTCAAGGAGCGCTTTTGGAAGGACGCGTGCGCTGAGTACACCAAGCGCCTAGGTGCCTATGCCAAGGTGGATATCCGCGAGGTGGCCGATATCGACCCGGCTAAGGCGGGCGGCGTGGATGCCGCACGCGACAAGGAGGGTGCGGCGATTCTCGCAGCCCTGCCGCCTCGAGCGCATGTGATCCTGCTTGCCATTGAGGGCAAAGAGCGCTCGAGCGAGGAGCTTTCGGCGCGGCTCGACGATCTTATGCTGCGTGGTAACAGCGACATCGCCTTTGTGATTGGTGGATCGGACGGCGTGACCGATGACGTGCGCACACGAGCCGACGAGATGCTCAGCTTTGGACGTATTACCTTGCCGCACAACTTGGCGCGCGTGGTGCTGCTGGAGCAAATCTACCGCGCCTGCAAGATCAGCCGTGGCGAGCCGTATCACAAATAGGTCGGCAATACGAAACAATGCCGTGGGACAATAGCCTTCGTTTTGAAGAGCGTGTCTGAGAGGACTATGAGATATGAAGATCGGATTTGTCGGTTTTGGCAATATGGCGAGCGCTATGGCCGATGGCTGGATCGCCGCCGGTGTGGCTGCGAGCGATATGTGCGCCTGCGCGGGCCACTACGACGCCTTGGTCGAGCGTTGTGAGGCACGTGGGATGGTTGCCTGTCGTGATGCGGCGGAGGTTGTCGCCGCATCCGATATCGTGGTTGCTGCGGTCAAGCCATACATGATTGAGAAGGTCTTCGCTCCGCTCAAAGAAACCCTTGCCGACAAGGTTGTCCTTTCGGTCGCCTGGACCTGGGATAGCGCCAAGTGGGAGCAGGTCCTGCCGGGTGTCGCACACATCTCGACGGTGCCCAACACGCCGGTTTCGGTGGGCGAGGGCGTCATCGCCTGCGAGAAGTCCTCTACGCTCAACGGCGAGCAGCGTGCCGTGGTGCTCGACCTGCTCGGTAAGCTTGGCACCGTCGTCGAGCTCGACACGAGTCTGCTGTTTGTGGGCGGTACCGTGGGCGGTTGCGCACCGGCATTTGTCGCCATGGCGATTGAGGCCTTGGGCGACGCGGCCGTCAAGCACGGTATCCCGCGCGCCGATGCCTATCGCATTGTGAGCCAGATGGTGCTGGGCACGGCAAAGCTGCAGCTTGCGACTGGTCAGCATCCTGCGGCGATGAAGGATGCCGTATGCTCACCCGGCGGCGCCACCATCAAGGGCGTCGTCGCGCTCGAGGATGCTGGCATGCGCAGCGCCCTGGTCAAGGCCATCGACGCCACCCTCCAGTAAAACCTGCCATTTAGGGACAGGTTTATTTTGGCAGGTTTTCCTGCGGTTTTGTATCTTGAGCAAAAAGCGCCCCGCAACTGGCTCAATTCCAGTGGCGGGGCGCTTGCGTTTGTCCAGATAAAACCGACCAAAATAAGCCTGTCTCTTTTTGGCAGGCTAGTCCCAGAAGCCGTCTTCTTCGTCCTCGGACTTGGGGCCACGGTCGACATACATCTTATGGGTGCGCTTCTCCATTACAAAGGCAAGAATCGCAAACAGTAGGATGCCGCCGGCGAAAAGGATGGCAAAACCGGTGCGGGTGCCAAACAAAAAGGAAAAAACTGCGTCCATTGGGTGCCTTCTTGCGTAGTTGAGTTGGGTCGTAAACGCTCATAAGTATATACTTGCCCATACATGTACAAGGTTGCAACCTAAATGGAATGTATATCGCCGGAGGATCTAATGCTTGATATCAAGTTTGTTCGCGAGAACCCCGATGCCATCGATACCGCCATGGCAAATCGCCAGACGTCTTGGGATCGCGAGAAGTTCTTTGAACTCGACGACGAGCGCCGTGCCGTCATCACCGAGGTCGAGGAGCTCCAGGCCACGCGTAACGCCGAGTCCAAGAAGATTGGCGCCCTGATGAAGGAGGGCAAGAAGGACGAGGCCGAGGCCGCCAAGGAGGCCGTGCGCGCCGTCAACGAGAAGATTGACGGTCTGGCCGAGCGCCGCACCGCTCTCGAGCAGGAGCAGTACGACTTTATGGCTCACCTTCCCAACATCCCTTGCGAGGCCACGCCGTACGGCAAGGACGAGGACGAGAACATCGAGCGCCGTCGTTGGGGCACCCCGCGCGAGTTCGACTTCGACTTTAAGCCGCACTGGGACCTGGGCACCGACCTCGACATCCTCGATTTCGAGCGCGGCAACAAGCTCTCCGGCAGCCGCTTTACCGTTCTCGGTGGCGCCGGCGCCCGTCTTGAGCGCGCCCTCATCAACTTCTTCCTTGACACGCACACCAGCCGTGGCTTTAAGGAGTGGTGGCCGCCCATCGTCGTCAAGCGTCAGACCATGTTTGGCACGGGTCAGCTGCCCAAGTTCGAGGACGACGCCTATCACGTCTCGGGCGACAACTTCCTGATTCCCACCGCCGAGGTCGTGCTTACCAACCTGCACGCCGGCGAGGTTCTCGATGCTGATACCCTGCCGCGCCGCTACACCGCCTTCACCCCCTGCTTCCGCGAGGAGGCCGGCTCCGCTGGTCGCGACACCCGCGGTATCATCCGCCAGCACGAGTTCGACAAGGTCGAGATGGTCAAGTTTGCCAAGCCGGAGGAGTCCGACGAGGAGCTCGAGAGCATGACCGCCGAGGCCGAGTTCCTGCTTCAGCAGCTGGGCCTTCCGTATCGCGTGATTAGCCTGTGCACCGGCGACCTGGGCTTCTCTGCCCGTCAGACCTACGACATCGAGGTCTGGCTGCCGAGCTATAACGCCTACAAGGAGATCAGCTCCTGCTCTAACTGCGGCGATTTCCAGGCCCGTCGCGCCAACATCAAGTATCGCGACCCCGAGAACTTCAAGGGCTCGCGCTACCTGCACACCCTCAACGGTTCCGGCCTGCCGGCTGGCCGCACCATGGCCGCCATTCTGGAGAACTACCAGAACGCCGACGGCACCATCACGGTCCCCGAGGTCCTTCGCCCTTACATGGGCGGCCTCGAGAAGATCGAGCCGGTTGCGTAGGTTGCCTGCATAAGCGATTTGCAAGGGCGCTCCTTTCTGGGGCGCCCTTTTTGTGTGCGGTGCTTTACCATATCGCGCGGACAGCTCAATAGAAAACACACGAACAAACGTTCTGTATACAGCCATCTACCTGCTATGCTTTTGTTAAATAGAAGCGAGAGGAAGGGGATGCGATGGAGCTGTTTGATGAGCGGGTAGTTTTGTTTGAGAGCGATGAAGGTGGGGAGCACCTACTAGTTACGTGTGAGCCATCCGGTATGGGTGGTTTGGTGGTGCGGCAGACGAGCGAGGGTCCGTTGACCCAATGGTGTTTTGAGGAGTCGTCGCATGTAGTCGAGACTTTTGTGACGCACGAGGGGCTTGTGACGCTTGAGCGGTTCTATGGAGTTGGGACTTCTAACCAGGTCGCGCGCATGCTGAGCATCTCGTTTGCCGATTATGACTGTGCCCAGCGGGTGCGCTCGCTTTTGAGGGAGCTCGGTGCCGGGTTCGATGTGGTTGAAAAACCGATTGATCGCATGGGGGACGCTGGCGCATGCGGAGCTGCGTAAGGAACATATTCTCAAAAAAGTTTGAGATTGTGCTTGACTCCAACTAACTAAAGTGGTTTTATATGACTTGCGCTGCGGCGTTACCTCAGCCGGATAGAGGGTCTGACTACGAATCAGAACGTCATAGGTTCGAATCCTATACGCCGCACCAATCGAACTTGAAGCCTCCGGCAACGGGGGCTTTTCTTTTATGGCAACACCGCATGGATTCGAACCTCGGTCGAGGCGCGAGCGTGAAGCGGACGCGGAGCGTCCGTAGCGAGCGGGCGAGCGCGCCGGCAGGCGGGCGAAGCCGGCGCGGATCCGCGCAGCGGATGCGCGGAATCCTATACGCCGCACCAATCGAACTTGAAGCCTCCGGCAACGGGGGCTTTTCTTTTTTGGAAACCATGCATGGATTCGAACCTCGGTCGGGGTGTGAACAGCCTAATCACCACTCCGTAAAATTTTTTCAAATTGTCGCTTGACCCATCGGGGGCTCGCGTGCATAATAATCCGTGCGTTGCGGCGTTACCTCAGCTGGATAGAGGGTCTGACTACGAATCAGAACGTCATAGGTTCGAATCCTATACGCCGCACCAATTGAGTTTTAAGCCTCCGGAAACGGGGGCTTTTCCTTTACGGGGGCATTGCGGAGATTCGAACCTCGTTCGAGGCGCGAGCGTCAAGAAAACGCGGAGCGTTTTTAGCGAGCGGGCGAGTCCGCCGGCAGGCGGGCGAAGCCGGTGCGGATCCGCGCAGCGGATGCGCGGAATCCTATACGCCGCACCAATTGACTTTAAAGCTCCCGGCAACGGGGGCTTTTCTTATATCGCGATACGTCGAGGATCGCGCCAAGTGCTCCAAATGAGTAAAAATCAAATTCGATAACTTTTTTTGAAAAAACGCTTGACCATTATTCAGTCCATGTGCATAATAATCAACAAGTCGCGGCGTTACCTCAGCTGGATAGAGGGTCTGACTACGAATCAGAACGTCATAGGTTCGAATCCTATACGCCGCACCATTTGAGCTTGAAGCCTCCGGCAACGGGGGCTTTTCTTTTATGGCGGCATCCCATGGATTCGAACCTCGGTCGAGGCGCGAGCGTGAAGCGGACTATTTCTTATCGACTCGTGTAAGATTCCGAGTAGGTGTCGCGGCCCATCCGCGACCGCTCCTTCTTTCAACGACTGATCAGGGTGATATTTCGTGGCAGAGCGTCCGACATACAAGCTCAGGTTTCTCGACCCCAAAAAGCGTTTTCCATCGATGCCAGAGCAGCCTGCGGGGCGCTCATATGGTGTTGTCTGGAAAGTCTTTGGCGAGGACCCCAAAGAGTCGTGCTATGTCGTCGAATTCGTCGGCAAAACTCACATATCGCTCTTGGGCTACGTGAGCGTGTCGGGCAAGGTTTATAAGGTTGACCGCCCTGTTCGGGAAGTACCGTTGCCCGAGGACCCTGACATGGAGCTGGTCCTTCACGAGTCCGATTCCAGTATTGGCGAGATTATGGTGAGGGAGGCCAACGGAGCAATGCACGCGTGTGCGCGAACTGCCGGCTCTCCCGAAGGCCCCATGCGCGAGCAGTCCGACCACGAGACATGGAATTCGACCCGCGCCCTTCCTTACGGCGAGTTCATGGCCTCGATGTTCTTGCGCTACGTGATATTTGCCAACTCCGAAAGCGCTCTTGCGAACACGACGGGCGTCGACGGTCTCGATGCAGGCATGCAAAACGTTGTCGACAAGATCAAACTCGTAAAGTTGCCCGAGCCGGTCGAGGTGTTTTTGGGCTTTGACACGGCACCGCTCCCCGATGCTATCGAGACGCTGCTTTACTGTGTTGACCATGCCGAGAATCCGAGCGGTATCGAGCGCTATGCTGCCGCTCTTATGAGCGAGATCGACTTGCCCCGCCTGCGCACCATTGCTGCCAAGTCCGAAATGAGCCTAGCGCGCATTGACCGCTCAAAGCTGTTCTATCTCAATTTTGATCGTAGCCTGCTGGACCAGGACGAGATTGACATGCTGCTTGCCATCGAGTGCCGTCTCAACCGCCTCTCCGGCATCCTTGAGCGCATCGGGGCCGGATTGGTCCCCGCGGCATCCTCGCCGAGCCTTGAGGGCTGCGCGCTCTTTGATGCGTGGCATATCGCCAAGACAACCAACGATGTTCCCCGACTGCTCGATACGACCTCGAGCGACAACCCGTGGGGCAAACCCGGAACGGTAGCTTGCCAGCCGGGCGGTGAGTGGGATGTGCGTACCCGCTTCGCGCGTATCGTCGAGGCGCTTAACGTGGTCACACGGCTCGACTATACCTATCGGGCAAACGTTGCCGAGGGGATTATGCTCGTTCGGTTTGGGCACTCTGTCGTGGATGCCATGCCACAGCGTGAATACGACGCTCAGGAGGATGTCTGGCGCGAGTTGGACGAGAACGCGCGTGTGATTTGGGCCGCGGAGCACGACGCGCGCGTGGCGCTTACGCTGGCAGCGGCTTGCTTTGCCGCAGGTGCCTGCATTGCGCGCTGCTATGTTCAGATTGCGGCTCCCGACGGCGAGCAGGGCGAGCGCGTCATTGCAACATATTCCTTTGGGCGTGCGGCCTATCTGGCCAATTGCGTGCCTGTCGCCAAGGATCTTGAGAGCATGGATATGGACGATATGCCGTGCAAGCGCATGCTTGAGGCATATGAGTCGGATGCGCCGGATGCGATTGAGCCTGCGGAGGTTCACGCTCGCCCGCGTGACGACCACCGTTCGCTGCCGCCGGCGTTGCGCGACCTGCTGCTTGCCGATACGGCTGATGAGCTCGAGGTCATGGAGATGGACGATGACCCGTATGTGGCGCGCGTCGTTGAGTTGCGCGAGCAGGCAAAAGTTGACCGTGCAAGCGCGTTTGAGGGCTTCTCCCGTCTTGTTGAGGAGCTGGAGGCCAAGTGTGCCGTTGCCGAGCTTTTGGCAACGGGTCCGGTCCAGACGCAGTTTTGCGACAACCAGCTGGTACGCATGGTGCTGCCGGTAATGGAGGAAGACCGCTCCGTTCGTATTTTGCGTGCTCCCGATGCGCTGTACTTTGCCCAGCACGAGATCTGCAGTTATTACGCCGAGCAGGAGGATTTTGAACGGGCATTGCCCGAGGTGCGTCGTCTTTACGATCTGGCTCGCTCGTCCATGCAGTCGCACTTTGCGCTCATCAACGTGCTGGCGCGCCTGGAGCGCTTTGACGAGATTATCGAGGTGGCGCGCCACGGCCTGCGCATTGCCAGTGACCGTTCCGCAATCGGTTATCTGTTCTATCGTCTGGCGTTTGCCTATTGGAACTGCGACCAGCTCGAGCTCGCGTTGGCGTGCTACCGCCTCGTGCCGCGCGGCGAGGAGTCGGGTAGTAGCGCGCTGGAAGAAATGCAGGGCCTTATGAACGAGATGGGCGTCAATGAGCCGCCGACGTTCGAGGATGCGGTTGAGACCATCCGTAAGGCCGGGCTCGAGCTGCCTCCCGTGTCCGCCGTGACCAACCAGCTGACGGATGCCGCCGTGCAGCTGGTCGATAACGGCTTCTTTTTCCTGGCGCGCGTCTGCATCTTCCAAATGTGGCGCACCATGGGCAACGATGAGCTCGGCTCCCTCAGTCGCTCGCTGGGGTAGGGGCGATATAGAGGGGCCGCACTGCGCTATTTGTATCGGCGCGGGCGGGAGGACCCGGCAGGATCGGTAAGGCATAAAGCCGCCGAGCCTGCTAAAACTGTTAAACTCTGCTAAAGTTGCTAAACTTTGTTAAAGTTGTTAAAACTAGCAGAGGAGGGCAGAATGACGAAAGCTGTTAACCCCTTTAAGCCAACGGCGGGCATGAATCCGCCTGAGCTTATCGGACGGGACACTGTTTTGGATGACTTTGCCGAGGCTCTTGAGAATGGTCCTGGTGCCCCCGATCGACTCATGCGCATCTCGGGCGTCCGAGGCACAGGTAAAACGGTGCTCCTTAATGCATTGGGTGACCTTGCACGCAAAAAAGGATTCGAGGTCGTTGACGTTGCCTCCAATGCTGGTTTTTGCAATAGAATCCTCGAGGCTCTGCAGCGAAACGTTCGTCTTGAATCAATCTCGATTTCTCCATCGATTTTAGGGGTCAGCCTTGGCTCCATGGAGATGTCGAAGTCGGCCTCTCATCTGGGCGAGGCGATGTACGATGCTGCGAAGCGCGGTGGTCTGCTCATTACGCTCGACGAGATCCAGGATGCCTCAACTGAGGAAATGCGCGAGCTAGGCAATGAGATGCAGCTCTTGATTCGCCAAGGAGCGAATGTCGCTTTCGCTTTCGCCGGGCTGCCGACATCGGTAGATGGCGTGGTGGTGGATGATACGTTGACGTTCCTTCAGCGAGCCAAACATGTTGAACTTACTCGGCTTTCCGATTTTGAAGTTGGCGGATCGTTTGAGGATACGATGAGACGAGCGGGCAAGGAGCTCGACAAAGGTGCCGCTGAGCTATTAACAAAAGCTTCGGCAGGCTATCCCTTTATGGTCCAGCTGGTCGGATATTACGCTTGGCAGGTTGCTGCGCGCAGTGGGGCGGAGGGTGTGAGCGAAGAGGCGGCTCGTAAGGGTATCCAGGCGGCTCTTGATAGCTTTAATGCTATGGTGATTGCCCCAGCGCTGCGCAGGGTGTCGGAACGGCAGTTTCAGTATCTCGCGGCGATGGCTCAATGCGAGGGCGTCGATATCGCCAACGGCGATATCGCCAAGAAGATGGGTTTGTCGGCGAACAAAGTTGGGTCATATCGCAAGCGCCTGATCGATGCGGGGTTGATTGAGCCCGCGGGCTATGGCTGTGTTTCGTTTGCAATTCCGTACATGCGCGATTATCTGTTGGAGACCGTTCGAGAGGACTAATAAAGAATGGGCTGTCCGCGCTGTCGCTGGGGCCGTCCTTGTATCTTTGTCTCAATCTGTAACATCTGGAGGGGATTACGGCCTGCAGATGTTACAGATTGAGATGATTGACTGAGACGTTTACTGGTAAAAGAGAGGTAAAAGAGGAAACGCCTCAAAATTCCCCTTGCCCAACTTCGGCTGTTTGGTTACTATAGAACGGCTGTTACGGAGAGCTGACCGAGAGGCCGAAGGTGCTCGCCTGCTAAGCGAGTATGCCCCAAAAGGGCATCTGGGGTTCGAATCCCCAGCTCTCCGCCAGTATGACTTTGAAGAAGGGTCCCATTTGGGGCCCTTTTTTATTATCAAGAATGGCGGCTGGGGATTAGAGTCCGAAAGGGCGTGAACATTAGGCAAACACGGGGCGCTTGAAAACGGGGAGACCCAGGCGTGCTCGTGCACCCCGGTGTGGGGTTCCGAGGGGATGGAGTAGAAATATGGTAAAGGTCGGGCTGCGTAAGCCGAATCTAAAGACATCACTCAAGGCAAGAACGACCGGCAGAGCGAAGCGCGCGGTAAGGCGGGCGATAATCCCCGGCTATGGTAAGAAGGGCATGGGGTGGATCAAAATCCGAAGAAGGCTGCTTACAATGCCGTATACAGCAGAACGACCGTCGGAGTTGGGGATGTCGCTCGCGCCGTTGCTAAATCAGGCGCTCGGAGCTCGGCGTCAAGGACGTCCTCAATTACTGTTTCATCGCATGAAATTACACCTTTGGCGAAGCCTGAACAGAAATCTCTCACTCGAGAGATTACGTCGGTTGACAGGGCAAACAAGGCGCTTTTGCTATGCTTCCTTCTTGGGTGGTCGGGCGCTCGTAGGGCGTATGCACGGATGTGGGGTAGCTTCTTTCTATATCTCTTTACCTTTGGCCTTTTTGGATTTGGTTGGCTGTTTGATATTGTGACACTACTGATGAGACGCTCCGAGCTAAGGCGTCTCGGCGACAGTGATCCGACTCAACAGCAAGCGCCATGTTCCGTTGATTCTACATTCGATCGAAATGTCGCCGACTCCGGAAATTGGGAACAGCGTGGAGATGGGGAGGCTGCGGCTCGGCTAGAGCTTCAACGTAAAAACCGTGCCTATATGGAAGAAAACGGCATCGACGTGGAGATGTTTACCGAGGAAAAGGTCGCGGCGGACGCCTTGCGAACCATTGAGTCGGTATGCCCGTGCATGCTTAGGTTTGACCGAGGCATGAGCGAAGAGGAGCCAAGCATCAGCTTTTGCTCTCCAACAAAGACGGGGAAAATGCCCAAGAATGTCGTCGAGGCCCGCATTTACCATCAGGATGTGAAGCTATTGATGGATTCCCACGGCTTCGAATTGCCGGAGTATGGTGACAGCATCAATGTCATGATTAGTTATCTAGCTGATGGGCGCATAAATAAAGTCGATATCCATGGGTTCCATAATGGCCGCTCCGTTAGTGTCTCCATTCGCAGGCGGAGCGACGATCTTGTTATGACGAGTGCGGGCACCATCGGAGAAACGGGTGCCTGGCAATCGCTGTGTCCTGGGGCAGACCCCTCAGCTGGGGATCTTTTCAGGGCCTTGACCAAGGAGGTCGAAAGGATCTACTAGCATGCCCGGTGGACCCGTTTTCAAGGTCCGAAAAGACACAGCGAAGGTAAACGGCTAGCAATGTCGCTTTGGTGATTCTGACGCATCCCGTTTAAGAGGTATTCAAAAAGAGGCGCCCCGTTGGACGCCTCTCCAATCTCAAATGTAATGTTCCCCCAGCCCTACACCTCGGGCGCCTTGGCGATGGTCTCGCTTTCTGCCGTAAGTGGGCGGTTGTCGATGCGGCGGCCCAAGCGGTCGAGTTTTACAAGGAGCCACTCAATGGGATTCGGCCCCGAGTCTTCCTCGTCGGCAACCAAATCCATGACGGCGATCTTGGTGCCGTCTTGCTTGAGCGTCACGCTGCCCACCTTGTCGCCCACATGCACCGTGCCCGAAAGGTCATCGTAGGTAACCTTTTCGGTCACCTCTCCAGCAAGCGAAAAGACGGTTGCCTGAGCTGCGGGGTCGGCGAGCGTGGCATCGATCGTCTTGTCCGTCCAATCGGTCTGGCTAATGCGCGCGATGAGCGGATTGCCGTTGGCGGTCTTTTCCTGCGTGTTGGCGATCGCAACCGTCACCTTGTGGCCGTAGTACCAGTTGGCAAGGGCGGCCGTGTCGGCAAAGCGCTGGTCGGTGGTGCTGGAGTTCAAAACGACGGTGTAGGTCTCGTCGCCATCGCGGTTGTAGGCTCCCGTAAAGCAATAGCCGGCATCGTCGGTGGTGCCGGTCTTACCGCCGATATTGCCGTCCTGCCCCAGCAGCTCATTGTGTGTATCCATGGAATGAGAATGGTCGGAACCGTCGGCGCCCGTAACCTCAATCCAGGAATCATCGCTCGCTACGACCTCGCGGATCGTGTCGTTTTTCATGGCCTCTTGCATCATCAGCGCTACGTCGTGTGCGGTTGAGTGCATGTCTCCGGTCCACTCATCAAAGTCCAGACCATGCGGGTTTTCAAAAAGCGTACCGGTGCAGCCGAGCTTCTTGGCGCGCTCGTTCATGGCCTTCACAAATGTGGCCTCGGCGTCTTTGGTCTTAGGGTCGATCTTCTTACCCACATATTCGGCGAGCACGATGGCGGCGTCGTTGCCCGAGGGAATCATCAGGCCGCGCAGGGCCTGTTTTACTGTGAGCTCGTCGCCTTCGAGCAAGCCGGCGGTCGAATTACCCACGGTGGCTGCGGCGTTGCTCACCGTGACCTTCTCGTCCATCTTGCAATTCTCGACGGTTAGGATTGCGGTCATGACCTTGGTGATCGAGGCAATCTTGACCTGTTTGTCAGCATCGCGGGCATAGTAGACGGTGCCGTCTTTGCCCATGACGAGGGCATTGGTCGCATCGATATCGGGCAGGTTTTCAGCCGTGATGCCGCGCGCATCGGCGGTTTTGCCGCAAACATTGTCGGTCGTGAGCACTTGGGCGCCGGCGACGGTGGGCGCGCCAGCGGCAAGGGCGATAGCGCAGACAAAGCCGGCGGCAAGCTGGGCTGAGCGCTGTGCAAAAGAGGTGAGGGGCTTCACAGATTTCGCTTTCGACGGGATGGTCTCTTCTGGAACTAGAGTATATCGTTTGCCGGCGTCGGCAATCATCGCGTGCGTGCGTGGCCCACATCTGCGCCCGAACGGGCACAAGGGTGCTCAAGGCCGACTTAATCACCCACGCTTGTTGTGTGTGGCGTGCGTCGACTCGGGCATAATGGAGCGCGAGAGGAGCACGCATGAATGAGCGCATTTTGGTAGTTGATGACGAGAAGGCCATCGCCGACTTGGTTGGTATCTACCTTACAAAAGAGGGCTTTGATGTCCAGATTGCCTATAGCGGGGCCGATGCTGCCAAGGCAATCTTGGAGCAGGAGTTCGATCTGGCGCTGCTGGATGTCATGCTGCCCGATATCGATGGTTTTGAGTTGCTGCGTACGATCCGTTCCAGCCATACCTATCCCGTGATCATGCTGACGGCGCGTGATGCCCAGCAAGACAAGATCGAGGGCCTTTCGCTTGGCGCGGACGATTACGTGGTTAAGCCGTTCCGTCCGCTGGAGCTCATCGCGCGCGTGCACGCTCAGCTTCGCCGCTACACCAGCTACGGTAGCCGCTCGCAGGCGGCCGAGTCGCCGACCATCCAGCTCGACGGCCTGGAGATCAACCGCGATGCTCGTTCCGTGGCAGTGGACGGTTCGCCGGTTCGCCTCACGCCCATCGAGTATTCCATCTTGCTGTATCTGGTCGAGCATCATGGCAGCGTGGTGGCCGTTGAGGACCTGTTCCGCGCGGTGTGGAACGAGGACTTTATGCCCGGTTCCAACAACACGGTGATGGTGCACATTCGCCACCTGCGCGAAAAGATCGGCGACGACGCACAAAAGCCGCGCTTTATCAAAAACGTCTGGGGCGTCGGCTACATAATCGAATAACGCCTTTGATGGTGGGGAAGTGGATATGACAAAAGACGATAGGCGGGCATTCGAGGTGCCCGATCGGCTCTTTGAATACGTGAGGTCGGTCGTCGACAACCGCGCGCTTGCAACGGTGCTGCTCTTTTTGCTGAGCCTGCTGCTGATTGGCATCGACAACATCGTCGGAATCTTGGCGGTGCTGCTTGTCGGCTTTTTGCTGATCGATCGATTTGAGATCGTGCGCCGCTGCGTGGTGATTGGCGGCGCCGCGTGGGCCATGACGTTGGCGATTGGCGCCATGGCGCTCGGCGGCATCGAAGGGCCGGTGTTGTTCGATGCCGGCTTTGTATTCAACATGCTCGGCTTTGTGCTGGCGCTCGCCGTCTGTGTCCTGTTCTTTTGCGGGCGCGCCCTGTATTACCAGGGTTATGAGCAAGGCGAGCAGCATGCCGACCGCGTAATCGCCGCCCGTATTCAGGACCGTCTGATTGATGACCCCGACACGTGGGATACCATCGACGGCGACTTTCTCAAGGTCGAGGGTGCGCTCAACCGGGCGCGCGATTGCGAGCGTAAGGTTCAACAGGCCTTGCGCGACGAATCGCATCGCAAAGATGACCTGGTTACGTACCTGGCGCACGACCTGCGTACGCCGCTCGCCAGTGTGGTGGGCTATCTTTCGCTCCTGCAGGAGGCTCCCGATTTGCCGCTTGAGCAGCGTGCGCGCTTTACAGGCGTGGCACTCGACAAGGCCCACCGGCTCGATGCGCTCATCGAGGAGTTCTTCGACATCACGCGTTTCGATTTCCACGATATCGTGCTTACCCGCGCCTACGTCGATTTGGGGCTATTGCTGGCGCAGGTGGCCGACGAGTTCTATCCCATTCTCAACGAACAGCACAAGGAAGTCCAGGTTGATATCTGCGAGGACCTGACGGTGCTTGTGGATGGCGACAAGATGGCGCGCGTGTTCAACAACATCATGAAAAACGCCGTCGCCTATAGTTACGAAGGCTCGACCATTACGATCGAGGCCCGACGCCAAGATGACGGCGGCGTGCGCGTGCGCTTTATTAACCATGGTGACCCGATTCCCGCGGCTAAGCTCAAGGTGATCTTTGAGAAGTTTTATCGCCTGGATGCAGCGCGTGCGACCAATCGCGGCGGTGCTGGGCTGGGCCTCGCCATCGCCAAGGAGATTGTATGCGCGCATGGCGGTACCATCGCGTGCGAATCGACGCCCGAGCATACCGTCTTTACCATCGAGCTGCCTGCCGCGTAGCGTAGGCGCCCTTACAAACACCTGACAATGCGCTCACGTGCATATGAGCCGCGATTTCTACTATCGATACTGCTGAATTGATATCGATGTGGAGGTATGCGGTATGACGGCTGCTGCGGCTATGGAGCCCACGGAGCTCGAGGAGCTAATGGAGGCGCAAGCCGAGGCTGCGCACGAGCGCGAAGTCGGGGACGCGACTCGTCCCACGGCGCAGGATCTTGCCGCCTCGTCGACGCGCATCGACGTCGAGGGCCTCGATCTGTTCTATGGCGACCACCACGCGCTCAAGGACGTATCCATCAAGATTCGCGACAAGCAGATCACCTCGTTTATCGGTCCTTCGGGCTGCGGCAAGTCGACGCTGCTGCGTTGCTTTAACCGCATGAACGACGACATCAAGGACTGCCGCATCGAGGGTAAGATCGCGCTCGACGGCCAGGATATCCTGGGCGACTACGACATCTGCCGCCTGCGCCAGCGCGTGGGCATGGTGTTCCAGCGCCCCAACCCGTTTCCCATGAGCATCTACGACAACGTCGCGTATGGTCCACGCGGCATGGGCGTGCGCGACCGCGCCGTTCTGGATGAGTTGGTCGAGGACTCTCTTCGTCGCGCTGCGCTATGGGATGAGGTCAAGGACAAACTCAAGGAGTCGGGGCTGGGCCTTTCGGGCGGGCAGCAGCAGCGTCTGTGCATCGCCCGCGCGCTTGCCGTGCAGCCCGATATTCTGCTGATGGACGAGCCCACGAGCGCTCTCGATCCCGTGTCGACGCTGGTGGTTGAGCAGCTGGCCTGCGAGCTCAAAGAGACCTGTACGCTCGTGGTCGTTACGCACAATATGCAGCAGGCGGCGCGCATCTCCGACTCGGTCGCGTTTTTCTTGCTGGGCGAGTTAGTGGAGCACGCACCCACCGCTCAGCTCTTCAAAAATCCCACCGACCCGCGCACGGCGGATTATTTAACGGGACGTTTTGGCTGATACCATCTAGTAAAGGTACCTTTAGGGTTAAGATGCGGTCATGCCGGCCGCAAAGGGGTTCAACATGATCTATTACGTCGAGGACGATGACAACATCAGGGATTTGACGGTCTATGCACTGCGCAAGCAGGGAATCGAGGCCGAAGGCTTTTCGTGCGATGGCGAGTTTAAGGCCGCCGTGGCGCGACGGGTACCCGATACCGTCCTGCTCGACATCATGCTGCCCGATACCGACGGTTTGGCAATTATGCGTCGCCTGCGCGCCGACCGCCTGACGGCGACGGTGCCCATCATGATGCTCACTGCCAAGGATACCGAGCTCGATAAGGTAATGGCGCTCGATGGCGGTGCCGACGACTATCTGACCAAGCCGTTTTCGCTCATGGAGCTTGCCAGCCGTTGCCGTGCGCTGCTGCGCCGCGGCGGTATGGTCAAGCAGGCGAGCGATGTGCTCAGCGTGGGCGATATCGTGCTTTCGCCCAGCCATCGCGAGGTGACCGTTGCTGGCGAGCCGCTCAAGCTTACTTTGCGTGAGTTCGATTTGCTCGAATATCTTATGCGCAAGCCCGGCGTGGTCTTTACCCGTGAGTCGCTGCTGCAGAGCGTGTGGGGCTGGGACTTCGACGGCGGCTCGCGTACCGTCGACGTTCACGTACAGACGCTTCGCCAAAAGCTCGGCGAGCGTGCCAGCGCTATCGAGACGGTGCGCGGCGTGGGCTATCGCCTGGCCGAGCCTTCTGCCGGTGGCGATGTCGAAGATGCCGTCGCTACGGCAGCAGCATCGGAGGAGTAGTCCGTGGTCTTTGCCCCTCAGGGAAAACATACGCTCTCGCATCGCGTGTTTGCGACGATTTTTATCTGTGCCATGGCGGTGATTGTTGCCTTTACGGTGTTGGGCGCGTTCTTTGTGCAAAACACTTTGGCAGACGCCACGAGTGCCAACCTTTCGCAAGAAGCCGAGCTTATTGCCGCCGCCTTAAACGAGCAGCAGGAGCCCATCGCATTTTTGCGAAGTCTCGATCGCGAGGACCTTCGTATCACGCTGATCAACAGGGATGGATCGGTCGCCTACGACAACGAGGCGTCTCCTTCCATGTTGCCCAACCATGGCGATCGTCCCGAGGTTATTGAGGCCCTTGAGAGCGGTTCGGGCTCCGCGGAGCGCTCGAGCACCACGCTCGACGAGATTATGCTATATCGCGCCGTCGCCCTTGATAACGGTCAGGTCGTTCGTTTGGCGCAAGCCCAGCCTGGCGTCGCGGCGATTTTGCTTTCGCTGGTGGCGCCGATGCTGCTTATCGCGGCGGCGGGCGCGGTGCTTTCGTTTTTCCTTGCGCGCCGCGAATCCCGTGCCATCATTGCGCCGCTGCAGGAGGTCGATTTGGACCACCCGCGCCGTAGCTATGAACATGCCTACACCGAGATGGTTCCCATGCTCGAGCGCATTGAGTCGCAGCGCCAGGAGCTTAAACGCCAGATGGCGGTGCTGGCCGATAATGACCGTATGCGTCGCGAGTTCACGGCCAATATCACTCATGAGCTCAAGACCCCGCTTACCGCGATTTCGGGCTATGCCGAGCTTATTGCAAACGGCATGGTCGAGGGCGAGGACGACCTGCGCAACTTTGGCGGCCGCATCTACCGCGAGGCGGGACGCCTGGCGGCGCTCGTTAACGACATCCTCACGCTTTCCAACTTGGACGAGGCGGAGCGAGCATCTGAGGGCGAGGCGGTGCCCATTGGGTCCACGGAGCCTATCGAGCTCTCTCGCGCCATTTTGACGGTGGAACAGCGTCTTGAGCAGGTTGCCCGGCAGTCGAATGTGACCATTGGGCACGAGACGAAGCCCGTGGTGATCGAAGGCGTGTCGCGCCTGATCGACGAGCTGATCTATAACCTTGCAAGCAACGCCATTCGCTACAACCAACCTGGCGGTACGGTCACGCTGCGCTGCGGAACCAACGATGAGGGCCGTCCGTACCTGTCTGTTGCTGACACGGGTATTGGTATTGCGCCCGAAGAGCAGGGTAAAGTGTTCGAGCGTTTTTACCGTGTGGACAAGAGTCGTTCTAAGGCGCGTGGCGGAACAGGCTTGGGTCTGGCCATCGTTAAGCATGCCGCTCTGTACCATCATGCCGCGATTGACCTGTCGAGTGAACCGGGCGTGGGGACTACCATTACGGTGACGTTTCCCGTGCAACAAGAGGGACCGTTCGCGTAGCTGTGTGGCAAAAACCGAGGATTAGACGATACGCCCGCGCCTCCGCTGCCGCGTAAGTTGTTGTGCAACTTACGCGCGGACACTGTATCTTATGTATAGAGTTCGGGCATGGCAGAAAGATGTGATATCATATGAGCAGTTTTGTCGATACGAACTAGGGAAATGAAAGGCAAGCTGCATGACCCTTCTCGAACTGTTCCAGCTGCTTAAAAAGCACCTCAAGCTGGTCATTGCCCTTCCGGTGGTCTGCGCGATCGCCATGGGCGTCGTCTCCTTCGCTATGATGGACAACACCTACACCGCCACGACGAGCATGTACGTTCTCGCCAAGACCGACGATAGCGGTCAGATGAGCTACAACGATCTTTCGGCGAGCCAGATGCTTTCCAACGATATCGCCACGCTGCTCGATAGCGATAGCGTTAAGGGCGGTGCTGCCAAGGATCTGGGCCTCGCCGATCTGGACGACTACAAGATTTCCGTTTCCTCCGAGACCACGACGCGCGTCATCACGCTTTCGGTGACGGGCACCGATGCCGAGGAGACGGCAGAGGTGGCAAGGGCCATGGCCAGCTCGGTGAGTACGGTCGCTCAGAACGTCGGCGCTGCCCAGAGCATCAACGTTATCGATAAGGCTAAGACCCCCGAAGCCCCCAGCGGTCCCAAGCGTATGCTGTACGTTGCTGTCGCGTTCCTCGCGGGCATCTTTATCGCAGTTGCCTATGTCGTTTTGGCAGACATGCTCAACACCCGCATCCGCGGTGCCGAAGAGGCAGAAGAGCTCCTGGGCATTCCCGTTGTTGGCCGAATTCCGGCTATGAAAGGTGGTAAATAGGCATGGCTAAGGCAAAGAACACCGATAAGCTCGTTGTACAGAATGCCGCCAAGACCCTTCTGGCCAACATCCGCTTTGCGAGCGTGGACGACCCCATTCGCACTATTACCGTCACGTCCTCGATTCCCAACGAGGGCAAGTCTACGGTTTCCATCAACCTTGCCCAGGCTATCGCCACGAGCGGCAAGTCCGTGCTCCTGGTCGAGGCCGATATGCGCCGCAGGTCCCTTTCCGATATGCTCGGCGTTCGTTCGCGCGGCGGACTCTATGCGGTCCTTTCCGAGCAGATCTCCATTGACCAGGCAATTGTCGAGACGGGTCAGAAGAACTTCTACTTCCTCGATGCCGAGCCGCATATTCCCAATCCTGCCGACATCATTGTCTCTCACCGCTTTGCCAAGTTGGTAAAGGCACTGTCCGCCAAGTTCCAGTACGTCATCTTTGATGCTCCCCCGGTCGGCACCTTCATCGATGCTGCCGAGATTGCCAGCCTGACCGACGGTACGCTGTTCGTGGTGCGCGAGGACTTCACCAAGCGCGAGGAGGCACTCAACGCTATCGGCCAGCTTAAGAAGTCCGAAAAGGTCAAGCTCATCGGTACCGTTATGAACTACTGCGAGACCGAGACCAGCGAGTACTACTACTCCTACTACACCAAGGACGGTAAGAAGGTGAAGAAGGGCTCGGACGATCAGGGGACTTCCAAAAAGGGCATCTTCACCAACCGAGCAAACGTTTAGTTGATTAAGGCTGACCTATGCGTGACATTCATTGCCATATCTTGCCGGGTGTAGACGACGGCGCCGCCGATCTCGATGAGAGCTTGGCGATGCTCGAGGCTGCCAAGCGGGCCGGTGTAACCAGAATCGTTTGCACTCCTCACTGCCGTGATCCCTATTTTGATTACGACAAGATGTGGGATGCCTTTGAACTGCTGCGTGATAACGCTGACGGTTTTCCGCTCCAGATGGGCTTCGAGGTCAACCATCGAAAGCTCGTTGAACTTGGTATCGATGCCGCGGAGCACTTGCATTTCGATGGAACCAACGAGTTTCTGCTCGAGCTTTCGACGCATGCCGATGCGTATGCGTTTAGAGAGTACGAGAACACGATTTACGATTTGCAGTGCCGTGGCTACCAGGTGATCATCGCTCATCCTGAGCGCTATCGTGCGGTTCAAAAGGATGTAAGCGTGGCGGAGCGCCTGGTCGATATGGGCTGCAAGCTGCAGGCTTCGGCGGACTTTATTGCCGGCGGTCGCTTTGGTCGCGAAAAAAAGCCGGCACAGCGCCTGTTCGATCAGAACCTGTACAGCTTCATCGCGAGCGATGCCCATAACGTGGGTCATTACGACTGCCTGGCGAAGGCTCGCGCGAAGTTTAGCGTGCGCGGAGCTCATTTTCGCTAATATCTGTCCCTAACGTTCGCATTGAATGAGAGGGCAGCCATGGATATCCAACTTAAGACGGGATGCTTTGATGACGCGGCGTTGGTGCGCCGCGTCGTTTTTATGGACGAGCAGGGCTACGAGAATGAGTTCGACGCTATCGACGAGGATCAGAACTGCATTCATGTGACGCTCTATGTAGACGGCGAGCTTGCCGGTTGCTCGCGCGTGTTTCCCGAGGAGCTTGAGCGCGTGGCTGACGCAGAGGCCCCGGTGTTGCCGGCATGCGACATGGACGAAGGCGTTGCGGCGGGGGAGGCCTACATTATGGGGCGCGTCGCCGTGCTGCCGGCTATGCGTCGTCGCGGACTGGCGAGTGCGATCGTCGAGGCCAGTGCTTCGTGTGCACGCGATGCCGGCGCTAAGCTTATTAAGCTGCATGCGCAGGAATACGTGTTGCCGCTCTATGCAAAGGCGGGCTACACGCAAATTGCCCCGGTAGATTACGAAGACGAGGGCCAGCCCCATGTCTGGATGGCCAAGCGCGTAGATGGCAGATAGGGACGTTCCTTTTCTGCCGGCAGCTGGGGACACTCCTTGGCAATTGACGCATTGGAGCGCTCGGACATACAGTTTTTCGATTCCGTATGTATATATGCGCGCTATTGGGTTATAAAATCTAAGTCTGAACATAGCAGGTCTGCGATGCGGCTCGGGCAACCGGGCCGTTTTTGCGGACGGGGGTAGCGCGAAAGGACTGCACATGCGTCAATTTAAGACCGAGAGCAAAAAACTGCTCGACCTCATGATCAACTCCATCTACACCAATAAGGAAATCTTCCTGCGCGAGCTTATCTCTAACGCGAGCGACGCCGTCGACAAGCTCAACTTTAAGAGCCTGCAGGATCCGAGCGTCAAGATCAACCAGGGCGACCTGGCCATTCGCGTCTCCTTTGATAAAGACGCCCGCACCATTACCATCTCGGATAACGGCATTGGCATGACCGCCGAGGAGCTCGAGCGCAATCTGGGCACCATCGCCCATTCCGGCTCCGAGGAGTTTAAGACCGAGAACGCCGAGCAGCAGGGCTCCGATGTCGACATCATCGGCCAGTTTGGCGTGGGCTTCTACTCTGCCTTTATGGTTGCCAGCCATGTGAAGGTCGTCAGCCGCGCCTATGGCGAGGATGTCGCCCATGTGTGGGAATCCGACGGTCTTGAGGGCTACACCATCGAGGACGGTGAGCGCGCCGAGCACGGTACCGATGTCATCCTGACGCTGCGCGAGAACGAGAAGCTCGATGCCGACGGCGAGGCCGAGACCTACGATCGCTTCCTGACCGAGTGGGGTCTCAAGAGCCTGATTCAGCAGTACAGCAACTATGTGCGCTACCCGATTCAGATGATGGTGTCCAAGAGCCGCCAGAAACCCAAGCCCGAGGACGCCGGCGACGATTACAAGCCCGAGTACGAGGACTATCAGGAGCTCGAGACCGTCAATTCCATGACACCGATCTGGAAGAAGCGCAGCTCCGATGTCGAGCAGAAGGACTACGACGAGTTCTACAAGTCCACGTTCCACGACTTTGACGATCCTGCGCGCACCATCAGCTTCCATGCCGAGGGCACGCTCGAGTACGATGCCCTGCTGTTTGTGCCGGGCCGCGCGCCGTTCGATCTGTACAGCAAGGATTACGAGAAGGGTCTGGCACTCTACAGCTCCAACGTCCTGATCATGGAGAAGTGCGACGACCTGCTGCCCGACTACTACAACTTTGTCCGCGGCGTCGTGGATTCCGCCGATGTGTCGCTCAACATCTCGCGTGAGACGCTGCAGCAGAACCGTCAGCTCAAGGCCATCGCCAAGCGTGTGGAAAAGAAGATCACCGCCGACCTTGAGGATATGCGTGACAACGACCGCGAGGCCTACGAGAAGTTCTTTGAGAACTTTGGCCGCGGTCTTAAGTACGGCATCTACTCGAGCTATGGCATGAAGGCCGATGAGCTCGCCGATCTGTTGCTGTTCTGGTCTGCCAAGGAACAGAAGATGATTACCCTGGCCGAGTATGCCAAGGGCATGCCCGAGGATCAGAAGGCCATCTACTACGCCGCCGGCGACTCGCGTGAGCGCTTGGCCAAGATGCCCGTGGTAAAGGGCGTGCTCGACCGCGGCTATGACGTGCTGCTGCTGACGCAGGACGTGGATGAGTTCACCTTCCAGGCTATGCGTGAGTACGTTGCCGCCGATATGCCCAAGATCTACGAGGACGATGCCGCCCGCGAGGCTGCCGAGAAGGCCGTGGCCGATGGTGCCGAGCCCGAGGTTGAGGATCGTCACCTGGAGCTTAAGAACGTCGCAACCGGTGATCTTGACCTGGCGACCGAGGACGAGAAAAAGGAGGCCGAGGACGCCACCAAGGAGAACGAGGACCTCTTTAACGCCATGAAGGAGGCACTCGGCGACAAGGTCGAGAAGGTTGCCGTCTCTGCGCGCCTGACCGATGCTCCCGCGTGCATCACCACCGAGGGCCCGCTTTCGCTCGAGATGGAGAAGGTGCTCCAGAAGGGTCCCGAGGGCGCGCCCGACGGTATGCCCAAGAGCCAGCGCGTGCTCGAGCTCAACGCCAAGCACCCGGTCTTTTCCAAGCTCGTCGCCGCTCAGAAGGCGGGCGACGCCGACAAGATCAAGCAGTACTCCGGCCTGCTCTATGACCAGGCCCTGCTGGTCGAGGGTATTCTGCCCGAGGACCCCGTGGCCTTCGCGGCAGCTGTTTGCAACTTGATGTAGTTCGGGGATACGGCACCGTAACTAGATTAGAACGAGAGTGGATAATCTCCCACTTTTGGCTCGAATGCGGGCTTGAAGTGGGAGATTTTCCACTCTCGTTTCCTTTTGATTGATCCCTTGGGGACGGAGGAAAACGGATCACCGAGGGGGGTCGGTCTGATTCGGTGATCCGTTTTCCTCCGTCCCCAAGGGATCAATTATTTGTCGGGGTTGTGGTTTTGTGACCTGCTGAAATTAAAGATACTGTACAACTGTACGTTAATTTGTCTTCGTAGTATATTGCTACCCGCAAAACTCAATACCATTGTGCTCTGAGACGCTAAAGCGCCTACGTACAATGGTTGTCGATAGTACGATTCGATTTAACGACAGGATGGATGGTCCAAGCGTGAGTCTCGGCAGCAAACTATCCAATGCAAAGGTGTCCTTTGCGATATTTAAGCGCGACATTAAGCGACTGCTTGTGAACCCCGTCGCCTTGGTGGTTACCCTTGGCGTGTGCGTTATTCCCTCGCTGTATGCCTGGTACAACATCGTGGCTAACTGGGATCCGTACGGAAACACCCAGGGTATCAAGATTGCCATCGCCAACAACGATCGGGGCACCCAAAACGACTTGGTGGGCGAGCTCAACGCGGGCGACCAGGTCGTCGATCAGCTCAAGGAGAACGATCAGCTGGGCTGGACCTTCGTTGACTCGGCGGCCGATGCCAAGGAGGGCGTCGAGAGCGGTGAGTACTATGCGGCCATCGTAATCCCCAAGAACTTCTCGGATAACATGGTTTCGATGCTCGACGGCAACTACCATCAGCCCAAGCTTACGTACTACGTCAATGAGAAGAAGAGCGCTATTGCGCCCAAGGTTACCGACACCGGCGCAAGCACCATCGAGGAGCAGATCAACTCGGAATTTGTCTCCACGGTGGGCGAGACCGTTGCCAGCATTGCCAAGGATGCCGGAGTCGATTTAAAGGACAAAACGACCCAGGCCCAGGATTCGCTGGCTGGTTCGGTGTCCGAGGCATCCGATACCTTGGGCGAGGTGCGCGATTCGATTGGCGACATGAATGCCGCCATCGATAAGACGAGTGGCGCTATCGCCTCGGCTGATGCGGCACTTGCCGGCATGCAGGGTCAGGCGCCGTCACTGACGCAAGCGATCTCTCAGGGCAACGACCTGCTGGGTGAAGCTCGCACCACGGCGGGCAACTCTATCGCCTCGCTCTCCAAGGCGCTCTCGGAAGGCAGCCTTGCGCTCACCAAGACGTCGGCCTCCGCGAACGCTGCCATCGGCAAGCTGACGGGCACGGTCACATCTACGACCACCCGTATCGACAACTCGCTCGAGTCTCTCCAAGCGACGATCGACCACAATAAGGCCGTTATCGGGCACTTGGAGATTCTCGCCAATGACACGTCGACAGGTTCCGAGGAAATTGACGCGCGCATTGTATCGACCATCAATACGCTCCGTGAGCAGAACGAGAAGTTGCAGAGCATCAAGGACGGTCTGTCCGCGCAGTCGAGCGCCATGGCGAATGACGCCGCGGCTGTTTCGGGCGCCAGCGACGCTATCAATAACGCAATCCAGACCGGTGCGACCAACCTTGGCCAGGCCCAAACAAGCCTGGGCCAAAACGCGCTGCCGAAGGCCTCGAGCGCGCTCGATTCCTTTGCCGCCGTTTCGGGCGATCTGACGGGAATTGTATCTGGCCTCACGCCCACGATTGCAAGCGCGCGCGGTACGCTTTCGCAGCTTAACGCTACGCTCGGCCAGGCCAAGACCACGCTGTCCCAGACTGACGGCTCCCTTGCCAAGGTCCAGGATAAGCTCGCAACCGCCGCCAACGACATTGCGGCCCTGCAGACTTCCGAGTCCATGGGCGAGCTGGCTGATCTGGTGGGCGTCGACGTCAATGACGTCGCAGATTTCATGGCATCTCCGGTTGAGCTCGCGTCCAAGTCGATCTATCCGGTTAAGAGCTTCGGCTCGGGCATTGCTCCTTTCTACACCAACCTGGCGCTGTGGGTGGGCGGCTATGTGCTCATCGCCATTTACAAGCTCGAGGTCGACCGCGAAGGCATCGGCAGCTTTACCGCGCGTCAGGGCTACTTTGGCCGCTGGTTGCTCCTGGTGATCCTGGGTGCGTTGCAGGCCATCATCGTTACGGTGGGAGATCTGGTCATTGGCGTACAGTGCGTTAACCCGCTGCTGTTCGTGCTGGGCGGCATCGCCATTTCGTTCACCTACGTCAATATCATCTATGCGCTGTCCACCACGTTTAAGCATATCGGCAAGGCTATCGGCGTCATTCTCGTCATCGTGCAGATCCCGGGTTCGTCGGGCATGTACCCCATCGAGATGATGCCCGGCTTCTTCCAGTGGCTGCACCCGCTGCTGCCCTTTACCTACGGCATCAATCTGCTGCGTGAGACGGTCGGCGGTATGTATTCGTTCAACTACCTGTTTAACCTGTGCATTCTGGGCGTGTTCTTGATCGTGGCGCTCTTTATCGGCCTGCAGCTGCGTCCGCTGCTGCTCAACCTTAACCTGCTCTTTGATAAACAGCTTTCCACGACCGGTATGATGATTTGCGAGTCCAACGACCTGCCGCGCCAGCGCTACTCGCTGCGCACGGCCATGCGTGTCATGCTCGATTCCGATTCGTACCGTCGTGAGGTGCTCGATCATGCGGTCGCCTTTGAACATCGCTACCCGTACTACATCAAGGGCGGTTTCGCCGCTGTAGTCGGCGTGCAGGTGCTGCTCTTCGTTCTGTCGACGGTTCTCGATATCGACAACAATGGCAAGATCATTCTACTGGTCATCTGGATTATCTCGGTCATTGCCATCTGCGGCTGGCTCATCAACATCGAGTACATCCGCGCGAGCCTCAACACCCAGATGCGCATCTCGGCGCTTTCGGATGAGGACTTGCGCCGCGAGATGCGCGAGCACACGGCCGCCATTCCGGCCGCTCGTCGCATGTTCGGCTTGAATGCGAGCGAGCGGGGGTCTGAGCCCAAGACTCAGGCTGTCAGCCAATGTGGTCATCGCGATGCGGTCCATGTGCCCGAGAACGGGGATGACACGTTTGTGATGAATGAAAAGAATGCTCCGCTCGGCAAGCACTCCAAAGGAGGTGAGGCATAAATGAAGAACATCCTGCATCTGTTTAAGCGCGATGTCCAAAACGTGTCTCGCTCCGTAATCGGTTTGGTTGTCGTGATGGGCCTCATTATCGTACCGTGCCTGTACGCGTGGTTTAACATCGCCGGCAGCTGGGATCCGTACGGCAACACCGGCAATCTTAAGATCGCCGTGGTCAACACCGATGAGGGTTACGAGAGCGATCTGATCCCCGTCGAGGTGAACGTGGGCGAAAACGTGACCGCCACCCTGCGTGGTAACGAGAACTTCGACTGGGTTGTGCTCAACGATCGAGAAAAGGCCATCGAGGGCGTCAAATCGGGCGCATACTATGCGGCTGTCGTTATCCCTAAGACGTTTAGCGCCGATATGATGACGCTCTTTTCGACCGACGTGAAGCATGCCGATATCGAGTTTTACGAGAATCAGAAGGCCAACGCCATTGCCCAGATTGTGACTGAGAAGGGCTCGAGCGCCGTCCAGAGTCAGGTCAACGAGACCTTTACCGAAACCATTACGACTATCGGTCTTAAAACCGTGTCCAGCCTGCTCGACTACATGAGCACCGACCAGGTCAGCAACTTTATCGCCAATCTGTCCTCGACGCTTGGCGATTCGATTGAGGACCTGCGAGACGTTCAGGCCAGCGCAACGTCGCTTGCGGGCATTTTGAGCTCCACGTCCGATTCGCTGACGTCGGCGGGCGGTATGCTCAAGCAGTCCGGATCGACCGAGGAGTCGGTGAAGCAGCTCATGCAGCATGCCGAGAGCGGTATTGCCGATTCCGAGCAGGCGCTCAAGTCTGCCAGCGATGCGATTGATGCCGCTATTGATGGGAGCGCGGGTTCGTTCGATAACGTTTCTACCGAGCTCGCAAAGGCATTCGACGCTGCAAACCAGCATGTCGATCTTACGGTGTCTCAGCTCAACGATGGCGCAGCGTCACTCAATACGCGTGCCGACGAGATTGATGCCACGGCCGATAAGCTCCGCAGTCTTGCTAGACAGGTGAGTAACGATAAGCTCAAGGCAGGGCTTGAGGACGCGGCTGCTGAGCTTGACAAAACCGCGACGGAGTACCGCAACAATGCCAATGAGCTGACGAATATCGCGACGTCGCTCACGAAGAGTATGACAGAGGTTAACAAATCGCGTGCCGAGGTCGATCAGGCCATCGCCGATGCCAAGGCTGGTATCTCGGGCGCCAAGATTGACTACGACTCTACGTTCTCGGTCAAGGCCAAGGAGCTCAAGAAGACTATTTCGGGCGTTTTGGATTCGCTCAAGGGTATCTCGGGCGACCTGGATAGTGCTGTTGCCGGCCTGACCGACGCATCCGGTTCGCTGGCAAAGGGTCTCTCCAAGGCTGCAAAGCTGGTCAACAAGGCTTCCGATCAGCTGGGTGAGGCGTCGGACAAGATCAGTGCGTTTAAGGACGAGCTCGACGGCGCCTTGATGTCGGATGACCTCGCTACGATCAAGACGATGATCGGCAATGATCCCGAGGGTCTGGCCGTGTCGCTTTCCGGCCCTGTCGCACTCGACCGCAAGCCGGTCTATCCAATCCGCAACTACGGTTCGGCCATGGCACCGTTCTACACGATTCTGTCGCTATGGGTCGGCTCGATCGTACTAGCGGCCATGATGAAGGTCTCGGTTGACGATGAGCTTATCAACGAGCTCATCCCCGTACGCCTGCACGAGATCTATCTGGGTCGTTACCTGTTCTTTGGCGGTTTGGCTCTGCTGCAGGCAACGCTCGTGTGCGCGGGCGACATTCTGTTCTTTGGCATTCAGTGCGACAACCCGCTGCAGTTTGTGCTGGCTGGCTGGGTCGCGAGTCTCGTGTTCTCCAATATCGTCTACACGCTTACAGTTTCGTTTGGCGATATCGGCAAGGCTTTGGCCGTTGTGCTGCTGGTCATGCAGGTCGGCGGTTCGGGCGGCACGTTCCCCATCGAGATGACCGGCCCCGTGTTCCAGGCGATTTATCCGTTCCTGCCGTTTACTCACGGTATCAACGCCATGCACGCCGCCATGGCCGGTGCCTACCATATGGAGTACTGGGTTGAGCTGGGCATTCTGGCGAGCTATCTGATTCCGTCGCTGGCCCTGGGCGTCGTCTTCCGCCGCCCAGTCATCAAAGCCAACGACTGGATTATCGAAAAGCTTGAGAGTACTAAATTAATCTAGTTACGCGGTTTTACCAAACCGCGTAACGGCTCGACGCTGCAAACGACCCTAAGCGGCAATCTGACGTTCAATTTCAAGGGCGCGACCAGAAGGTCAGCGCCCTTTCATTTCACGTCACCTTGCTCGCTTAGGGTCGTTTTCGCTGACGTTGACGAAACATCGAGGTTATTCAAGTCGGTACTTTAGTGCGGTGAATTGCGCGGGTTGCTTGGTTGTTGCTACAGTAGCGGGGCGTGCCGGGGGTCCGGTGCGCCCCGTTTTTATTTGACCATGAGGCGGCACGCAGCCATACGCGTGCGGACACCACGCCCAGATTGAGTGCGAGGATGTTCCATGGCCCAATACGCTGCCAACGAAATCGAAAACATGCCCGATAGCCCTGTGGCCCGTGAGGATTTGGGCGCGGGTGGCACCTTCCGCGGCGCCGGCGCTCGCTCGCCGCTGTTCTGGAAAGTCCTGCTACTTTCGGTGGCAGTCGTCTGGGGCTACTCCTTTACGACCATGAAGGACGCGCTCGACACCATTCCGGTGTTTGAACTTCTCTACGTGCGCTTTCTGCCCGCAGCGTTGGTCATGTTTGCCGTCTTCCACAAACGCATCATTGCACATTTCAATGCCCGCAACCTGATCGTTGGCCTGAGTATGGGCGTGCTCATGTGGGCGGCCTATGCGTTGCAGACGGTCGGTCTGGCACATACTACGGCGGGCAAGAATGCTTTTTTGACGGGCACGTATTGCATCCTCGTGCCGTTCGCGAGCTATTTTCTGAGCGGCGAAAAACTCACCCGCTATAACCTGGGCGCGGCGCTGCTGTGCTTGGCGGGCATTGGCCTGGTGGCGCTCGATAGCGTCGAGTTCAACATCGGTGACGTCATTACGCTGGCTGGTGCGGTCTTTTTCGCCATCCAGATGGCGGTGACGGCCAAATACGGTCGCAAGATGGATATCAACGTCATCACGTTTTGGATGTTTGTGGGCAACGGCGTGCTGAGCCTGATCTCGTCGCTGTTATTCGAGACCCAAGCGCCGCTGTCCGTGTGGACGCCGAGCTTTATCGGTGTGATGGCGTTTCTATCGGTGGGCTGTACGTGCGTGGCCCTGCTCATCCAAAACGTCGGCCTGGCGCATGTCCCGGCCTCGACGGGCTCGCTGCTCCTTTCGATGGAATCGCCTTCGGGTGTGCTGTTCTCGGTGCTGCTGATGGGGGAGGCGCTCACTTCGCGTCTGCTCGCCGGCTTCGCGCTCATCTTCCTGTCGATTATCTTGAGCGAGACGCATTTCGACTTCTTGCGCCAAAAGCCGCGCCCGTAATTGTAAACAACTTGTTGCGCCGCCTCCCGGGGCGGCATTTTTTATGCATCGCCCTTAAAGTTGTACCTTGCACTTTACGCTATCAAAGTGCTTGCTGCAAAAACGTTACTGGAGGGCATCTATGGCACCAGCACTGTCCGATTTTCAACCGCAACCAGCGCCTCAAGCTACCACAGCGGCGCAGACCGCTATAGGTGACGGTCTTGTCGCAGAAGCTCAGGCTTTTGCAGACGAGCTCGCTGCGTGGCGACACGATCTACACCAGATGCCCGAGCTCGGTAACAATCTTCCGCAGACGTCTGCCTATATCCAGGCACGTCTGGACGAGATGGACATCCCCCATACCACGCTCGTTGATGGTTCCTGCGTTGTGAGCCTTGTCGGCGCCGGTGCCGCCGCGGCCCAGGGCAATGGCGTCTGCGCGGACGAACAGGCCGGTACGGTTATTATGCTCCGCGGCGACATGGATGCCCTGCCCGTTGCCGAGGAATCCGGCGAGCCCTTTGCATCCACCAATGGCTGCATGCATGCTTGCGGTCACGATATGCACGCGACGGCGCTGCTTGGTGCGGCTCGTATGCTCAAGGCCCGCGAGGCCGAGCTTGTCGACGCCAATGCTACCGTCAAACTGCTGTTCCAGCCGGGTGAGGAGACCTTTGAGGGGGCACGCGCTGCCATCGCCGACGGTCTGCTGCAGAACCCACGCCCCCAGGCCGCCTTTGCCATGCATGTCAATAGCCAGTCGCCGCTTGGTCTGGTACTCTACGGCAGCCCGGCGCTCTCGGGCGTGTACGGTTTTCGCATCACGCTTCAGGGCAAGGGCGGCCATGGCTCGAGCCCCGAGATCTGCATCGACCCCATCACGGCCGGCGTCCATGTGCATCTGGCGCTTCAGGAGCTCATCTCCCGCGAGGTGCCGGCGGCCAAGGAGGTTGCGCTTACCGTTGGCAAGTTCGCCGGCGGTCAGGCCGCAAATGTCATCCCCGACACTTGTGTGCTCGAAGGTACGCTGCGCGGATTCGACGTCGAGCTCATGGAGCACCTCAAGACCCGCATCGCGGAGGTCGTCAACGGCGTTGCCACGACCTATCGTACGCCGGCCACCATCGAGACGCTCTCGGATGTTCCCCCGCTCGTGCTCGATGACGACATGACCCAGGCTTCGCTTGGCTATGTGGGTGCGACGCTGCCCAAGGCCGCCTTCCTGCCGCAGTTCCACGCCATGGCGAGCGAGGACTTCGCGTTGATCTCGAGTGAGATCCCGAGTGCGTACTTTACCGTGGGCGCTGCCGTGACTGATACGGACGAGCATTTTGCTCAGCATCATCCCAAGGCACGTTTTAGCGATGCCGAGCTTCCCCTTGGCGCCGCGGCTTATGCCGCCGTCGCTTTGGGCTACATCGCCGACCACCGGTAGCACCCAATCTTGCTACTCGTTTGTTTAAAAAGGAGCAGTATGTCCCAGCAGCGTAAGTTCTTCCCCGGCTGGCTCGTGGTGGCTTCCGGCTTTGTCATCATGGCCACGTGCTACACGATTTTCGTTAACTGCATGAGCCTGTTTCAGCCGCTCGTCGTCAGCGACCTGGGCATCACGCTTGCGCAGTACAACATCTCCAACGCCATCTCCACCGTGGTGAGCGTTATCGGCTCACTTGTGATCGGTCATGTTGCCGATAAAGTAAGCGGTCGCGTTTTGGGCTCCCTCACTGTAATCGCCACCTCTGCCGTTCTTGCCGGCATGAGCTTTGTCGGTGAGCTGTGGCAGGTCTACGTGCTCTTTTCTGTTTGCCCCGTTCTGTTTGTGGCCGCCCTGGAAGCCGAATGGATGCTCGTACCATCATTCGGTTTCCAAGGCGGTCACGGGCCTACGAAATGATCCGTTTTCCTCCGTCCCCAACAGATCACGTGATCCGAAGGGGACGGAGGAAAACGGGTCACAAACAGCGGCGGCGCATCTGGCCGAACGAGTCCCCATACCCTCGTTCGGTCAGACGCGCCGCCGCGTTGCTGCTTTGTGCCGTATAATGTCCACTATCTATGACGCGATACAAAAGAAAGGTGTTTGCCCATGCAGGCACAGAAGGCGGAGGGAACCCGCGACCTTATCGGCGCCGAGATGCGCGCCTGGCAAAAGATGCAGCAGATTGCGGCCAGCGTATTCGAGCCGTTTGGCTTTAAGCCCATCGAGACGCCCGCGATCGAGCAGGTGGACGTGTTTGTCCACGGCATCGGCCAGTCGACCGACGTCGTGCGCAAGGAGATGTTCCGCGTGTTTAGCGGCGCCAACCTGGAGCGCGTCTTTACCGAAGGCACCGATACCAAGCTCAAGCCTAAGCAGCGTCTGGCCCTTCGTCCCGAGGGCACGGCCGGTGTGGTGCGCGCCGTCGTGGAGAACAACCTGGTGCCCCAGGGCTCCACGCCGTTTAAGGCTTACTACGCCGAGGCCATGTTCCGCGGCGAGCGTCCCCAGAAGGGCCGCCTGCGTCAGTTCCACCAGGTGGGCATCGAGTGGCTCGGCGCTCCCGATCCGGCTGCCGACGCCGAGTGCATCATCATGCTCATGGAGTTCTACAAGCGCCTGGGCTTCGATCTTTCCAAGCTTCGTCTGCTCATTAACTCGATGGGCGATGCCCAGTGCCGTCCGGCCTATCGCGAGCAGGTCAAGCAGTTCATTCTCGATCACGCCGACGAGATGTGCGACGAGTGCCGCGAGCGCGCCGAACTTAACCCGCTGCGCGCCTTCGACTGCAAGAACGACCACTGCCGCGAGATCATGGCCGAGGCCCCGCTGATGGGCGACAACCTGTGCGACGAGTGCCGCGAGCACTACGAGCAGGTCAAGCGTTATCTGGATGCCGCCGGCATCGAGTATGTCGAGGATCCCACCTTGGTGCGCGGCCTGGACTACTACACCCGCACCGTTTTTGAGGTCGAGGCCCCCGGCGCCGGTGTCGGCTCCATCGGTGGCGGCGGTCGCTACGACGGCCTGGTCGAGCTCGAGGGCGGCAAGCCTACGGCCGGCGTCGGCTTTGCTGTCGGCTTTGAGCGCGCCCTGCTGGCCCTGCAGGCTTTTGGCAGTGACCTGGGCGCCGATGAGACCCCGTGTGTCTACGTCGCCAACGCCGGCAAGGAGTTGCGCCAGAACGTTTTTGCCATTACGCAGGAGCTTCGCGCTGCAGGTATCGTGACCGAGGCCGACTACCAGGGTCGTTCGCTCAAGGCTCAGTTTAAGCAGGCCGACAAGGTGGGCGCTAAGCTCATCCTAGTCCTGGGCGGCGACGAGCTCGCCGCCGGCAAGGTCAAGGTACGCGACATGCAGAGCCATGACGAGGTCCTCGTCGATCTGGCCAACGTGGTCGAGGCGGTTCGCGAGCGCCTGTAGCGCATGATTTTTGAGCTGTGGACTCACTAAAAAGTTCAGCTCATGGAGAGCGATTGTTACGGGGGTGTTTCGCTTTTATGCGGAATGCCCCCGTTTACGTATGCCGCCCACCGAGAAATACGACCATTTAGGGCAAAAACCTTTGCAATGCAGAAAATACTTTTGTGTGGTAAAGCGCAATCAGTGTCGAAAGTATTTCTCAAGCGCCTATAATGAATACCGCATGTTACGTGCATAGAAGGAGGAATGGGAGGAAACGTGGCTGAGAACCTAAGCAACCAGTCTGTACCCGAAGCCGCGGCGCGCGTCGCTGCCGTGGTCAACCGCCTCGTTAACCGAATCGGCTCGAATGCCGAGTCCAGGGAGCGTCTCGCCGAGATCGAGATCCCCGAGGAGCTGCGCGACAATCTGGCGCTGTTCTTGCGCCTGGAGCGCCGTGTGCTTAGCGAGTATGATCCCGAGATCGCGGACCTGTTCGACAAGATTTTGACAGCCGAGATTGTGGTCAATGCCGGCAACCCCGGTACCTGCGCTGCCGACGAAGCCGTCGACGAGCAGGGCGTGCCCACCGCCGACGAGCCCACTGCCGTGGCATTTCGTGAGGTCGTCGATTTGATCGACAGCCTGCCGCTCGATAAGCAGCAGGTCATCGTTCGCGCCTTTACGAGCTTTTTCCATCTGGCAAACCTGTCGGAGGAGAACTACCGTGTGGCGCAGCTGCGCGAGCGCGAGGCCGGTGCGTCGACCGATACCGAGGTCGATCCTGCCAACGAGCTTACCGTTGCCTATCACCAGCTGGTGAATGAGCTGGGTGTCGAGGGTGCCAACGAGCTGCTCGACAAGCTCGAGTTCCACCCTGTCTTTACCGCACATCCCACCGAGGCCCGTCGTAAGGCCGTCGAGGGCAAGATCCGCCGTATCTCCAACCTGCTGGAGGAGCGTCCGCGTCTGGGCGGCTCCGACCTGGTGGAGAACGAGCGCCATATGCTGCAGGAGATCGACGCCCTGGTGCGTACGAGTCCCATCGCGCTCAAGAAGCCCACGCCGGTCGAGGAAGCCGATACCATCATCGACATCTTCGATAACACGCTGTTCGACGTTATCCCCGTTATCTATCGTCGTTTTGACGATTGGGTGCTGGGCGACAAGGCCGGTACTGTGCCGCCGCTGTGCCCGGCGTTCTTCCATCCCGGCAGCTGGATCGGTTCCGACCGCGACGGTAACCCCAACGTCACCGCCAAGGTGAGCCGTGAGGTCGCCGCCAAGTACTTTACGCACATGGTGCTCAAGCTCGAGGACAAGTGCCGCCACATCGGCCGCAACCTCACGCTCGAGGCTACCTACAGCAAGCCGTCGGCCGAGCTCATTAACCTGTGGAACCATCAGGTCGAGATGAGCCCTCGTTACACGGCCCGCGCCGAGCTGATCTCCGAGCACGAGCCGCATCGCGCCGTCATGCTCGTCATGGCCGACCGCCTGAACGCCACCGTCCGTCGTATCACCGACACCATGTACCACAGCGCCGACGAGTTCCTGGATGACCTGCGCGTCGTCCAGCGTTCGCTGGCCGCCTGCGGTGCCGTCCGTGCTGCCTACGGCCCGGTCCAAACCATCATCTGGCAGGTCGAGTCCTTCGGCTTCCATATGGTCGAGATGGAGTTCCGTCAGCACTCCGTGGTGCATGCCCGCGCCCTTAAGGATATCCACGAGAACGGTATCCATGGCGACCTGCAGCCCATGACGCGCGAGGTCATCGATACCTTCCGCGCTATCGGCTCCATCCAAAAGCGCTACGGCAAGAAGATGGCGCACCGCTACATCATCTCGTTTACCAAGAGCGCTCAGCATGTGGCCGACGTCTTTGAGCTGGCGCACCTGTCCTTTGCACACGAGGAGGATGTCCCCGAGCTCGACGTGATCCCGTTGTTCGAGCAGCTCGAGGACCTCGAGGGCTGCGTCGACGTGCTCGATCAGATGCTTACGCTGCCCGTGGTGCAAAAGCGCCTTGCCCAGACCAACCGCCGCATGGAGGTCATGCTGGGCTACTCCGACTCCTCCAAGGATGCCGGTCCTACCACGGCCATGCTCGCGCTGCACTCCGCGCAGGAGCGTATCGCCAAGTGGGCCGAGAAGAACGATATCGATCTGGTGCTCATGCACGGTCGCGGCGGTGCCGTGGGCCGTGGCGGCGGCCCGGCCAACAAGGCCGTGCTGGCGCAGCCCAAGGGTTCGGTCAACTGCTTCTTTAAGCTCACCGAGCAGGGCGAGGTCATCTTTGCCCGTTACGGCAACCGCACGCTGGCTCAGCGCCATGTTGAGTCCGTTGCCGCTGCAACGCTTTTGCAGTCGGCCCCGAGTGTCGAGAAGACCAACACCGAGACCACGCAGAAGTTCTGGGATATGGCCGAGAAGCTCAACGCCGCAAGCCACGAGCGCTATCTGGACCTGCTGAACACCGAGGACTTTACACCGTGGTTCTCGACCGTGACGCCGCTGACCGAGGTCGGCTTGCTGCCGATCGGCTCGCGTCCCGCCAAGCGCGGCCTGGGCGCCAAGTCGCTCGACGACCTGCGTACCATTCCGTGGATCTTCAGCTGGAGCCAGGCGCGCATCAATCTGGCCGCTTGGTACGGCCTGGGCACCGCCTGCGAGCAGTTGGGCGACCTTGACCAGCTTAAGGCTGCCTACCAGGAGTGGCCGTTCTTCCGCACCTTTATCGACAACATCGAGATGTCGATCGCTAAGACCGATCAGCGCATCGCCAAGATGTATCTGCACCTGGGCGATCGGCAGGATCTGTCCGAGAAGGTCTTCACCGAGATGCAGCTCACGCGTAAGTGGGTCCTTGCCATCGTCGGTGACGAGTGGCCGCTGCAGCGTCGTCGCGTGCTCGGCTGCGCCGTTCGTGTGCGCAACCCCTACGTCGACGCCCTGTCTATCGCCCAGGTCCGCGCCCTTCGCGAGGTGCGTATGAACCAGGACGAGATGGCCGAGGAGAAGAAGGCCGAGTACATGAGCCTGATTCTTTCGACTGTGACCGGCGTCTCGGCAGGTTTGCAAAACACGGGGTAATCGATAGCCCTGTGGCTCTCACCGGGACCCGACGGGTTTCCCTCTGAATGCGTCCTCGCACTTGAAGCCCCCTTATCCTGCTCTTTCAGAGCTGCGGATAAGGGGGCTTCGTGCTGCGGAATGCATTCAGAGGGAAACCCATCGGGTCCCTTCGCCCTCGGTCTTCAGGGATTAAAGCTGATGATAATAAAGTGCGCTTCGCGCCTCGCGTCTTATCGATTGGGATTGAGATGCATGTGGCGCTTCTCGCCTTACGACTGTTGCGGCCGCGGTCCCGTTTGGGGTCGCGGCCGTTTTGTTGTGGGTCAAATATGAACGTTGTGTTAATGAGTCGGTGGACGGTGGTGTTTTTCGGTGAGCGGCGTATCCTTCCAACGGTTTATCTAGTGTGTCAGTTTAAAGGAAGAGGGCGCTCGTCATTGTTTGAATGTGAACTGCCGTTTGACCACAAGACGTTGCATCTGGAGCTCGAGGATAAGAACTTCGCGGGTGTGATGGAAGGTCATCAAAACGAGTTTAAGACCACAAAATCGCAGGAAGAGCTGGTAGAGGAATCGCTTGCCAACCCTTATGGCTCGCCTTCGCTCGAGGAGCTTTGTGCTGGCAAGAAGGATATTGTCATCATTAGCTCCGACCATACGCGTCCCGTTCCCTCGCGTGTGACGATGCCTATTCTGCTGCATCACATCCACTCCGCTGCGCCTGAGGCGCGCGTTCGCATTCTTGTTGCTACGGGTATGCACCGTCCGTCGACGCACGAGGAACTCGTCAATAAGTATGGCGAGGAGATCGTTGCCAACGAGGAAATCGTCATGCATGTTGCGACTGACGACAGCATGATGAAAAAGATCGGCACCCTGCCTTCTGGCGGCGATTGCATCATCAACAAGATTGCCGCCGAATGCGACTTGCTGCTTGCCGAGGGTTTCATTGAGCCGCACTTCTTTGCCGGTTTCTCCGGCAGCCGCAAGTCCGTCCTGCCCGGCATCGCCAGCTACAAGACCATCATGTACAACCACAACGGTCAGTTTGTGAATGATTCCCACTCGCGTGCCGGCAACCTGTGCCACAACCACGTGAGCGAGGACATGTTTGCCGCTGCCGAGATGGCTCACCTTGCCTTTGTGCTTAACGTGGTACTTAACGGCAAGCACGAGGTCATCGGCTCCTTTGCCGGCGACATCCACAAGGCGCACGAAGCTGGCTGCGAGTTCGTGAAGAGCCTTGCCGGCGTTGAGCCCGTCGAGTGCGAGATTGCCGTCACCACCAACGGCGGCTACCCGCTCGACCAGAACATCTACCAGGCTGTAAAGGGCATGTGCTCTGCCGAGGCCACGCTTCCCGAAGGCGGCGTGATTATCGACGTTGCCGGTTGCGCCGACGGTCACGGTGGCGAGGGCTTCTATCACAACATCGCCGACAACGATCCGGCAGAGTTTGAGCGCGCCTGCATCGATCGTCCCAAGGACGAGACCCTGCCCGACCAGTGGACGAGCCAGATTTTCGCCCGCATCCTGGCACATCACCCTGTGATCATGGTCACCGACCTGTGCGATCACCAGATGATCAAGGATATGCACATGACGCCGGTCAACACCCTCGAGGAGGCGCTCAAGCTCGCCTTTGAGATGAAGGGTGCTGACGCCAAGGTTGCCGTCATTCCCGATGGCCTGGGCGTTGTCGTCGCGCAGCACTAGCGCGCGGCCTAAACGAATCGTTTATAACCGACAAGAAAGATAAGGTTTTATGCTTACCAAACTCCTCTGCGAATTCGGCGCAACGGCCCTCATGATCATCTTTGGCGTGGGCGTGCACTGCGATACCGTGCTCAAGGGCACCAAGTATCAGGGCTCCGGCCACATGTTTGCCATCACCACCTGGTCCTTTGGCATCTCGGTCTGCCTGTTTGTCTTTGGCGGCGCCGTGTGCATGAACCCGGCTATGGTGCTTGCCCAGTGCATCGTCGGCCTGGTGCCGTGGAGCAGCTGCATCCCCTTCATGATTGCCGATATGCTCGGCGGCTTTGTGGGCGCCGTAATCGCTTGGCTTATGTATGCCGATGAGTTCAAGGCTTCCGATGGCGTCGTCGATCCCATTGCCCAGCGCAACATCTTCTCGACCAACCCCACCACCGAGGGCACGAACTATGCTCGTAACTTCTTCTGCGAGGCTATCTGCACCTTTGTGTTCATCAGCGCCATCCTTGCTGCCGCTAACCGCGCCGGCGAGAACGTTCTGATGCTCGCTATCTGCGTCGGTCTGATCGTTTGGGCTGTTGGCATGGGCATGGGCGGCATCACCGGCTTCGCCATGAACCAGGCTCGTGACCTTGGTCCTCGCATGGCCTATCAGGTGCTGCCGATCAAGAACAAGGCTGACAATAACTGGAAGTACGGCCTGCTCGTTCCTGGCATCGCTCCGTTTGTCGGTGCCGCTCTGGCTGCACTGTTTGTGCACGGTTTCTTGGGCATGTTCTAGTCTGAGGCTACATAGTTGTCCGCTGGCCGCATGGGGTAACTTCCCAGCGCGTCCTCGGACATGCAAAAAGGCTCGCTGCGCACTTCGTGCGGCGAGCCTTTTTGCGTCCTGCGGAATGCGCTGGGAAGTTACCCCATGCGGTCAGCTGCGGGGTCTTTGTTGCGTTCGTACAAGCAACCCAACATATATATCTGAATTTGGATGGGAGGGGCTTGTTGCTGGTAGGGGCGTTGGGCTGTTGTTGATACTTTGGGATGGATTGTGCTTTGGGTTGGGGCGGAGCTTTGGGATGAGGGGTTTACTTAGTTGAAGAGGGGCTTTATGGCCGAGAGGTAGTCTTTGGCTACGTCGGCTTTATCTGCTTGGAAGTTGTGCCAGGCCCACCATTGGACCATTCCTACGAAGCTTGAGGCTATGTGGTGTAGTAGGAAGCTGCGGTCCATGGTGCCGGCGGGGCCGTTTGGGTCGGTAGGGACGGTTTCGGCTGCTCGGGCCATGATGGTCTTGCGGAGGCTGTCGGCGAAGACGCGTGAACCGGCGCCGGCTACCAGTGCCCGTACACCCTGACGGCGTTCCCAGAGGTTGTTGAGGATATGCTCGACCTGTACGAGCGGGTCGTCGAGGGGTGTACCGTCATCGTCGAGGGCATGGGTGCAGATATCGCGCACGAGTTCAGCGAGCAGGTCATCTTTGCTTTTGAAGAGGCCGTAGAACGTGGCCCGACCTACGTGGGCGCGAGCGATGATGTCGCCGACGGTGATCTTGCCGTAATCTTCCTCGCACAGGAGCTCGGAGAACGCCGCAACGATGGCGGCACGGCTTTTTGCCTTGCGGGCATCCATGGCTATGCGTCCGCGTGAACGAGCAGGCAGCGGAGCGTGCCGGAGCAACCCTCGTAGGGGCGTTTGCCGGCGCCGTAGCCGACGGCTTCGATGCGGTAGCGTGAGGGCAGTTGGTCGGACGTGCGCAGCGCGGTGACGATGGCGGCGCCCGTCGGCGTCACGAGCTCGCCGGCGACCGGTGCAGGCGTGAGGGCGATATTGCCTGCCTGGCACAGGTTGACAACAGCGGGGACGGGAATGGGCATGAGGCCGTGGGCGCAGCGGATGGTTCCGTGGCCCTCGGAGAGCGACTCGACCACGATATCCTCAATACCCAGGTCGTCGAGGCAGATGGCGACAGAACAGACGTCGACGATGGAGTCGACGGCGCCCACCTCGTGAAACAGGACGGTGTCGGGCGTTTTGCCGTGAGCCTTGGCCTCGGCAGCAGCGAGTACGGAAAAAATGGCGAGGGCACGACGCTTGGCGCCATCGCATAGCTGCGAGCCATCGATGATGGCGGTGACGTCGGCTAGCGAGCGGTGATGATGGTGGTGGGTGTGGTGATGATCCTCGTGCTCATGGGCGTGGCCCTCATGGTCATGCTCGTGGCAGTGCTCGTGTTCGTGCTCGCTATGATCATGATGGTGGTGCTCATGCTCGTGCGTGTGCTCGGCAGCTGCTTCGTTGCCGTAGAGCCAGGCCATGTCGTGGTCGTGGTTCTCGAGCCCCTCTGCAAGCTGGACGTCGAAATCGCAGGCGTCGATGCCATGCTTGTTTACGCGCGTCACGGCGATCGAAAGGCCGTCGACCGGCAGCGTGGCGAGCTGTTCGCGTAGGTGCTCCTCGCTGGCGCCCAGGTCGAGCAGGGCCGCGACGGTCATATCGCCGCTGATGCCCGAGGTGCCATCGATGATAAGCGTGTGCTGATGGTTAGACATGGAATGCTCCTTAACGGGCGCGGGGTGTGCCGGCGCTCAGATGATTGATAAGACTTGCCTGGTATGCGGCACCAAAGCCATTGTCGATATTGACGACCGAAACGCCGCTGGCGCAGGAGTTGAGCATGGCGAGCAGCGCGGCTACGCCACCAAAGCTCGCACCGTAGCCCACGCTGGTGGGAACGGCAATGACCGGACAGCTCACCAGGCCGCCGACAACGCTCGCCAGCGCGCCTTCCATGCCGGCGATGGCGATGACCACCTGTGCCTGGGCAAGCTCCTCGGCATGCGCGAGCAGACGGTGCAGGCCGGCGACACCTACGTCGTAGAGGCGATCGACCTCGTTGCCATAGAACTCGGCCGTCACTGCCGCCTCTTCGGCGACGGGCAGGTCGCTCGTGCCGGCGCAGGCGACGACGATGCGTCCGTTGCCGGTGGGGGAGGGCTTGCCTCCCACGAGGGCGAGCTGTGCGTCCGGGGCATATCCCAGGTCGATGCCGTTGTCGAGGAGCTCCGAGGTGCGGGCTGCCTTTTCGGCGTCCAGGCGCGTGACCAGGATGCGCTCCTGGCCGGCATCGCGCAGTGCTTCGATAATGGCGGCAACCTGCTCGGCGGTTTTACCGGCGCCGTAGACAACCTCGCCGGCTCCCTGGCGCACCCCGCGCGAAAGATCGAGCTGTGCAAAACCCAGGTCGGCGGTTGGCGCCGTCTGGATGCGCGTGAGGGCATCGGCAGGGGCGACTGCTCCGCCGGCAACATCGCTCAGCAACTGCTCAAGATCTCGCTTATCCATATATGTTCCCTTCGACGGCGCAAAGTCTAGCACTCAAAGGGTATGTTTCCGAACACTAAGACAAAATTGTTCGGAAACTATAGGACAGACTGATTCAATTGTTAGACGGATCGGCTAGTCGCGCAGGATGATGTCCATGGCGAGCATCAGGTTGCGCTCGTCGATGGCAAACGGGGCGGCCTCGCGCGTCTTGGGCTTGGCGCAAAACGCGATGCCCGTGCCCGCGGCCTGAATCATGGGGATGTCGTTGGCGCCGTCGCCGATCGCGACGGTGTGGGCCATGTCGACACCGCACTCAACCGCCCAATCCAGCAGCTGGATGAGCTTGGACTCCTTGGTCACGATGTCTGCCGCCAGCTTACCGGTGAGCTTGCCGTCCACGACCTCCAGGCGGTTAGCGAGGCAAAAGTCGATGCCCGCGGCGGCCACGATCTTGTCGGCGACCTCGTGAAAGCCGCCGCTTACCACGCCGACCTTCCAGCCCTTGCTGTGTGCCGAGCGCACAAGCTCCAGCGCGCCGGGGGTAAACGTCACGCGCTCAAAGGTGCGCTCGAATACGCTCTCATCCAAGCCGGCAAGCAGCCCCACGCGTTCCTCGAGCGCCTGCTTAAAGTCGAGCTCGCCGCGCATGGCGCGCTCGGTGATCTGCGCTACCTGCTCGCCCACGCCGGCCTCCTCGCCCAACAGGTCGATGACCTCCTGGTTGATGAGCGTGGAGTCGATATCCATAACGATGAGGCGTGCGGTCATGACGGGCCTTTCCGAGTGCGGTTGTATTGGGGCACATTGTCGCACGCCGCGCGCTTGGGCGACGGCCAGGCCGCGTCAATTGTTTCGTCTCCGTCAAGTCTTTGGGCAAGAGCTACTTTTTCGCGGCACATCGACGCGGGTGCGATAAGATAGAACGCCATGCCCGGCTGCGCGGTTTACGCAGGCTGGGCAAATCTGTACGACGCCGCCCGGAACGACACGGGGCGGCACAGATCCATAAAGGAGGATCACTGGTATGAGCCAGACCCGTCCCATCGATGAGCATTCCATGCACACCCGTACCTGCGGCGAGCTTCGCTTCGAGAACGTGGGCGAAGAGGTCACCCTCACCGGTTGGGTGAGCCGTCGCCGCGACCACGGCGGCCTTATCTTCTGTGACCTTCGCGACCGCGAGGGCATCACGCAGCTCACCTTCGACCCCGAGCACTCCGACGGCGATGCCTTTAAGATCGCCGAGACCATGCGTCCCGAGTGGCCCATCAAGATCCACGGCGTCGTGCGCGCTCGTGGCGAGGAGACCACCAACACCAAGCTCGCGACCGGCGAGATCGAGGTCCTGACCGACCACGCCGAGGTACTCAATACGTCCGTCACCCCGCCGTTCCAGATCGAGGACGGCATCGAGACCAGCGAGGACACCCGCCTGCGCTATCGCTATCTGGACCTCCGTCGTCCCGAAATGATGGCCAACCTCAAGCTGCGCTCCGACTTCACCTTTGCCATTCGCGAGGCGCTGCACAACCGTGAGTTCATGGAGGTTGATACGCCCTCCCTGTTCAAGTCCACGCCCGAGGGCGCCCGCGACTTCATCGTCCCCAGCCGCATCCAGCCGGGTAACTTCTACGCCCTGCCGCAGTCCCCGCAGCTCCTGAAGCAGCTGCTCATGGTCGGTGGTGTCGAGCGCTACTACCAGGTTGCCAAGTGCTTCCGCGACGAGGACCTGCGTGCCGACCGCCAGCCCGAGTTCACTCAGGTCGATATCGAGATGTCCTTCGTGGACCAGAACGATGTCATGAGCGCGCTCGAAGAGGTTCTTGCCGATGCTTTCGGTCGCATGGGCGTCGAGATGCCCACGCCGCTGCGCCGCATGAACTACTGGGATGCCATGGACACCTATGGCTCCGACAAGCCCGATACCCGCTATGGCATGCACCTGGTCGACCTGACCGACATCTTTGCCAACTCCAAGTTCAAGGTCTTTGCGACTGCCGCGAACGAGGAGGGCTCTGTCGTCAAGGCCATCAACGCCAAGGGCGCCGGTGCCTGGGCACGTGCCAAGATCGATAAGCTCGCCGGCGTGGCCTCCACGTTTGGCGCCAAGGGCCTGGCCTGGATCGCCTTCCGCGAGGACGGCTCCATCAACAGCCCCATCGTCAAGTTCTTCTCGGACGAGGAGATGGCTGCTCTGCGCGAGCGCATGGACGTCGAGCCTGGCGACCTCGTGATGTTCGCCGCCGGCCCGCGCCTGCTCTCTGACGAGATCCTGGGCGGCATGCGTTCCCACATGGCCAACGCACTCGAGATCAAGCGTGAGGGCCACGACTTCCTGTGGGTCGTCAACTTCCCGCTGTTCCACTGGGATGAGGACCGCAAGGCCTACGCTGCCGAGCATCAGCCCTTCACGCTGCCGACCGAGACCGACATCGCCAAGATCGAGGCCGACCCGCTGGCGGCCGGTTCTTGCACCTACGACTTTGTCATGGACGGCTTTGAGGCCGGCGGTGGCGGTATGCGTATCCACAACGCCGAGATGCAGATGTCCATGCTCAAGCTCCTGGGCTTTACCGAGGAGCGCGCCGAGTCGCAGTTCGGCTTCCTCATGGAGGCCCTCAAGTTTGGTGCGCCCCCGATGGGCGGTTTCGCTCTGGGCCTGGACCGCGTGTGCATGCTGCTCACCGGTTCCGACTCCATCCGCGACGTCATGGCGTTCCCCAAGACGGCCAGCGGCTCCGACCTCATGTCGGGCGCCCCGAGTGCCGTTAGTGGCGCCCAGCTCAAGGACGTCAGCCTGCGCCTGATGTAGGCGAGTGGCTACATATTGCCCGCAACGAGGGAAGGACGCGTGCCTTCCCTCGTTTTTTGTGAGACGGGGGTGCGCCGGTAACGTACAATAACTACCACGTGGCTGGGTTTGCCGGCCGAATGTGCGATGTCGTGGGAGGGGACATGGTCGAGTTTACAAAGACGATTAAAGATCCGTTGGGATTACATGCCCGCCCGGTTGCGCTGCTCTATGACATCATTGCCAAGCATCGTAGCGACGTGTCAGTCAGCATCGGCGATCGCCACACGGATGGCCGCGATGTCATGGGACTCATGGCCCTCTATGGTGAGTGCGGCGAGAGCGTCGTCTTTCGTGTTTCGGGCGTAGACGAGGCTTCCTGCGTTACGTCGATCAGAAACCTCTCGCTCTAAGCATGACGGGGCGCGGCAAAGGACAGCTCTTTGCCGCGCCTTTTTGTTTTGTTTCGTATAGGAAACTTTTTCGAAATCTGAATGGGGACCCTTTCCAAAAAGTTAACCACGTGTTAGTTTACTAAAGCGAACATAGACGTGGTTAACTTTTATCGCGTCGATGTTAAGGACGAACTGACGTTAGGAGCTACTCATGTCTTGCGGACCGCAGATGCCGGCCATGCCGCTTTCGATGGTAAAAGCGGGCGAAACCGTGCGCGTGTCTCGTGTAAAGGGCAATGAGGACATGAAGCACCACCTCAAGGACCTCGGCTTTGTCGAGGGCAACGAAATCCACGTGGTGAGCTCGAGTGGCGCCAATATCATCGTCACGGTGCTGGGCGCACGCTTTGGCATCGATTCCAAGGTGGCCATGCACATCATGACCGTCGGTTAGTTCGCAGCATTTGATAAAAACCGAAAGGGGGACAAGAGGATGAAGACGTTGGGTGACGTTAAGGTGGGCGAGAGCTCTACCATCGTCAAGCTTCACGGTGAGGGCGCGCTTCGCCGCCACCTTATGGACCTGGGGCTCATCAAGGGCACTTCGTTCAAGGTCGTGAAGGTTGCACCGCTCGGTGATCCGGTCGAGATCAACGTGCGCGGCTACGAGCTTTCCATCCGCAAGGAGGAGGCCGCCGTCGTCGAGGTTCAGTAAGGACTCGCGGCGCATATTTCTGCAGATAAAGTTAGGTTTTTCTAACTTAATGCTGCAACTTTGAAGCACATTATCCAGCCTGCGCGGAGAAAGCAGCGCAGGCACACAAGGAAGAAGGATTGAATGGCGGATTCTCAGATCCATGTCGCGCTGGCGGGTAACCCCAACTGCGGCAAGACCACGCTTTTCAACCTGATTACCGGCGCCAACGGCTACGTTGGCAACTGGCCCGGCGTCACGGTTGAGAAAAAGGAAGCCAAGCTCCTAAGCGACAAGAACGTTACCATTACGGACCTCCCCGGCATCTACTCGCTTTCCCCCTACAGTCCCGAGGAACAATGCTCGCGCGATTACCTCATGAGCGGAGAGCCCGATGTCGTCGTCCAGGTGGTCGACGCCACCAACCTCGAGCGCAACCTGTACCTGGCGCTTCAGGTTATCGAGACCGGCCTGCCCGTGGTCGTTGCCCTCAACATGGCCGACTTGGTCGAGAAGAACGGTGACAAGATCGACACGGACAAGCTCTCCAAGAAGCTCGGCTGCCCGGTTATGATGATCTCCGCTCTTAAGAACAAGGGCATCAAGGAGCTGTTCGAGCAGGTTAAGAAGTCCGCTGCTTCCAAGGGCCAGGTGCCGGAGCACAAGTTCGATTCTTCTATCGAGGACGTTCTAGACCACATCGAGAACAACCTTCCGGCGAGCGTTCCCGCCAACAAGCGCCGCTATTACGCCGTCAAGCTGTTCGAGCGTGATGCAGACGCCTGCAAACTCATCAACCTCACCAAGGAGAAGGCCGCTCGCGTGGGGGAGCTGGTCGCCCAGTGCGAGCAGGATTGCGACGACGATGCCGAGTCCATCATCACCGGCGAGCGTTACGGCGTCATCGCGCACATCATTGACGAGTGCCTCACTAAGGCTCCGGCCAAGATGAGCACCTCCGAGAAGATCGACCGCGTGGTTACCAACCGTATCCTGGGCCTGCCGATCTTTGTGGTCATCATGTTCTGTGTGTACTACATCGCCGTTTCTACCTTGGGCGGCACGGTGACCGACTTCACCAACGACCAGCTCTTCGGTACCGACGGTTGGTACGTGCTCGGTCAGGGTCGCGACGCCTACGACGCAGCTGTCGAGGCTGCGGGCGACAATGCCGACTCGGTCGACCCGGCGCAGTACGGCCCCTATGTCCCCGGCATCACCACCGTGGTGCACGACGCCCTTGTGGCAGGCGGCACCGAGGACGGTGGCCTGGTTGATTCGCTGGTCTGCGACGGTATCGTCGGCGGTCTGGGTGCCATCTTTGGCTTTGTGCCTCAGATGTTCCTGCTGTTCGTCATGCTGTCCTTCCTGGAGGACTGTGGCTACATGGCCCGTGTCGCCTTCATCATGGACCGCGTGTTCCGCCGCTTTGGCCTGTCCGGTAAGTCCTTTATTCCCATGCTCGTGTCCTCGGGCTGCGGCGTCCCCGGCGTCATGGCTACCAAGACCATCGAGAACGAGAAGGACCGCCGCATGACGGTCATGACCACCACGTTCATTCCCTGTGGCGCCAAGCTGCCGATCATCGCCCTGCTCATGGGTTCCATCATCGGCGATTCTTCCACCACCGCCGCGTGGATCAGCCCGCTCTTCTACTTCCTGGGCGTCTTTGCCGTCATTGCTTCGGGCCTCATGCTCAAGAAGACCAAGCTCTTCGCCGGCCGCCCGACGCCGTTCGTTATGGAGCTTCCTGCCTACCACTTCCCGGCGATCCGCTCTTGGGCGCTGCACGTGTGGGAGCGCTGCTGGGCCTTTATCAAGAAGGCCGGCACGGTCATCTTTGCCTCCACTGTCGTGGTTTGGTTCCTGTCCAACTTTGGCAGCTACAACGGCTCCTTTGGCTTCCTGCCTGCGATGGACGGCATCCCCGAGGAGTTCATGGACTACTCCGTGCTTGCCATGCTCGGCAACCTGGTCGCTTGGATCTTCGCCCCGCTCGGCTTTAGCACCTGGCAGGCCACCGCGCTGACTGTCTCTGGCCTTGTCGCTAAGGAGAACGTTGTCGCCACCGCCGGCTCGCTGCTGTCCGTCGCCGACGCGGGCGAGACCGACCCGAGCCTGTGGACCGCGTTTGCCGGCATGTTCCCCACCATGGGTGCTTGCGTTGCCTTTGGAGCGTTCAACCTGCTGTGCGCCCCGTGCTTTGCCGCCATGGGCACCATCCGCAACCAGATGGATTCCGGCAAGTGGACCGCGATTGCCATCGGCTACGAGTGCGCCTTCGCTTGGGTTATCGGCCTGTTCATCAACCAGTTCTACAACCTGCTTGTGCTGGGACAGTTTGGTATCTGGACGATTGTGACCATCGTGCTGCTGGTTGCGATGCTCTTCCAGATCTTCCGTCCCATGCCCAAACATGCATGGACCGACGAGGACGAGACCAACACTGCTTCTGCCGCAGTTTCCGCCTAAGTCCGAATAAGGATTAACCCCTTTCCACGAGCCCGGGTGTCCCAGCGACCCCGGGCTTTTTGTGCATGGGAGACAGATTACTTTGCCCCAGAAGTTAAGATGTGGCGTTTCCGCAGATAAAACCGACCAAAATAAACCTGTCCCTTTTTGGTAGGTGGAGAATGGGGTAAAGTAAGTGGTGGTTAACTAGAGGAGGCTTGCTATGGCACCTATCGATATTGTTGTACTGGCTGTTATCGGCGTTGCGTTTGTCGCCGTGTGCGTGCGCATCTACCGCAAGGGCACCTGCGCCGACTGCGCTCAGGGTGGCGTTTGCACGGGGCATTGCTCCAACAAAAAGACGTGCGCTGCACTTAAGGGCGTAGACAAAATCGCCGAAGACTTGGGTCGCGGTATTCATTAGCCGACCGGCGTTTGGGCATGTTTGACTGCGGATACGGCAGTTTCTGGTACGATAGGTACGTCAGCAACTGCCGCCTAGCGGCTCAAATGAAAGGAATCCCGCATGGAGTCCTCCGCCTATCCAATGCTCTTTAGTCCGATCAAGGTCGGTACGACCGAGGTCAAGAACCGCGTCTTTATGCCGCCGGTGTCCACGAACCTGGCCGATCATGGCTATGTGACCGACGACTTGGTCGATCATTACCGTGCCCGTGCCAAGGGCGGCGTTGGCCTCATCATTACCGAGGTCGTGACGGTCGAGCCCACCTATACCTATCTGCCGGGTGACATGTGCTGCTACGACGACACGTTTATCCCCGGTTGGGAAAAGCTCGCCGCGGCTGTCCACGAGTACGGCTGCAAGATCATGCCGCAGCTCTTCCACCCCGCCTACATGGCCTTTAACATTCCGGGCACGCCGCGCCTGATCGCTCCGTCCTTCGTGGGACCGTCCTATGCCCGCGAGGCACCGCGTCCTATCACGGTCGATGAGATCCACGAGCTCACGCATCAGTTTGGCGACGCTGCCGTGCGTATGCAGAAGGCCGGCGTCGATGGCGTCGAGGTCCATGCGGCGCACGCCCACGGCATGCTCGGCGGCTTTTTGACCCCGCTCTACAACAAGCGTACCGATGAGTACGGCGGCTCGCTCGACGCGCGTATGCGCTTCCTGCTCGAGGTCATTGCCGAGATTCGCGAGCGCTGCAGCAAGGACTTTATCATCGACGTCCGTATCTCGGGCGACGAGTACACCGATGGCGGCCTGACCCTCAACGACATGATCTACGTTTCACGTCGCCTGGAGAAGGCCGGCGTCGACATGATTCATGTGTCGGGCGGTACCACCATCAAGCGCGGCTCTGCCATTCCCGCCGCCGGCACGCAGCAGGCCTCGCATGCCGCCTGCTCGCGAGAGATCAAAAAGCACGTCAACATTCCCGTTGCCACGGTCGGCCGCATTAACGAGGCATGGATTGCCGAGGAGCTGATCGAGGACGGTGCTGCCGACATCTGCATGATGGGCCGCGCCAATCTGTGCGATGCCGAGTTCTGCAACAAGGCAGCCGCCGGCAACGCCGACGACATCCGCCCCTGCATTGGCTGCCTGCGCTGCCTGAACGGCATTATGTTTGGCAAGCGCATCTCCTGCACCGTCAATCCCGATGTTGAGCGCGACGAGGCCGGCTACGAGCCTGCCGCCGAGGCTAAGAACGTGCTGGTTGTGGGCGCTGGTCCTGCGGGCATGGAGGCAGCCTACATTGCTGCCAAGCGCGGCCACAACGTAGTGCTCGTGGATAAGCAGGACGAGCCGGGTGGCGAGATGCGCATCGCGGCCGTTCCGCCGGCAAAGCAGGAACTCACCCGCGTGATCAAGTATCAGTACCGTCGCCTGGCCGAGGTCGGCGTGAAGTGCGTATTTGGCACCGAGCTTACTGCCGAGGACATTCAGCGTGACTACGCCGGCTACGAGGTTGTCCTGGCTTATGGCGCCGAGCCCATCGCCCCGGCCTTTATGCAGGGCTTTAAGCAGGTTATGACGGCTGACGACCTGCTGAGCGGCAAGGCTTTCCCGGGCAAGAAGATCGTCATCGTGGGCGGCGGTACCGTTGGCTGCGAGACGGCCGATTACCTGGCCCCGTTGGTCAATGACCTCTCGCCGGCCAATCGCGATGTCACCGTCATCGAGATGACCAAGACGCTCGCCGCCAACGAGGGCGGTGCCGGTCGCGCGGTGCTCATCACGCGCATGCTCTCCAAGGGCGTCCACGTGCTGACCGAGGCCAAGGTGACCGAGATTACCGAGGACACCATCAGTTACGAGAAGGACGGCGAGGTCCACACCATCACCGGTGCCGATACGCTGGTGCTTGCCATGGGCTATCGTCCCAATACCAAGCTGGCCGACGACCTTGCCGCCGCCGGTGTTGCCACCCACGTGCTGGGCGATGCCAACAAGTGCGGCAACATCCGCGACGCCATCGGCGATGGCTACAAGGTCGCCTGCGAGCTCTAATCAACCCCTTTGCGCCAATCGATTGCAAAAAGCGGCGGCTGCCCTGTGTGTTGGGCAGCCGCCGCTTGCGTTTTGCCAAAGAAAGATTATTGTCGGGCCCTAAATGCCTTTTGCTTCTGCTCCCTCCGCAATCATGTTGCGGTTATACACCAGGTGCAGATACATCGCGTCATGCGCGGCGGTGGGATTGCGCGAGGCGATGGCGTCGGCCACATCGAGGTGCGTGCGGATAGTTTCCTCGACGAGCTTTTTGCCGGTCACGTCGATAAAGAGGGGGACGGATGCCTTGAGCACGCCCATCAGGCGGGGAACGACGAGGTTTCCGCCATCCCAGGGTGGCTACATGGAGTAGCGCCCGTGCGCATCGATTCCATCTCATAGATGTGCGGCACAAAGGGCCCCGAGCTCACACGAGCTCGGGGCCCTTTTCGTCTGGATTGGGGACGCATAGCCGGACAAAAGCGTGTTGCGTTTGGCGTAAAACCATACGAAAGTGCAATTTGCGTCTTATTCCCGAACGTAAAACAGACGAAAACCGTTTACGTCTGCTTTAAATCCGTATGAAAACGGTTTTCGTCTTGCAGGGCAGTTACCGCTTCTACAGTTCAACTTCCAGTTCGGCTTTGTGTTCGTAGAGGTAATTGCGCATGTAGGGGATGGCAAATGAGACCTTGCCGTACGAGGGGGCCTCGATAATCGATTCTCTTAACAGGCGGCTGCGGACGGAGCTCACCTGTTGAGGCGTTTTGTTTAGGGCATCGGCAACCATGCTGGTCGAGCTCGTCTGCCCCAAAGACGCCATGCTCAGCAGATAAGCGATGCACGTGGGCGGAATGCGCCGCAGCGCGGGCTCAATCACCATGGCGCAGAAGCGTTCGCGTGCCGTTGCAATGCCACGCTCGGCTTCTTCTTCTCCAATAATCGCTGTATGTGCGCGTCTTGCCAACTGCCATGCGTAGTATCCAACGAGTTGGATCATGAAAGGATAGCCTTGCGTTGCCTCGGCAAGTTGGCCGGCAATACCTGGCTGCAACTCCACGCCAGACGCTTCAATGGTTTCCTCGAGGGAGTACGACACTTCGGTTACTGCCACAGCCTTCAGATCAAAGGGGAGGGCACGGCGCAAAAACGTAAGTGTCTTTCCGTTGATGATGCTTTCAATCATCGAAGGCAGCCCAGCAAAAACAAAGGCGATATCAAGGTCTTCGCCGATAACCTGCTGAATCGCAATGGAGAGCGTTCGGACCTCATCGAGCTCTGCGTCTTGAACCTCGTCGAGAGTGATGAGCAGGCCATTTCCATTCTTGGTTATTGTCTGTCTCATGGCGTCGCGTAGCGATGGGCCGATTCGCTCAATATCTATGCTGCCGATGGATATGCCAGCTACGGTGGGCTCAAATCTGGCGTGTTTGGCCTGGAATTTGGGCTGCAGCTGTTCGAGAATGCGCTGGCAAAGTCCCTCGGTTGCGACCTCTTTTATGACCGTCTAGCCACGGCTTTGCGCCAAACGTGAGCACTCGTCAAGGAGGACCGTCTTGCCCGTTCCACGGACGCCGGCTATGCGCATTAGGCGCCCAGGGGCACCAGGCCCGTTGGTGAGGCCCTCATTGAATTCTTCGAGCACATCTTCGCGGCCGATAATCGTGGGAGGTGTTTTACCTGCTGTGGGCTTAAAAGGGTTTGTTTGCATGTGAGCCACCTTTGCTCAAGATATAGCAAGATATAGCAAAGTATAGCAAGATATAGCAAAGTAAGCGCTACTCGCGGGTTTTGCGGTGGTGCTATTTTCCAAATGCCGCGCGGATAAAGCGCTGGGCGAACAGCTTGTTGGCAACTCACGAGGGCTCGGGGTGCCAATTTGGGGTGCAGTAGTGCTGCGCCACGAAAAGGGCCTATCTACTACGTTTAAGCCGCAGGGGTCAACCATAGTCGGCTTTTTCGAAAATCGACAAGCTGTCTACCTGCGGTTTTGTTTTCACGGTTTTCGGTATGGCCGAGGCTATCCGTGTTAACGTAGTAGATGGGCCACTTTTGTGGCAAGGGGGCCGATCTGCGGGCCAGGGTAGCTAAAAGAGCCCCGTCCCAAAAAGACTGATTGGGAGCTGGGGCGTGTCGATGCGATAGTATTACGTGGTGATATTCGACAAACCGTGGGCTTCATCCGAGGGCTTTATGGAACAACACCAGCATTATCAGAGCCTGCAAGACCAGGCATACAACGCATTGCGCTCCAAGATCATCTATGCCGAGCTCAAGCCTGGCACGCGCCTTTCGGCGATTGGTCTGGAAAAGGAGACGGGAATCGGGCGCACGCCCATTCGCGAGTCCTTTGTGCGCCTGCGTGAGCAGGAGCTGGTGGAAACGCGTCCCAAAAGCGGCACTTATGTCTCAAAAATCAGCATGGAGCGCGCCGAGAACGCCTGTTTCTTGCGCGAGAAGCTCGAGAGAAGCGTGCTCATTAAATGTTGTTCGGCTGCTACGCCCGAGCAAAAGCAGCGGCTTGAGCAGATTCTTGCCGAGTCCGAGTCACTCGACCATAGCGAAACACGTCGCTTTTTCGATCTGGACAACTTGTTCCATGAGACATGTTTTGAGATTGCCGATCGTCACATGTTGTGGGATTGGATGAAGAGCATCAACACGCATTTTGAGCGATACAACTGGTTGCGTATGGTGTCGCAGGATCTGGATTGGGAGCCGATTCGTCGGCAGCATCGCCGGATTCTCGAGGCCATTAAGAGGGGCGATACCGATGCGGCGAGTTATCTGGCAGAGACGCACTTGCACCTGATGCCCGAGGAGCAGGGCCCGGTTATCGCCTTGCATCCCGACTACTTTGAGCTGCCTAAAGACTCGTCTATCTAGCCCATCATCGCATCTGCTCGAGACGTAAAAACGACGCTGCTCACCTACAGCGTTTTGCAAGCGAGATTTTTAAAAAAATGCCTAAAATGGCTCAGACTGCTGACAATTGGGAAACGGGGTGCGCCATGGCGCAGATGAGAATCAAGGACATTGCCGCCGAGGCGGGTGTGAGCCCGGCCACGGTCTCGCGCTATCTCAACAACCGTCCCGGGCAAATGACCGAGGAAACCCGTGCTCGCATCGCGGCGGTTATCGAGCGCACCGGCTATCGCCCACGTGCTGCCGCGCGCAATCTGCGCAGCTCACGCACCAACCTCATCGGCGTGATTCTGGCCGACATCGCCAACCCGTTCTCGAGCGCCATGCTTGAAGGACTTTCCGCCAGCGCCGCCGCGCGCGGCTGCTCGCTCATGACGGCCATTAGCGGTAACGACCCCGCTAAGGAGGCCGAGTCGCTCGCCAGACTTATCGATGCTGACGTGGACGGCCTGGTCGTCAACACCTGCGGAGGCAACGACAAGGCGATCGCCGCGGCCGCGGGGCGCCTGCCCGTTGTGCTGCTCGACCGCGACGTTGCCGACGGCGGTGTCGATCTGGTGACATCTAACAACCGTGAGCTGGTCGCCGGCCTGGTAGACGCCTTGACCGCCGCTGGCAGCGAGCGCCTGTGCCTGCTCACCGAGGCAAGCGACGACAGCCCCGTGCGTCGCAAGCGCGCCGAGGCCTTTACCGACGAGCTTTTGCACCGCGGCCTTGCCGGCGAGGTCGTCACCCTGGCCGACGGGGGCGCCACGGGCGTCGGCCGCCTGGACGAGACCATCCGCGGCTATGCAGGTAAAAAGCTCGGCCTCATTGCTGTCAACGGCCTGGTTTTCCTGCGTCTGACCGAGGCGCTGGCGCAGCTTGGTCCCTCGCTGCCGGCGGGGCTCAAGATCGCGACGTTTGACGACTACCCCTGGAACCATGTGCTCTTTGGCGGCGTCACCACGGCCGCGCAGGACACCCTCACCATTGCCGAGCGCGTAGTCGAGCGCCTTTCCGAGCGCATCGACGTCGTTACCACCACCGTGGGCGAGGCCGCAAAGCTGGCGCCCAAACGCATCGAGATCCCCGGCCACATCGAACACCGCGCTTCGACTTCGCGCTAGCCGCTCGTTCGCAACTGCCTGTTCGCGCACGTTTTTTGAGCGCCGGACACGCTTTAACCCTGCGGAAACATTTTTCTGCGATAGTATCTGCGATAAAGAACAGTCGAAACCCGCCTGAAAGAAAGGGGAGCGACATGAACCAGCAGAACATCGATTACGTACTCCGCTCTGTAGAGCAGCGTGACATCCGCTTTGTGCGTCTGTGGTTTGTCGACATTCTCGGTCGCCTCAAGAACTTTGCCATCAGCCCCGAGGACCTCGAGGTCGCTTTTGAGGAGGGCATTGGCTTTGACGGCTCAGCCATCGAGGGCTTTGCCACGCCCGAGGAAGCCGATATGCTCGCGTTCCCCGATGCCTCGACCTTCCAGATTCTGCCGTGGCGCCCGAGCCACAACGGCGTCGCCCGCGTGTTCTGCGACGTGTGCACTCCCGATCGCAAGCCCTTCGCCGGCGACCCGCGCGATGCTCTGCGCCGTATGTTCCACAAGGCCGAGAAGGCCGGCTACCTGCTCAACGTGGGCGCCGAGCTGGAGTATTACTACTTCCCCGACGAGCGCACGCCCGAGCCGCTCGACAACGTTGGCTACTTTGACCTTTCGGTGAGCGATGCCGCTCGCGACCTGCGCCGCAACACGGTCCTCACGCTCGAGAAGATGTCCGTGCCCGTGGAGTACACCTTCCACGCCGCCGGCCGCTCGCAGCATGGCATGAGCCTGCGCCACGCCGAGGCCCTGAGCATGTCCGACGCCATCACTACGGCCAAGCTCATCATTAAGCAGCAGGCTTACGAGAGCGGTTGCCACGCCTCCTTTATGCCCAAGCCGTTGGCGGGCGAGGACGGCAGCGCTATGTTCCTGTGCCAGTCGCTATTCGACCACGACGGCAACAACGTCTTTTGGGGCGAGGACGACGAGAAGTACCACCTCTCCGATATCGCCAAGCACTACATGGCCGGCATCCTGGCGCACGCGCGCGAGATCAGCGCCATCACCAACCCCACGGTCAACTCGTACAAGCGCATTACCACGGGCGGCGACTCCGTGCCGCAGTACGCCACGTGGGGCCTGCGCAACCGCGCGAGTATGGTCCGCATTCCGGTCTACAAGCCCGGCAAGCAGCTGTCCACGCGCATCGAGCTGCGCAGTCCCGATCCCATGGCCAACCCGTACCTGGTCAACGCCGTCACGCTGGCGGCTGGTCTGGACGGCATCGAGCGCAAGCTGGAGCTCCCGCCCGAGGCCACGGCCGAGACACTCAAGCTTACCGACCGTCAGATGGTTGAGGCCGGCTATACGCCGCTGCCGCGCTCGCTCAAAGAGGCGCTCGACGTGTTTGAGGACTCGCAGTTTATGAAGGATGCCCTCGGCGAGCACATCCACAGCTTCTTCCTCAAAAAGAAGCGCGACGAATGGCATAAGTTTGAGTCCACGATCACCGAGTGGGAGATCAAGCACTACCTGGCGAACTCCTAATCACGCTGGCTTGTTCCAGTACGATTGAGCTCATTTCCTTGGAGGCCGATATGTCCGAAAAGAGTGCCCTGTTCATGGCGCGCACGACGCGCTTCCACGAGTTTGCCCGCAGCTTGACGACCACCCTGGGTGTCGAGGTGAGCCTGGCTACCCCCGATTCGCCGACTGCGGCGCACGACTTTGACCTGCTGATCCTCGATTCCGACGGCATCCGCAGCGACCGCATCGATCAGATTGCCAAGTGGCTTGACGATCGCGGCGGCGTCCCCATGTTGGTGATTGTCGACGACGAGGCGCTCGGCACCCTGCGCCTGCCGAATCACGCGCATGCCGACTTTGTATGCCCCACGGCGACGCCCAACGAGCTCAAGGCTCGCGCACAGCGCCTGATGGGCGAGGAGGAGACCGTCGCCGCCGACGATGTGCTCAACATCGACAACCTCGAGATCAACCTGGCCACCTACCAGGTGACGCTCGATGATGAGCCCATCGATCTGACGCTGATGGAGTACTCGCTGTTGAGCTTTTTGGCGACGCACCCCAACCGCGCCTACAGCCGCGAGGTGCTGCTGCACCGCGTGTGGGGCTTTGAGTACTGCGGTGGCACGCGCACCGTCGATGTGCACATTCGACGCATCCGCTCCAAGGTAGGCCCGCAGATCGCGGCACACATCACCACCGTCCGCGGCGTGGGCTATCTGTTTAAGGACTAGATTTCCACCACAAAGGGGACAGGCACCTTTGTGGTGGTTTTGCCGTAGGCCGGGTCCTTTCGGGTCTGCAGCAGAACTTAAGCCTTCCTAAAAGATTGCGTTCTCATACACGTTCGCCCGCATATTGGGGTACAACTCAACGTGAACAATGATGGCCCGCCACATGTTTGGCGGGCCTTTGGTTATTTGACGAAAGGATCGCAGCTATGAGCGAGTACGATTCCCAGCGTCCCCAGGATGCGGGCAACGCCGGCGAGACCCAGCAGCAGCCGCGCGTGCAGGTGGAGTCGACGCCTGCCGACAGCAACATTCCCTACGTGCAGGCCTACGACACGCAGACCGGCAAGCCGCTGGGTGGCCAGCAGGTCGTGAACAAGCACACGGTGGTCAAGACCAAGACCAAAAAGCTGCCGATCTTTATTACGGCGCTTGCCGGCTGTGCCTGCGGAGCCCTGCTGGTCATTGCGCTCATTATGAGCGGCACGCTCGATATCGGTGGCGGCAAGAATGCCGTGACGGCGGGTGCTTCGGGTTCGTCGACGCAAAAGATCACCATTGACTCCGAGGATACCACGCTGGCCGAGGCCGTTTCTGCTAAGGCCCTGCCCTCCGTGGTTTCCATTACCGCCACTTCGAGCGGTAGCCAGAATGGCTCGCTTTCGCAGTCTGCCGACGAGTCGGACAGCTCGGGCAGCGTCGGCTCGGGCGTGGTGCTCGATACCGAGGGCCACATCCTCACCAACAACCACGTGGTCGACGGCTACGACCAGTACGTGGTGACCATGGACGACGGCACCACCTACGAGGCCGAGTTCGTGGGCAACGACGCCTCGAGCGACCTGGCCGTCATCAAGCTCAAGGATGCCGACGCCTCCAAGCTCACGCCGATCGAGATCGGTGATTCCTCCAAGCTCAACGTGGGCGAGTGGGTCATGGCCATCGGCTCGCCGTTCGGCAACGAGCAGTCTGTCTCCACGGGCATTGTGTCGGCACTGTATCGCTCCACGGCCATGAGCTCTACCAACGGTAACACTATCTATGCCAACATGATCCAGACCGATGCCGCCATCAACCCGGGCAACTCGGGTGGCGCGCTCGTTAACGACAATGGTGAGCTGGTGGGCATCAACTCGCTCATCGAGAGCTATTCGGGCTCCAGCTCGGGCGTGGGCTTTGCTATTCCCGTTAACTACGCCAAGAACATTGCCGACCAGATCATCGACGGCAAGACGCCGGTGCATCCGTACATGGGCGCTACGCTTTCGAGCGTCAACGCGCTCAACGCCCGCACCAACAAGCTGAGCACCGATAGCGGCGCGTATGTGGCGAGCGTCGTTGAGGACGGTCCTGCCGCCAAGGCCGGCATTCAGGAGGGCGACGTCATCACCAAGTTGGGCGACGACGAGATCACGAGCGCCGATGGCCTGATCATCGCGCTGCGCAGCCACGAGGTGGGCGAGAAGGTCGAGATCACGCTCATGCGCGGCAAGGAAGAGAAGAAGGTCACCGTCGAGCTGGGCTCCGATGAGGAACTGCAGAACCAGCAGCAGGACGACAGTTCGACCGACACCGGCAACGGCGGTATTACCGACGAGCAGCTGCGCCAGTACCTGGAGGAGCTGCTGGGCCAGCAGGGCCAGGGCTACGGCCAGGGCTACTAACGAGCCGCACATACCGATGCCAGAGGGGGCTGTCCCGTCAATGCGGGACAGCCCCCTCTTTTCTCATCGATCCGTTGGGGATGGAGGAAAACGGATCATTTTGGTTAGTCTTCGTCGCTGGGAAGGCTTCCAAATGCCTCGATGTACTCTTCGTCTGACATCCAGTCAATGATGTCGCCAGGTTTGCAGTGAAGTGCCTCGCACATCGCGGTCAACGTCGAAAAGCGAATGCCCTTGAGCCGCCCCGTTTTAATGCGCGAAACGTTAACGGGCGAGATGCCGATAATGTCGGCAAGTTCTTGAGAGGACATTTTGCGATCCGCCATGACGCGATCGAGTCTCATGACGATTGGCATGCTGCCCTCCTTCTAAATAATGGCGTCAACGTCCGACTGCAAGAGTCGCCCGTACTCAAAGATAGCCGAAAGGGATAGCGCAAACAAAGCGAGAACCAGTGTCCAAGCGTTAAAACCAAAGATACCAATTGCAGTAATACTGACGTCGTTGGGGAGCTGGACGGCACACAGGTTATCGAAGGTAATCGAGACAATTGAAGAAATGAGCAGCAGAAGCCCAACAACCAGAAAACGCCGGCATTGTTTTCGCGTGAATATCGACTGAGTACTGACGACGTCAAAGCAGAAGTTCAAGTAGACAATCAGGCATGCGATTGAGAGCGCCAGGGCCAGAACATCGCGGATGGCAAGTGCGGTAAGGACGGCGCTCGGAATGGACTCACCATTAATATAGAAGGGAGTGGGTGCAAAGAGCACCTCCCGCGCCTCGTTGGCAACGCTGAACGCTGAGAAGGCCGCCATGATTGCTGCGACAGACAAAGTGGCGAGCAACATCACATTGCTAAAACAGCATCGTTTATCTGAGCTTTCCATAATTAACCCCAAAAAGGCTGCGGCAATGCCGCAGCCAAAAAATCCTAAGCATAGATAGTTCTTGCTTCAGAATGCCAACTGCCGTTGTAATAGTAAGTAACAGTTACGACGACGCTTCCGTTGCTGAGTCCGTATCTATAAGTCCAGCTGATGTTGCTTACTCGAGAATTGGAGGTCCAGTTCTTTATGGATTTGATGCCTGTTATCGTTCCATAGGTATCGTTAACAGTGTAAGTAACATGGAGCCTGACGCCGTTCGAATAGGCGAGGGTGGTTTCGGCGGTGTAGATTGAACGACTTTCGGCAACTGGTGAAATGATAGAGGAATGGGTTTCTGCTGCGAAGGCGGGCTGCGCGGTCATGCACGATAACCCAACAAGGCAGACGGCGAGTAAATAAGCAACCTTTTTCATCATTGGCTCCTAACTGTCTGGTGATTATTTTTTAAACTCCTTTCTGACATCGAGCTATTCCTTTTGCGTAATCATGATGGCTGTTGGCGTTATGAGGGCGGGCAGCTTTGTGGGATCGGGATCGCTGCTGGTGTTGACGGTGCAGGTTACGTCAACGTAGACACCTTCTTTGATGGCTCCGACTTCTGCCTTCTTACCATCCTGATCCTTAATGGGGATGGTTGAATCGATTTTGAAGTTGAGGTGCAGCGGTGCGGATTGGAATTGCTCGCTTGCGATAACGAAGCGGCCTTCGCTTGCCCCGCTGGCGGAAGGGTGATACACAGCAACGACTTCGCCCCGCAAGGAAAGGTCTTTCGAAAAGGGAATGTCCTTCCAGAAAAAGCCGAGCAAAGCGGCTGCTATAAGGACAAGGGGGACGAGGATGGTTAGGAAACGTTTGGACTGATTCTTCATTTCAATCACCTCACGTTGATAATACCAAAATATATTGCAAACACGATATAAAATATTAACTGCGATAAATTGAGTTAAAAAAGGAGCATATGAAGTTGCTCGATTCTGGGTGAGCCTGGACAGTTAGTTCAGATACGTATAAATCCGAGGCGGTTCAGCATGCGTTTTGAGCTGTTTTGGGATGGGGAAGGGGTTCGGATGGGAGTCTAGAAGGGGGAACGAGTCGGTCGTGCAGCCCCCGGGGCGGCCAAATTGGCTGGAATGATGACGTCTGAACACGACCAGGCTCGCAGAATTATACGTATCTGAACTAGCTGTCCACCCCGGTCTGGCGGCTGCCGATTCGGTGCGGTTTGAGACCGCTATTCGACCCCGTTGCGACCGGTGGTACTCTTGTATCCGTTTGAAATCGAGCGAAGGAGTGCCGCTATGGAGCAATCGAGCCTGTTTGGTGACGGCGTGGACATCGATACCGAAACGCCCGCGAGCGCGGATGCCGCCGCACCGACCGACGCCCATGCCCGGGCGGCAGCGCGCGCGGCCGAGCTGCGCCACGAGCTCGATTACCACGCCTATCGCTACTACATGCTCGACGCGCCCGAGATCACGGACGCTGCCTTCGACAAAATGCTCGTTGAGCTGCAGGAGATCGAGGCGGCCTATCCCGACCTGGTGACGCCCGACAGCTATACCCAGCGTGTGGGCGGATACGTGAGCGAGCAGTTTACGCCGGTAACGCACATGGCACGCATGTATTCCATGGACGATGCCATGGACCTGGACGAACTTGACGCGTGGCTCCAGCGCGCCGAGGATGCGCTCGGTGCCGGTAGCGTCACCTATACCTGCGAGCTCAAGATCGACGGCCTGGGCGTGGCGCTTACCTACCAAAACGGAACTTTCGTGCGCGCGGCCACGCGCGGCGACGGCACCACGGGCGAGGACGTGTCGCTCAACGTGCGAACCATCAAGGACGTGCCCATGCACCTGTCCGAGCCGGCGCTCGCTCACATGGGCGCCGACCGCGAGCGTACCATCGAAGTGCGCGGTGAGGTCTACATGCCTAAGGGCAGCTTTGTGCGCCTGAACGACGAGGCCGATGCCGAGGGTCGCGATCCCTTCGCCAACCCGCGCAACGCTGCCGCCGGCAGCCTGCGTCAGAAGGATCCCAAGGTCACGGCGCGCCGCGACCTGGCCACCTTTATCTATGCCATCGCCGATACCGATCCGCTGCACGTCCACAGCCAGCGCGAGTTCCTCGATTGGCTGCGTAGCGCCGGCTTTAGTGTCAATCCCAACGTGGCACGCTGCGCCACGCCCGCCGAGGTCCACGAGTTCTGTGCCCAGGCGCTTGAGCACCGCGGTGACCTGGACTACGACATCGACGGCGTGGTCGTAAAGGTTGACAGCTTCCAGCAGCAGCTCGACCTAGGTTTTACTGCCCGCGCACCGCGCTGGGCCATCGCCTTCAAGTTCCCGCCCGAGGAAAAGCAGACCGTCCTGCGCGAAATTCGCATCCAGGTGGGCCGCACCGGTGTGCTCACGCCGGTCGCCGAGTTCGACCCGGTGACGGTTGCCGGTTCCACCATCGCGCGCGCCACGCTGCACAACATCGACGAGATCCGTCGCAAAAACGTGCGCGAGGGCGACACTATCATCGTGCACAAGGCAGGCGACGTAATCCCTGAGGTCGTGGGCCCGGTGCTCGACAAGCGCCCGGCCGATTCGGTTGACTGGCACATGCCCGAGGTCTGCCCCGTGTGCGGCAGCCCCGTGGTCCACGAGGACGGCGAGGTTGCCTACCGCTGCGTGTCCATCGATTGCCCCGCACAGCTCAAGGAGCGCCTGCTCCACTGGGTGAGCCGCGGCTGCATGGACGTCGACGGCCTGGGCGACGAGATCGTCGACAAGATGATCGCCGCTGGTCTGATCCATGATGTCGCGGACTTCTACCAGCTCACGGTCGACGATATCGCCGGCCTGGACACAGGGCGCACCTATGCCAGCTCCAACAGCAAAAAGGGCGTCAAGAAGGGCGACCCCATTCCAGTGGGCCTCAAGACGGCCGAGAAAATCATCGCCGAGCTCAACAAGTCCAAGAGCCAGCCACTCGGTCGCGTGCTGTTTGCCCTGGGTATCCGCCACGTGGGCAAGAGCGTGGGCGAGGTCATCGCCGAGCGATTCCTGTCGATTGACAAGCTTATCTTGGCGAGCGAAGAGGATATCGCCGAGTGCGAGGGCATCGGTCCCAAGATCGCGGCGAGCGTCAAGCAGTTCCTGGCCGTGCCCGAGAACCTCGCCGTGCTGGAGCGCTTGCGTCAGGCGGGCCTGTCGCTCGAGGTCGACTTGGGCGCCGCGCATGCACAGGCCGCAGCCGACGCTGGCGTGGCGGGCGAGCTTGTCGACGCACAGCCGCTTGCGGGCCTGACCTTCGTGCTCACCGGCACGCTCGTCAACCGCACGCGCGACGAGGCGGGTGCGGCGCTCAAGGTGCTCGGCGCTAAGGTTTCGGGCAGTGTGTCAAAGAAGACGAGTTATCTGGTCGCCGGCCCCAAAGCGGGCTCCAAGCTTACCAAGGCCGAACAGCTGGGTGTACCTGTGCTGGATGAGGCGGTACTTGAACAGATTTTGGCGACGGGTAGGGTCCCGGAGGCATAATGATTTGTTGAGGAACTGCGCAGAGGCTCAGTTCCTCTATAGTGTTTGCCTGTTCAATTTCGATATCGTTTCCCTCGTATGATCCAGATGCGTCTACCGACTCAAAGCGTGAGTAGGAAACTCTTGTCCCAACTTTGATTTGGGAAAGCTTGTCTTTGATTCGGCCAGATGAGGGGAATGTAATCCGGGTTTGCTTTCCAGCGTCGGTGTAGCGGGGACTGTTGTCTGTTTGGATTACGAGTTCCGTTCCCTCAATAGAATGAACGCTGCCGGCTCCAAAGACAAGGTAATCATCTCCTCCGCTATAGCGGGCTCTATCTGTGCATGAAGAAATGGATGCAAACATAGCGAAAATCACCAATATCGTAACCAGGGCAAAGGCCGTGGTGCCATAGCATTTTGATGGTGCCATCCGGTCTACCAAAAGACTGTTCCGTTCAATTTGACCATATTGGGCGTTGCATAGTTAATCGCTCGGGGATAAGTGTTCCATCCGTCGAATACTTCGAGCCACTGCAGTTCGATGCCAGAGCTTCCATTATGCCCAGTAAAATAGCCAGTTACCGTGACCGTATGACCTGATAGCTCGACGGATCCTTCACTGTTTCGGCTGTTGATCCACATATGATACAAGCCGATATTCCCTTGATCGATAGTTGCTCTGTACTGAGCGAATTGAGGCTGATAACCGAAAAATTGAGTATTAAGTGCTCTACCCTTTTGAGCGGCAAGACTTTTAAACGGAACAATTCCATCTGGGATGATCGTGCTTCCGTACTCGACGCCCTGATCATTGGTCTTATACGTTGTTGTGCCAGTGACGTTCCATATTTCTTTATAATAATCGGGATTAAATTGATTAGCGTTTGAACTGGTGAGACCGTAATGCATTGATACAGCGTACAAGGCAGAAACGACGCATGCATACTTATTAGTGCGGGCTTCAACTAATGATTCCGAGACTCCTCGGAACGGTATTCCGTTTAAATCGTCTATTTGGAAATGCAACATCAAGTCATCTTCATTGATAATGACAGCATCCCATGAAGTTGGGTTATTGCTTTGAGGTGCTATACCCTTTTCGGTGACAATCGGGACAGACCGTATATTGTTATAGTTGGTTACACAGTCTCTAGTTCCTGGCACCAAAGTTCCATATTCAATATCGTTGTACGAAATTAGTACGGTTGGGTTTGTGGCCTGTTGGCCGGAATAAGTTGAAATGGCGTTTGATAGAGAAGCTGAAATCGGAAGAATGGTATCGCCGAGGGTTATCTCCTTCAGAAGCCCAGGATATGATGCGTCAAGTATTAAATAACCGTAAGGGCTTCCTTCCCTTGTGACACTGATTTCATAGCCACAGATAAGGCCGATTTGTTGGCATACGGGAACGATTTGCTCGATCTCTAAGTTCGCGGATCCGTCGACGATGGGCAACAGGGAAAGCGCGTAGTCTTGTGCTAGGTCTGATGTAAAAGCGACGGATGAGTTTGAGTCGGCGGCGAATACTCTTGTTGGGCGTGACGCGGATAAGCCGATGATCGAGGCTAGGCCGAGAAGAAACGAGCGACGTGATTGAACTCTGGGCATAATGTCTCCTGCCTATGGGGGCAATATGCTGTCATTTTATTTGCTACAAAATACAATCTAATTCGGATTAAGGTAAATGGATGGAATTGCTCGATAAATGGTAGTGATTAGCGGACCGGTATCGCGATCCTCGTCACATACGCTCCCGGGTCGTCGCTGATGATGTCGTCGATGAGGGCGATTTCGCGCGAGGGACCGGCGGGGGACAGGTCGCGCTCGTGCATGTAATCGAGTAAGCGCTCATAGCGCGGGGCCGCCTGACCGTGCGTGCCGCGGAAGCTGACCGTCAGACACCGCGCGGCGGGACGTACTTCGACATCGCCCAGGTAGGTAATCGTCCGTGTCATCCAGCAGCAGAAAGACTTCGTCGTAGCCGTCAAAGTCGCCGCCGGCCAGGCGCTCGGCGCTAATCCCGACGCCTAAGTTGCCCAGGAAGACAAAGGTTTCGTGCTGGCCCTTCTGCAGTTGACGAATCTGCCACTCCAGTGCATAGGCGTCGGTAGGGTTGACACGTTCGCGCAGCACGGCGCAGCGAAGTTCGGGCGCATCGATTGTGCAAATGGTATCGAGCTCGGTGTTCAAGGCGTCGTGCAGCAGGGCAAGCCGGTTGTCAATCTTGCGTGATACGCGCTCCAGCTCGCGTCGCTTTCGCTCGATGAGCTCCTGCTGCTGAGCCAGCTGCCGCTGCATGAGGTCCACATCGCGCGTGGTCACAAACTCGCGGATTTGCGCCAACGGCAAGTCGAGAACACGCAGGTGGCTGATGGTATTAAGGGTGGAGAGCTGCCGCGATCCGTAGTAGCGGTACCCACTCGCCGGATCGATGTGCGCCGGGTCCAGCAAGCCCATCTGCTCGTAATGACGTAGCGTCCCCACGCTCAGGTTAAACAGGCGCGCCACCTCGCCAATTCGGAGCAGGCCCTCGGTATGTTCAGTTGGCGAGTCGGTCATGGGACCGCTCCTTTCAATAGGGTCGGGGAGGGGCGCCAGACTCGCGTTGCCCCGCTACGCTGCCAACTTGTCAAAAGCCCCGCGCCGGTTGAGCACGGTAAACGCGACAACGCAGATGACCGCCGACAGAATCGATCCGCACGGCGAAGCGATGCCCATGGGAAACAGCGTGTTGGAATAGGCATTCGATAGCAGCCATGCACCGGGCACGCGAATGAGCGCCACGGCCAGCACGTTGTGCGCAAAGCCGATGTAGCTCTTGCCGTACGCAGCGAAAAAGCCGCTAAAGCAAATGTGGATGCCGGCAAAGATTGCGTCGAAAATATAGCTGCGCATATAGCCGGTACCGGCCGCGACCACCGCGGCGTCCTTGGCAAAAAAGCCGATAAACGCCGGCGCCACCAGCCACATCAGCACCGTGATCAGGCAGCCATACACTACCGAGATGGTCATGGCGTCCTTGAGCACCTGACGTGCGCGATCGCCCTTGCCCGCGCCGGCGTTTTGCGCCGTGAGCGCACTGACGGTGGCACCCATGGAACTCGGCACAATGAACAAAAAGCTGATCATCTTTTCGACCAGGCCCACGGCAGCGGCGTCGACGAGCCCTCGGTGGTTGGCGATGACGGTGATAAACATAAACGCCACCTGGATGCAGCCGTCCTGCACGGCCACAGGCACGCCGATCTTAAGAATGCTGCCGAGCACCTCGGGCTGGGGGCGCAGGTCGCTGCGCTTAACATGGATGTTCGTGCGGCGGCTCTTGAGCCACACGAGCGCGAGGGCAACGCTGGCCGTCTGCGCGGTTACCGTGCCGAGCGCCGCGCCCACGGGGCCGAGCCCCATGTGCCCAATAAACAGAAAGTCGAGCGCGATGTTGATGATGCATGCCACGCCGATCACGTACATGGGCGAGCGTGAATCGCCCAGCCCGCGAAAGATGGCCGAAAGAATGTTGTACGCGGCGATAAAGGGGATGCCCATAAAGCAGATACGCAGGTAGGCGGCGGTGCCTTCGACTGCCTCGGCCGGCGTGCCAATGAGCGCCACAACCTGCGGGCACAGCGCAAGCAGGACAACGGCCAGCACCACCGAGACACCCATAAAGAGCGTGATGGTGTTGCCGATGGCGGTCTCGGCGCGGTCGAAGCGACGCGAACCCACGGCGTGGCCGACGATGACCGTCGTTCCCATGGCTAGACCCACGAGCGTCACGGTAATGATATAGAGCGTCTGCGCACCATTGCCCACGGCGGTGATGCCGGCGGCGCCGCTAAACTGCCCCATCATGTACAGGTCGGCCATGCCGTAGAGCATCTGCAAAAAGTACGAGAGCATATAAGGCAGGGCAAAGACCGCGATGGTCTTAAGGACATTGCCGCGTGTGAGGTCGTGTTCCATGGGCGGGGCTTTCTGGCTGGGTTCGTTTACGTACCAGTGTAGTGAAAACCCTACAACGATTGTAGAGTCAAGGTTTGTGTCGACAGTGGGGCGAAAAAAGTCACGCTCCGAGCGCGATGTTTTGACCCCTCCATGCTCCTCACCTCGCCTCAAACCATCACAACATTCGACGTTTTTCGCCAAAATCGGGAAAAGCATCGAATGTTGTGATGGTTTTTCTGCCACTCAACCGGGTGGAATCGCTTTCTTGCGCGCGAAGGTGTGCGGACCCGTGGGCAGGGGAATACGGTTGGTTATCCGACTCCATTGGAGGGCTCATGGACCTGCCGATTGTCCTGTCCCATAAGACTGCCTGGCTGTACCACAACGTGGCGCGCCCGTCCGAGCCGCTCTCGCGAGCAAGCAGCCTATACGATGAGGACTCGCTTGCTAACGAGGCGGAGCCGACCGCGAGCCTGCCCAAATTGGGACTCGATGCCAAGGGGCTGAGGGCTTCAACGGCAGTTGGGATCGTTACCGACTATCTGGTTTCGCTTGGTATTCCACGAGAAGAGCTCGATCATATCGACACGCTCGTCAACTTCGATTTTGAGCGCTCGACGCCGGCTGGATTCAGGTGCCACGTGTTTGGAGCGCCGGTACCTCCAGGCCATCTTATCGAGGTGGCAGAGGGCCTTCTGGTGGTTGATGAGGTCATGTGTTTTGTCCAAGCGGGTTCGTGGATGAGCGAGCCCGAGCAGCTGGAATATGGCTACGAAATCTGCGCCCGATACCATTTGAATCATCTGTCGACAGGCGATTATATCGAGATGGGTCAGAGGTATACCGTTGCCGACTTGATTGCCTATTGCAATGAGAACCGATCTCGTCAGGGGGCTATACGCGCGGCCGCCGTGCTCAAGCGCGTGCACGATGGCGCGCGGTCGCCCATGGAGACGGCCACCGCAATCATGGTTGTAGCAAAACGTTCCCAGGGCGGGCTGGGATACGCCAAGATCGAGCTCAACCATCGGGTCGATGTTCCCAACGAGTTCAAGTATCTCGCAAAGGCCGGGTATTTCGAGATCGATGTATATGCGCCTGCAAGCGGTACAGGGATTGAATACAACGGCTTGGACCATCTTGATAAACAGCGCAGCGCGTCGGATGCGGAGCGTATGACCGTGCTGAGCGCGCCGGGCTTTAGGATGATCGTCCTCACCGGGACTCAGTTTGCCCATCAGCTGCAATTGCACCGGGCGATGAACGCCATTGCGCTCGCGATGGGCCTTAAGTGCGACCGAAGCGAAGCGTTCCAGAAACGTCAGAACGACCTGCGAGAATTCGTGATTCGGCACTGGGACGGCGGCCTTTAGGGGCGCTTTGGTCCTTCTGCGGGGTGCCGTGGGCAGGCAAACCATCACAACATTCGACGTTTTTTGCCAAAATCGGGAAAAACATCGAATGTTGTGATGGTTTGTATGCTGAGGATGGGCTTGGGAAGCTGGTCTTGCTCGAAGTGGTCCGTCCTGTCGTACGGGTGTCGGCATGATTCTCTCGTGGGGTATTATGTTTTCCGAAGAATAAAACGCCGTGTGAGGGGAGGGCTGCGTGGACGGGCACGTGCAACATGACGGCTTTGGCCGCGATATCAACTACCTGCGCATTGCCGTTACCGACAAGTGCAATTTCCGCTGCATCTATTGCATGCCGGCCGATGGCGTGGCGCCCCGCGCGCATGACGAGCTGCTCAGCGCCGAGGAAATCGCCCGCTTTGTGCGCATGGTGGCGGGGGAGGGCATTCGCCGCGTGCGCCTGACGGGTGGCGAGCCGCTGGTCAGCCGCCGTATCATCCCGCTCATCCGTGACATCCGCGCAATCCCGCAGATCGAGGACATCTCGCTTACCACCAATGGCGCCCTGCTGCCCAAGCTGGCGCCGCAGCTCAAAGATGCCGGGCTTAACCGCGTCAACATTTCGCTCGACACACTCGACCCTACGCTCTTTGGAAAGATCACGCGTCTGGGCCGACTCGAGCAGACCATGTCTGGCATCGACGCGGCGCTGGCTTGGGGCTTTGAGCCCGTTAAGGTCAACTGCGTTGTTGTGCGCCGACTCAACCAGGACGTGGCGGCCCTCGCGCGCTTGACCGCCGACCGCCCCATCCACCTGCGCTTTATCGAATACATGCCCATCGGCGACGAGCGCACGAGCTCGCATTGCGCTGTGGACCCGCATGCGCCCGCGCTCAATCCCGAGCTGTGGGACGCGAGCGATACCGTGCCGAGCGACGAGCTGCGGGCGCGCATCAATGCCGGGGCCGCCGCGACGGGACTGAGCGAGCTCGAGCCGCTCGACATCAACGACGCTCCTGCCGGCGCGGGCCCTGCGCGCTATTGGCACTTTCCGGGCGCGGCGGGAACGGTTGGCTTCATTAGCGCCATGTCCAACCATTTTTGTGCGAATTGCAACCGTCTGCGCCTGACGGCCGATGGCAACGTGCGTCCGTGCCTGTTCAGCGATGCCGAGTATTCGGTGCGTGAGGCGCTGCGCCGTGGTGATGATATGCAGGTACTTTCGATTTGGCGCGATGCTGTGGCCCACAAACCGCAGGAACACGCGATAATTGAGGGCACGCAACGATTTATGTCCCAAATCGGAGGATGATCATATGGCCAAGAGCAGGTACGCCGATGCCACCAAGGCCGCTCGCAGGGCCGCGATGTCTGCCCACAAAGTCACGGCCGCGGCGAATGCTGGCAACGTCGACGCGTCCGCGCAGCCGACTGCCAGCGCTGCCATCGAGCCCGCCCGTGACGCCCGTCGCGACGAGCTGACGCACGTGGACGCCAAGGGTGAGGTGCGCATGGTCGACGTGTCCGACAAGGCCGAGACCCATCGCATTGCCATCGCCGAGGGCACCATCCTCATGCACCCCGAGACGCAGGCCATGGTGCTGCAGGACCGCGCCAAAAAGGGCGACGTGCTCGCCTGCGCGCGCGTCGCGGGCATCATGGCCATCAAGCGCACGAGTGACATCATCCCCATGTGCCATCCGTTGCTCATTACCAAGAGCAAGTGCGACATTGCGCCCATCGCTCCGGCGGGGACGCCGGTCGAGGACGTGCCCGAGGGCTGGGCGCCGGCGCGCGCGGACGGGCAGGTTGGCTTTCACGTGCTGGTTACGGCCGGCGTGACGGGCAAGACGGGTATCGAGATGGAGGCCCTGACCGGCGCGAGCGCCGCGTGCCTGACCATCTATGACATGTGCAAGGCGGTCGATCGCGGCATGGAGATCGTCGACGTGCGCCTGCTGCACAAGGAAGGCGGACGCTCGGGCGTGTGGGATCGCGCAGAGCGTCAGGCCGCTGCCGTTGAGGCCGTGGCCGCTGACGGTGCCGCGCCCGCAAGCGCACCCGTCGCCGTCGCGTCCGCAGCTCCGGCCCCGGCCGTTCCCGCGATCGCGTTTATCGGCTACCAGAACTCGGGCAAGACCACGCTCGTCGAGAAGGTCATTGCCGAGCTCACCCGCCGCGGCCTGCGCGTGGGCTCGCTCAAGCATCATGGGCATCACGGCTTTGATATCGACGTGCCCGCTAAGGACACCTGGCGCCATCACCAAGCCGGATCCAAGCACGTGGGCCTCATCTGTGCCACGCGCTGGGCGGAGTACGCCGACACGCGCGAGGAGGACGAGATGCCCGCGCGCGAGCTGCTGTCGCGCTACAACGATGTCGACGTGGTGATCATCGAGGGCTACAAGACCGAGGGCTTCGACAACATCGTGGTCGCGCGCTCCGGTGTCGACCGTCTGCGCGGCAAGAGCTCGCTCGACCTGGTCGACGGTCACACGCTGGCCCTTGCCTGCAACGAGGCCCTGGCGCGTCAGGCCTTCGACGCCGGCTTCGCGACCCGAGCCATCAACATCAACGACGCCCGAGCCATCTGCGACCTCATCCAAGACCATCTGGCCTAAAACCTGCCAAAAAGGGACAGGTTCATTTTGGCAGGTTTTATCTGGGCAAACGTCATTTCCACCACAAAGGGGCCAGGCACCTTTGTGGTGGTTTTTGCTTTGGTAGATGTGTGGGACATGCCTTACAATCTACCAAGTAGTTCATGACGGGCGAAAAACGGAGAAAAGGGGCTTGATGCGTCCTTAATGTTTCATGCGGATTGATTGATTTGACAGACGGCGGCGAATGCCCGCCGTCCGCATTTGTATGAAACAAGGAGTCTCCATGCTCGCCTCTCTCTTCTCAAAGCCTCAATCATCGCTGTCCGCGCAGGCTAAGCACCTGGTGGCAATGCGCTTCCTCATATATACCGGCTTTCAGACCAGTTATTTTATCGGTGTCATCGGAACGCTCACCTATGCAGACGATGCCTCGGTTGCGGCGACATCGCTGGCCGTCCTTTTTTATGAACGTATTCGTGATCTTGGGATCCTTTGTGGGTGGCGCGGCGCTCGACGCCTGGGGCCCGCGCCGTCATTTCTTGCTGAGCATCGTCGCCACGTTGGCAACCGGCGCGGCAATCCTCGCCTTTGGCAGCGCGACCGGAACAGTCCTTGCCGGCGCGGTACTCCTGGGCTTTGTGATGGGATTCGCCCAGCCCATCGCCACGTCCTATCCGGCGTATCTCACCGACGACCCCGTCGAGCTCAAAGACATCAACTCCGCCATAACCATGTTCTCCAACGTGAGCATTATTGTCGGCCCCACACTGGGCGGCTTTGTCGCGGCGGCTGCATCGTCACGCGCGGTGTTCGTGCTCATGATGCTCTTTACCGTGCTGGCGCTCGTCGCCGGTTGGGGCTTTAGGCCGCAAGGAGGTCGCGTCGCCGCGCGCGAAAGTACTCCTGCGGACGGTAGCACAACGGCAAGTACTGCCAGTCAAAGCTCCGACTCCAGCAAATCCACCCGCGCAACCTTCGCGACCAGCATCAAGACAGTCTTTACCAACAGCGTTCTCGCCCTACTGTTCTGCATTATCTTTCTTTCGAACTTTGGCTATGGTGCTTTCGATCCGCTGGAGTCGTTCTTCTACCGCGATGTCCTGCACGTCGGTGTCGAATGGATGGGCTGGCTCTCGTCGGCCAGCGGTGTGGGCGCGGTGCTGGGCGCCGTGGTCGCGCTCCGCTTGCCGCCGCGCTTCGTCAGCCTCAAAACGCTGCTCGTGGCGCTCATGTCTGTAGGTCTGGGAAGCCTGCTCTATGTGGGGACGCCGTACGTAGGCGTGGCCCTCGTCGGCCAGATTGCCCTGGGCGTGGCCTGGGGCGTCGTCAACCCGCTCCACAACACGATCGTGCAAACGACGGCTCCTCTCGAGCAGCTCGGCCGCGTCAACTCGGTCATGGGTTTTGGCAACATGTTCGCCGGCGTGGCCCCGCTGGCGATTGCCCCGTGGCTGGCGGCGACGTTTGGCGTGCAGCAGACACTCGTTGGTGCGGGCATGGTCGTGACGGCGGTTCCCGCGGCGCTACTGCTGTTTGGACGCCGGCATTTGGATCGTGCCGCAAGGCAGTAAAAACCATCACAACATTCGATGAAAATCGCGATTTTGCCGAAAAACGTCGAATGTTGTGATGGTTTGCGCCCCGGGCCAGGCCATCCTGCGAGTCCGGCCACCACAAAGGGGCCAGGCACCTTTGTGGTAGTTTTGCACCAAAGCGCCCCGTGCGCGCCTTGGTATACCATGTACGCCGTTCACGAATACACCCCACATCGCCGCACAACCCAGAAAGGCCCCCATGGACACCACCTTCAGCCACATTAAAGCCGTACTCTGCGATATCGACGGCACGCTGCTCACGAGCCAGCACACGGTGTCCCCGCGCACCGTGGCGGCGATTCGCGCCCTGCGCGAGCGCGGCGTACTCTTTGGCCTGTGCACCGGGCGCGACGCCCGCGCGACCGAGGCCATGTACGAGCTCTGGGGCATCGAAGGACTGGTAGACGTGATGGTGGGCTGCGGTGGCGCCGAGGTCATCGACCGCGCGCATGACATCAACGAGCTGAGTTATCCGCTGCCGGGCGAGACCATCGCGCGCATTTGCAAGCACATGGCGGACCTTCCAGCAACGCCCGTCTGCCCCCGAGACGGCGTGTTCTACGTGCCCGAGAGCAACGCGTGCGTCGAGCACCTGTCGCGCGTCGACGGCGTGCCCTACCAGGTGGTCGATTTTGCCGAGTTTTTGCGCGAGCCGCAGCCCAAGGTGATGTTTACCATGGCGCCCGAGGTAATGCCGCGGGTGATTGAGCGGGCGTCGACGCTCGCCGACGACACTGTTAAGGCTGCGGCTCTGCAGACCACGCAACGGCTCTACGAGTTCATGGATCCGCGCGTGTCCAAGACGCGCGGCCTTGTGCGCGTGGCGGAGCTCAACGACATGGAGCTCCAGAACATCTGCGTGTTTGGCGATGCCGATAACGACACCTGCATGGTGGCCGATGCCGGTGTGGGCGTGGCTATGGCAAACGGAAGCGACGCCACCCGTGCCGCCGCCGACTTTGTAACCGCAAGCAACGACAAAGACGGCATCGCGATCTTTATCGAGGAACATCTGCTGTAGCGCCGGGGGAGAACCACCGCAGAAGGGGGCAGGCTCTTTTGCGGTGGCCTCAGGCGATTTGGGCGAATTGGTACCTAAAATCTGTGGGAAAATTCAAATATTGTTGTCTGAACATTACGCTTCTGACTACCGATGAGTTAAAGATATTCTCATCAGTTTGATAGGGTATTTCTCCCGGTAAATGACCTACAGCTCATGGTCAATTTTCGACTGTTTACAGGATGTTTACTCTTGAGCAAAATGTTGTGCAAATAAATCTAATGCCATTAAAAAATGATGGGCAACTAAATTACCAGTAGAAACAAAAAATAGATAGCGAATAAACGAAGGTAAATCTGAGCAATTGTCAAGAGAATTGATAATTCGCTACAAAACTATCGGTTTATTTGCCCAAATGTTCAAACAATCGTTAGAATAGTCATTCTAAGCGTGCGCAATTTCAGGTTGCGCAGATACGTTTGATAGTGAAAGAGCAAGATCGCGGTCTCTTGGGGAGGAGACATCGATGAAAGCAAATTCAGACAAATCTAAACAGAGTAATAAAGCGACGCGCCGTGTACTGGCAGGCGTTTTGTGCGGAGCCTCCGTGTTGAGCCTGGTACTGTCGCTCGTCATGCCTCCAATCTCGCAGGCCATTGCCAACGATGTTCAGACGGGTGCAGCCGAGGAAACTGTGGCGGCGGCTGATTCCTCAACTGAGTCTACTGATGTAGAAAACACCAACAACGGGGATACCGAAAAGCAGAATAGCGACGAGACCGAGGGCGGCGAAACCTCTGGTGGTGCTGTCGCGACGGGCCTGTCGTCCGATGACGCGGGAGCCAAAAGTGCCGAGCAGCCTGCCGAAGACGACACTAATGATGAAGACGCAATCGCGCCTGCTACAGAGAATGAATCAGATTATGAAATTCGCAACGCGGCGGAGCTGAGCTCAAAGCTCCTTAACAAGGAACTGCGTGATGGAGACGGCGTTGCTACTTTTAAGCTTACGGCCGATATCGACTATAACGATGAGATTAGGCTCGAACAGTCCAGCGACAATCTCATCAATATCACCTTGAACTTAAATGGTCACAAGATAAAGCAGGATAGTGCTGGCAAGCCTCTGTTTGATATTGCTAAGGGCGCGACGCTTACGGTCGTGGACGACGTGGACTCTGGGTACATTCAGGAGAATGTTGTCGACGGCCAGCAGCTGCAAGATAAGGACGAGCATCTGACACCTGACAATTATGGCAAGACGGCAAAGATGTCTTATGACGATAATGGCATTCCGACTGACCTTACCTATTACGTAACCGAATCGACTGCAAGTGGTGCAGGTACCACCGAGAAGATCTATGAGCACACGGCGACTATTCAGGGCGCAATTGTTGGAGTCACCAAGAACTCCACGATGAGGCTCATTAACGTTTACCAACATGGCACGTTTAACCTCGTAAGTGGCGCTATTACGCAGAAAAAGGACTGCAATGTCGGTAGCCTGATCTATGCCGAGGGGGGTTCTACCGTCAATATGAGCGGTGGCTATGTTTGCGGTGCTTCTACGGGAACTTCGGGCACCGGTGCAGGTGTCATGGTGTCTAATGAACAGGGCGGCGCTTCGACCCTTGATCTGATCGGTGGCGTAATTGCTGGCAACTGCGCTTCGAGTGGCGGCGGTGTATATGCCAAGGGGTCTGCAGTCAAGGTGACCAGGGGCGTAATCTCCGGTAATAGCACACTCAGCAAGGGATTCGGTGGCGGCATTATGGCCGAGGGCGGCATCGTGACCGTTTCTGGTGGCTATATCACGAATAATAGAATGGCTAAATTCTGTGGCACGGATGGCAATGGTTGTCATGGCGGCGCTGGGCTTGCTGCCAATAACGGCGCCCATGTCACCATTTCCGGTGGCCAGATTACTGGCAACTATTCCGAGGAAGCTGGCGGCGGCGTTTACGTTACCAGTATGTTTCACTCAGATATGGCATGGCTCAACATTACGGGAGGAAATATTGCCTCTAACGTGAGCTACCGATCTGAGGGCGCTGGCATTCGAGTGGGCCAGAAGGTTGACGCGATGATAAGTGGAGCGTCAAAAGATAGCCCAGTCTACATCACTAATAACCACTGCATGTCTCGCTTTGACTGGGGCGGAGGCGGCATCTTCGTCCAGGGCTCTAATGAGACCGCATCTAATGCGGGTAGGCTATTTGTCTATAGCTCCTATATAAGCACCAATACCGCTGGTGGCTATGGTGGTGGCGTTGCAGTCTGCCCGACGGGCAAGACGTTGGTAACGAACACCGACGGCACGGCGATCTTTGGCAACACTGACGCTGGAGGCGCTTCTAGTTACAACAGCGAAAACGACAAATACGACCCGTCGAATAATTCCGGCAATAATAGCAGCCCCCATCTTTCTGGCGGTGGCAACGGTAAGACAGAAGACGTGGAAGCCTATAACTCGGTCGATAGAAACGGCAATCATGTTTTTCGTAAGAATGGTCATGCCGATTTCTTCCTCGCGGCGGAAGGTCACACAACGCCGGTCGCAGTGGTAAGCGGCAAGATGCTTGGCGATATAGACGCTAAGTATTCGGGAAGCATTGAGCTAACGAATCGCATCAGCATCCCCGCCAACGGTGCTGCTCAGGTAAAAAATAGCATCGGTCTGACTTCGGGTGTTGATATCAAGGATAAAACGACGATTGGTGCAGTACGGAATAAAGCGACAACTTTCATCACGGGCAACTATTCTTGGGACCATGGTGGCGGCATCATGTCGAATGGCAACTTGTACCTAGGCGTGCCTGCGGATACGTACATCTTACCGAGCCTTAAGTTGAAGGCAACCAAGGCGCTGATAAATCAGCAGGCCAATCAGCAGACCAATCAAAACATGAATTTTGGCAAAGGCAAGTTCTCCTTCTCGGTCTACCGTAAGGATCCGGATGCCGCGACGGAGCCCTCTTGGAATGACAAGACATTCAACAGTGGCGGCTGCACCTTGGTCGGAACCGCCAAGAATGATGAGAGCGGTAACATCACCTTTGACCTTGATGAACAGTACGTTGATAAGGCTGTTAAGGCTAATGAGATTACATACTACTTGGTCGAAAATGCTGGCAATGATCCCGACATTACGTACGATCCCGACATCACGTACGACCCAACCGTGTACAAGATTGTGGTGAAGGTTCAGGACAACAAAACGGAACTCATGAAAGTGCCTAGCAGGGAAAATCCAAACTCGGAGGTTTCTCTTTGCGTTCACAACTACACGATCACAAGCGTGAGTCTGGGAGATTCAACTAACCCGCTGGAAAAGAACGAGCAAGGCTATTATTCGATTGTCGGCCCCGACGGGGGAAAGACCTTCACCAATAAGTACACTCCGTACACCTCCAGTGGCTCCTGGACTCCTAAGGCGACTAAGGTCGTTGTGGGTGGCGAGATGAAGGAGTTTACGCTTCAACTTGCGAAAGACAGCAGTTTTAGAGAAGAAGACATCGTCGGCACTGCCGTGACCTCTGGCGATAAAAAGAAGCAGACGCTTCCGTTCATCTTTGATAAGGGGATTGCGTACACGCTCTCTGATATCACGAAGGATCCCTACACTGCTGGTGGCTCTACGGGTCGTGGCGCCTCCAAGACCTTCACGTACTATATGCACGAGAAGAACGATAGCTCGATATTCTCGCACTACAAGTTCGACCACTCGGTCTATAAGTTCACGGTTACGGCAACGGATGACACCGAAGGACATATCGACTGTGCGGTGACCTACAGGAAGGGAACCGTTGACTCCGAAGGCAAGTGGAAAAGCGACGATACCACTGACCACGACCTCACCGAGTCCACCCCCACCTTCACCAACACCTACTCCACCTCTTTGCCCCTTTCTGGTATGTCGGGCGTCACTCTGACGTACCTTGCCGGCGCGGCGGTGCTTTGCGCTGCTGCGGCCTGGATGCACATTCGTCGCAAGGCGAATGCGAAGGGAGGCGAGCATCGTGAATAAGAAAGTTTGCTCCTTCCCGATCTTGTTTGCGCTGCTTGCCCTCCTGATCGGCACCTGCGCGGTTGTGTTCCCCGCTACCGCGCAGGCCGCGCCGACCGCGACCGGTTCTATCACGGTGAGCGGCACCGTGGCGAGCAGCTACGACGCCTACCAGATCTTTAGCGCCAACGTCGTCGACGGCGACAGCGACGCCAAGATCGCCACCGACCTCGCCTGGGCAAGCGACGCCGTGCGCGACGCCGTCCTGCCTGTGCTGCACAGCGCTGGCATGCCCAATTCCCAGACCACCGCGCAGGAAGCTGCCGAGTGGCTCAACGCCGATTCCCACCTTACGAGCGCGCTGAGCGCACAGCTCGCTCGTTCCCTCCAGAGCTCTGATGCCGCGTCCGTGCCCCTTAACGCGGGCACGGCGTCAGAGCTGCCCTGTGGCTACTGGCTCATCGTCGCCGACGACGACTCCATCGCCCAGGGCGAGGCTGGTACCGCGCCGGTCATGGCCCTGGTCGGCGGCAGCGCCGTCACCGTCAAGCCCAAGGCGGCGACGCCCAAGGTCCAAAAGCACGTGCTGGAGGACAGCACCGCCGCCTGGCAGAAAGCTGCCGACGCCACGGTCGCCGACGACCTGTACTGGCGCCTCTCTGCCACGGTCCCGGTGGGTCTTACCGCCTACGACACCTATACGGTGCGGTTCGTCGACACCTTGAGCGCGGGGCTCGACCCCTCCAAGGTCGCCGCGAGCATGCGCGTGTACGTGGCGGCGGGCGCGGACGGCGGCTTTGACGCCGTCTCAACCGGTAAGGACGGGCGCGCCGGCACCGAGCCCGCGAAGGGCTGGACCGACATCACAGCCCAGTGCGCTACCAAGGTAGCGGCCGACGGCAAGACCTTCACCGTGCGCACCGGCGACCTCATCGCCGCGCTCGGCGGGGCCGACGCCTTCACCGCGGGCGCCCGCGTGGTCGCCGTGTACAATGCGCCGCTCAACAGCGCATGCAGCCACGGCATCGCGAAGGGCAACCCCAACGAGGCCTACCTGCGCTACCCGCGCTCTCCCTTTGCCGACCAGTCCGGCGATGCCGGCTTTACCCGCACGCCGAGCGATGACGCGTGCGCCTACACCTGGGATCTCGCGCTCATCAAGCGTGGTAGCGACGGTGATAAGCCGCTTGCTGGGGCGGTCCTGGACATCGCCGACGACCGCGGCCGCACGCTAGCGGCCGACGGCACGTGGGATGCGGAGGGCAAGGCCACCGTCGCCACGGGCGAGGACGGTCGCGTGACCGTCTCGGGCGTGGACTCGGGCAAGCTGGAGGTCCGCGAGCTCAAGGCGCCCAAGGGCTACACCGCCTTTGAGGGCACGCGCTCCGTGACGGTCAAGGCCGAGGGCCTGGACGTCGATCAGGTGGCCGCCGCCAAGCCCAAGCTCACCATCACGGCCGAGTCGCCCCTGCGCGCCGACAGCGCGGACGGGTCGACGGGCAGCCTGGAGGCGTCGATCATTAATACGCCCACCGGCACACCCCCTAGCATCACCACCGGAGGCTTTATGCCCTTGACTGGCGATATGGCAATGTACGCCGTGGCCGCCGCAGCGGTCGCCGGAGCTGCACTGATCGTGGTCGCGCTCCTGATCAAGCGGGGAGGTGGCAGCCATAAAGAGTAGCTGGCAGCCCCACAGAGAGCGGGGCGAGACGTAGCGAAGCAGATGCTAAGACACAGACAGATGATGACCGATCGAATGAGAACCAACCGGAAAACGGAGGAAAAGAAGATGAGCATGAACAAGAACATCGCACGCCTGGCAGTGACAGCAGGCCTCACGGCAGCGCTGAGCTTCGGCGGCATGATGGCCCCGGTGACCATGGCGTTTGCGGCGGGTACGCCGACGGTGGCTACGGAGCCGGGCAAGGTGTTTATCGCTGACCCTGACGCTGGATATGCCACATCTTTCAAGGGCATCAAGATCTTTACCGCGAAGATCACGCAGGACAAAAAGAGCGATGGTTGGGATGATTCGGTCGCCAAGACTCTTTCTGATATTCAGTGGGCTCCGGGTAATGTGAAGACCCTCGTTACGACTGCGCTCAAGAACGTTAAAGGAGTACCTGACGTTAATGCTGACGCCCAGACGTGGGCTGAGTTCATTAATCAAGCTCAGGGCTTGAATGCCGGAAAGAATACGGCGGTTGATAGTGGCACGGTTCTGGACTTGATTGCTGCGGCCTTGGAGGGGGACAAGACGCTCACTTGGACACAGCCAAGCAATTCCAGCAAGGGTAACTTTGAGAATCTGGAACATGGCTACTGGCTTTTCGTGACCGATACGCCCGGTAAGACTAGCGGTACTGAAGGCAATACCGACGCGTACACCTCACCGATCTTCACCATCGTCGGTGGCTCTGACGTTAATGTAGCCCCCAAGAAGAGCGTCCCCAACGTGACCAAGGCCGTCAAGGATGACGCACAGAATGGCACATTCGGTGACTTTCTGAACCCCAATAAGGCCGCTGACTCAGCTATGGACGATTGGGTTGATTATAAACTCATCGGTACGGTTGCGAGTAATATCAACACCTACAGCACCTACACGTACACCTTCACGGATACGCTTCCCAAATCCATGACGCCCAAGTTTAAGGATGGCGGCACGACGCCCGATGTCACGGTCAAGATCGGTGGTACCGAGGTTGAGAATGGCTACAATGCCACATACAATAACGGTACGCTGACTGTCAACTTCCCCAATCTCAAGGATTGCAAGGGTGAGGGCAACACTGCTATCTCGCTGAGCGGCAGCTCTGAGGTGACTGTCGAATACCAGGCTAAGCTCGACTCTCGCAAGATCTTTGAAAAGGGTAAGATCAAAGAAGAGTTCAAGGATTTGCTTGGTAAAGCCCAGATAAATAAGGTTACGCTGACCTATTCCAACAACCCGCATGATGAGAATGCTACGGGAACCACGGTTGAGCACCCTGCTTATGACTACACCTATGGCATCGATGTCACCAAGGTGGGCTCCGATGATGAAGATAAGGTGCTCGCGGGCGTTGAGTTCACGCTGCAGGAGCAGGGCGATGATGGTAACTATATCAAGGCGGATGGTACCAAGACGCCTGATAGCGAGCAGGCCAAGCTGACGACCGACGCAAGCGGCAAGATCAACGTTGTTGGTCTTGATGAGGGTACTTACGTCCTTACGGAGGTCAAGCCGGCGCCTGGATATAACAACTCCCACAGCGCTGGCATCACGTTCACCATTACTCGCGGGACGCTTCCGGCAGACGATACGACTGTTGTTAACCCGGGCTGCACTCTTGCTAATGGTACTGATGAGAATCTCGTCAAGGTGGCTCAAACTAATACCGAGGCCGCTGACGGCAAGGTGCACCTCACTGTCACCGACCAGCAGGGCTCCAACCTCCCGCTCACCGGCCTTAACGGCGTGACCTTCACTTGGATCGCTGGTGGCGCGGTGCTGTGCATCGGCGTGGCTCACCTCATCCGCAGCCGTAAGCAGGCTGAGGAGTCCGAGCAGGAGTAACGCTCGCTCGCCCATCCCTTTGGCAGGTGGGATGTGATGGCCATGAGACTTGCGGACACTCTTCTCGTCCATCCACGTTCTTGCTTTGCCATTCTCTTTTCGGGGCAGACTCCGCACTGGAGTCTGCCCCGTTCTTTTGGGATAACGCAACCAGACTCCATTGCCCGATGGATCAAGCGTATGAATATCGAACAGATGTTTGCAATTATTGCGTTTACCAGCTGTGGGTGCATACACTCGCAGTAAAATGGCTTTGCGACGCATCCCGCGCGCGGGCGGCCGACGACTCGATCGGAGGTCCCCAAATGCTGAAATTCCTTAACGCGCTCGCCGCCCTCGCGGCGGTGGGCACGTTCGTCATCGCGTTTCTTGACTCGTATGAGGTTCGGTTTAAGGTCCGTAGGCGCACGCGCGGTGCGGACGGTAGAAGGCATTTGCGCCGCAACAAGCGCAAATAAGAATGCCCGGGGGTCGGATCCCGGGCATTTAACAAAAGCTGAAAACTAGGCCGCCCGCGCTCCCAAACATTTACGCGGGGTGCGTCGTTTTCTATAGTCATTGTATCCCGAATCGCCCAGCCGATTCGGGACATTTTGAAAACGCAAACACGTCGGGCAAACCCGGACAATGCGGCCAGGCTTCGCTGGGTGAGGAACCGTGTGTGTAACTATCGAACAAATGTTTGTCAAAATCGCGTTTACCAGGCGTGGGTGCATACACTCGCAGTAAAATACCCTTGCGACGCATCCCGTGCGCGGGCGGCCGACGACTCGATCGGAGGTCCCCAAATGCTGAAATTCCTTAACGCGCTCGCCGCCCTCGCGGCGGTGGGCACGTTCGTCATCGCGTTTCTTGACTCGTATGAGGTTCGGTTTAAGGTCCGTAGGCGCACGCGCGGTGCGGACGGTGG
>NZ_JADNJQ010000002.1:0-37565 GCF_015555045.1 Collinsella aerofaciens | reverse complement strand
GGCACGTTCGTCATCGCGTTTCTTGACTCGTATGAGGTTCGGTTTAAGGTCCGTAGGCGCACGCGCGGTGCGGACGGTGGACGGCATTTGCGTCGAAAGCGCAAATAAGAATGCCCGGGGGTCGGATCCCGGGCATTTAACAAAAGCTGAAAACTAGGCCGCCCGCGCTCTCGTACACTTACGCGGGATGCGTCGTTTTCTATTGATATTGTATCCCGAATCGCCCCGCCGATCCGGGACATTTTGAAAACTCAAATGCGGGCTTACGCACGAAAGGAATCTCGTTAATTCCGAAAATAATGTATAATTCCAATTTAAACTGGAATCAAACGAAAACGATGGAAATGAACGAAGCGCTAATCTACTTACAAGAAGCACTAGGCCTCTCCGCCAAGACCAAAACTTGGCCAGGATCCGCACGCTTGCCGCTGCATCTGCGGGCGATTGAGGTCCGCGCTGTTGACACAAACGGTTTTTCGTTTTTGCTTGCAAGCTTGCCTACTGGCGTCGGGCTTCCTGAGGCTAAGAGAGTCTATAGTCAGCTAGCCTTGCGTGCGGAGACTCCTGTTGCCGTTTCGTTTCCTGATGCCGATGTACGTCAGCGCAAAGCATTGGTCGCACAAGGGATTCCCTTTGTCTGCCCAGGTAGACAGGCTTTTCTTCCATTTATGGGCACAGCCTGCACGGAGAGGGGTGGTGCTTGGTTTCACAATCACGCGACCAAGATGTCACCCAACGCGCAGGTTGCCGCAATCTGGGGAGCAGCCCAGGAGCCATATCGCCCCTATGACCTTTGTCGTGCGCTTGGGATTTCGGCAAGCCGCGCGAGTGAGGCCATAACCGAGCTTGTTGACAGGGGGCTCGCGAGGCGCGAGCGTCACGAGCGACGTGTCGTCGTGCTCCCCGTTGCCGTTGATCTTCTGCTCAGCGAGCACATGGCAGAGCTCTCCTCGCCTGTCTCGAAGGTCTTTTTTGCAAGGAAGACACCGCAGATCGACTGTCTTGTTGACGCCGGGGAGACGGCGCTCGCCGCGCGTTCGATGCTCGCTGCGCCGGGTATGGAACAAAAGGCCGTCTTAAGAAGTGCATGGCGTCAACTGAGCGACCTCGAAGTCGCAGACGGGGAGTTGCCGGATAACGAAACGACGATGATCCAAGTGTGGCGCTATGCGCCCGTGTTTGCCGGCTCCTCCCGTGTCGACGACATTTCGCTTGCGCTATCTTTGGCGGCAATCGACGATGAGCGAATTCAGCTCGAAGTCGATCGCATGTTTGGAAAGGAATATCCATGGCAAGAAGCGCTGTAGAAGGTCTCCAAGAATTTCAGCAGCATATGCAAAAAGCTGCAGGATCGTATGCCCTTATCGGCGGCACGGCATGCGACATTTTGCTCTCGGAGGCGGGACTTCCGTTTAGGGCGACTCACGATTTTGATGTGGTAATTGTCGCCGATGACCGGTTGCCTCAGACGGCAGAAGCTATATGGACTTTGGTGCGTGATGGCGGCTACCGCTGCGGCTGGGGCGAAGGTAAAGGCTCGTGTTTTTATCGGTTTACAGAGCCTAAGAGGCCGGGTTACCCCCATATGATTGAACTCTTCGCGAAGTGCCCCGACTTTCTAAAGGGTCGTGAGGGGATTGATGTGGCGCCAATTCACGTTGATGAAAACATAAGCAGTCTTTCGGCAATTTTGTTGGACGATGCTTACTACAGCTTGTTCCTTCAGGGAATTCGGACCGTAGGCGGCGTTTCGGTCCTAGGTACGGAATACATTGTCCCGTTCAAAGCGAAGGCGTATCTCGACCTAAAAGCTAGAAGGGAAGCGGGGGAGAACGTTGATTCGAGGAAGGTAAAAAAGCATAAACGCGATGCGCTGAGGCTTGCTCAGTTGCTTGGCGAGTCGGAAGGTGTCGACCTACGCGGAGAACTGAAGGACGATATGCTTGCGTTTGTTAAAGATTGTGAGGTGGGCGACGTCAATCTGAAACAGATTGGGGTTGCGGGCGTAACGATGGCGCAGTTGCTCGAGACGATGAAAGCAACATATGGCTTGATTGGTTGAGTGGGGTTACGTGGCCCGGACGGTGCAGTCAAGCTGCGTTGTCCGGCGCAGAGGTTCGCTAATCGGCTATTATTTGTTTAGACAACATGAGTTGTAGAGGAGTGACCGGTGATGGTGCAGGGCGCCAAACATATGAAGAGCAATAACGCCGCGGCCAACGGTGGCTCAAGCCCGCAGCCCAAACCTCAACCAAAGCCCAAGCGCCGTCGCAAGCGGCTGCCGCGCTGGGCCGACCGGCTCATCACCATCGTCATCATCCTTATTGGCGTGGGCCTTATGACCTGGCCGTGGATCTTGGACCGGCTCGAGGCCTCGGGCGTGTTCAACCAGATCAGCACGGTGTCCAGCACCGTGGACGCGCTGTCTGCCGAGGAGCGCGAGCGCATCCTGCTCCAGGCGCGCTCCTTTAACGAGCAGCTGGCGGGCGAGGCCACCGAGCTTCCCGCCGACCAGATCGAGCCCTACGCTCAGCAGCTCATCTTTGATCGCGATCCCATGATGAGCTGGGTCGAGATCCCCTCCATCGACGTGAGTATGCCCATCTACCACGGCACGAGCGAGGAAGTCCTTATGGCGGGCGTTGGCCACCTGGAGGGCACGAGCCTGCCGGTGGGCGGCACCTCGACGCATTGCGTGCTCACCGCGCACTCGGGTATGCGCAACCTGAGTATGTTCGACGACATCCATTCGCTGGAGCCCGGCGACCTGGTGCTGCTGCACACCATGAACAAGACGCTCGCCTACAAGATGGTGGACTCCGAGGTCGTGCTGCCCGAGGAGATGGAGTCACTGACCATCGAGCCCGGCGCCGACAAGGTGACGCTCGTCACCTGCACGCCCTACGGCGTGAACGACCATCGCCTGCTGGTGCATTGCGTGCGCACCAAGTACAACAAGAAGGACGTCGACAAGCAAAAGTCGCTGGCCGGCCGCCACTGGGGCAAGCGCGAGTTTGCCGTGCTCATCGTGGTCGTAGCCATTGTGCTGTTGCTGCTGGACATCGTGATCCACGCGGTCCGCAAGCGCCGCAAGGCCAAGGCCTCGGCATAGGACATTCTCCAGAACCATCACAATGGGGACAGGCACCTTTGTGGTGGTCAGGGCTTCCAAACCATCACAACATTCGATGAAAATCTCGTTTTTGGCGATAAGCGTCGAATGTTGTGATGGTCTTCGTTGTGGGCGGGACGGCTTTCGCTGTGGACAGGATGGTTTTCGCTATGGACAGTGCGGTTTCGCTGCAGGACCGCCGCCCCGCCGCCTGCCAACCGCCGCCCTCGTTACGATTTCGCTGCATTTGGATAAAGCGCCTGCTCCAAGGCGCCCTCGCCCTGTATACTAGAGCGGTTTAACTGTTATGCGGAAGGGAGCGCCTATGGCACTCAGCGAGAAAGACGTGCTCGGCATCGCCGAGTACGCAAAGATCGCACTGACCGATGACGAGCTCACCCAGATGACGTCCTACATGAACGACGCCGTCCAGATGCTCGAGCCCGTCCTGCAATATGACTTGCCCGACGTGGAGCCCACGTTCCATCCCATCGGAAGCCTGTCCAACGTGATGGGCGATGACCTGCGCGAGCCCGAGCGCGACCTGCCGCTCGACGTTGCGCTCGAAAACGCCGGCAGCGCGCGCGACCGCTACTTCCGCGTGCCGTCCATTTTGGGAGAGGGGGAGAGCGAGTAATGGCGCTAAGCTTCGATTCCCTTACCGCCGCCCATATTGCCGCGGGCGTTTCTGCCGGCGACTTTACCGCTACCGAGGTGGCCCAGGCCTCCCTTGCCGCCATCGAGGCGCGCGAGGGCGGGGTCCAGGCATTCCTGCAGGTGGCGCCCGAGCTTGCGCTCGAGGCCGCCGCGCGCGTGGATGCCGACCGCGCCGCAGGCAAGCCGCTGCCCCCGCTCGCGGGCGTGCCGCTGGTCATCAAGGACAACATGAACCTCGTGGGCACGCGTACCACCTGCGCTTCCCGCATGCTCGGGGACTACCAGAGCGTCTACACCGCCACCTGCGTCCAGCGCATGCTCGACGCCGGCTGCCTGCCCATGGGCAAGGCCAACATGGACGAGTTTGCCTTCGGCAGCTCCACCGAGAGCTCGGCGTTCCACCGCACCAACAACCCCTGGGATACCGAGCGCGTGCCCGGCGGTTCTTCGGGCGGCTCCGCTGCCGCCGTCGCCGCGGGCGAGGTCGCGCTCTCGCTGGGCTCGGACACCGGCGGCTCCATCCGTCAGCCGGCGTCGCTGTGCGGCGTGGTGGGCTTTAAGCCCACGTATGGCGCCGTGAGCCGTTACGGCGTGGTTGCCTTTGGCTCGTCGCTCGACCAGGTGGGCCCCTTTGGCCGCACGGTCGAGGATGTCGCGCTGGCCATGAACGCGCTTACCGGCGCGGGCCACGATCCGTACGACTGCACCAGCCAGGATTGCGCCGTCGACTTTACCGAGCATCTCAACGACAGCATCGAGGGCAAGCGCGTGGGCATCATCCCCGCGTTTATGGAGGCCGAGGGCCTGACGCCCGAGGTCAAGGCCGCCGTTCAGCGTGCCGCCCAGGAGCTTCAGAACCAGGGCGCCGAGCTGGTCGAGGTCGACCTGCCGCACCTGGACGCCGCCATCGCCGCCTACTACGTCATCGGCCCGGCCGAGGCGTTCTCCAACCTGGCTCGCTTCGACGGCATTCGCTACGGCTATCAGGAGGAGGGCTGCGCCAACCTGTCCGACCAGAGCTCGCTCTCGCGCGCCCACGGCTTTGGCGCCGAGGCCAAGCGCCGTCAGATGCTCGGCGCCTACCTGCTGAGCTCGGGCGTGTACGACAAGTACTACTACGCCGCGCAAAAGGCCCGCACGCTCATCACGCAGGACTACGACGCCGCGTATGCCAAGGTGGACACCATCCTCATGCCCGCCTCGCCGCGCACGGCCTTTAAGTTTGGCGAGATCAGCGACCCCACGCAGATGTATCTCTCCGACCTGTACACCATTTCGCTCAACATTTGCGGCAACGGCGGTATCTCGGTGCCGCTGGGCCTGGGCGAGGATACTCAGCTGCCCGTTTCTGCCCAGCTGGTTGGTCCGGCGTTTAAGGACCGCCAGCTGCTCACGTTTGCCCGCGCCTTGGAGCGCGGCTTTGCGGATGCCGCCACGGGTGCGCCCGCGCTTTCCGTCGCGCCCGATTTTGCCGGGAAGGGAGGCGAGCTGTAATGAAGGAGCTTTCCGAGGTCCTGCAGGATTGGGAGGCCGTGATCGGCCTGGAGATTCATACCGAGCTCACCGCACTCGATACCAAGATGTTCTGCAACTGCAAGCTCAGCCACGATGACGAACCCAACGCCAACGTGTGCCCGGTGTGCCTGGGCCTGCCCGGCGCCTTGCCGGTGCCCAACAAGCGCGCCATCGAGAGCATCGTCAAGGCCGGTCTCGCCACCAACTGCGAGATCCAGCGCCACTCGATGTTCTACCGCAAGCACTACTTCTATCCCGATATGGCCAAGAACTTCCAGACCACGCAGGGCCCGGTCGCCTTTGCCATGTACGGTCACCTGGACCTGGACGTGACCGGTCGCGGTGCCGCCGAGCGCCCCGACTGCGCATTTGGCGAGGCCGAGGCCCAGAGCCTGGCGAGCGCCTCGGCCAACGCCGAGGGCCTGTCCACGTCCATGACGTCGACCATGCGCGAGGGCAACCAGCGCGCCGGCCATCTGGCCAGCTATGACGCGTCCAACCTGCAGATGCCCGAGCGTCGCGAGGACGGTTCCTACACGGTGCCCATCCGTATCCTTCGCATCCACATGGAGGAGGACGCCGCCAAGATGGTGCACGTGGGCGGTGCCGAGGGCCGCATTACCGCCGCGGCCGAGTCGCTCGTCGACTACAACCGCTGCGGCACGCCTTTGATTGAGCTCGTGACTGAGCCCGACTTGCGCACGCCCGAGGAGGCCCGCCTGTTTATGGAGAAGCTCCGTCGCATCTTTGTGACGCTGGGCATTTCCGATTGCTCCATGGAGAAAGGTTCCATGCGCTGCGACGGCAACGTGTCGCTGCGACGCCGCGGCGAGACCAAGCTGGGCACCAAGACCGAGCTCAAGAACCTCAACTCGTTTAAGAGCCTGCATGACGGCCTTGCCTACGAGATCTGCCGCCAGGCCGAGGTGCTCGAGGAGGGCGGCATTATCTACCAGGAGACCCGTCACTGGGAGCCCAGCCGCAAGCGCACCGTGGTCATGCGCGTCAAGGAGACGGCCGACGACTATCGTCTGTTCCCCGATCCCGATCTGGCGCCGTTCGATCTGGACGATGAGTTCATCGACCGCTGCCGTGGCGAGATCCCCGAGCTGCCCGATGCTAAGCGCGCCCGTTTTGAGGCCGACTTTGGCATTAAGGCGGCCGATGCCGAGCAGATCGCCGGCGACCCGGAGTTTGCCGAGTTCTTTGAGGCTGCCGCTGCCGGTATGGCTGGCAAGGAGGCCCAGACGGTCGCAAACCTGCTGGTGAACGAGATGATTGCCTACCTTAAGGGCGCGGGTGTGTCGCTGACCGAGTCCGGCATCGCGCCGGCTCAGGTGGCGGCACTCGCCAAGCTGCTGGCGACCGATGCCATCAGCTCCAACCAGGCTCACGAGGTCTTTGAGGCCATGGCCCAGACCGGCGACGACCCCAACAAGATCGTCGACGAGCGCGGTATGCGTCAGGTGAGCGATGCCGGCGCGCTGCAGCCGATCGTGGACGAGGTGCTGGCTAACTGTGCCGATCAGGCACAGCAGTATCGTGACGGCAACCAGAAGGTCATCGGCTTTTTGGTAGGCCAGTGCATGAAGGCGAGCCGCGGCAAGGGCAACCCGAAGCTCTTCAACGAGTTGCTGAGAACGTCGCTCTCGTAGCTGCGAGGCCGGGGAAGCCCCGAGTCGCCGGGGTGTTTCCTCCAAATTTCAAACAGTCCTATGCAAGACGAAGGCCACATTTAGTGGCCTTCTTTGCATGCGGAACTCATTTGGAGCAAACACCCCGGCGACTCGGGGCTTCCCCGGCCAGACGACTCGGCCGTTCGGGTCAGGTGGGCTGATGGGAAAGATGGTGACGGAGGCGCAAAATGCGCCTCCGTCTTTTGAATGTGATGAAAGTGTGGCGAAATGAGCTTAAAACTTCCGTAAATGTGATAAATGTCACGTTTTACCTAGGGTAAAATGTGGGAAATATCACGTTTACGGAAGTTTCTTTGCGGGAGGTTCGGTCATGCAGCGAGATATCATTGCCAAGCTTAACGCTTGGAAAGCGTCAGAATATCGTAAGCCGCTTATCCTTAAGGGGGCGCGCCAGGTTGGAAAGACGTGGGCGCTTAAGGAGTTCGGCCGAACCTCGTACCTCAATTTTGTGTATCTGACGCTCGAGGAGCCGTCACCTGGGGTACAGAGCGAGTACGCTCAGTTTTTCGAAGGTACGCGCGATCCTCGACGGATCATCTCAAATCTTTCCCTGGCACTTGGACAGCCTATCGATCCTGGCGAGACGCTGCTTATTATTGATGAGATCCAGGATTGTCCTTCTGCAGTCGGCGCCCTTAAATACTTCTGTGACGAGGCCCCCGAGTATCACGTCGCATGCGCAGGGTCTTTGTTGGGCGTTCGCTTGTCCCGTGAGACCAGCGCTTTTCCGGTGGGAAAGGTCGAGTTCATGGAGATGCGCCCCATGAGCTTTTCCGAGTTTCTGAAAGCCGAGGGCGCTGCAAACTACGACGAATACCTTGGCGGCCTGGATCAGATCGAGACAGTGCCCGATTTCTTCCATGTCCGTCTCGTCGAGCATCTTCGTCGTTATTTTGCATGCGGCGGCATGCCAGAGGCTCTTGGCCGGTGGGCGGAGACGGGCGATATCGTTCAGGTCGATAAGGTGTTGTCTGATCTCTTGGATTCCTACGAGCGCGATTTTGCCAAGCATGGTGGCCGTGCGCAGTTCGCCAAGCTTTCGCAAATATGGAACTCGATTCCAGCTCAGTTGGCGCGCGAGAACAAAAAGTTCGTTTGGGGTGCGGTACGCGAGGGGGCTCGTGCTCGAGAATACGAGGATGCTCTGGAATGGCTTGCCGATGCTGGGCTCATCACGGCGGTTCGCCTTAATGCTGCCGGTGGTGTGCCGCTCTCTGCGTACGATGACCTCAAGGCATTTAAAGTCTACTGTCTTGATGTCGGCTTGCTGCGCCGCATGGCAAGGCTGGATGCGTCCGCTTTTGCCATCTCGGATGCGCTATTTTCGGAGTTCAAAGGTTCGTTCGCCGAGAACTATGTGCTTCAGGCATTACTTTCACAGTTAGATGCTGCTCCGCGTTATTGGACAAACGAGAAGCCGAAGCACGAAGTCGATTTTTTGATTCAAGTCGGAAACGAAATCGTTCCCGTCGAGGTCAAATCGGGAGAGGTCGTTCATTCCAAGAGCCTTAAGTACTATGCCGACAAGCATGCGGAGACGACTCCATTGAGGGTCCGCTACTCACTTAAGAACCTAAAGCTCGACGACGGGGTGCTCAACATTCCGTTGTATTTGGCTGATCGATCTGTCCCTCTTATCAAAAAGGCGCTTGATTGTGCGCATCTTGACGTTTAGATCCTGGGTGAGCTGACGGGCGGCGGCTAATTAATCGCTCCGTTACGGCCAGGGAGCTTGGGCCCTAGCGATGCTTGCTTCGCCAGGCCGTGGGTGTCATGCCGGTGTATTGTTTGTAGGCTTGGGTGAAGGCGGCCTGCTGAGGGTAGCCTAGACGCTCTGCCACCTGCGCTATCGTGAGCGCGCTATCGGCCAAAAGGTCCTGTGCTCGCTCCATACGGCGTCTGCGAATGTAGGCGCCCAGGGACTCGCCAGTTTGGGCCTTAAAGGTGGCACACAGCTTGGATCGGCTTGTGTAGAGCCTCTCGGCCACCTCGTTGATACCCATACGCCTGCCTGTGTCGAGCGCGCGCTCAATCATTGCCGTTGCTTCTTCGGCAATGGTTATGCTGACGCGTGTGTCTGCCGCCTGCCGCGCCTGCTTGTGGGCCGCTCGCGAACAGGCGAGCTCCGCGACCATGGTCTCCACGATGCCCTGCATATAGACGTGTCCGCCTACGGTGCGGGCACGTTCCTCGTTAATCCGGCGCAGCGTGTGGCAGATGGCAGACGTCGCTTCCTCGTGCCATGGCTCGGCAAACGCCTCAAAGATTCCCGCGAACTCGGTGGGATAGCGGTGCTCCAGTTCGTCAAAATATCCAGGCAAAAAGAGCACCGAGCGCGAGTGATAAAGCTCCCCCGCAAACAGCGGGCTTAATTCCTCGCCACAGCTATCTTGGATAAAGCTGCAAACGGCATTGTTTGGCCACGGTCCATGCAATGGTTTAAGGTTCGCGGGCGTTATGCCAGCCTCGGGCATGCATGTAAGTGTGGGCGCGCTGACCTCGCTCACGCAGGCGTATGGCTCGGGCGTGTATTCGGCCAGGTACATATCGTGCGTCGGGGTGATGAAATGCTCCATGACGATGCAGACAGGGGAGAGAGGCATGATCCATGCGCGGCCGTGCGCCCGGTCGTTTGCCACCTCGCCGGTAAAGACAGCGCCCTTGCCGGAAAGCTCCAGGCCAAACTGCTCAAACTGTGGTGCGTAGAGCTCGGTTATGTCGGTCGCTGCCCGCCGTATTTGCAAAAGCGTCCCTTTCCTTTGCAGAAACGTCCACGCCTGGCTTGATTGTGAGCCATGGCTAACACATCAATGATAAGTTCATTACGGTTAACTCTCAAGCCGTTAGAAAGGAATCTCATGGCAAAGGGATCAAAAAGGGAAGGTGGAGGCATCGGCGAGTTGCTCGCGTATGCCGGTGACCGTAAATTCCTAACGTATTTGGGCATGGCGCTCTCGGCGCTCTCGCAGCTGCTGAGCTTTGGCCCGTACGTGTGCATTTGGCTTGTCGCTCGCGACCTGATCGCCGTGGCACCTAACTGGAGCGAAGCCTGCGACATCGCGATGTATGGCTGGTGGGCCGTGGGGTTTGCGCTGGCAAGCATCGTAACTTATTTCGTGGGGCTCATGTGCACGCATCTGTCCGCGTTTCGCTGCGCGTCCAATATCCGTAAGGCTACGAGCGAGCACCTGCTTAAGTTGCCGCTCGGCTACTTCGACACGCATGCCACCGGCGAGCTGCGCCGCATTGTAGACGGGTGTGCCGCCTCCACCGAGACTTTGCTCGCACACATGCTGCCCGATATCGCAGGCGCCGTCGCCATGGTCGTGGGCTTGCTCGTGCTGCTTTTCGCCCTCGATTGGCGCTTGGGCGCGGCATGCCTCATCTCGGTGGCCATTTCGTTTGGCGCCATGGCCACCATGATGAGCGGCAAAGGCGCCGAGTTCATGAAGGCCTACATGGGAGCGCTGGTCAAGATGAACAAGACCGGCACCGAATACGTACGAGGCATCCCCGTGGTCAAGGTGTTTCAGCAGACGGTCTACTCCTTTAAGGCCTTCCACGATGCGATCGCCGAATATGCCGACATGGCGCAAAACTATGCGGGCACGTTCTGCCGAGGTCCGCAGGTGCTCAACCTTACCGCGCTCAATGGTCTTGTGGCATTCCTGCTGCCCGTGGCGTTGCTGTTGGCGCCGGGCGAGACGGACTTCGCGCATTTTATGGCCAACTTCACGTTTTACGCGATTTTTTCGGCCGTGGTGCCGACGGCCATGACCAAGCTCATGTTTGTGGGCGAGGCCTCTCAGATGAGTGCCGATTCGCTGGCTCGTATTCGAAGCGTCATGGATTCCAAGCAGCTCTCCGTGCCCGCCCAACCCAAGCACCCTGCCGGTGGCGACGTGCGATTTGAGGACGTGAGTTTTACCTACGAGGGTGCCGAAGCACCTGCTGTCAGTCATGTGAGTTTTAGCGTTTCCGCGGGTAGCGCCCTCGCCCTGGTGGGTCCCTCGGGTGGCGGTAAGTCAACCTGCGCAAGCCTGATCCCTCGTTTTTGGGATGTTTCCTCGGGCCGAGTGCTCGTAGGCGGTGTGGACGTTCGCGATATGGATCCGCACGAGCTTATGGACCAGGTCGCCTTCGTGTTCCAGACCAACCAGCTGTTCCGGCAAACACTTGCCGATAACGTGCGCGCCTCCAAGCCTACGGCCACTGACGACGAAGTGCGTGCGGCCCTCTCCGCAGCTCAGTGCGACGACATTGTGGCCAAGCTCCCACAGGGCATCAGCACCATGCTCGGCGCCGGCGGAGCATATCTTTCGGGCGGCGAGGTCCAGCGCGTGGCGCTCGCCCGCGCGATCCTTAAAGACGCGCCTATCGTGGTGCTCGACGAGGCCACGGCGTTTGCCGATCCCGAGAACGAGGCGCTCATCCAGCGCGCCTTTAGCAAGCTGGCGGCGGGTCGCACGGTCATTATGATCGCGCACCGACTCTCGACTGTAGTGGGCGCAGACCAAATCGTGGTGCTCAACCAGGGCAGCGTGCAGGAGTCGGGTACCCATGCCGAGCTGCTGTCCCAAGAGGGTCTGTATGCGAAGATGTGGGCCGAATACGAACAGGCCGCGAGCTGGAAAATCACTGCAGCGACCGCGGATGCCGCCGTCACGAAGGGAGGCGAGGCCTAAATGTTCGCCTCATTCCAAAAGAAGTATTTCCTATCCGATAAAGGCGTCGCCGGCGTAAAACGCGGCATTTTCTGGACCACGCTCACCAATCTCATTACCATGGCCGGCATGAGCTTTTTATTCCTGGTCATGGCCGGCTTTGTCGAGCATCTCACCAGCGGGGCTGACCTGCCGGATGCCCTGCCGATCGTGGGCGGCCTCCTGGTCTTTTTCGTGTTGCTCTTTGCCTCTAACTGGCAGCAGTATTACTACACCTACTGCATCTTTTACGAGGAGTGCGGCAAGCAGCGTATGGAGATCGCCGAGCGCTTGCGCAAACTGCCGCTGTCGTTTTTTGGTCGTCGTGATCTGGCCGATTTAACCGAGACCATCATGGGTGACGTCCAGGCCATGGAGCACGCCTACAGCCACGTGCTGGGAGAGCTTTGGGGCGCCATCATCGCAAGCGCCATTGTGTTCGTGGCGTCGCTGTTCTTTTGCTGGCAGCTGGCGATCGCGGCGTTTTGGAGCGTTCCCGTGGCCTTTGCCGTGCTGTATCTAACACGCGCCCCCATGACTCCGGTGTTCGATCGCGTGCGTGCCGAGAAGGTCAAGGTTACCGAGGCGATTCAAGAGACGCTCGACTGCGTTCGCGAGATCCGCGCCACCAACCAGGAGGCCCATTATCTTGAGGGACTCAACGCCGTGATTGATGCCGAGGAGCGCGAGACCACCAAGGGCGAGCTCGCTAACGGGCTTTTGGTCAACTCCGCCTTTGCCATTCTGCGTCTGGGCATTGCCACCACGCTGGTCACGGGTGCTGCGATGGTCGCCTCCGGGCAGGTCGACTTTTTGGTGATGTTTGCCTTCCTGCTTATGGTGAGCCGTATCTATGCGCCCTTTGACCAGGCGTTAATGTTAATGTCTGAGCTGTTTGTCGCCGAGTCGTCTGCCAAGCGCATGCGTTCCATCATGGAAGAGCCTGTGGCGCGGGGCAGCGAGAAATTTGAGCCCGCGGGTCACGATGTGGTGTTCGATCACGTGGCATTTGGCTATGGTGCGGGCGAGGACGGACGCGCCGGCGAGAAAGTTCTTACCGATGTGAGCTTTACCGCCAAGGAAGGCGAGGTCACGGCACTGGTCGGTCCTTCGGGTTCCGGTAAGTCTACGGTGAGCCGCCTAGCCGCGCGCTTTTGGGATGCCACTGCGGGCAAGGTTACCGTGGGCGGTGTGGATGTTGCGGGTGTGGATCCCGAGGTGCTGCTGCGCGACTACGCCATTGTGTTCCAAGACGTGCTGCTATTTGACGACACGGTGATGGGAAACATCCGCCTCGGGCGTCGTGATGCCACCGATGAGGAAGTGCTTGCGGCCGCGCGTGCCGCCAACTGTGACGAGTTTGTGAGCCGCATGCCGCAGGGCTACGACACCATGATCGGCGAGAACGGCTCCAAGCTGTCCGGCGGCGAGCGCCAGCGCATCTCTATCGCCCGTGCGCTGCTCAAAGACGCGCCTATCGTGCTGTTGGACGAGGCGACGGCGAGCTTGGATGTGGAGAACGAGACCGTGGTACAGCAGGCGCTCTCCCGTCTGCTTGCAGGTAAGACGGTTATCGTTATTGCCCACCGTATGCGTACGGTGGAAAATGCCGACAAAATCGTTGTGCTCAAGGATGGAGTGGTTGCCGAACAGGGCACCCCGGCGCAGCTCAAGGCGGCAGGTGGAGAATTCGCCCGCATGGTAGCGCTGCAAAAGGAAGCGGCTGCCTGGCAGCTGTAGGAATGTGACAAAGGGACAGCCCCTTTGTCACATTGAGTTCACCCCCATAGTTTCCAAAGAGTTAACCTTTGTTGACCTTAATAGTTAGATAAACTAAACTATTTTCTAAAAGTGTGCTCGAGCAAACTTATTTACTCGGGTGCTGAGGCACCGTGCCGCGTCCAATGCGGCAAAAGGGAGAAGCAACATGAAGAAGTCGACGTTCAATACCCTGCTTGTCGGTGGCGGTTTTCTGCTTGGCACGGCCGGCATCAAGCTGCTTACCAGCGCTCCGGTCAAGAATGCCTGCGTGCAGGGTATCGCGTGCGGCATGCGCATCAAGAACGGCTACCAGGACATGGTCGAGCAGGCCAAGGCTAATGTCGACGACATGGTTGCCGAGGCGGCCTACATCACCCAGAGCGAGGCCGCTGCTGACGAGGCAGCCGAGTAACGCTCCCAGGCACAAACTATGAGATTCTCGATTATTAGCGAGATCCCCGGCAGGACCCGTCTTCAATTGGCGGGTCCTGTGCCAGAGAGCGATCTCGATGCACTTCTTAAGCTCAGCGGCGATATCGACGGCGTGCACAAGGTGCGCGTCTACGGCCGCATTGGCCAGATGGCGCTCGAATATGACGAGCGGTGTCGTGCGGGCGTGCTCGACGCCTTGGGTGCGCTCGATGCCCAGGCCATTGCCGACGCAAAGACGGGTTACGTGATGCAGCTTGAGCCACGCAAGCACGAGCTCGTCATGGATCTTGCCACACTTATCGGCGCCCATTACGCACGTCGCTGGTTCTTGCCGACGCCTCTGCGTGCGGTGTTTGTCGTGGCCGGTTACATGGCATTTTTGCGCGCTGCCCTTCATGAGCTGGCGCAGCCGCGCCTGACCGTTCCTGTGCTCGACGCTTCGGCCATCGGCATTTCGTTCGTCAAGCGTGATGTCGACACCGCGGGGCAGACGATGTTCCTGCTCAACGTGGGCGAGCTGCTCGAGGACTACACCCGCGCCATGAGCGAAAACGAGCTCATCAACTCTCTGCTCGATGTGCCCGACAAGGCGCAAAAAGTCGTCGGCGACACCGAGGTAAGCGTTGCCGCCACCGAGCTTGAGCCCGGCGATTTGGTCGCCGTGCGCACCGGCATGTCCATCTGCATCGATGGCGTGGTTGAGCAGGGGAGCGCCATGGTTAACCAGGCGACCCTGACCGGGGAACCGCTTGCCGTTGAGCGCAGCGCGGGCGACGACGTGTTCGCCGGAACCGTCGTGGAAGACGGCAGCATCTTGGTGCGCGTGCGCGCCAATACGGCTCAGACCAAGCTCCGCTCGATCGTCTCGCTCGTACAGACGGCCGATTCGCTCAAGTCCGAGGGCCAGTCGCACATGGAAGACCTCGCCAACAAGATTGTCCCGTGGAACTTCCTGCTCGCGGGCCTGGTTGCGCTTACCACCCGCAGCCTCATCAAGACCTCGGCGGCACTGATGGTCGACTACTCGTGCGCACTCAAGCTCACGGGTTCCGTCGCCGTCATGACCGCTATGAGTGATGCTGCCAAGATGGGCGTCATGGTCAAGGGCGCAAAGTACTTTGAGTCGTTTGCCAAGGCCGACGCCATTGTCTTTGACAAGACCGGTACGCTGACCGAGGCACAGCCGCGTCTTGCTTGCGTGCTCACCACCGATGGCTGGAGTGAGGACGAGATCCTGCGCCTTTCCGCTTGCTTGGAGGAGCATTTCCCACATCCGGTGGCACGCGCCGTGGTCAATGCGGCACGCGAGCGCGGGCTCGAGCACCGCGAGCGTCACGCTGCTGTCGAGTATATTGTGGCGCACGGCATCGCTTCGTCCATCGAGGGACGTCGCGCGATTATCGGCTCGGCACACTTTGTGTTTGAGGACGAGAGCGCGCAGCTCGAATCCGACATCAAGGAGCGCATCGAGTCCCAGATGCAGGGCTTGTCGCCGCTGTACCTGGCGGTCGACGGCACGGTCGTTGGCGTGCTCGGTATCGAGGACCCGCTCAAACCCGGCGTGCGCGAGGCCATCGCCGACTTACACGCGTTGGGCGTTAAGCACGTGGTCATGCTCACGGGCGACTCGGAGCGCACAGCCGAGCGCATTGCTCGCGAGGCAGGTGTCGACGAGTTTAAGGCCGAGCTGCTGCCCGAGGACAAGTACGCGTATGTTGAGCGCATTAAGGACGAGGGGCGCCACGTTGCCATGGTGGGCGACGGCGTCAACGATTCGCCGGCGCTCGGTTTGGCCGACGTGGGGCTGGCAATGGGCGGTGGAAGCGACATCGCCAAGGAGGTCGCCGATATCATCCTGACCGATACGGATCTCGCCGCGATCGTGCGCCTGCGCCGCATGAGTCAGGGGCTTATCGACCGTCTGACGAGTTCGTATTCCAAGGTGATGCTCACCAACTCGGCGCTGTTGGCATTGGGTATTACCGGCATGATCACTCCGCAGACGTCGTCACTGCTGCACAACGGCTCGACGATTGCCTACAGCCTGGGCAACGCGAAGGCTTACCTGCGCTAGCAGACGTGTTTGCCCACGTTATCTGGCCTGCGCCCAGACGGCATCGGTGTCGTCCGGACGCAGGCCTTTTGCATTTGACCATTTGCTAGCTTCTCTATATAGTGTCGCTAGCGATGCTAGCATTTGAAGGGAGCGGGATCAACGTGGGTGCTGTTAGCGGCATGGCGCAGGTGAACGTTCGCGTGGATCGCCAGGTCAAGAACCGTGCCGAGGAGGCACTGCGGCTTTCGGGCGGGTCACTGCCCGAGCTCATCAAAAAGGTGGTGGCCAAGGTCGCGCAGGGTGGCGGACAGTGCGAGGAAGTGCTTGCGGCCGTCGACGACCGGCAGCAGGCCGTCGCGCGCGATACTCCGTATGCCGCGTCGTGGGCAGCGGCAGACCGGCTTTATGCAGATATGGGCATCGCTGCGTCGCCTGTATCCGACGATCGCGATTGGGACACAATCTATTCCGAAGCCATGGACGAGCGCTATCGCCAAAAGGGGATGATCCTGTGAGCGGGGCTCCCCTCAAAATAATGGTGGATGCCAACGTATGGGTCGATTCGTTTTGCGTCGACCATGCCGAGTCGCTTGCCGCGCGTGCGTTTATTGGACAGGCGACGGAGACGGGGGCGTTGCTGTTCTTCCCGGTGCATATCGCTAAGGACGTACTGTACGTTGTCCAACACGAGCTGAAGCGTAGCGTTCTTGCCAGCGGGGGAGCACTCGACGAGGCGTCTGCCCGTGCAATTGGCGATGCGGCGTTGGCGTTTGTTCGGAACATGACCGAAAACGCCACGGCCGTGGGTGCAGATGCGTCGGACCTTTGGCTGGCCGACAAATACTTAGCGCTCCATCGCGATTACGAGGACAACTTGGTGCTCGCCGCGTGCAAGCGCGCACAGGTCGATTACTTGGTGACTAACGATCGCAAGCTGCTCGAACATGCCGATCTTGCAGCAAAGACCCCGCGCCAAATGATGCCGATTCTTGCTCTGGCCGAACGTGGTGGGCGGGTGTCCCGATAGCGCCTGGCTGTCTGCGTGGCCTTCGGAACGTCGGCGCTCGGAAGGCCACGCATCCTTTAATTACAAAAGTGCTGCCTTGATGACAGGAGCTTCGACGAACTTTTCGACAGCCTTATCGTCGGAGTCGTTTAGTGCTGCCAGACTGCGGTAGACCCACTCGTTGACCTGGGTGTTCTTGACGCCTGCGGTCTGCATAAGGGCGCCTACCTCGCGGAGTGCTGCGAGTAGATCGGCTTTGGGACCCGCGAGCTCGACCTTGATGCCGTGGTAGGCGGTCACGCCGCGGTTCTCGCTCACGTGGTCGATAAAGCCCTCGACGGTCTCAAGCTGCTGGGCGAGAGCTGCATCATCGTCGGCGTCCAGCGCGACGAGTGCGTTGGATGCCGTGAGGGCGGGATGTCCGCAGGGGACAAAGCCTTCGATGACATCTATAGCTTCGGTAATGGTTGAACCCAGGCCTGCGAGGGCATTGACGAGTTGCTGCTTGGTATTCATAACGGTCCTTTCGACGGGTCAATTTTGCTTGGCGAAAATATACGTGACGCGATCGGTAGCAAAAGTGCGAAGTGCGGCGCACATTGGGGTCTTCACAGCTCGTGCATAGAACAGCTGTCCGCTTTCAGAACGTGGTAAGATAACACTCCACAAGCGGGGCTCGCCCTGCATGTTCCTTGAAAAGTCGACGGGTGTTGGGTGCTCGTGCCCAATGCCATCCAGACTTCCCGACATTCGGGGGCGACTGGTTTCGACACGATAGCTCTGAGAGAGGAAGCAAGCCGAGGTCTCCTCGCCTCGTTAAACAGGGGTACCGTCAAATTGAATTGACAACAACTCTTCTTTTGAGCCTATGGCTCTCGCTGCTTAGTTTATAGCGGCGCGTCAACCCGGTGATTTCCCCGACACCGGCGCGACGTCATGTTAGGGGAATGCTCCTGCGCACGTAATCGGTATGGCGCAGGCTAAGACCGAACCGGTTAGGACGCCGCGAGCGTGTCGCTGCGCGCAAAGCGTCCGAGACAAAACCAGCGACTGAGCTTGGAGATGCCAATCAGGGGGCTTTCGTGGACCGGAGTTCGATTCTCCGCGCCTCCACCAATAGTTACAAGCAGGTAGAGAAGTGTCTCTACCTGCTTTTTTATTACTTACAGATACCGCGGAGAATCGAACTCTGTGCAGGGCGCGGGCGTAAAGAAAACGCGTAAGCGTTTTTAGCCCGCGGGCGAGGACGCCGGCAGGCGGCCGAAGCCGGTGCGGATTTGCGAAGCAAATACGCGGATTCTCCGCGCAACGCCCCAGCCAGATATGAGTGCGATGCCGATTAAGCTCCGGCTGCCCATGCCTCGCTTCAACGCAAGCCCCCTGCCGCGGAGAATCGAACTCTGTGCAGGGCGCGGGCGTAAAGAAAACGCGTAAGCGTTTTTAGCCCGCGGGCGAGGACGCCGGCAGGCGGCCGAAGCCGGTGCGGATTTGCGAAGCAAATACGCGGATTCTCCGCGCAAAGCCCCAGCCCAAAACAGATGTGCTGCCGACGGCATTTCTGCCAACTATGCCCCCGCACCAACGGATCCCCCCCACCCGCGGAGAATCGAACTCTGTGCAGGGCGCGGGCGTTAGGAAAACGTCGCGGCAGCGCAGGGTGGGACGCGCTTTCCTAACGGTCGTCCAACGGAAACTGCATCCCAGAATATCGGCTCAGAATGGGATGCATTTTCCGGATGGGCTGTTGACGGAAAGCTCATCCCGGAATCCGCGCTCAGAACGGGACGCGCTTTCCCAACGGCAGTCCAAGCGGAAAGCGCGTCCCGGAATCCCGCCTCAAACTGGGGCACACTTTCCGCTTCACCTGCCGCCTCGAAAAACCTGCGCGCTCGCCATCCCAAAACTGGGTAGAAGAAAGCCAAAACGCAATCGCAGGAGGTCAATATGACTGCAGAAGATAAGGCAAAGAACGCCGGCAAAGTCGCGCTCGTTTTGGAGGGCGGCAGCTTCCGCGGGCAATTTACCGCGGGCGTGCTCGACGTTCTCATGGAGGCCGGCGTCGAGATTCCGGCTGTCTACGGTGTATCGGCCGGCGCCCTCAACGGCGTGAACTACAAGTCGCATCAGATTGGTCGTGCCAACCGCATCAACCTGGCTTTCTGCAGCGACAGCCGCTTCATGGGCGCCGCATCGTTTGCGTCCACGGGCTCTATCGTCGGCTACGACTTTATCTTCAACGATGTCCAGGACCGCCTGGATCCCTTTGACAACGAGACGTTCGACGCGAGCCCCATCGAGATGTACGCCGTCGCGACGGACATGCTCTTTGGAACCGCCACGTACCTCCCGGTCAAAAGCGCCGTGCTCGACCTCGACGCCGTGCGTGCCTCGACCTCGCTGCCGCTGGTGACGCCGCCGGTCGAGATTGACGGGCACAAATACGTCGACGGTGGCGTAGCCGATTCGATCCCCATCGAGCATGTGCTCGAGGAGGCGGGCTTCGACCGTGCGGTCGTCATCGTCACGCAGGACCGCTCGTACGAGAAAAAACCCTACGAGTTTTTGCCGGCCGCGCGTGCGCGTTATGCCGACTACCCCTACCTGCTCGAGGCTATCGAGACGCGCCACGACCGTTACAACATCCAGCGCATGCACCTGTGGAAGTATGAGCGCGAGGGCCGTGCGTTGGTCGTCGCTCCGCAAAAGCCGGTCGAGGTCGGCCATGTCGAGCACGATCCGGCAAAGCTTTTGGACCTGTATATCCAGGGCCGTCAGGAGGCAAAGCGCCTGCTCGCGGAAATCCAAGAGTTCGTTGAGCACTAACGACGGCGAACCCTCAAAAAATGACAACAGCTAAAGAGCTGGAAAAATTATGGCTCGTGGATGACATGTGCAGAAACTCTGGTCGGAGCCAAAATACCTGTTGACTCGTACGGCGAGCGGGGTAATATGGACGGGTTACTTGCAGAGCCCCGTGAATCTCTGTAACAACACGTACTGTACATGGAGGAGTCTAAGTGATTTCGAAATCGACTCACTACGCCAAGCAGGGCGAGGTCCAGCGCAACTGGGTTCTCGTCGACGCCGATGGTGCTGTCCTGGGCCGTCTTGCCACCCAGATCGCAATGATCCTGCGCGGTAAGAACAAGCCCCAGTTCACGCCCAACAGCGACTGCGGCGACTTCGTTGTCGTCATCAACGCCGATAAGGTCCAGCTTACCGGTAACAAGGCCGACACGAAGACCTATTATCGCCACAGCGGCTACAACGGCGGCCTCAAGGCTGAGAGCTTCCGCCAGGCTATGGAGAAGCACCCGGAGAAGGTTATCGAGCGCGCCGTTCGCGGTATGCTGCCCAAGACCACCCTCGGCCGTGCCCAGATGACCAAGCTTAAGGTCTACGCTGGCACCGAGCATCCGCATGCTGCCCAGAACCCCACGAAGATTGAGCTGGAGGCTTAAAGATGGCTGAGAACACCGTTGTCTACCAGGGTACCGGCCGTCGTAAGAACGCCGTCGCCCGCGTCCGTCTCGTCCCCGGCACCGGCAAGGTGACCATCAACAAGCGTGACGCCGAGCAGTATTTCGGCCGTCATCAGCTCGTTGAGAACGCCCTTGCTCCCTTCAAGGTGACCGACACCGCCGGTCAGTTCGACGTTATCGCTCTGTGCGATGGCGGCGGCATCTCCGGTCAGTCCGGCGCTCTGCGCCTGGGCATCGCTCGCGCTCTTCTGAACGCTGGCGACTACCGTGCTGACCTCAAGAAGGCCGGTTTCCTTACGCGCGATGCTCGCGTGGTCGAGCGCAAGAAGTACGGCCTCAAGAAGGCCCGCCGCGCTCCCCAGTTCTCCAAGCGCTAAGGTTTTATCTCCTTTCGAGATACAATGTACAAGCGGGGCCTGCCGATTCCTCGGCGGGTCCCGCTTTTCTTTTTCGACTAGGGCGGGCGGTTGCATATCGCCTGCTAGGGAAGGAGCGATCCTATGCCCCAGAACATCTTCGGTACCGACGGCGTTCGTGGCGTCGCCAATGCCGGCCTCTCGTGCGACCTCGCGTTTCGCCTGGGCCGCGCGGCGACCAAGTTTCTTGGTCCGGATATCTGCATCGGCCGCGACACGCGTCTTTCGGGCACCATGCTCGAGAGCGCTCTGACCGCCGGCATTATGGCCGAGGGCGGCCGCCCGCATTGCTGCGGCGTCATCCCCACGCCGGCCGTGGCCCTGCTCACCGTTCAAAACGAGCTCGACGGCGGCATCGTCATCTCTGCTTCGCATAATCCGCCGGAGTTCAACGGCATCAAGTTCTTTAGCCGCAAGGGCATGAAGCTTCCCGATGCTGTCGAGGAAGAGGTCAGCGCCTGGGTCATGTCCGAGGAAGCCATGGCTGCCGACACGCTGCCGACCGGTGCCGGCGTGGGCCACATCATCAAGATGAAGGATGCCCGCAAGGCATATGTCGATCATGCCATCGATACGCTTGATGGCCTGAGGCTCGATGGCCTGGTCGTTGCCGTCGACTGCGGTCACGGTGCTTCCTGCCAGACCACGCCCGCCGCGCTGCAGCGCCTGGGCGCCACGGTCCACGCCATCAACACCGATTATTGCGGCACCGACATCAACGTCGAGTGCGGCTCTACGCACCTTGAGCCCCTGCGCGAGCTCGTGCTGCGTACCCACGCCGATATCGGCTTGGCCCACGACGGCGACGCCGATCGCGTGCTGTTCGTGGACAGCGAGGGCAATGAGATCGACGGTGACTACATCCTGGCTATCTGCGGTTCTGACCTTGCCGCTCGCGGCAAGCTCGCCAACTCCGAGATCGTCTCGACCGTCATGTGCAACCTGGGCTTCTCCATCGCTATGAAGGAGCAGGGCTTCGAGATGGTTCAGACCGCCGTGGGCGACCGTTATGTTCTTGAGCGTATGCTCGCGGACGGCGCCGTCATCGGCGGCGAACAGTCCGGCCACATCATCTTCCTGGAGCACAACACCACCGGTGACGGCCTGGTGACGGCTTTGCAGCTGCTGGCCGTGCTCAAGCGCACCGGTCGTACCCTCACCGATCTTTCCGGCATCATGAAGAAGTACCCGCAGGTGCTCGTCAACGTGCATTCCGACAACAAGGCTGGTCTGGACGATTGCCAGCCCATCTGGGATGCCGTCGCTGCTGCCGAGAAGGAGCTTGACGGCCGCGGCCGCATTCTGGTGCGCCCGAGCGGTACCGAGCCGCTGGTCCGCGTGATGGCCGAGGCCGAGACGCACGAGCTGACCCAGCGCGTTGTCGACGACATCGTCGAGGTTGTCAAGCGCGAACTTCCCTAATGGTCAAAAACCGTTGCCAAGTGGTAAACTGTTAAGGTTATTTTGATTGATTGGTATGTCCGAGGGGGAGCATGTTCACTAAAGTCCTAAGGTCTTTTGGTATGCGTGGTCGAGTCCTTACGCTGGATGCTCCCATCTCGGGCGACGTCATTCCGCTCTCTGAGGTAAACGATCAGACGTTTGCCACCGGCCTTTTGGGCCAGGGCGTGGCGATTCAGCCCACCGGAACGCGTGTGATTGCACCGGCTGACGCCAAGGTCGAGGCTATTTTTCCCACGGGACACGCCGTAGCGCTTAACACGGTCGATGGCTTGGACGTGCTCATCCACGTTGGTTTGGACACTGTTCAGCTCGAGGGCAAGCACTTTACCGTACATGCGCAAGTGGGTGACATCGTCCATAAGGGCGATGTACTCATTGAGTTCGATCGCGAGGCAATTGCTGCCGAGGGCTACGATGTGACGGTTCCCATCTTGGTATGCAACTCCGTTGAGTTCTCGAGCATCAAGGGCTCCGTTGGCGTGCATGTCGAAGAGATGGACCAGCTCATCGTTGCTCGCGAGCGCTAGCAAGTGCACGTGGCCATTAGTCTACAATTCAAACACGTTTACGGAGGGCGCCCTTGAAAGAGGACGCCCTCAGTGGCAAGATGGGAGTTGTCCGAAGCTAAAAGGCTTTGGGTCACCGTGGACGGGCAGGGGCCTCGACGCGGTTAGACACGAGACACATACATTACGCGACCTCGCCCTGGTGGCCGCACACGTTGGTTGCGGCCGACGCGGGCCGCGGGCAAGTGCTTGTAAGGGAGCCTTGCCTCTCTTGTACGAGAAAGGACGCGTAATGAAGATCATTAAAGCTAAAGACTACGAGGATATGAGCCGCAAGGCCGCTAATATCATCTCGGCCCAGGTTATCCTCAAGCCCGACTGTGTGCTGGGCCTTGCCACCGGCTCCACCCCGATCGGTGCCTACAAGCAGCTCGCTGCTTGGTACAAGAAGGGTGACGTTGACTTTGCCGAGGTCAGCACCTACAACCTGGACGAGTATCGCGGCCTTTCGCACGACGATCCCCAGAGCTATCACTACTTCATGCGTGAGAACTTCTTCGATCACATCAACATCGACCTGAACAACACGCATGTTCCCGACGGTTCCAACCCCGACGCCGCCGCTGCCTGCTCTGAGTACGACAAGATCGTCGCCGACGCCGGTTACCCGGATCTGCAGCTGCTCGGCATTGGCAACAACGGCCACATCGGCTTCAACGAGCCCGATGACCACTTCTCCAAGGGCACGCACTGTGTCGACCTCACCGAGAGCACCATTCAGGCCAACAGCCGCCTGTTCGACAGCATCGACGATGTTCCCCGTCAGGCCTACACCATGGGTACCCAGACCATCATGTATGCCCGCATGATCCTGGTCGTCGCCAACGGCGAGGCCAAGGCTCAGGCCGTGCATGACATGTGCTATGGTCCGGTTACACCCGAGTGCCCGGCTTCGATCCTGCAGCTGCACACCAACTGCGTTGTCGTTGCCGACGAGGCCGCTCTTTCGCTCTGCGAGTAGCGCGAATCCTGCGGCTCGACATAACCTTGCCTAAGGCCTCCGCTTTGCGGGGGCCTTTTTGCTATCCCTTTCTGTCCACTTGACCAAAAACTTGCCGTAAGCTTGACGAATACCGGATGTCCAACAGCTTGATTCATTCCATATCAGATTCTATGCAAAAATGCCACTAGAAGGTCGTAGACGGTAGCGGGTGCTAGGCGAGTTGAATGACATGGCTGAACCTTGTTCATCTGCGTTACACTGCCGCTTAGATGGGACAAGCTGACAAGCTCATTTACCTGCTTAAAGACCGATTAGTCGGGGGATTAATAACAATCGGCCCTCGCTGTACAAAAACTTGCCGCTTGCGTACCAAAAGACAACCTAAAACACAAGGTCGCTCTATTCATAGCGCGGCTTGTATGGTCTTGCGGCTACAGTGTCCATACGGTCGAGTTGAGGAGCGGGCATGGTAAACGATTTGAGCGGTATAGACGACCTCGAGCTGATGCCGCTGGGCGGAGGCTATATGGTGCGACGCGAACGCTTGATGAATGAGCTTATCGCCAAGGGCCGAAAGGCCGGCATCGTGGTTCTTTATGCGCCCGACGGGTTTGGGAAGACCTCGGTGCTGCTGCAGTACACCCATGAGGTTAAATGCGACCCGACGCGAGGCCCCGTGCGGATTATCGAGGCCGATCGCGCCATTGGGCGCGAGGTGTTTATGCAGCTCGAGGTGGTTACCGAAGAACTCAAAGACAAACCGCACTCCCTTATCGCGATTGATAATGTGCCAAACCTCGATCAGCACGATACCGAAGACCTCATCGACAGGATTCGTGGGCTGCGCGCTATGGGGGTAGGGGTCTTTATCTCCTGCCGTCCTTCAAATCGTCAGCTGATTCATGGGCTGGGCGATTCGGTTAAGATCAATGCGCAGATGCTCAAGGTGCATGCCTATGAGTATTCGGCGTGGGCATCGGCGTTTTCGATCAGCACATCGCTTGACTTTTATCAGCTCACGCAGGGCGTGCCCGAGCTCGTCTCGGCATTGCAGACGGGTCTGTATGGCCAAGGTGACGTAGCCGGTCTGCTCGAAAACGAGATTGTCAACGTATATGGCGCGGCACTTGTCGATCTGGCTTCGCTCGACAATAATGCGCTGTTTCGCGTGGCATGTCTCATGGTTTTGATGGGCGAGGGCAATATCGCAGAACTCGAGGCTTGCGGGGTGAGGCTGTCGATGGTCGACCAGTCCTATTTTGTGCGCGACTACCCGATCTTTGGCTTGGATCCCGCCGAGCGGAGTTTTACGTGTCTGGGCACGGAGGATAACGGACGCTTGCGCTTGCGTAAGTTGGTGGCCGAGGTTCGCCCCGAACTTGTTCCGAGGGCGGCCCGGATTTTGCTTAAGGCGGGCCGATGCGATGCGGCGATGGGCCTGGCGGACGCCTTTTTGGACCGTGAAGCGGTCCTTGAACTTGCTGGGCAGTATGGGGTCGATCTGGCTCTGACGGGGCACGGGGCCGATATCTGCCGAGCGGCGCTGGGCACGATCGATGCCGACGATCCGGCTCCAGAGCCAACGCCTGCCGAAGCGCTTGGCGTATATCTGGCAGCGGTCAGCGTGTCCAATACAAAGCTCGCTCGCTATATGGCATCGGTCGTCGAACGCGGGGGCGAACGGGCGGCCTGCGAAATAGACCCTGTTTCATGGAGGGTGGCCCAGACGCTGACGGCTGTTTGCTATGGGGACAACGGGCTTGGGCTCCCTACGAACCTGGCCGTGCCAGAAATCGAGACATCCCATACCGCACTCGATATGTTGTCTGCGCATATCGAGGTCAAACGCTGTCTGACCGAGCGGGGAAATGACGGCGGCGTTCTACAACAGCTCAAAACGAGCAAGGCCTACGACTGCGAGCTCGACATCGCGGGGATTGTTATACGGGCCGATAGCATGCTGGTGGAGCTCTTTGACGGGTCGTTTGCGGGAACCGACGAGCGCGACGACGAGATGACGGTGGTGCGGGAGGCGCTCGACGTACGTGGGCTTAAGGCGATGGCTATCTGGGTGCGCATGGTGTTGGCGGCACGGCGGCTCCTTTCCGGCTTGCCGGTAACCGACGACGCGGCGTTCAACGAGCTCGATCGTTTTGCCGTGCGCATGCGCGACAACCAGATTCAGCTGTTTGGGCTGTTGCTAGAAGGCTGGCAGTCGCTGGCAGAGGGACGGCCGGTTAATGCAAAGTTCCGTGCGGTCCAAGTGCTCAAACTTGCCGAGGAGTCGATTGCGTACATGCGCGATAACGCATTGCTGCTGGAGCGCGCGGCATATCTGCGTAACACCTCGATGGTTTCGGTGCGCGAGGAAGCGGAGTTGCTCGATATAAGCCAGACGCAGGTTGGTGGAGCGGAGGCCTGGATGGTGGCGCTGCATTTGGCCTGTGCGGGCCGAGACAGCGATCTTGCGGCCTGGATGTCCATGAATCGTGCGGGGATTCTAGAGCCATCGTATCGGCTCTTTGCGCGCCTTGCCATGCATTGTCTGGGCGAGCCGGCGGGCAGGATACGCAAGAAGCTTCCCGTGCGCGAGCTGTCGCGGTACTCGCTGCGCGACGATTTGGAAGGAGAGGGCGAGCGCCTGTTCCAGGCCGGCGAGGTTGAAGCCGTTGATACTATCGACCATATCGAGATTCGCATGTTTGGTGCGTTTCGCGCCGAGCGCGACGGATTTCCCATCACGGACAAAATGTGGCGCCGCAAGAAGGCGGCGACACTTGCCGAGCGGCTTGCACTGGGCATGGATGCGCTCGTCGACCGCGAGACGCTGGCCATGGAGCTGTGGCCCCATGCCGAGTTCAATAGCGCCCGCAACAACCTGTACTCGACGATATCGCGCTTGCGGTCGGCTTTGGGACCGACGCCGGATGGCAAGTCATGTGTGCTCATCCAAAATGAATGCATCGGACTCAACGGCGACTACGTCAAGACCGATGTACGGCTGTTTGACCAGATAAGCCGCGAGGTTTTGGGAAATCGCACGGGTGCGCGCGGGCCCCATTTAGTTGAGCTGTGCCTTAAGATTGAGCAGCTTTATGCCGGACCGCTGTATGTTCCCAATGGCTGTAATCCCACCTACTTTTTGCGTATGCGACGCATTATGCAGTCAAAGTACATCGATTGCATGATTAAGGGAGCAAATGCCGCTCTAGAAGAAAACGATCTGCAGTCGGCGATTTGGCTGGCGGAGTCGGGGCTTCGGCAGGAAACGGCGCGTGAGGATATGGTGCGCTGCGCCATGCGCGTCTACAGTGCGGCGGGGCGGCGGCGCGATATCGTCGAGCTGTACAGCGGGCATATGCACCATCTAAGGGAGCAGGTCAATGGCGTGCCCGAGCCCGAGACGCGGCGTCTATACGAGCGCTTAGTGGAGGGGCGGCTCAATCGCGTGTTGGTCGAGCGATAAAAAACGGGCGCCCGAAGTACTTGGGCACCCGTAAGCTTGCTATGTGTTGGCTCGCCGGATCATTGGCTCTTAGACGAGCTTGATCTTCTCGATATCCTTGCGCGAGGACTCGCGATACAGCGAGAACTTGCGGCCGATGACCTGGACGACCTCGGCGTGGCAGCGCTCGGCGAGCTCTTCGGCGGCTTCGCGGGCGGAAAGACTGGAGCCATCGAGCACGGAGCACTTAACGAGCTCGTGCTTCTCCAGGTAGGCGACCGTCTGCTCGACGGTGCCCTCGTTGACATCGGACTTGCCGATGATGATGGCGGGGTTGAGGTGATGGGCCATGCTGCGAAGCTGCTTGACCTGTGCTCCTGTCAGTGCCATGGGTTCTCGCTTTCTATGTATGGGGCGCCCCGCAATGGGGCCTTAATCTACGTGAGCTGTCCCACGATAGCGCAGGAACGGCGCGGTGTGGAGCGCGTTTGCCCAGTTCAAAAAGAATGCGGATGCCGAGTGAGTGGGCGGCGTGGGCTGCGAACAGGCTATGAGCGGGGCGCAGAGACCGGCTCCCATGCAATAAACGCCCAACGGACCTTGCGGACGTGGTCGAGCATATAGCGTCCCTGCGGCACACCCTTGGAGCCCGGCTCACCGGCATGGGGGTTCTCAATCATGTGCTGGGCGATGTAGTCGCGCAGACGGTCGACCTTATCCTCGTTGCCATGCTCGAGCATACGGGAAAAATCTGCTACGCCCGCTTCAAGGCTATCGAAGGTATCGCGACGAGGCGATTCAAAGTACGTAACCTGCGGCAGGGCACCCATCTGAATGAGGATATTAAAAGCATACACAAAGCCATTACTGCAGGTAACCGAGGCGCCGATGGCGTTCATCAGGTGCAGGTCATAGCGCGGGCTGGAGTTGGCGACCATCGTGACAGCACAACGCCGACGAGCCGTACGATCAAGCTTGGCAAGCGCACCTTTTAGATTGGTCGTCGTAACCGACCGACTGGCAAAGGCAACATCTACCGCTTTCGTGACCGGGCCAACCAAATCCCAATCATCATCCCAAGCAAGCTCAAGCGGCGTAATGCGATCCTCGAGCTCATAGTACTCAATGCCGGCATCAAGCGTGCCCAACATGGCAGGAGAGAAGTCGGCAGCAATCACGGAATGCCCAGCCTGAGCAAGCGGAATAGCAATCGACCCAGCCCCACACCCCATATCGAGCACGGATTCACCAGGCTTTAACGCCAACAGCTTCATAAAGTCCCGGGCATACGGAGCAGTCTCAAGCGGCCGAAAATGCCGAGCCCGCTTATCCCACTCAAAAGAATCATCAGCCCGCCGCCGATCAGCTTGCAAGCGTATCCATTCGCCATTCCAATCTGCAGAAAGAAGCTCAGAGCGAGCATCCCCATCAACCACGGGCCAACCTCCTAGCAACAAAAAAGCGACTCCCCCCAAAAAGAAGAGCCGCAACCAGCATATATCAGAAAAAGAACCGTCCCAACGCCAAACCACCGCACCAGTCAAGTGGTGCAGGAGCGAAGCGACTGCAACCGGGATAGAACCCAACCGAGGTCCCGTTGTGCGGGAGCCCCGGGGAGGGCAAATATATAAGGTCGATCGCGAGTTCCGCACGAGCCGGAGAGCACTTAATGTGCTCTCCGTGCGAGTCAGGACTGTTCGAGCAGGCGACCTTATATATTTGCCCTCCCCGGGGCTCCTCGCCAGTCCCCCTCAGCTAGTTTTTCAGCGAGTTCAGCGGCGCCGGGAAGCGTCCACCGCGGTGGGCAAGCACGGTGCCGGCGTTGGGGTTCACCGGCATGATGGGCGCACGGCCGAACAGGCCGCCGTACTCGACGCAGTCGCCCACGCCCTTGCCAATGGCGGGAATCACGCGGACGGCCGTGGTCTTGTTGTTGATGACGCCGATGGCCATCTCGTCGGCGATGATGCCGGCGATGGTCTCGACCGGGGTGTCGCCGGGGATGGCAATCATGTCCAGGCCAACGGAGCACACGCAGGTCATGGCCTCGAGCTTCTCGAGCGAAAGCGCACCGGCCTCGACGGCGGCGATCATGCCGGCATCCTCGGACACGGGGATAAAGGCGCCGGAGAGACCGCCCACGCTGGAGCTGGCCATGACGCCGCCCTTCTTGACGGCATCGTTGAGCATGGCGAGCGCGCAGGTCGTGCCGGGGCCACCGCAGGTGCCCACGCCGATGATCTCGAGGATGCGGGCAACGGAGTCGCCGATGGCAGGCGTGGGAGCCAGCGACAGGTCGACAATGCCTTTCTCGACACCCAGGCGGCGGGCTGCCTCACGGCTCATGAGCTCGCCGGCGCGGGTGATCTTAAAGGCGGTCTGCTTGATTTTCTCGGCAACCTCCATCATCGAGGCGGAGTCGGGGAGCGTCTCCAAGGCAGCAGCCATAACGCCGGGGCCCGAGACGCCAACGTTGATGACGGCGTCGGCCTCGCCACCGCCGTGGACGGCGCCCGCCATAAACGGGGAGTCCTCGACCATGTTGGCAAAGCAGACAAACTTGGAGGCGCCAACGGAATCCTGGTCGGCCGTGAGCTTGGCGGCATCGATGATGGTCTGGGCGGCCATGAGCACAGCGTCCATGTTGATGCCGGCGCGCAGGCTGGCGACGTTGACGCTGGAGCAGACGCGGCTCGTGGTGGCGAGCGCCTGGGGGATGGACTGGATGACGCGGCGGTCGGCGTCGCCGATGCCCTTCTGGACGAGTGCGGAGAAGCCGCCCAGGTAGTCGATGCCGAGCGTCTCGGCCGCGCGGTCGAGGGCATGCGCGATGGGGGTGAGGTCCTCATCCTTGCAGCATGCGGCGATCTGCGCCACCGGGGTGACGGAAACGCGCTTGTTGACGATGGGGATACCGTACTCGCGCTCGAGGTTCTCGGCGGTCTCGACCAGATGCTCAGCCGTGTGCGTCACGTGGTCGTAGATCTTCGTGCACATGCGGTCGAGGTTCTCGTCACCGCAACCCATGAGCGAAACACCCATGGTGATGGTCCTGATGTCGAGGTTCTGCTCCTCAACCATGCCGCGGGTTTCCGCGATTTCTGCGGGCGTGATCGCCATCCTTGCGCTCCTATCTGCCAAAACGAGCATAGTCTTATCTATTCTAACGTGCCGCACGTGCCAAGTGGCGCATGCGGCACGTTTTGGTGCTCGGTTGTTTCCGTTGTGTTACTGTCCGAAGACTTCTTCGGCGATACGAGCGCTCTCGGCGGCGTCCTTGGCGTAGTAGTCCGCGCCGATCTGCTTGGCGTATTCGGGGGTGAGTACGGCGCCGCCTACGATGATCTTGACGCCCGGCACCTCGGCATGAAGCAGCTTGATGGTCTCTTCCATGGCCACGACGGTGGTAGTCATAAGTGCCGAGAGGCCGACGAGTTTGATATCGCGCTCCTTGACGGTCTTGAGTACCTCTTGTGGGTCGACGTCGCGGCCTAGGTCAAAGACGGTGTAGCCGTAGTTATCGAGCAGCATCTTGACGATGTTCTTGCCAATATCGTGGATATCGCCCTTGACGGTGGCCACGCAGATCTTGCCCTTGTCGGCAATCTCGCCGGCGGGCATCAGGCGCTTGATGGTGTCGAAGCCCACGCGTGCGGCTTCGGCCGAGGCCATAAGCTGCGGCAAGAAGAACTTGCCCTGGTCAAAGAGGACGCCAACCTCGTCGAGGGCGGGGATAAAGTGATTGTTGATGAGGTCCATAGCGTCGTGGTCTGTCAGCAGACGCTCGGTCTCGGCAGCGATCTCGCCTTTGCGGCCCGAGACGACCATTCGACGAATCGGGTCGTCGTTGCCGTCAGTGCCGGCGGTGCCAGCAGCAGGCGCGGCATCACTCGATGCGGCCTGAGCCGCTGCCGGGTTGGCGGCGATCTTGTACGGATCGGTCCAGCCGGCATAGCGCTCGATGTATCCGGTCGAGCCCTCGTCTTCAACGCTCAGGACGCGATAGCTGTAGACGGTATCCATAAAGCGCTTGGAGCCCGGGTTCATGATGGGGGCGTCCAGGCCCGCGCCGAAGGCGGCGGCCAAAAAGACCGAACCCAGCAGCGGGCGGGCAGGCAGGCCAAAGCTGATGTTCGACACGCCGAGCGCGCATTTGACGCCCAGACGCTCCTTGCACAGGGACATGGCGCGTAGGATCTGCTCAGCCTGGCGTTGATTAGTCGAGGCGGTCATGACCAGACAGTCGATGAGGATGCGGTCCGGGCCGATGCCGTAGCGGGCGGCCTCGGCCACGATGCGCTCGGCGATGGCGAAGCGGGCCTCGGCGGTATCGGGGATGCCGCCTTCGTCGAGCGTAAGGCCGACAACGTTGGTGCCGTAGTGGGCGACCAGCGGAAAGATCTCATCCATGATCTGCTGCTTGCCATTGACCGAGTTGATGATGGGCTTGCCGGCGTAGCGGCGCACGGCGGCCTCGACGGCTGCGGGGTCGGTGGAGTCGATCTGCAGCGGCAGCAGCGTGGAGCCCTGGAGCTGTTCGGTCGCCTGTTGGATGATCTTGACCTCGTCGATCTCGGGCAGGCCCACGTTGACGTCCAGAATGTCGGCGCCCTGTTCCTGCTGGCTGATGCCCTGGCTCACAACGTAGTCCAGGTCGCCGTCGCGCAGGGCCTGCTGCAGGCGCTTTTTGCCGGTGGGGTTGATGCGCTCGCCGATGACGGCGATCTTGTGGCCGTCGCAGGGAAGGTCCACGACCGTTTGGGCGCTCGTGACCGACATGCTGGGCTTGCGGCGGCGCGGGCTGGGCGTGTGGTTGTCGATAAGCGTGCGCAGGGCCGCCATGTGCGCCGGCGTGGTGCCGCAGCAGCCGCCCACGACGCTCACGCCGTCGGCGATCATGCCGGCGACGGCCTCGGCGTATTCGGGGGCTTGGATATCAAAGACGGTGTTGCCGTCGTCGTCCACATGGGGTAGTCCCGCGTTGGCCTGCACCATAATGGGCTTATCGGTAACGGTGAGCATACGTGCGGCGAGCCCCCGGAGCTCGGCCGGTCCCTGGCTGCAGTTGATGCCCAAAACGTCGGCGCCGATGGCATCGAGCGTGATGGCGGCCACCTCGGGACTCGTGCCCAGGAAGGTGCGACCGTCTTCCTCGAAGGTCATGGTGGCAAAGACGGGCAGGTCGGAGTTTTCGCGACAGGCGAGGACGGCCGCCTTGATCTCGGCCAGGTCGGTCATAGTCTCGATAATAAAGAGGTCCACGCCCGCATCGACGCCGGCGCGCACTTCCTCGGCAAAGAGGTCATAGGCCTCGTCAAAGCTGAGGGTGCCTAAGGGACGAAGCAGCGCGCCGATGGGGCCGATATCGCCGGCGACGTAGCGGGCGCCGGCCTCGCGGGCGCAGGCGACAGCGGCGGCAAAGACGTCTGCCACGGTGGCGGCGCCGTCGAGCTTGTGGGCGTTGGCGCCAAAGGTGTTGGCGGTGATCACGTCGCAGCCAGCCTCGACGTACTGGCGCTGAATGTCGGTAATGACCTGGGGTTCCTCAAAGTTGAGCAGCTCGGGCAGGGCGCCCGCCTTCATGCCAGCGGCCTGCAACATGGTGCCCATGCCGCCGTCGAACAGCAGGTGTCCCGTGCCATCGATGGCCGCACGCAGGCGATCGTCCTTAATGCGCAGATCGTCGATCGTGCGCGTCTTGTACGTGGCACCGTTGCGACGTGCGGCATCAACAGGTGCCGCCAATGCAGTGCCGTCAGAATCATGAGTGATAAGCGGAGTAAACATCGAGGGCTCCTAATGGCTGGAATAGCAGGTGGTGTGGGCGGCGCGGAAGCGGCAGTGCTCGCGCATGCGGCAGATATTGCAGGTGGGGCGGCTCTGGGCGTCGTGGACTTCGCCTTCGAACAGACCGATCACCGCGGTCACGCTCTTGGTGGGCATGAGTAGGCTGGTGGGTGTGACGGTCAGACCGATGAGCCGCGTGGCGTTGAGCGCATTGACGATCGAGCGCTGGGCCGAGAGCGGGCAGTCGCCGTAGCCGGGACTAAAGCGCCAGTTGCCGGCGAGCCCATGAACGGCGGCGTCCGTCTTGACCTGCTGGTCCATTTGCTCAACGGCGGCTTCCACGTAAGCGGAGCACGCGGCGTCGAGCACGGCGCCCTCCAGGGGATGTTGGGCTCCCGTGGTGCGCAGGCGACGCTCGGCGTCCATGCCGAGGGTGCATGCCATGAGTGCGGCAAAGCGGGCGTCTTTGAGATGTCGATAGATATCGCGACCGCGCAGCTCAACGTTGGTGCCAACCAGGCGAATGCAAGGTTCTCCCTGCTCGTCCACACCCGTGGCATCGACGGCAAACACGCGGCGCACGCCACGGGGCTCAATGTCCAATTCCAGACGCTCGACCACAAGCTCAATACGCTGCGACAGCTCGGGCTCAATCTGCTGGCCGCCGTAACCCAGATACCGCAGCATCTCGGCACGGTCGACACGGGGATGGTGCGCAGCATTGATACGGTAGAGCGCCGGCGACGCAAGGTCGGCCGGCACTTCGACAGCGATTGTATCGATGTGCGGTTTTTCCATTACCCCAGGCGCTCCATAATGGTCGCGGCGATCGCAGGACGGTTCATAGTGTACAGGTGCAGGCCGTCAGCGCCGTGCTCCTTGAGGTCGCAAAGCTGGCGGGCTGCATAATCTACACCAGCTGCCTGCAGGCTCTCGGGGTCGTTCTCGTACTTGGCGAGAATCTTGATGACGGGGGAGGGCAGCGACGCGCCGCACATAAAGACCATGCGGCTGATCTGCGACTTGCCCATAAACGGCATGATGCCCGCGGTAATGGGCACGGTGATGCCGGCCTTGTCGGCAAGCTCGCGAAAACGGTAGAAGCACTCATTATCAAAGAAGAGCTGCGTCACAAAGAAGCTTGCGCCGGCGTCCTGTTTTTGCTTGAGGTGTTCGACCGAGAGGTTGAGATCCTCACAGGCAATGTGGCCCTCGGGGTAGGCTGCGGCGCCCACGCAAAAGCCGGCGTCGACGAGCTCGGGGATGAGGTCGCGGGCGTAGGCGTAGTCGGAGGCGGGCTTGTCGTCCTCGGTTGCGCCGGCAGGGAGATCGCCACGCAGGGCCAGGATATTTTCCACGCCGGCGGTGCGATACTCGTCGATCTTGGCGGCGATATCGGCGTGCGAGCGGCCCACGCAGGTAAGGTGTGCCACCGAGGGTGTATCGAATTCGCTCGTAATCATATGCGCGATGGGGGCGGTGGTGGCGCCGTTGCCCGAGCCGCCGGCCGAGCAGGTGACCGAGACAAAGCTCGGCGAAAGCTTGCACAGATTGCCTGCCACTTCGCGAGCCGTGTCGAGGGTCAGCTCGCCCTTGGGCGGGAACATCTCAAACGAAATGGGCGCGGTGTCCTGGGATGCTGCCTGCTTAAAAACCTCGTCGACGCGCATATCGTGCTCCTCTAGATACGTAATAGTGTGATGTGTTGTAAGGATTCTACAGCACCACTGTGCCACGGTGGAGTTTCATTCGCTATTTGAGGATACCAATCAAAGATGCCTTGCTATCGGCTTTCTCTATAACAGAGCGGCTAATCTAGGCACGGACTATAAAGACTGGTATCTGATGCAAAATACCAGTTAATAGAGCTCCATCCCAAATTGACTACCCTTAAACCATGGGGAGAGGTCTGCTATTTATACAGTTGATTGGCTGTTGAGGGTGGCAACGCCGCCTCGATAGGGTAACCTCATTGATTGGTTTCGCGACGGCAACATAACGGTAATGTCGCGGAAACACGGCGAGTCTAAGCTATGACTCGTTCGTTAGTAATCAACACCGCTTCTCACGCGGTGCCGATACGAAGGGAGTTCCGTATGGCCGAACTTACTGACCGCTTCGGGACCATGGTGTTCTCTGAGGAAGTCATGAAGGACTACCTCCCCAAGGACATTTGGAAGCGCCTTGCTGCAACCCTCGAGGGCGGTGAGCCGCTCGACCTGGATGTGGCCAACGCCGTTGCCCATGCCATGAAGGTCTGGGCCATCTCCAAGGGCGCGACGCACTACGCGCACTGGTTCCAGCCTCTTTCGGGCATTACTTCCGAGAAGCACGACAGCTTCTTGGAGCCCAACCACGACGGCACCGCCATTACCAAGTTTACGGGCAAGAACCTCATCCAGGGCGAGCCGGACGCCTCCAGCTTCCCCAACGGCGGCCTGCGTGCCACCTTCGAGGCCCGTGGCTACACCGCTTGGGATCCCACCAGCCCCGCCTTTATCAAGGACGATGTCCTGTGCATCCCCACGGCTTTCTGCTCCTACACGGGCGAGGCCCTGGACAAGAAGACCCCGCTGCTGCGCTCCATGACCGCGCTCTCGCGTGAGTCTAAGCGCGTTTTGGCGCTGTTTGGCAAGACCCCCAAGAAGGTCGTTCCTTCCGTGGGCGACGAGCAGGAGTACTTCCTGATCAAGAAGGACGCCTATCGCAAGCGCAAGGACCTGGTCATCACCGGTCGCACCCTCTTTGGTGCTGCTCCCTGCAAGGGCCAGGAGCTCGAGGAGCACTACTTTGGCGCTATCCGCCCCACCGTCTCGGCCTATATGAAGGACCTGGACGATGAGCTGTGGGCGCTTGGCATTCCCGCCAAGACCAAGCACAACGAGGTCGCTCCCTGCCAGCATGAGCTCGCCCCTGTCTATGGCGAGGTCAACGAGGCCATCGACCAGAATCTGGTCATGATGGAGAAGATGAAGCTCATCGCCTCCCGCCACGACTTGGTCTGCCTGCTGCACGAGAAGCCCTTCGAGGGCATCAACGGCTCGGGCAAGCACAACAACTGGTCGCTTGGCACCGAATCCGAGAATCTGCTCGATCCGGGCGACACTCCGCTCGACAACCTGCAGTTCATCGTCTTCCTCACCGCGGTGATCGAGGCCGTCGATAACTATCAGGAGCTCCTGCGTGCCTCCGTTGCCTCGGCCGGCAACGATCATCGTCTGGGCGCCAACGAGGCTCCTCCGGCGATTATGTCCATCTTCCTGGGCGACCAGCTTACCGAGGTCGTCGAGAAGATCATCGATGGCAAGGCTTCCGTCCATGCCACGCGCGGCGTGCTCGACCTGGGCGCCGATACCCTGCCCAAGCTGATGCAGGACAACACCGACCGCAACCGCACCTCCCCGTTTGCCTTCACCGGCAATAAGTTCGAGTTCCGTGCCTGCGGCTCCGAGCAGAACGTCTCCGACTCCAACCTGGTGCTCGATGCCGCCGTGGCCAAGTCGCTCAAGTCCTTCGCCGACGCGCTTGAGAGTACGCCCGAGGATGAGTTCCAGGACGCCGCGCTCGAGTACTGCAAGAAGGTCCTGACCGACCACCAGCGCATCCTGTTCTCCGGTGACGGCTACTCCGACGAGTGGCCCGTTGAGGCCGAGAAGCGTGGTCTTGCCAACAACAAGACCACGGCCGACGCCCTGCCCGCCTTTGTTTCCGAAAAGGCTATCGCGCTCTTTGAGGAGACGGGTGTCCTGACCAAGGCCGAGGCTCAGTGCCGCTACGACTGCAAGCTCGAGAAGTACAACAAGCTCATGAACATCGAGGCCACCACGATGGTTCGCGAGGCGCGTCGTACCTATCGCCCGGTCATTACCGCCTATGCCACCAAGGTCGCTAAGGGCCTTGAGACTATTCGTGCCGCCGGTGCCGAGGCCGCCATGCAGTGCGAGCAGAACACGCTCAACAAGCTCTGCAACGGTATCACCACCATCAACGACTCCATCAAGGCGCTCGACGCCGTGCATCAGAAGGCTGAGGCCCTCGATGGCCAGGAGCAGGCCAACGTGTACGCGCACGAGGTCGTTCCCGCTATGGATGCGCTGCGTGCCGCCGTGGACGCCATGGAGGAGATCGTGGCAGCCGACTACTGGCCGGTCCCGACCTACGACGACATCCTGTTCTACGTGTAGGGCGTAACTGACATATCGTCACGGTATTGAGCCGGGGTCCGCATCATGCGGGCCCCGGTTTTTGTTTGCGAAGGACGCTTTGAAGCCCGTTTTGCCGCCGATTTGCCTAGGTATAAAGGGCTATGGGCAAAAAACGTCAAATATGAGTACTGTCACAAGTCCTGTAACATTATTTATTTGCAAAATATGTAGTGTTACGCAACATATGTCCAAGTACTTAGCCGATAAACGTCTGCAATTTTTCCGCCGTAGGACGCCTGACGGTCGCGCGCGCAGACGTGGTGTAAGAGTGTCCTGAGGTCCGTCGCTGCAAGTCCCGATGTTACTCCTTCTTGAGAC